>JAGBHK010000002.1 GCA_017935565.1 Lachnospiraceae bacterium
CAAACTTTTCAAACACTTCCTGCAATTTCTCGTTTAGTTTTTTTCTGCGACTTGGTTGATGTAAAACATAAGAACACTCTAACACCAATTCCTCATCCTGTTTTAATAAATACGATATTTTGTGTGCTTTTGAATTTTTAATTTCCGCTCTGTGTGTAAAAATGCCCTTTTTACATTCTTCATACACAAAATCTGTTGCCTTACCATAGTATTTTTCCCAAGAAGTTTTAACATTTTCTTCTTCGATATTGCAATCAATTTCAGACGCAATTCCTAAATAAATATCGCAAGAAGATTCAGCATCTTCACTTGGAAGATATGAATATATTTGGTATATTTCAGCCACACCACCATCTTCAAAATCTACAAAGTGTTTGTCTCTAGGTTCTTCGTATGTCAGTTTGCTTTCATCAAGCAAATCTATTTCCTTTCTAGCATAAAACTCACCCGAAGCTCTATCCGTTAACATTTGGCATCTTTCAAAAGCCTCAAACAACATTGAACCTAAAACTTCCGGTTTTACATTGTCGTCAAACACAAGTGGTGTGTCGAATGTCATTACTTTTTTATCTCCTAGGGAATTGGAACTTTCGTGATAATATTTATTGCCGTGTTTTTTTATCCAACCAAGACAGATTTCGTAATCATTTGTTTCCAATCTATAACTTATCCAACAATTTAAAAATTTCTTTTCTACATCATTATAATCTTTTTCATTCAAAAACTCCAAAATATATTTTTTAGCATATTCTTCGTAATCTTGCATTGTCATATTTGTCAGTTTGGTCACATCTTCAAGTTGCATGTCGGCAATTTCATGATAATACTTCAATTTATCCAATATAATTTTACCAACATATTTTCTGTCTTGTTGCCCACTGATTTTATACATTTCAACATACATTCCTGCATTTAATCCATCTTTATTTGCAACATTACACTGTAACTGAATATATATTTCATCGTTCTTTTTTCTTATGTTAATAGGAATTCTTTTCGTAAAATAATTCTGTAATCTATGTATCATAATATCACACTCCTATCCTTTATCCTGTATAAAACCCACATAATCGCCGACCATATTGCTAATACAGATAATGTCGGAATCATAAACACCATAATTAATAATATATCCCTAGCTATATTCCCTCTTGCATAATTCAAAACATAAAATCCCCCCAATGTAATCACCGCTAAAATTATTACGTTAATCCCCAAGAAGTACAAATATGTTTTTCTTTTATCATTTTCACGTTCTCTTTTTACCAAATATATTACTTTTACAAAACAGAACCCCAGAACTATGCCAAACGACAACATTTCACATATCATTGCGGTATATTCAATTATGTCCTTCTCCAAATATATACTTGTTTCATAATACAAATAATTTACAATTCCAGCGCTTACTAGCGGTATAATCATATTTTTAACATAGGAGATACTATTTCCTTTACTTATCCCAACTATGATTCCAATTAACAATACGCATATTAATACTACGCTTATACCATAGCATGATATATTAAATAAAAAACTCCTTTTATCCTGATAATCTACAACTTTTAACAATATCAAATGAAACATAACAAAAAATATAATCATAATTATATTAGTTAGTTTTAATTTCATCGTATTTCTCCTTTGCTTTTAATAATTTATCCTACAACATTCTTTAATTTTTAAATTATACAAATGCATATAGGCTTTGTCAAGACAATCCATTCCTTAATTCTACATTAAATATTCACCTCCAATACATTTCCACCTTGACAATCCCAAAACATAATGTTACAATACAATTAAACAGTTGTTTAATTGTTTAATTTTAAGAATAGTGTTTATCGCTCGGAATGGAGGTTATTATGAAGAAAACATACAAAATCGAGGTGGATTGTGCTAATTGCGCGAATAAAATGGAAGAAGTTACAAAAACTGTAACTGGTGTTAAAGATGCAACAGTTAATTTTATGACATTAAAAATGATTGTAGAATTTGAAGAAGGCTTTATTCCTTCGGGTGTTATGCCAGAAGTTTTGAAAAAATGCAGAAAAGTCGAAAGCGATTGTGAAATATATTTTTAATTATATATTGGAGGCTTTATGAATAAAAAACAGAAAAAAATGTTATATAGAATCATTATTGCTGCGGTTCTAATGATACTTCTGCTATTCATGCCAGTTAACGGTATTATAAGATTCTTATTATATATGATTCCGTATTTTGTAATTGGATATGATGTTTTGAAGAAAGCCATTTTAGGAATATTTAATGGGCAAGTATTTGATGAAAATTTTCTTATGGCTATCGCTACTGTTGGTGCCATAATTATTGCAGTTACAGGTAATGGCGATTACACCGAAGCCATTGCGGTTCTTCTCTTTTATCAGATTGGCGAACTTTTCCAAAGTTATGCTGTAGGTAAAAGCAGAAAAAATATTAGTGAATTAATGGATATTCGCCCTGATTATGCCAATATTGAAGTTGACGGAAGTTTATCACAGGTTGACCCAGATGAGATTTCTATTGGTACAATTATTACGGTTTTACCTGGCGAAAAAGTACCTATTGACGGTGTTATTGTTGAAGGTAAATCCACATTAAATACTGCCGCTCTCACAGGCGAAAGTATGCCAAGAGACGTTTCAAAAGATGATGAAGTTATCAGTGGTTGCATTAATTTAAATGGTGTTTTAAAAATTAAAACAACTAAAGAATTTGGCGAGTCAACTGTTTCAAAAATATTAGACCTTGTTGAAAATGCTAGTTCAAGAAAATCAAAATCCGAAGCATTTATTTCAAAGTTTGCAAAGGTTTACACTCCTTTTGTTTGTTATAGTGCACTCGTTTTGGCATTACTCCCACCTATTGTCAGAACACTTTTTCTCGACCTTTCGCCAAATTGGTCGGATTGGATATATAGAGCATTAACATTCCTTGTAATCAGCTGTCCATGTGCATTGGTTATAAGTATTCCTCTTAGTTTCTTTGCAGGAATCGGTGGCGCAGGAAAAGCCGGAATTTTGATAAAAGGCTCAAATTACTTAGAAACATTGTCAATGGTTGATTACGTTGTTATGGATAAGACTGGCACTTTAACCGAAGGAGTTTTTAAGGTTGATTCCATTCATCACAACACAATCCCAGAAGATAAACTTTTAGAGTATGCCGCTCTAGCCGAAAGTTCTTCTTCACATCCTATTAGCAAAAGCATTATCAATGCTTATAATAAGCCAATTGACCGAAATCGAATTACTAACATAGAAGAAATAAGTGGTCATGGCGTTATCGCTACTGTTGATGGCGTTAACGTAACTATTGGAAATGATAAGTTAATGGATAAATACAATATTTCCTATGAGAAATGTCATAAATCAGGAACTTTAATTCACATTGCTTTAGATGGCAAATATGCTGGACATATTGTAATTTCAGATGCAATAAAGAGCAATTCTAAAAATGCAATGAATGAATTAAAACGCATTGGTATTAAGAAAACTATTATGCTTACTGGCGATTGCGAGGATGTTGCTTGTGATGTTTCAAAAAAATTAGGCATTGATGAGTATCATAGCGAACTTCTTCCATCTGGCAAAGTAGATATGGTTGAACAGATTATTGCTAAAAAGCCAAAGCAATCAAAACTTGCATTTGTCGGCGACGGTATAAATGACGCCCCAGTACTTTCTCGTTCAGACATCGGCATTGCAATGGGCGCTATGGGTTCAGATGCTGCTATTGAAGCCGCCGACATTGTCCTTATGGATGATGACCCATTAAAGATTGCTAAAGCAATTAAGATTTCAAAGAAATGTATTGGAATTGTTAGACAGAATATTGCTTTCGCCATAGGCGTAAAAGCCATTTGCCTTATTTTAGGCGCAATCGGTATAGCTAATATGTGGCTTGCAATTTTTGCAGACGTTGGCGTTATGGTAATTGCCGTATTGAACGCCATTAGAGCGTTGTTTGTAGATAAGTTGTAATTATAAATTAATGGTGCACTTTGAGACTTTTTATCTCTAGTGCACCATTTTCATTTCCTAATACGCAAAATCATATTCTTTAATAGACTCAAACTTACCCTCTAGCTCTTTTCTATCTTTTCCCTTAATCTCATACAAACTAGTTTTATCATATGCATATGTTTTTTGAGCCATATAATCAACAAAGAAGCCCTCTAATGAATCAGTATATTCTAATTCTTCAATTTCTCCATCTTCGATGCAATATATCTTATTCGCTTCCACATACGCATGATTATCAAACACAATTACATCAAAGAAATCATAAACAAGAGCAACTTCTTTTTCCTTAAGACCTTTTTCAACATGATACAAACCTGTTATTTCACTGTCAATTTGTCTCGTAAAATACACATCATTGCCGTCTGGTGAGATACGAACTAACTCAACATCATTTGCGAGCAAATCCGATGTCGCCCCTTTTTTTGTATTTAATCTAAATAAATCTTTATTGTCATCGACATAAAATACTTTATCCATTTTCGAAGAAATACCTACAAACAAATAACAATTATCAACCAGTACTTCTTCCTTGTAGTCCTTAGAAATTAGACTTATATTTTTTACCGACTTCTTGCCTGAAATATCTCTTACATCGCACACGGCACCTGCAAAGGATTTAATTGCGAAAAAATCATTATTATCAAACTGTTTTTTATTATAATGATATATGGAATTTACAATATTTTCCGAAACCTGCTTTATATCTTTACCATCAATACATACAAATGTTCCATCAATACCATAAAACATGATTTCTGTTCCATCTTCATTAAGTCCATTTATACCTGAGGCCTCTTCATAAATAAGCTTGGTGTCACCATTTAAATCAACAGTGTAAATATCAAACTTATTATCCTTATATTTCAGACCGTAAACAATATCAGCATCTTCAGAAATACATGGAATTACAATATCTTCGATTTTTACTTCATCGCCTATATCTTTTCCTAAATATGCAGCCTCATCATTGCTATATGAATAATATTCGCCATTTCCTGAAATTGCAGCATATTCAACATTTTCATCTGTTATCACTTGTAATTCATCATCTCTATAAATGCACAATTCATCATCTGCATTAATAAACAAAGCTTCAGAAGAATGATTTGAAATCATTACAAATTCCAAATCTTCCCCAACCTTTGTCATTTTTTTGTTTTCAATATAATAACATTCTTCATCGCTGATGGCGTAATATGAAGTATTGTCCATATTATTCTCAAGTAAGGCTTTTCCATTCATTTCACCTATTAGTTTTGAATTGAAATATATTGATGATGTATCTGCGTCTTCATCGTATAAACTTATCACTGAAGGTGGCTTATACAACCAACCTTTAACAAAAAATCCAGCAATAATAAGTGCAATAGCCGACACTGCCGAAATTGCTATAATCTTTTTCTTCTTGCTCATAAATTAGCAATCCCCTTTATATAGAATAATTCAACTTGTAGTATAAGCCTTTCAATTCCATAAGTTCCTTATGATTTCCCTGTTCAGCTATACCTTTATTGGCAATGTACAAAATTCTGTCTGCGTTTCTGATTGTTGATAATCTATGAGCAACAATAAATGCTGTTTTGCCTTTAAGTAGCACTTCTAACGCCTGCTGAATCAAATTTTCAGTTTCAGTGTCAATCGAACTTGTTGCTTCATCAAGAATAATTACAGATGGATTTTTAAGCACAATTCTAGCAAAACTAATCATCTGCTTTTCACCTTCAGACAATCCATTACCTCTTTCGTCTAACTGATGATAATATCCATCTTTAAGTTTGTCAATACATTTATCTGCAAATATGTATTTTGCCGCAGCAATACACTCTTCATCAGTGGCATCAGGACGTCCATATCTAATATTATCCATAACTGTTCCCTTAAAAATAAATGGATCCTGCATCAATACGCCAACTTCTTTTCTTAACGAATCAAGCTTAGCTTCCTTAACATCAACACCATCAATCTTAACTTTTCCCTCCTGAACATCATAGAAACGGGTAAGCATACTAATAACAGTAGTTTTACCTGCACCCGTTGGACCAACAAGCGCCACCGTTTCACCAGACTTTACATGCAAGTCAAAATGTTCTAAGATATTTACACCTTCCTCGTAAGCGAAAGTTACATCGTCAAAATCAACATCACCTTTTACATTCTTTAATTCAATTGCAGCTTCTTCACTTTTAATTTCTACAGGAGTATCAATTGTGTCAAACACCTGCTCTAAGTTTGCTGTTACACTTGATAACTGCTGAATAATTACCGCAATCTGTGTCAATGGACCGTTAAAATGTCCCATATATGTTGTAAATACAATAACAACACCTGCATCGATTGCTGAATTTCCTGCCAAAATAAGACCTAACGCCGCTCCGTATAACAATAATGTACCAAGATTCCAGAATATTTCAACGATAGGACCATTAAATTCATTTAACAATACTATCTTCCAGAATGTACCAATTGCATTATCATTTACTTCCTTATGAATATCCTGATTCAACTGTACGCGATTATAATTCTTAACAATCTTTTCGCCCATGATTGATTCAACCAAAAATGCTGTTCTATTGGAATTCATTGCTCTATTTTTTGCATAACGCTTACGAATCTTATATCTCAAAAGACATACTGACGCCATAAGCGGTACTACAACCGCAAATACAATCCCTGTAAGCGGCACACTCATTCCAAGCATAAAGAATGTAACTACAACAATTCTTATAATATATATTAAAAATAATAATACATAGTTTGTAAAGAAATTGGCCAATTCATCAATATAACTTGTCACTCTTACAGTAATCTTACCATTCGGTCTGCTATCAAAATAATCAAAAGGTAATTCCTGCAATTTATAGAAAATTTCTTTTCTAATATTTGCAATAATACTGTGTCCAGTCTGTCCCATCAATGTATGCTGAAAATATGTGATTGCAATTTCAATACCGGCTAAAACACCCATTCCTAAAATAACAACTGCGAGCATCTTATAATCTTCATCTGGAACAACCACATTTACAATATGTTTAATAAGTAAAGGCGAAATAAGCGCAACCGCTGTTCCAATAAGCATCAAAAATCCAACAAGCATGAAAATATGTTTAAAAGGAAGGACATATTTTAAAGTTCTGCCAAGCTGTTTTATATCTATTTTCTTTTCAATTATTTCATCTTGAAAATATGTATTTCTCTGTGCCATAACTTAATCCTCCTTAATCAATATTATCATAGTCAATTGCTGATTTTCTCTGGCTTTCCTGAATATTATATACATTAGCAAAATGACCGTTTAATTTCATTAATTCTTCAAATGTTCCTCTTTCGATGATTTCACCTTCCTGAAGATAAATAATCTCATCACAGTCAACAACTGAAGAAAATCTATGTGCTGATATTAAAACTGTTTTTTCAGGATAATCCTCTTTAATTGTCTTTAGCAATTTCTTCTCTGTGTTCATATCCAATGCACTTGTTGAGTCATCAAATATAAGAACTGCCGCATCCTTAAGCAATGCTCTTGCAATTGAAATTCGCTGTTTTTGACCACCAGATAATCCCAATCCTCTTTCACCAATTATTGTCTGATATCCGTCTGACAATTCCTTTATAAAATCATGCGCCTGAGCATTTTTCGCAGCTCTAAGCACCGCTTCATCAGGAGCATTTGGTCTTGAAAATGCAATATTTGACTCAACTGAATTTGAGAACAAAAATACTTCCTGAAAAACATAAGAAAATTGTTCTCTTAAAGATTCCAATGTATAATCTCTAATATCAGTTCCATCTATAGTAATTGCGCCCTTTGTAACATCATTAATTCTAACCAAACTCTTAAGTAAAACACTTTTACCACTTCCAGTACCACCTACAATACCTACCTTTTTACCATAAGGTATATCAAGGGTTACATTCTTAAGAACCTGATTATCCTCAATTGTAAGAGAAACATTTTCAAATCTTACATGCGGATTTGCTGGCGCCTCCAATGCATTTTCCTTTTCTTCAATATTTGAATCACATTCCATAAAGTTCTTAATTCTTTCACCAGCTACAAGTTGTCTTTGAGCCTGGAAAATGTGATTATTTATCTGTGTGATTCTATCCATAATTCTGAGTACATATCCAGAACAAGTTGCAAGGAAACCTAATAAAATCTTACCTTTAACAACCAAATATGAACTTACTGCTATAGAACCAATATATGCAACCTGTCTAATACTACTAAATATTACATCAAACTTTGCAGAAAGTTTAATCTGTCTAATATGCGAATCCTTCAAATCTTCATTTGCTTTATCAAACTTGCGCTTTTCAAGTTCCTCATTTGTAAATGAACGAACAAGTCTTACTGCTTCAATATTTTCCTGAACTGTAAGATTCATTGTACTATTACATTTTCTAATATTCTGATAATTTTGACGGGCAAGCTTCTTAAATTTATTTAATGCAATTAAGAAGAATGGCATCAAAACAACCGGAATAAACAACAATGTAAAATCAATAGTCGTGAGAATGTATGTAGTCATAATTAAAACAAATACACTGTCAAACATTCCTGGTATAATACCGCAGTAAAAATCCTTAAATGCAATAGTATCATTTGTAATCTGTAACAATTCACCAGTGTTATATTTTACAATCGTACCACTATCTAATTCCATTAACTTTCTATATGTAACCTCTCTTAAGTCTGTTTCCATATCAAGTCCACATCTGGTAAAAATTGTATTTCTAGCATAATTGAATATTATCTTTATAAGAATGAAGCCACCAAACCATATTGCGATTGAAAAGAATAATTCAAAAGTTCTTGGCTCGCCATATTTTCCCGATAATAAAAATGCGAAAATACCTTCTGCTTCCTTTTTTTCATTCCTTATAATGTAGTCAATAAGCAATTGTGATAATAATGGTATCATCAAATCGCAAATAATCGCTAAGAAACTGCATAATTGTGCAATAATTGCCAATGGTATGTACTTTTTCCAATAACCAAATCCATATTTTACAACTTCCATAATTTACTCTCCATTCTAATATAAATTACTTCCTATTATGTGAAAATAGAGTTTGCTCCGTAAACTCTTCGCGCCTGAGCGGAATTGCGAAGCAATTATTTCCTCGCCGCGAAGTGCGCATCCTGCGGAGCATCTTTTTTATATAATAGGAAGTTCCAACGGAATTTCCTATTATATAAAAAAGAAGTATATCGTACGCTAAAGTTTTCACTCTCACGCACAATATACTTCTATGCATAAATTATTTCAATGAACTATTCTGTTTAAATTTTGATATTTTCTGCTTTATGGTGCAACATAATCAAATGTAATTTCAATACTCTTAATCTGTGTAAATGCAGTGTTATCAATAATAATAGCAGACGAATCTTCTGGTGTTCCATCAATTGTTCTTGCTTCAGGTGGTACATTTGTTACCCATTGATTATATAAATTAACACGTGTACATATTTTATCATCAGCTGTAGTAAATGGCTCTGCAATTAATTCGTACACTTCACCATTAACTTTCACTTCCTTAATGTCAATAAAATATCCAGGATTGATGATTTCGCCATTTGACAAACCGATTGCTGAGAATGAGAAACCTGAATCAAATCCACCTTCTACACCTGAAAAATCAAGAGCAACTGTATATGTGCCAGCTCCATTTATCTTAGCATCAGTAGCTACAACACCACCTGTTGCTGATGTAGAATCATATTTATCACCAACACTATATGTAGCCTTAAACCCACTCCACATAATCCACGCAGTAGAACCTTCTGCCATAATCGCGTCATTATCAATGATTAATTCTCTCTCAGATGGTGCTTTTGCAACCGCGTCAGTTACACGCTTATCTGCATTTGCGATTAAATCATCTCTTGAAGATTTTTCTTCAACAGAATACTTGTTATCTGCATATAATTTAGCAAGTTCATCATCTTTAATTTTGTATTCTGTCTTGCTATAAAAATCTCCTCTATCCCACAATACAGGACAAAGATTGCACTTTGTACATAAATCAAGCATAGCTGATGTAAATTCAATTGTATTATTCTTTAATTCACCAGTTTTTGTAGGTAAAGCGCCAAATTCACCAATTACAACACCATATCCGCTATCTGTAAACTGGGTAAGAGATGAAATTGATCTCATAAGTGTATTGTATTCACTCTTAATACCCCAATCTGCCTGCTCTTCGCCGCCACAGTATCCCCATGGATCGTAATAATGAACTGAAACCATTAACTTATTTTCCACAGTATCTTTTGGCATAACAAATCTTTTATCTCTTGTTGCTGCAATATTTGTATCATAACCTGCAATAAGTAAGAATCTCTCAGCATTCACACCACCTGTTGCTCTAACAGTATCAACAAATGCTTGATTAATCTTATTGGCAGTTTCATAACATTCATCTTCTGATAAAGAACCAGAATCAGGGCATTTGTCTCTGTCGTTTAATCTGCTACCAATTTCTTCATTGCCTGATTCGAAAATCAAATATCCATTGTAACCTTTAAATGTATTACTAATCTGTGTCCACATTGAAGTATACATTTCCATCGCTTTTTCACGTGTGGCTTCAGTTTCAGAACCAAACATTCCCCACCAGCCACCATCCCAGTGGTCGTTAATAATTACAAACATTTCTTCGTCAATTGCCCATGTTACAACTTCTGCGACTCTCTCAAGATATGCTTGATTAATAGTATAATCGCCATTTTCATAATCCATCATATTTGTCCATGCAATTGGAATACGAATAGTATCAAATCCTGACGCTTTCATACCAGCAATCATTTCTTTTGTTGTATATGGCTGTCCCCAAGATGTTTCATATGTAGCAACAGGTGCATCAATACCATATGAATCATGACCATATGCTTCTAATGTATTTCCTAAATTAATACCATTTCCCATATGAACTGTTGCTTCAACAGCAGTCAAGTTCAAAGGATAATTTTCATCCTTTTCCTCTTTTGCATCCTCCACTACATTTTCAGTATCCTTAGCGTCATTTTCTTTACCACAAGCGGTAAACAAACTCATGGACATTGTTACCATAAGAGCTACTGATACCAACTTTTTAAATAGCCTTTTCCTCATAAAAAAATAATCCTCCATACTTTATTTTTAACGATTATAACATCAAACTTAAAAATAAAATATGGGGATTATTCGTGATAAATACCTAAAAAATTCGTTACTATTATACATTCTTGAAAAATTCGTTGATAGAATTTGACTTAATAGCAGTTTTAATTAACTTAGAAATCAATTCTATATCTGCACCATCAAACTTCTCTGCAACAAAATCATCAATAGCATCTTCGCTCATAGGTGCCTCGTGGTCTATACTCATCGGAGCACTAGCCTTTGGTGGTTCTGCAATCTCATCCTCATCTTCAACTTCCATAATACCCTTAAGATTAATCTCACCTTTAGTATTAATTCCATAAAGAAATTCATCCTTACCCTTAATAATAGAATACTGCTCAGGCTTCAAACCTTCATATGGGTAACACTTCAAAAATACCACCTGATTATCAACATCGTAAACCTTATAATAACCATCTCTAAGCATTTTTATCTCAAGTGGATAATTAATATTCGAACATTTGCTAAAAATCACCATAAACTGTGGAATAACAATCTTATTCTTCTTTTTTAAAACATTCATCCAGTTCTGAAGTTGCTTACCAGTGTTTCCATCTCTGTAATTAATATTTTCAAAAAAATCTTTCTGTGCCATAATACCTATCTCCTAACAGTGTACATAATCTACTACTTTTACTCTAACTGTCATAAGTATACTACACATTTTTTAAAAAATCTATAGTTTTTTTATATTTTTTTAATAATTTTAATTTTTTTC
Organism: Lachnospiraceae bacterium; assembly: GCA_017935565.1. GTDB lineage: Bacteria > Bacillota > Clostridia > Lachnospirales > Lachnospiraceae > SVEL01. The sequence continues at coordinate 11,913 of JAGBHK010000002.1, forward strand.
TAATAGATTTTAAGATTTTTTACATTAATGTTTTTTCCTCGACTTTCTCTTCCATCATTTCCTTGAGTTCTTCTTGAATATCATCATACTTTTCTATAATTTTATTCCATTCTCTTTCTGTAAATGAACTTGCGCCTATCTGATACGAGATTTCCGTATCACCATTTCTTATTTTTTCAGCCAAAAAATCCATTCTGTCATCAATTATTCCTCTCATTTGTGCTTTTGTTAATTCATCAGCAAAAACAGTTTTTTCTTTTGTATGAACCTGTTTTTTTGAATAATCACATTTATTGTTTACATTATTTGTAGTAATTGTATTCACCATAAATATTCCTCCAATATATTTATATAAATATATATCGGCTTATTTTTAAAAAACTCCATCAACAAATATCTTCAATCCAATAATAATTAAAATTACGCCTCCAAGAATGGATGCTTTTCCTGCAAGTTTCGTACCAAACTTCTTACCTATAATCACCCCACTGACACAAATAACAAATGTAACCAATGCGATGATGCATGAACAGACTAGTGCCATCACAAAACCATAATCAGATATTGTAAATCCAACTGACAATGCATCTATAGAAGTTGCCACTCCTTGAATCATAAGTGTTGTAAATGTAAGTTTTATGCATTCGCCACATTCACATTCTTCTCCTGCCTCTCTAATCATATTAATCCCAATAAAACCAAGCAACGCCAAAGCAATCCATGGAATAAATTTTTGAAAAACTTTAAAATACTCTGCGATTGTATGTACACATCCCCAGCCAATGAGTGGCATTAACATCTGAAATATAGCAAAAGTCCCAGCTATACCAAAAATCTTTTTGCGTTTCATACATGGCTCATTCAAACCATTAGCCAAAGACACCGAAAAAGCATCCATTGCAAGTCCCACTCCAAGCATTACACTTGTAATCACAAACTCTAAGCTTAAATTCATTTATCTTTCCTCCTAAATGTATCAAAAATGTCCAAGCACAACTATGCTTGGACTAAATAGTTAATTCCATATAAACAGACTCCATGCATAGTTACACTAAACATGAGTCTCGCAATTTAAAACAAGCCAGGTCGAAAAACCAGTATGTTGACTTGTTACCTAAATAGGCTTGCTACTCCCTCATAGGATATATAGCTTGTATATAATATCAATTTTGTAGAAAAATGTCAATACTTTACCTCGCACAAAAACAATCCCTCAGGCGGTGCCATAAATCCAGCCGCATCCCTTGATTTTGCATTAATTATTTCTTTCATACTATCAACATTTCTCTTGCCCACTCCTACTTCTATGAGAGTGCCCGTCATAATGCGCACCATATTTTGCAAGAAACCATCACCCGTATACGCTATTATCACCTTACCATTATCTTCACTAATATCAATATCTGTTACTGTTCTAATTGAAGATTTCTTAAAATGTTTATTTCCACAAAAACTTATATAATCATTGGTTCCCAATAATAATCTTGCTGCCGTTCGCATCTTTTCGACATTTAACTTATCTGCAAATCTATAAGCATACTTTCTGGAAAATACATCTAAAATCTCACCATTATCAATCACATACTTATATGTTTTTGATAATGCGCTTAACCTTGCGTGAAATCTCTCATCCACCTCTTTCATATCTAATACTCTTATATCAAGGGGTAAATAAGTATTTATTTCTTTCACAAACCTCTCTGTATCAATCTGTTTTTTCACCTTAAATGAAGCAACCTGACCTTTGGCATGAACCCCTCTGTCAGTTCTTCCAGAACCAGCAACGTCTACATCTTCGTCAAGATATTTGCTTACAATCTCATTCAATTTGCCTTGAATAGTGTTATCAGTGTTGCCTTGTCTTTGCCATCCATTGTATCTTGTACCATCATATGAAATTGTCATTTTATAATTGTACATACAAAATCTCCCGCAATCACTTCATTTTCTGTTACATAACAGTCTATAGCCATAATATTAACACCAGCACGTTTAGCATTTTTCAACGCTTCCCCAAAAGCAGCATGTGTTTTATAATTTGGCTCAAAGTAATCTATGCCTTTCATTTGAATTACAAACAAAATATTTGCTTCATATCCTGCCTTTTTAGCTTCAATCAATTCATTAATATGCTTTATGCCTCGTTCTGTTGGAGCATCAGGAAATCTTGCGACATTTTCTTCCTCCAATGTAACACCCTTAACTTCCATGAAACCCTTAATACCATCCCCACGCTCATAATATATATCAAATCTTGAGTTCCCATACTTTTGTTCGCGCTTAATACAGGTAATATCATTATATAATTTACCCAAACTCAACCATTCATAAGCAATTTGATTAGGCGCTTGAGAATCCATATTAATGAGTCGTCCATTCTTAATAACCTTAACTAAAGAATACCTTGTTTTTCTGGTCGCACTTTCTCCGTGATCTTCTAAAAACACTTCTGTAACATTAGGAATTAATAATTCCTTGCATCTTCCAGTATTTTTCACATGACATTTCACCACTTCGTCATTAAGTTTAGCATAAGCAATAAACCTATTGGGCCTTTCAATAAACAATGCTTTTTTAATATTTGCATATCTCATATCTAATACTATATTCTCTTTCTAAAATCTATAATATTATCTGATAAAAGCGCTGCTTTAAGCCAAATACGGAAAGCTATCTTATCTTCATCTGATTTAAGCAATGATCCAAATCTGGTATTTATTAATTCATCCAAAATTTCATCTTCACTTTGGTTTGAACCATCATATTCGCCACCATATCTTGTCCTACGTCTTAGAGGTTTAATCTCACTCTTAGGTTTTGGTTGAACCCAAACACCATCATCGTCATCATCCAACTCTATGTCCGCTACCTTTTTAGGTAACTTCTTAGCCTTAGCTGTCTTAGTTTTAGCTGCAGTCTTTGGTTTTGCAGGTGCCTTTGGTTTTTCAGGCGCCTTTGATTTTTCAACCGCCTTTGGTTTTTCAACCGCCCCCTCTTCTGCGATTGATTCTCCCACAACAGTTTCTACTACAACGGCCTCAACAATATTTTTAACAACCTCTTCTATAACTGGCTCTTCCTTAGTTTCAACAACTTCAGAAATTTCTGCCTTTACTTCTTTCTTTTCATCCTCTTGTTCTTCTATCTTAGCCTGTACAACCTTTTCCTCTTTTGGCTCTTCTACAGTTTTTTCGATAATCTTTTCTACAACAGGTTTCTCTACAACCTTCTTTTCTTCAACGGGGTTTTCTTCAACCAATTTTTAACAGGTATTTCTTTTGCAACTGTAGCCTTAACAACCGTTTCCTTAATAATCGGTTTTTCTTCAATAACTGGTTCTTCTTCGATAACTGGTTCTTCTTCTACAACTGGTTCTTCTTCTTCAACCGTTTCTTCTTCTACAACCGGTTCTTCTACAATCTCTTCTATTTCCTCTGGAATCTCTTCCTCTACTTCCATTATTCCTTTAAGAATAATCTCACCTTTTTGGTTAAATGCATAAACATATTCATCCATACCTCTGACAATAGAATATGATTCTATTTTAATATCCTTGTATGGATAACATTTAAGATACATAATATTATCATTGCTCTCAACAATCTTGTATAATCCATCTTCTCTTTTTTTAATTTTCAACGGAAAGCTTATGCTACCACATTTTACTAGCAAATTAGTAAATGTCTCCATAGATACTTTCTTTTTTCTTTTCAATGATCCAATCCATGACTGCAATGATTTTTTTGTAACCGCATCACTACATATTATGTTTTCGTAAAAATCCGCTTTAGCCTTTTTCTCCATAGTAATCCTCCATTCCGAAACGTTACAATCCTCAATACTTAATTATTCTGATATATAACAAAAAACTTCATTTTAGACTATTTTACCTAAAATGAAGTTTTTTTTCAATCCTTTATGCAAGGATTTCTTTTATTTGTTTTTTATACTCAATAAATTCATTAGTTAAAGTAAATTGTTCAGTTCTAGGTTTTTCCTTATCTATAACGATTTCTTTTATTATAGTTCCAGGATTTCCACCTAAAATATAAACTCGGTCCGATAAAAGAATTGCCTCGTCTATATCATGTGTTATAAATATCGTAGACATTTCTATTTTACTCATTATATCAATGTACCATTTATGCATCTGCCCTTTCGTAATGGTATCCAACGCGCTAAATGGTTCATCTAAAAGAGCTACTCCATCTGCACAAAGATAAGTTCTTAGGAAGGCAACTCGCTGTCTCATACCACCAGATAATTGAGATGGATATTTCTCCTGCGTACCATCCAAACCAAAATCCGTAAAATATTTACCAGCCTTAGCCCTTGCTTCCTTCTTACTCATTCCCTTTACAACCAATCCTAAAGACGCATTATCTATGACTTTTTTATGAGGCAATAATAAATCCTTCTGCAGCATATAACTTACTTTTCCAGGATTTCCTGTAATATCATTACCATCAAGAAAAACTTGTCCAGCATCTGGTTTAATAAGTCCTGACAAAATATTAAACAATGTCGTCTTTCCAGAACCACTAACGCCTACCAATGATACAATTTCACCTTTATTCAACTGTATATTGATGTCTTCGATAATAACTTTCCCATCAAAACTTTTTATTAAATTTTTAGTTTGAAGTTTTAATATACTCATTACTAAATCCTTTACCTGTTAAATCATTACTTGTAAGTTTATTATCATACAACCACTTATAAAATGTGTTCCAACGCTTTTCATTGATAACGCCCCATTCTTTTTCATCAGCAATATACTGTTTGCTAATCCATTCCTGAGACTTATAAACAAGTTCTTCACTTCCTCTAAGTGAGCCTGTTTCGTCACCTTTTATAAGGATATCTGCAGCTTCTTTTGGATTTTTTGCAGCATACTCATAACCTTTCTTAGTTGCTTCCAAAAACGCTTTAGCTTCATCTGCATTTTCTTTAAGATACTCATTATTTGCTATTATTATAGGTGTATAATAATCTAATTCTTCTGTAATACTAGCAAAATCCCAGTAATCAAATTCAAGTCCATTAAGTTCTGCGTTTATTCCACTCCAACCATAATAAATCCAAACAGCATCTGTTTGCTTTGCTTCCAATGCAGCAGCCTCATTTGTAATTGCATTTGGAATAAGATTTACTTTATCGAAATCTCCGCCATCTACTTTCATTGCATATCTAATCATTTCCTTCTCAATTGGAGAATCCCATGTTGCATAAGTCTTACCTTCAAGACCTTTAGGTGTATCCATTCCTTCACCTGCTCTAGAAATGATTCCCGAGGTATTATGCTGTAACACTCCTGCAACTGCAGTAACTTCTATAGGATTTTCCTTATCAAAAGATGCGGCAATTGTATCTTGAGCATCAATAGCAAACTGTGCTTGTCCACTGGCACACATAAGTGTAGAACCACCTTCTGGAGGCTGAACAATCTTTACGTTTAAACCAGCTTCTTCATAATAACCTTTTTCCAATGCAACATACAAGCCCGTATGATTTGTGTTAGGTGTCCAATCAAGACAAAAAACTATTTCCTTAAGACCATCCTTGATTTCATCTTTTCCACAACTACATCCAGTTACACAAAACATCATAACCATGCACATAATCAAAGCAATTATTCTTTTTATTTTCATATTAATCCTCTTTTCTATTCATTATTCTTTGCGAATTTTTCCCAAGGCATCAATAATTTTCGAATTATATTAACAAGTCCCATAAGCAAAAGACTTATAACTACAATAACTATGATTACTGCAAACATTCTGTCATATGCGTAAGCTTTTCTAACCCTTGTAAGATATACACCGAGTCCTTCAAAACCTCCTAACCATTCAGAAACAACAGCACCCACTACTGCGTATGAAACTGAAATCTTGAGGCCTGCAAAAAAGTAAGGCAATGCAGATGGAAACTTTACATGGCAAAAAATCTTCCATCTATTTGCTCCCATTGAGCGCATTAAATTGATTTGGTCCTTATCAACACTTCTATATCCATCAAGCAACCCAACAGTGATTGGAAAAAATGTTGTAAGTGCAACCAACGCAATTTTAGGTTCCATTTCAAATCCCATCCATAAAACAAGTATTGGCGCAATAGCCACGGTTGGAATTGTCTGTGTAATAATCATTACAGGATAAATCGCTTTATACAAAACATTGCAACTATCCATAAACAAAGCCATAATAAAACCAAGAGATATTCCTATTCCTAAGCCATAAAATGCCTCTTGCAATGTAATATTTAAATGTCTATATATTAAATCTATATCCGCATACAATGCCTCTAAAACTGATTTTGGTGAAGGCAACATATACGAAGGGACCTTTTCTGTCACCGTAAGTAAATGCCAGGCTATTAATATAATCAAAAATGCGATAATAGTAGGCAGACTACTGATGATGCTTTGTAACTTTCTTTTCAATGCTAAGCACTTCTCCTTCTGGTTTGTATGAAATCTTCACATAAGAACTAACGCTCTTACATCCTGCTTTAATAGCAACCAACTGGCAGTTTTTTACGATTTCCATAAGAGTATCATAATCGCCCTCAATTGCAGTTTCACATGGTCCAACATAATAGTTTAAACCTGTTGATTTTATGTAATCAATAACCTCATCAACCACTCTTATTACTTCATCTTCTCCCGAAACTCCAGGTAATACCTGAATTGCAACACTTGCTTCCATTTAATTTAATCTCCTTTCATTTTTAACACTTATACTTTAGTGGAGATAACATTTTAATACAAAAAAACTCTTTTGTTATCCACCTGAATATCAAAAGAGTTCATATATCTTACTACATTTCCACTCCCTACGTCGGTATGAACCGAATCAGGTTAACGGGTCCAGCTCCTCGCTATCTCAGCCGCGTACGCGACACCCCGGGTATTTTGTGTTATTTACTTTTTAATATGTGTCGGCCAAAACACATTTGGAATTCCAAAGACATACTAACAAATGAATTATATTTTGTCAACATTAATTTAATAAAATTATCTTGACTTTCAAACCATTTTACGATATAACATATTTAGTTTGAAAATCAAATATTTTTATTTACAAAGGAAAGGATTGATTATGAGAGAATTTTGTATTACAACTGATTCTAATTCAGACATGCCAAAGGAGTATATTGAAAAGTACGGTACTGCTATTATTCCACAGTACTATTCATTCGGGGATACAGTATATGGTGACGAGTTGCATATGCCACCAGCAGAGTTTTATGAACGCATGAAAAATGGAGAACTTCCACAGTCACAGGCTAACAATCCTGCTGTTATCGAAGATACTTTCCGTTCTATTTTAGACAAAGGTATGGATATTATCCATATTGCATTTTCTTCTGCTCTTAGCAGCAGTTACAATAATGTTGTAATGGTTGCCAATGAATTATTAGAAGATTATCCTGATGCTAAGATTACAGTTATCGATACTCTTAGCGTTTCATTAGGCGAAACAATTATGGTTATCAAGGCTAATGAAATGAAGGCTAATGGCGCTTCTTATGAAGAAATCATTACTGCTATTGAAGAAATGAAGAACCATATCAATGTTCAGCTTACAGTTGATGACTTATTCCACTTACTTAGAGGTGGCCGTGTAAGTAAAACTACTGCTTTAGTTGGTAGTGCGCTTAACTTCAAGCCATTTCTTGTAATTCATAACGAAGGTGGTTTATTGTCAGATGGTAAAACACGTGGCAGAAAGAAATCATTAAGCACACTTGTTGAAAGAATGGCTGCTACTTTAGATGATTCTGTTGATTATAGTTTACCAGTTGGTATTATTCACGCCAATTGTTATGAAGATGCATTAAGCGTCGCAGAACAAATTAAAGCAAATACAAAATATACAAATATCATAATCAATGATATCAGCCCAAGCATCGGTACACATGCAGGCCCTGGTGCTATTGGTATTACTTATTACGGAAAAGAAAAACCAGCAAAGACGGCTGACTAATAAGAATAAAGGCGACTCCTTAAGAGCCGCCTTTTCCTATTTTTCTTTTGACTTTTTATTTAAAATAATAAAACAAATAAGCATTATTATTACATACGGTATATATGATACATAAGTTATTGTATTCTCATATTTTTCATACATTATAGGATTTATAATAATGAAACTATACATTACTCCAGGTAAACTATTGGTAAGTGCGTGAAAAACTGATGCCGGCACAACAGAACCACTCTTTTTTGTAAGTAATACCAATAAACATCCACCAAAAATGTTTGTTAAAATTAGCACAATGAAATCCTTTGCAAAATTTTCATTCTCAATAAGCATAACCATATGCCACAGGCCTCGAATAATTCCAGTAAATACTATTGCAAGATTCATTCCGCATATTTTTTCAAGTTTCGGAAATACAAATCCCATCCAGCCTATTTCTTCGCCCATGAGCACAAAAAACTGCACGCAGCCCATTGCAATAGTTATCATTATTTGAAACACCATCATTGCTGCAGATATATCAGGATTAACCCACGCTACATCCTTAAAGAATATGCACATAATAAGCGGTGCATCTAAAATACTTATCAACAAAGCTACCAATATTGTAGTCACATAAATCTTTACGTTACCTTTAAGTTTCGGTGTAATATTAAGACTTCCAATTCCTTCTTTTGAAATCACAGCACAAATAAATGCTATAATTGCAGGCATCATACAATATATAAATGATAATGCATTTGCCTTTGGTGTTATTATTTCACCATCATTTAAATTGTTTGCAATATAACAAAGTAGCCAAGTTACCGGAAGACATATCAAAAGATATATTACTAATTGTTTTTTATTACTCATAACTTGCCACCCCCTTAAGATACATTTTCACAGACACCTTATATGATATGTAAAATGCAATAACTGCAAGATAAGGGAACATAGCAACTACACCCATCATAACAACTGACATATCTTCCATTCCATATAGCCAATTTGCAACCGTTTCTATGATTGTCTGTATTCCACCCTTTGGTAATGGTCCAAACAAACCATATACAATAAACAAAAATGCAGCAGCTGAAATCATTATAAGTTTGACATTTTTACCATATTTTTGACCATATCTTATAAGAAAAGGAGTGTCAATCGCTCTTAAAAAAATCTGAATAAAAAATAATGTTACATAAATGCTCATTCCTGAATGATTTTCCCCTAACATAATAGATAATATTAAATCATTTAGCATTCCAAAGGCCAATCCAACAAAAGATATAATAAGTGTCAAATAGTATTTAGACAGTATCTGTCCTTCTTTCCCCAAAGGCGACGAAATTACAAACGAACTGTAATATTCATTTTCATCGCCTTCATATAAATTGTTTTGAAGGCCACCTAAATCAATAAAAACAAATAAATAAGCTATAGCCTCAAGAAACATTGTCATCTGCTCACTGCCATCGGGCGCAAACAAGGCTATCATTGTATCCATTCCTGCAGCAAAAAGTACCATTACAACAAGGTTGAGTAATATTTCTTTCTTCAATACTAATAAATCTTTATATATTAATCCTAACATTACTTCTCCCTCCTTTGATATAATTTGCAAGAAACAAATACACTTATCATAAGCAATACAACTATGATAGGTATAGACAACATTCCAATTATGTCCATTGCCTTATCAAAAATGTTCTTAATTATTTCTGTCGCGGTTTCAGGATATTTCTCATCAAGTTTAACCATTATATATCCAGAAAGTATGTATACACCCATTACAAAAACTGCACCTACAGTCGATAAAGTACGTCCGCTTTTAAACTTAATAGCTAATGGCGTAACTACCGCCAATTCGCAAATTGCAGCAACCAAAATGACAATTAGATTTCTAACTAAATCTAAAGTAAATTTTTCGCCTGACATAAGACAAATAAAGCCTGCATTTATCAATCCAAAAATAAAACTGCATGCAAATACGATTAAACCGTACAAATACTTTGTTCCCACTATAACTATTGGTTTTTGTGGCAATGTGTAACTATACTTCATCCAACCTGATTCACAATCCATAAATATCCCCTGATTAACTGAAGTTGCTACAAAAAGTATCAATATATATGGAACATAAGAAAACATAGTTGCGAATACCTTTATGCTTCCTGGTTCGGTTTCAGGCCAAGTTTTCAAATTACCATACATTGTACTTAAAAACACTAATATTCCAAGGACTGTAAACACCATCGAAAGTGTTAAAAACAAAGCAAATGTCTTCTTTCCAAGACACCATTCTTTATACAAAAGACCTTTCATTAACACCACTCCTTCTTATCTGCATTTACATAATAAAGCATAATTTCTTCCAATGTAGTGTTATCCAATGTAAGTCCTGAATATTTCTTCTTGCACATAGCTTTATCAGAAACCATAACCTCTGCACCAAAGTCGTTTATTCTTGCACTTATTATATCTTCAGGTGAAATCTCCTTGTAATCACTCTTCTTACATTTTATTACACCATGCTTTTCCAAAATATCATCCTTGTATCCTGTAAGCAAAAGCTTACCCTTGTTGATAAAAGTTACACTGTCAGCCACTTTTTCGAGGTCTGTTGTAATATGTGAAGACATAAGTATCGAATGATTCTCATCTTGTAAATACTCTAAAAACATATCAAGACATTCATTTCTGACAACCGGATCAAGTCCTGTTGTTGCCTCATCCATAATAAGTAGCTTTGCATTATGAGACAAAGCCACCGCTATCTGAAGTTTCATCTTCATACCTTTTGAAAATGTACTGATTTTCTTTCTGCTTGGAAGCGCAAGACGGTCAAGATACGCCTTAAATGTATCACTGCTCCACTCCTTATATACATCCCGCAAAATTCTATCTAAATTACCAGCAGTTAGTTGCTCTTGAAATGGAATAGCATCAAAAACTGCTGATATCTGCTCTTTTATTTCTAATTCATCCTTAATATTATCAAGACCAAACATCTTAATAGAGCCACTATCTCTTTTAATAATATTCAATAACGCCTTGATAGTCGTAGTCTTTCCGGCACCATTTTGGCCAATAAATCCCATTATACTTCCCTTTGCAACATCAAAACTTACCTTATCCAAGGTAAAACCATCATATTTAACTGTAAGATCACGTATTTCTATAGCGTTTTCATATTCCATCATAATACTCTTTACTCCTCACATATAATCTCTAGCATTTCCTTTAATTCCTTATCTGAAATGCCCGCTAACCTTGCTTTTTCTTTTGCTTCCATAAACAAGCTTTCTATTTGTCGCAGATTTTCTTCCTTTAGAAATTCCTTATTCTGTGCCTTTACAAAGCTTCCTTTTCCTGTGTAGGATTCAATAAATCCATCCCTCTCCAAGTCTTCATAAGCTCTTTTGGTTGTAATGACACTTATCCTAAGAGCAGCTGCTAGATTTCTCATAGACGGAAGAGCGTCCCCTTCCTTTAATTCCCCTGACATAATCATTGCCTTAATCTGGGATGTAATCTGCTCATAAATAGGTTCGCCTGTGGAATTTGAAATAATAATGTCCATTTGCCACCTCTTTTTATAATTGTATATATACGATATATACATTATACATATTGTATATATACATGTCAAGAGAAAAATGGTCTGGTAAGATATTCTTACCAGACCACAAACATTTTGTTTTAATATGAAAATGAATCCCTTACATCTATTCTTGACAAAATAATATATATATGATAAATTCCTTTCGAAAGAAGGAACGATGTTTTTCACCGTACAGTTTTTACTCAAGCGGGTTGCACGTTCCTTCTTTTTTAGACTTGACAATTTATCTTTTCTATTATAATATTTCTATAAAGAAGCGGGTTTTACGACCGTACAGTTTTTACTCAAGCGGGCTACTCGTTTCTTTTTTTGTTCTCAAAAAATCATATAGATACATTTTTCCATCACTATCACATCTTACCAACATCCTTAACTTAAAAATGTTATAACTAATTAAGTTGCCTACATCATCATATACTGGCAAAGCCAACCTTGTATCATAACGATACCAGCCAAATCTAGCTTTATTTTTATGTTTTGAATTATGATCAGGTGCGCTTGTCTTGTTAGTTGCAATTTGAATCAATTCTCCAACTGCTTGCGATGCATTTGCTTTAGCCTTAGCATTAGGTCCCCTAAGTATTAATCTATCTTTTGCATGAACAAATTCATCAGGAAAATCTGTTCCTATATAAATCTTCTCCGCCGTTTCTGCTATTTCATAACATTTTCCCACATATTCCTTCAAATACTCTTCAATTTCTTCCCATTCTTCTCTCCTCTTACCTTTAAACCTTATATCATTAATCAACACAATTTTCTTTCCATCAACATCCGTAATAATATTTACATTGCCATTCTCTATTTTTTCACTTTTCTTTTCCTTGTTTATTTTTTCATACTCAGCCTTATATAACATAAGCCTCAATAAATATGTAGGCATCTTTCTCTTCTTTGCTTCCCAATCCTCAACTGTACGAAGAGGAATACCATAATATTCGGCAAACTCTTTACGGCTCAGCCCCATATCCTCTCTAAGCTTTTTCAATTCTTTTTCTTGTATAACCAATTCTTCCACCCTATTTTCCATTTAAATTTATCCTCCTTTTTTAATATGTTACGCATTGCGTGGTTTGATATATTTTATCAATCTACTATTTATATGTCAACAAAAAAATTGCCACATCAGTCAATAGCCAACGCAGCAACTTTATATTAATCCTCAATCTTATCCATTATCATCTTTTTCGCCCTATATCTAGAAACATTAAACTCTCTGATACCCATATCCTCTGTGTCAACTAACGCATTTTTCATATGTATATATCCGCACTGGTCTGAATTAGTCCGTACATATCCAATATTCTTAAGGTAATAACCCTTTATAACACTACCTTTATCTTCCATCCACTCTATGATAACTGGTGTCGCATCCGCAGACAATTCTTCAAACAAATAAAAATCATTATAAACCGCACCCTTAAAAAATACGCTTCTCGTCTCCTTACTACCTTCTACATTTACCTTCGCAATCCAGTAATCAGGCTTGGCAAATGCAAGAACAATGTAAAGGCAAGTCACAACCACCATACTATAGCGAAAAAGAGGAAATGTATCTGTAAATATGTATATCATAACTCCTATAAACACAAGAGCAAGCACTACCAGACTCCACAACACAAGTATTCTTAAAAATGTAAGATAATAATACTGAATATAAATTATCATTCTAAGAGCACTTGAAGCAATCATTATAAATGTGCAAATAGACATTACTGCAAGTATCCCCTTAAATAGTTTGTTTGGCTTGAAGTAACACAAGCAAACCAGAACAATAATCAAATTCAATATACTTACCGCAAGAAGTTGAAAAAATCCCTCTCTTGCATATTCAGCATATGTGTAACCATCAGGCAGTTCCATATTTCCCATAAACAAATAAACTATCTGAATCACACTAAAGACAAGATATAGCACTGTCATAATTAATGCCATCGGAATAGCTATAAGAGGTTCCATATTTTTCTTATCAGAAACTTCTTCTATCAATTCTTTCTTCGCAGTGTAACACATAATACTGTATGTCACAACAAACATAAGACCAATCCTAAATCCAATAGAAATCATTGCAGATAAACTAAATCCTTCAAATATACCATCGGCAAAATTTCTAAATACCACATCGGCACTTGAAAGCATTGCAAACACTACTACAAATAAAGGAATTGTAATCACTATGCCAACAACCACATAGAAAACATTACTATTTTTACTGCTCATTTTATTTTTACAATACCACAAAAAGTCACCAAATGGATTAAATATTTCACCAATAGACATTAAAAATACATTCAGTATTGAATTAAAATATTTCCCCAAGGTCCACTTTTTGGTATCATATATAATATCTAACACAAAACAGATGGTTAACAATAGCACTCCACATTTGTTAAAAAATATAATTTTATCATCATCCGTACAAAATGTTGCAATAGATAATAACATTATACTTGTTATATAAAAAATACTCACCCTCTTTAGCTTAAACTCAAGCTTTTTAGCAAAAAACATTATCAATGCAATAGTCCCCACACTATATAATGCATATGTAATACCAGCATCATTGTCATACATACAAAATGCAAACAAGCACGCATATAAAAATACTGCAACTCCGTATATATGAAAATTTTCCTTTATCTTTCCTATATATAAATTTCTCTCCTCGTTCATCCCGATTTCCTCCTAATTAATCTTCTGTATCCTCTACATACTCCAATATGTCACCCGGCTGACAATTAAGTGCCTTACATATAGCATCCAATGTTTCAAGTCTGACTGCCTTCGCCTTGTTATTCTTAAGTATTGAAAGATTAGCAAGTGTAATGTCAACCTCACCGGCAAGCTCTGTAAGACTCTTCTTTCGCTTCGCCATCATTACATCAAGATTTATAATAATCGCCATACTCACACCTCTTCCTATATTGTAAAGTCGTTCTCTTCCTTATATTCAATTGCCTGTTCAAATACAAAAGATAATACCTTGCTAAATAAACCTGCTATAACAAAAACAAGTATAACAACCAGCATAGCAGCAGTCATAAATACTATTGTTCTAACAATTGACATTAACACAATAAAGAAGCTCCACTTACACATCTTATCAAGACTTGTTACATTTTCTCGCACAAAGCAGTTATTGTCTATGACAGTTTTAAATATTTTGCGCAGTTCTCTAATAATAACAATCGCTGCAATTCCAAGAACAAAATATATCAATACAAGTTCACCATAGTGTTCTTTGAAATGTTCAATATATCTTCCAATCCACTTTATAGACCATGGTAATGTAGCTATCACTAGCATTCCACCATAAAACATAAAATCCAATATGTATTTAGTAAATTTAATTAATTTGTCCTTATTCATAAATATCCTCCATTCTGAGCAAATTTTCTTCTCCCCTTATGTAATGGATAATACTACCATTTTTATTGTTTGTCAACTTATTTTTATCGTTTTGCAATAAATTTGTTTTGTTTTTCGATAATTTTCATCAAACGCCAAAATGGCGAGTAGTCGAAGCTACTCGCCATATCTTATAATACACTCCCTGCCATATAACATTCTCGCCACTATACCAATCTGAAGTTTACTCTGTCTCTACTTCTTCCTCTAACTCATCTAAACGCTTCCTGTATATAGATGCACTGATAGTAAAAATAATTAGGCAAATAGCAAAAACTATTCCGCCTGTAATAATCCCTGCACAAATAGAACCTACAGGCATACCACTTCTCCTATAAAACATAATAAACATTATTACAGCCATAATTAAACCAGCCACAATACTAGCTATTAAATTTGTCTTAGGGTCTGCCTTTAACCGTCTGTCCCAGATACCATTTCTAATACATGCTACGCAAAAATAAACACAAAGTCCCAAAAATACAATCAACTCACCGATTACATACTGCAACGCATTATCAGATATGATCATCTGTACAACCAAACTTATAAATAGTGCCCAATATGAAAACCAACAACAATTATGCTCAATCTGAAGTAACTTCTGCTCCTGCATTTCATCTAAATTATTCTTCACTTTATTCTTCTTCATTCTCATCATCCTCCCAAAATAAATCATCTAATGTTTTACCCAAAGCCTTACAAATCGCCAAGCATAGTTTTAGTGAGGGGTTATAATCCCCGGATTCAATCATTCCAATTGTCTGTCTGGTCACACCAATCATCTTGGCTAGTTCAATTTGCGAGATATCTTTTTCTATTCTTGCAAATTTTAATTTTAAATTCTTCATATTGACTCCTCCTTTACATTTATAATATCATATATTTTGCAAATGTCAATTATATTTTACACTAAATATTTATATTTAACATTTGCAAATAAAATCTTACCATATAAAAAAGCGAGTAGCACAAGCTACTCGCTATATTCCTACATAATTTTAAAAAGAATCAACACTATTATAAATGCAATAATTATAAGTCCTGTCGCAAACATTGTTGGTACTAACATCATTTTAGTCGCCATCCAATATGTTCTCCAAATATCTCTAAGCGAAGAACTTGTACCGCTTTTGCTAAATTTACTACCGCCTGATACACTTGACATATCAGCAATAGTTCTGCCGTCATCTATATATGTTATCTTTTCTTTTTTCTTTTTTTCTTTTCCCATATTTGCTCCCTATTTATCCAATAAATGACAAGCTGCAAAATGACCATTACCGTATTCCTTATACTCTGGAGTAACATGCTTACATATTTCCTTTGCATGAGGACAACGTGTATGGAAACGACAGCCCTTTGGTGGGTTGGCTGGAGATGGGATATCTCCATTTAATATAATTCTGTTCATCTTAACATCAGGGTCTGGATATGGAATCGCTGAAAACAACGCCTGTGTATACGGATGCAATGGATTATCAAAAATATCCTTCTTGCTACCAAACTCCATCATTGCACCTAAGTACATAACACCAATCTTATCCGAAATAAACTTAACAACAGATAAGTCATGGGAAATGAATACATATGTAAGATTCATTTCTTCCTGAAGTTTTTTAAGCAAGTTGATAATCTGCGCCTGAATAGACACGTCAAGGGCCGATACAGGCTCATCACAAACAACTAAGCTTGGATTAACTGATAAAGCTCTTGCAATACAAATTCTCTGACGCTGACCACCTGAGAATTCATGAGGATATCTCTCATAGTAATAATCTCTAAGACCACATTTATCCATTAAATCAAGAACATAGTCCTTAATCTCTGCCTTTGGCACAATGTTGTGCACCTGAACAGGCTCTGAAAGGATACCACCAACTGTACTTCTAGGTGGTAATGATGAATATGGGTCCTGGAAAATAATCTGCATTTTCTTTCTAATTTCTCTCATCTGTGCTGATTTGAAATTAGTTATATCCTGACCTTCAAATATAATCTGTCCGGCTGTTGGCTGGTGAAGTTTTAATACCGCTCTATCGCAATAATCCCGTAGCGTGACTTAAGTTTACTTAATACTTTTTTCATGACGTCTCCTAATGAATCCTTTACGTAATATTTTGTCAGGGCATACTTAAGCCCATTATGAATTTATAATACCACAAACGTCATCTCACGTCAACTTTTAAAAGCCCCAAAAAGCCCTATTTTACGCGCTTTTTTGCATTTTTAAGTTAGTGTTTTTGCAATGCGTTTCAATGAAGTTCTAGCATGGATTCTATAAATATTCCATAACCTTTTGTTGGATCATTTACAAGCACATGCGTAACCGCACCTATTATTTTTCCATTCTGTATAATTGGACTACCTGACATACCTTGAACAATACCATTAGTTATAGATAATAAACGCTCATCCGTAACCTCAATTGTTAGGTGCCTATTAGTATTTTCTTTCGACTTATCAATATTTGTAATTTTAATTTCGTAATCTTCTATTTTTCCAGACACCATACTCATAATATATGCCGTTCCCTTTTTTACTTCACTTGCTTTTGCAACTTCCATATACTCAAGGTCATATTTTTCCATAATATACTTGTCATCAACATTTCCAAATATACCAATTTCTGAATTTTTAGTTATCTCACCAATTATGTTGTCGTCATCATAATTAATAGTACCGCTCAAACCTCCAGGAACACCATCTATTCCCTTCTTTATCCCCCAAATTCTTGCATTATATAACAGTCCAGTATTGGTCGCTAATAATTCGCCCGTATCAATATCGCTAATTCCATGCCCCAAGGCACCAAAACTTCCATCATTAGAAACATATGTCATCGTTCCAATACCTTGTGTATCATCGCGAACCCATATTCCCATTTTATATTCATTTAATGTAGTTTTAACCGGAACTATCGTGACATTTAGCATTTCTTCGTTGCGTCTGATTTTTAGTTCAATTTCATCATCTCCATATTTATTAACCAAAAAAAGTAATTGAGATTTCGAACTAACATCAATACCATTTACTGCAACAATATAATCCCCAGCTTGAACCATATCCAAAGCGGGCTCATAAGTTATACCGTCTTCGCCTTCTACTTTCCCACAAGAAATAACCATAACTCCATTGGTTTCAAGATATATTCCCACTGGAAATCCACAAGGCATCACCTTAAATTCTTCACTAACATCTGAACTGACAACATTTTCATCGACATTCCACATATTTTCAGTAGAAATATTATTTATATAAATAAAAGAAAACGCAATCGTCAGCATTATTATTGCTATCAGACTGCGTCTATAATATTTAACTCGCACTTCGTCCATAATAACACTCCTTAAAAATTAACTTTAATGTTATTATGATTTGTTTAAGTCATATCAATTCTGTATATTTTTGTTTGCCTTGGCAAATTCTTTCATTTCTTTGGCATTTTCTCTTACAGCATCAGAAATATTCATTCCACCAAGCATTCTTGAAAGTTCTTCAATTTCGCCTTTCTCTGACAATCTAGTAATACTTGTTTTTGTATAATCATCCACCACATTTTTTTCAATTACGAAATGAGCATCAGCCATAGCTGCAATTTGAGGCAAATGTGTAATACAAATAACTTGATGATTTCTACTAATAATACCAAGTTTATCAGCAACAAGTCCTGCTGTTTTTCCGCTAATACCAGTGTCAATCTCATCAAAAATCAATGTATCAATCTCGTCTTTATTAGCAAGAATTGTCTTTAAACCAAGCATAATTCTTGACAATTCACCACCAGATGCAACATTTTTAAGAGGACGTAATTCTTCACCTGGATTAGTAGATATCATAAATTCCACATCATCCATGCCTTTTGGTGTAAACTCATCGCATGAAACAAATTTAACATCGAATGATACTTCAAGGAAATTCAAGTCCATAAGCGTTGAAATTATGTCTTTTGAAAGCTTCTTTGCTGCATCCTTTCTGATTTTCGTCATTTTATTTGATAAATCAAGTAAAGTCTTTGTTTTTTCACTAATTTGCTTTTCTACAGCATTTTTAGCATTTTCATAATCCTTAAGTTCATTTAATTTATCATTTAATTCTTCGTATTTATTCAATACATCCTCAATCGTCTTACCGTGCTTCATCTTAAGCTTGTTAATTAAATCAAGGCGTTTCATAACAGAATTTGCCTTTTCTTCATTATATGAAATATCATCTACATAATCAGACATAGCATGACTTACATCCATACAAATAGAATCTAAATCCATCAATGAATTATAAATATTACCTAGTCTATCATCTAAATTTGCAACCGAATTCATTGCAGAAATCGCAGCAGAAATCTTATCTGATACACCATTTCCAGAAGAAAACTCGTTGATTGCCACAGCTAACGACTCATATATTTTTTCTTGATTAGAAAAAATCTTATAATCATTCTCTAAGGCTTCATCTTCCCCTACTTTAAGTTCTGCTTCTTCTATTTCATTAACCTCATATTCAATAAAAGATAATTCCCTAATACGCTGGTCTTCATCCATTGTAAATGAGGCCTGTTTCTTAAGCAATTCCTTATACTCTTTATAATTTTTGTTATATTCTTCTGAAATATCCTTTAAATCCTCATAAGCAAATTCATCCAATATTTCTAGATGTTTACTTTTATGCAACAACGACTCGTGCTCATGTTGACCGTGCATATCAATAAGCAATGTAGTAAGTTCTCTCAACTTAACTGCTGTCTGAGTTTCTCCATTTACTTTAATTATGCTTTTACCATTAATGATTTTTCTTGAAATAATAATCTGCCCATCAGATGCCTCAATACCCATATCGTCAATAACAGTTTTAATTTTTTCGTTATTCACATAATCATCAATAGAAAAAATCAATTCCACCAAACCATGGTCTGCAAACTTACCAACAACATCCTTTGGCATTTTCCCACCCAATGCAAGTTCAATTGATCCAATTATAATCGATTTTCCGGCACCTGTTTCACCTGACAAAATATTTAAACCATCTTGAAAAGAAACTTCAATTTCATCAATAAGCGCCATATTTTTCACATGTAAATTTAATAACATATTTAACCTCTTTCCAGGTCGTTCCCACTATCCATTAAGTATTTTTTTAAGTCTCTCCATCACTTCAAATACTTTTTCCTTATGTCTAATAACACATAATATTGTGTCATCACCAGCAACTACACCTACAATTTCATTTAATCCAAGAGCATCTACAGACGCTGCAACAGCCATTGCCATTCCTGAAGATGTTTTTATAACAACTATATTTTCCGCATAATCCATAGATATGTATCCAGCTTTTAAAACTTTCAATAAAGTTTCGTTAAATTCTGTTTTATTGTTGTTTGATACTGCATATTTTTGTTGTCCACCCTTTGCAGGCGCCTTTGTAACACCTAGTTCTCTTAAATCTCTTGAAATCGTCGCTTGTGTCACATTAAACCCACTGTTAATTAGTCTTTCGGCTAAGTCTTCCTGTGTAAAAATATCATTATTTTCAATTAATTCCAATAATTTATTTTGTCTCGCAGTTTTCATTACTACTCATCTTCCTTCTTAGTATTTCCAAAAATCCAACACTACTTAATTTAATCATCTTTGTGCTAACTTGTGCTCTTCTAACAACAAGCTTATCTCCGGTTTCTAAGCCACACATTTTTTCACCGTCAAAATAAGCGTTGCACAATTCATTTTCGTATTTTCTATTAGCAACAACAATAACCTCTACCTCATCTGTTGAATCCAACACAATACTTCGCGTATTGAGCGTATGCGGACAAACCGGTGTCACAACAATGAGATTTGCGCTAGGTTTAACAATCGGCCCCCCCGCTGACATACTATAAGCCGTTGAACCTGTAGGCGTTGAAACAATTAAACCATCAGCTTTATATGAATTCAGATGCAATCCATTAACATGCATATCAAATTCAAGAATACTAAGTCCGCCACCACGATTAATTACCATATCATTCAGAGCCACACCTTCTGCAATGATATCGTTTCCTCTTACAACTTGTCCCTGCAACATCATGCGTGGTTCAATGACATAATCATCCACAATAAGCTTATCCATAGCTTCGTACACATCATCTTTTTCAGTTGCTGCCAAGAAGCCCAAGCGTCCAACATTTATTCCCAAAAACGGAATATCCGCTTGTTGCAATTCTCTAGCAGCGTTAAGCAATGTACCATCCCCACCGAACACTATTATGCATTCAGTTTCTTCTTCTATCATTTCTTTTTTCACATATCCGGTTACTGCTTTTACATGACATCCTTTGCTTTCCAAATACGTTTTTACTTTGGAGCATAATTCAATGCCTTCTATTTTTTCTTCATTTGCAATTAAAAAAAACTTTTTCAATAATTACACCCCGTACCTTTCCAAAATTCTTTTTACAATTGAATCTTCATCAATACCTGCTTCTTTTCTTAACATGTCAACACTTCCATGTTCAAGATATAAATTAGGAACCGCTATATTAATAACATCTAAATCAATATTATTAGAATTAACATATCTTAATACATTTTCGCCAAAACTACCGTTTAATACATTTTCTTCCATTGTTACTAACAATTTATGACTTTTAGCTAAATCCATTATGCACTCTTCATCAAATGGTTTTACAAACCTAGCATTTATCAAAGAACATCTATATCCTTTTTCTTTAAGAATATCTCTTACCTTTACTGCTCTTTCAACCATATTTCCAACTGCAAAAAGTGCTATGTCTTTCTCTTTATAAATTATTTCACTCTTACCATATTTTATCGGTTCTTTAAATTCAGTTAAACCATCATAAGCCGTTCCTCTAGGGTATCTAATAGCCATAGGTCCATTATAATACGTCGAATATTTCAACATATCTCCAAGCTCATATTTGTTCTTTGGCGCTAATATGCTCATATTTGGAATCGAACCTAAATACGACAAATCAAATATACCTTGATGAGTCTCACCATCACCACCTACAAGTCCTGCTCTATCAATCATAAATGTAACCGGCAAATCTTGTATACATACATCATGTAAAATTTGATCATATGCTCGTTGTAAAAATGAAGAATATATTGCTACATAAGGTTTTAATCCTGCCGCAGCTAAGCCTGCCGCAAATGTTACCGCATGTTCTTCAGCTATTCCAACATCAAAAAATCTATTTGGATACTCTTCCTTAAATTTCTTTAATCCAGTACCTTCTGGCATAGCCGCAGTAATTGCTACAATCTTCTCATTATTTTCAGCATATTTTGTTATATAATGTGAAAATGTATCCGTATAAGTCGGCTTAGTCTTTTTCACCAATGGCTTTCCAGTTTCTACATCAAATGGATCAATTCCATGGTATCTCGACGGATACTTTTCAGCTTTTTCATAACCCTTACCTTTTTGGGTAATAACATGCACTAATACTGCATGATCAAGTTTCTTAGCCTCATTAAAAACCTTAACCATCTGAGAAATATTATGTCCATCAACAGGTCCTAAATATGTGATTCCCATATTTTCAAACAACATTCCAGGAATTACCAACTGTTTAATACTACTCTTTGTCTTTTTAATTTGATTTACAAGTTTTTCACCTACGATAGGAATACTATTAAGTGTCTTTGCAACTCCATCTTTCAAATCATTGTATATATTTCCAGTTCTAATACTTGTCAAATATGTTGACATACCACCAACATTTTCCGAAATAGACATCTCATTATCATTTAATACAATAATAAAATTTCTTTTAACGTTTGCAGCATTATTCAATGCCTCAAAAGCCATTCCTCCAGTCAAAGCACCATCACCAATAACAGATACAACAAAGCCATCTTCTTTGTTTATTGTCTTTCCAGTAACCAAACCTAAACCTGCAGAAATAGATGTAGAACTGTGTCCAGTATCAAAACTATCGCATTTACTTTCTCTTCTCTTTGGAAAACCACTCATTCCACCATAAGTTCTAAGTTTATCAAAACCATCTTTTCTGCCTGTAAGTATCTTATGAGTGTATGCCTGATGACCAACGTCCCATACAATTTTATCCTTTGGTAAATCCATAACCAAATGCAATGCCATTGTAAGTTCTACAACACCAAGATTCGAAGCCAAATGGCCACCACAAGAAGAGATTTTTTCAAGCAAAAAATCTCTAATCTCATCAGCTAATAATTCATATTCAGTTTTATCCAGTTTCTTAATATCATTTTCAGAAACAATCTTATCTAAAACCATTTATCTATCTCCTAGATTATTTTTCCCTATCAATCAAACTAATGAATAATTGTTTTAAAAATTCATTTTCTCCAAGGAAATCCAATATTCCTATAGCTTCTTCCATAAGTGCTTTTGATATTTCTTTGGACTTTTCAACACCATATAATGATACATATGTTGTTTTCTTGTTCTTTTCATCACTTAACACAGGTTTTCCAATAACTTCGCTATTTCCAATTACATCCAAAATATCATCCTGTATCTGGAAGGCAAGTCCAACTTTATTTCCCATCTTTTCAACAAGAACCAACTGTTCCTCATTTGCACCGGCTAAAACCGCACCAATGCTCATCGCTGCCTCTAATAATGCAGATGTTTTCTTTTTGTATATAAAATCCAACGTATCCCTGTCTAATTCATTGTCACAAGAAAGAACATCCACCGTCTGGCCACCAACCATTCCATAAGCACCGGCTCGTTTTGCTAGTATTTCAAATGCTCTAGCAGCTGCATGCATATCCTGAGAGTAAATAATAGCCTCCGCACATATCTCATACGCATAATTAAGCAATGCATCTCCAGCCAAAACTCCCATAGCATGGCCAAATTTCTTATGTGTAGTTAATCTTCCTCTTCTGTAATCATCGTCATCCATCTCTGGCAAATCATCGTGTACGAGAGAATAAGTGTGTATCATCTCTAACGCAACCATAAAAGGCTTAACTTCCTGACCAAAATTATTAAAAAGTTTAGCAACTTCCATCATAATCATCGGTCTAAGTCTTTTCCCGCCAGCTAATACACTATAATTCATAGCTTCAAAAATAAGTTTCTGTTTACCTTCTTCAATCGGCAAAAACTCCGATATAATTTTTTCGATATAATCTACACGATTATTCAGTTCTGCTTTAAATTCCATATCTTTACTCCATTCAAAAGCTAATCATTACTCATTGACAATCTCAATTTTCTGCTCGATTTCATCTAACTGTTCATTTAAGTCTTTTACCATCAAAAGCCCCTTATTGTACAATTCAAATGACTCCATAAGACCAACATCCTGTGAATCCATAGCTTTCAATACTTCTTCAAGCTCATTAAATTTTTCTTCGATAGATTTATTTTCTTTTTCAGCCATTATTCAAACCTCTCTTTTCGAACAGCATTATTTACTGTAACTTCCATTTTACCATCAGAAACATAAACCTGAAGTCTGTCGCCTTCTTTTACGTTTTCCACAGAATTCACCTGTTTTCCTGTTTCATCACTTATATAACCGAAACCTTTAGACAACTTATTAAGTGGCGATAAACCATTGAGTTTTTCTGCATCCACAGACAATCTCATTCTACTATTCTTCACCTTAATGACTAATTTTTGATATATTTTATCAAATATTTTGTCCGCATCTTGACGTTTCTTTTGAATTCTATCTTTAGGCGAACGATAATGTAATCGTTCTGTTAATGTATTCAAATACATTCTCTTCTTTTCGTATTTATCTACGAGTAATCTTTTGAAACTCTGCTCATAACTTGCAATTCTTTCAAGAAAAGCATCATATTCAAAAACTGCCAATTCCGCTGCAGCTGAAGGTGTCGGAGCACGCATATCTGAAACAAAGTCAGCAATTGTAAAATCAACTTCATGTCCCACAGCACTAATAATAGGCGTATTACAATTAAATATTGCCCTTGCGACTATTTCTTCATTAAAGCCCCACAAATCCTCAATGGAGCCACCACCTCTGCCTACAATAATGACATCTAATCCCATATCATCCAAGCAATTAATACCACTTACAATACTCTGGGCCGCTTCACTACCTTGTACAATAGCCGAATATAAATACAATTTAACATAAGGATTTCTTCTCCTTGTTATGTTAATAATATCTTGAATCGCAGCACCCGTACTTGCTGTGACAACTCCTATTTTAGTTGCATATTTAGGGATAGGTTTTTTGTAAATTTTATCAAACATACCCATCTCTTCTAAATCTTTTTTCAATTGTTCAAACTTTTTATGCAAATCTCCCTGACCTTCTAGGGCAACATCTTCAACATATATCTGATATCTTCCGTCACGCTCATATACATTTATTTTACCTTTAAGAATGACTTTCATACCTTCTTCAAGACGAAATTTTAATTTTCTTGCATTTCCAGCAAACATAACCGCCAAAAGAACTGATTCTTCGTCTTTTAAGGTAAAATAAATATGTCCAGATGAGTGATATTTGCAATTTGAAATCTCGCCACTAACCGAGATATTATTAAGCACAAAGTCTTCATTAAACATACGCTTAATGTATGCATTGACCTGCGCTACACTATATACACCTGCCATACCTTCTACAACTTTCTTTTCATTATGACACTAATTTTCCTAAAATACCATTAATAAATGCAGGAGAATCTTCGCCGCCATACTTTTTAGCAATCTCTACCGCTTCATTAATAGCCACGCTAACTGGAATATCTTCATCAAACTTTGCTTCATATGTTGCTAATCTCAATATAGCAAGTTCAACCTTACCAATTCTTCCAATATCCCAACCTTCAGAAGCTGATGCAATAAGTTCATCTATATCTTCTTTTTTAGCACACAAATCAAAGAGTCGAGTCTTAATATAACTCTTGTCATCATCGTTAATATCTGTTTTTTCATTCATATACAAATCAAACTGTTCTTCGTATTCATCAGGCGTGCGAAATTCCATATTGAACACAAGTTTGAATGTATTTTCTCTAATTTCTCTTCTCGTCATGATAATCCTCCGTTTTGAAGCACTTTACCCTATTAATCGAAAATCGAGTAGGGTTTTCCTACTCGATTAAACAATCGAATTACAAAGTGTCTACTTATCGTACTATTTTTCGACAGCAACACCTGCTATTGTAACATTTACACTGCTAACAGTAAGACCTGTCATATTCTCAATAGCATTCTTAACTTTATCCTGTACAGCCTCGCAAACAGTTGGAATATTATATCCATACTCAATATTAACAGCTACATCAACTATAGCTACACCATCTTCCATCTGAACTTTTACGCCCTTTGAAAGATTCTTCATACCAAGTTTTGAAATAAGTTCCTTTGAAATATTACCAGCCATAGAAGCTACGCCATCAACTTCTGTTGTTGCAATTCCAGCGATTACAGCTACTACATCATCTGCAATCTGTACAAATCCTATATTTTCACTATTATTCATCTCGTAATTTCCTCCTCACAAGCATTTTTCCATAATTATGTTTGTATTATACCAAATTTCTCAATAAATGCCAATAGTTTATTTCGTAAAGTATGCTTTTTTTATATAGTGACAGATTTTTATTTATTTTAATAACTCTCCCGTATTACTAGAAGATTATTATTTTCCTAATCACAGAAAGATGATAATGATTGGAAAATTAAATAATCTTCCAGATATACGTACGAGTTATTAAAATAAATAAAAATCTGTCATTAAATAAAACATACTTCACGAATTGAATTACTAAATTATTTATTGCCCACCAAACTTATAGTGATATTTGATATTTCTACATCAAATTTTCGCTTCACAATATCTTCCACCTGTACTCTTGTGCCGTCATCCAATGATTTTTCGCCAATTATAACTTCTACATTTCCATCAACCATATTAACCACAACATCATCAATTCCTTTGGACATAATAAGTGTCTCTGCTGACAATTCTTTCTCAGATATATCAGAAATTTCCGCAATCTTATCAACAGCGCTCTTTTTTTCCGCCTCTGACAAATCGACATTGTTTACAATTTTCATTAACTCTTCCTTGTTCTGTGCGCGCATTTGTTCTCTTTGTAATTTTGCATTTATCATAACATCCGAATTTGTCTTGCTACTAACCATAATAGCATCTCCAGGTTCAGTACCATCATTTTTATTGCTTGCAGTTTCCGTACCATTTACATTTTCACCTTTAATACCCTCATCAGAATATTTAAGATAGCCGGCAACCGCTATCAATACCGCCAACGCTGTAATAATAATTTGATTTTTTCTAAACATCTTATTCACAATTTACCTCCAAAATATATATCTATTCCATCTTGCTTACTGATATTTTATTAGCTTCTATATCAAATAATGACTTAACAACCGAAATTATTTTTTCTTTCACAAGTGCCGAATCACCACCTTGCGCAACCACTGCCACGCCTTCAACTTTAGGCATGTATTCATTGATTACGTAAGGAACATTTTCTCCATCATCACTTGTTATGTACACAGTTTTACTATCAACAGATTTCTCTTTACTTTCCCTGCTCCCTCCCTCTGAATCAGATTCTTTCAACTCATTTTCGCTATAAGGCTCCTCCATTAACACAACCTTTTCCTTGGTATTTTTCAGCGTAACCATCACCTCTACATCCCCAACGCCTTCCATTTTTTCCAATATATCGTTAAGTTTATTTTCTAATCTTTTCTCATATTCATCTGTAGTATACTCATTTGAAACTATGCTTGTTTCTGTATTTTTATTCTTACTATTACCTTTTTCATTAAATGTACATATAACAATTATCAATCCGCAAGCAACCATAATTGCCAATTTATCCATACCAATGGAACGCAAATTAATATTTTTCATGCCAATCCTCCATCCAAATCAATTCACAATCACCTCTATATCACTTTTATCGATATCGAATTTTTCAGCGATTTTATCACATATTTTCAATGCACCAACGCTTTTTTCATCTGTCTTTCTGCTATCTAAACTTATTTTATCAATGTATATATTTTCGTTATTTTTTGTCACATAAATATATAACAATTCCAATTTGCCATTTTCATCAGTTTGAACCTGTATATTGTCTAATTCATAACCTTCCAATGCCACAATATTGCTTATATCTTCTTCAATCATATCCCCCTCCTCATTATCTAATACTGAATTAATCTTATTTAAATCAATATTTCTATCAACAAGCCCTACCAGTTCATCAACATTTAATTCTTTTCCCAAGAAACTCCCCACCCACTGAAGCGTTAAAAAAATCATTACAATTCCACAAAACAATTTAAGATATTTCTTTGCCTGGTCAGATATCAAAACATTTTCAACAAATGCCACAAACACCAAAAATAGTACTATGCTTTTTATATACTCCATACTCACCTCATATTATTCGTAACAATGCACATAATTGCGATGGTTAATGCAAATAAGACGCCACAAAATATAAGTATCCTATATAGCATAGACGCACCTTTGGCTACACTATCGACAGCAGTAATAAGTCTTTTGTCGGATACAGGTTGAATTATTGCCGCTGTAAATTTATACATTGCAATATACGCTAAAACCTTCACAAGTGGAACCAATATAATAACAGCAAGTATCACCACCGCCGCTGTTCCAATTGCGTTTTTTATCACATTTCCTGTACCATAAATTACATCATTAACTATTTCCCCAGTTTTTAACAGTCCCGCAAGTTTCTGAAACCCTTTTGTTTTCGTAGCATCAATAGATGGTGATAGCATCCCTTGAACAATATTTAATCCTGTAAAAACGGCTAACATTGTCTTAGTAAACCATTTTACAAAACTTTCAATGAGCCCCGCAAATTTAGACACATAATCTTCGTTAACAAGCGAATTTACTAGCATTAACACAACATAAATATTTATCACAGGCAAGATAAATTTAATGATGATATTTTCAACAACAGCCATCATTATCAAAAGCAATTGACAATACCCCGCCTGACTGGTGTAAGCCCCTATAAAGCCAAAAGCCAGCATAAGCGACGGGATAAGTGCAATCATAAAATTTATAAGCATTTTAATTGTCTCTGCCACAACATCACTTATAACTAAAAATCCAGATACAACTAATATAATAACCATACAATATATTGCAAAAAAGCCTGTCTGCGCTATTTGCCCATTCTTAAACACCATTGAAAGATTATTTATCAATGCCAAACTAATAGCCATCAAAATTATTCGTATAACCACCTCTTTGTTGAATATTAATTCCCCCATAAGTTCATTAATAAAACTATTAAATAGTTGTCCAAAAAAACCTTGCGAATCACCACTTGCCAACCTATTTACCGTATCTGTAAAGTTAACTGTATAACCGCTAGAATCAATAACCTTTTCTATGTCAGAAAAATCAAAAATATCCATACCAAAGCCTCTAACTTATGATTTTATTAATAGTTTCAAACAATGTAACAACCACAGGCAATGATATGGTTATCACCGTTAATTTTCCAAAAATTTGTACTTGATTTGCCACTGCCGAATAATTACAATCCTTGCAAACATCAGATGCAAACTCTGTAATATACGAAATTCCAATAATTTTAACTATTATCTCAATGTAAACACTGTCAATTCCTATGTAGTTCTTTATAGTTTCTATTGCAATAAGTATTTCAGACAATTTGCCTACCCCATATACAAATAGCAAAATACAAACTGCTACACATAACAAAATACCGTATTCACTTTTGATATTTTTAAATGAAACCGAAAAAATAGCCACAATTACTGCAAGTACAACAAGTCCAATAAAACTCATATTTTTCACCCTTATTTATAACAAAAACAACTCTTTTATCGTTTCAAATAATTCATATATGTATGGTACAATCCAAAACAAAACAAGAATCAGTCCTGCAAGACTAACTAAAAAGGAGTGTTCCTCCCTACCACTTTGCTTTAATATTTGGCTTATAACCGAAACCAATATACCAACAGCTGCAATCTTAAAGATTATATTTACATCCATACAAATCTCCATTCTAGAAACTTAAATTTCTAACAAAATATAATGACAATGAATATTCCAGCCAATGCACCAAGCATTCGCCACATTTTCATATTTTTATCCATATCTGCACATAAATCATTCGATTCAATATCTATATAATCCAAAGTATAATCAATATTTTTCATTTGCATTTCCTTATCTAAATATCCAAGATTTTCTCCCAATTCCTTAATCTTGTCCAAATCACATTTACTATAACCACATGCAATAAGACATTTATCAACCGCCTCATTCCAATATACACTTATTGAATTTTCATAACTTTCCACTGTTTTATCGTATAACTCGTGAAAAAAATTCTCCCATTTACCTTTTGTCTTTTGACTCAATTCCTTGAATATCTCATTAATCGCTGATTCATTATAATCAATCTCTGCTCTTAACATTATCAATATCTTTTTTAAATATAAAAGCGAATCATATCTTTGCTTTATTCCATCTGCATACTTAAAACCCATCAGTGTTGTGCCTGCAATTATCACCGCAAAGCCTATAAATTTTACCATCACAGTTCCCCTTTTCATCAAAAATCCTAGCCATTCTATTATCACCTATAACAATAAATTTCTTAAAAAAACTCTCTTTATCAAGTTCCTTCATAAAGCCTTTATTTAAGACAGATTTAACACTATTTCCATGTATCGTTGCAAGAATACCACGACCATAACTTCCAGCCATAAATATAGCTTTCACATCACTTTCATTTCCCAGTTCATCAACCGCAACTATTTCCGGTGACATACTTCTTACAAGCATCGTTATACCTTTGTCCTTTTTGCAACCATCCATTACATCCGTTCTAATCCCTACATCATTTTGTGGAATACCCATATGA
Source organism: Lachnospiraceae bacterium (assembly GCA_017935565.1). GTDB lineage: Bacteria > Bacillota > Clostridia > Lachnospirales > Lachnospiraceae > SVEL01. The sequence continues at coordinate 42,815 of JAGBHK010000002.1, forward strand.
CAAGCTGCTATTTCACCTCTTTCATCCACCAAACCTAATTTATAATTATACCTGTCCGACAAAAGCCTTACCATTTCCCTAAGCAATGTGGTTTTACCTTTACATGGCGGCGAAATAATCAATGTATTCTCAAATCCATTAATCATAAGATTATTAATAATCTCGTCAGCACATCCTTTTATCTGTCTTGCAACTCTTATGTTGATAGATGATATATTTTTAATGGTTTTTACCTTTTCATCATCCATTACTATTTTCCCGGAAATTCCAACTCGATGACCGCCTTTTATAGTAATATATCCTTCTCTGACTTCTTCTTCATAGGCATACATTGAAAAATTGCTGATAAACCCAAGCATTTCCTTTATATTTCCTTGACCCACAACATAGTCTGTCACAATTTCAGAAGGTCCATTTTCTCCGCCAACTCTTAATATTACAGGCTTGTTTACTCTTACATTAATTTCCTCTAATGTATCTTCGAAACCTTTGCTAATTTCACTTAATACACCCCTTAAATCAACAGGCAAAATCCTTAATATATCTATACTCATCACCACCTTGTCCTCATTTTGTATATGACAATATATGAAGGCCTGTACATATTTATTACAAAATATTTTACAAACAAAAAACACACCCAAAACTGTAGTTTTTCTTACACTTTTGGATGTGTTTTACAATAATCATCAATTAACCTTGCGAATGTCCGATAAAAATATTATACCAATAATGTGTAAATTCGTCGATTAAAAATATCTTTTCGCAATACTTTAAATACAATTTGTTATTATCAACAAAGAAACCTTTATCGCAATATTTATAATATTTATCATCAGCAAACCCTACATTTTCAGGTAACTTTGTTACATTTGTTTTTTCTAATCTTAACAATGTATAGTCCTTATTTTCATAAAAACAACAATCATTTCGCACGAAAAATTGATTCCATATTTCTTCATTATATTCACATTGGATCAATAATGTATCTATAAATTCATTATCTACATAATGAATCTCATTTATCTTCTCCCCTTCACTATTATTTTTCTCATAGTAGATGCTTCCATCCGATGTCATACACCAATCAAGCACATCATCAGAAATCTTCTTTAAATCAATAGTTTCACCAATAACTGCAACCCACAATTCTCCATCAGGCGTCCAAATTGAAACTTTTGATTCATCTTCACTTATTATAAAATAATCCCCTTCAAACTCTACATCAATTTCCTGAATTACATAATCATCAGATATAACTCCACATTTATTATACTGACCATCGCCTACCACCGCCCATACGGTGCCCACAAATGAATCAAATAGATAATAATATCCTGTCGGTGTGCCTGCTACATATTTATAAATACAAGTATTGTCTGTCATTTTTATAGGTATACCACCATTAACCACTATATATGTACCATCTTCTGTGAAATAAACCATTTCAGAAGCAGACTTATTAAGCATAATATTCATCCCATATTCATCGTGATACTCAGTTAAAAATCTCTTTTCTCCATTATTGCTTACAATATATAAACCAACATTATCTTCCCCTATATGTACTCCATACATATATTTTCCATCTTCGGAAATATATTTAATTTTAACATCTTCTATCACTTTCTCATCGCCAGGCTTGGTTCCATAATAAGAATTGCCATCATAATAATACGCAAAGGTTTGTCCATCACCAGAAATAGAAGCACCATCTACCTTTTTATCAGTAATCAGTTCTAACTCTTCCCCATCAAAACGCCACAACTTCCCTTTTTCATCGCAAACTAGCCCATACTGAGAATTTTGTGCCGTTGCGTAAACTCGCACCATTCCATCTAGTTCTTTAATTTCTTCATTTATAAGAACATATACTTTTCCCCTTACCTCAAAGTAGCATACATCTCCATTTAAATTCCTGTTATATAAGAACTCTTCCGAAAACTCTGTTATATATTTGCCATTAACATATATCTTGTAAACATCATTCTTATTATCATAAGCTCGAATAATAGACAAATCATCAGCAAAAATCTCTTTAGCAAGTTCATCAGTTAGTACTGCATTTTCTTTAATCTCTACGTCTTCTATTTTTTCGTCTGAAATTGTTTCATTTTCGCTTACTGTTTCACTTTCGCTTACTGTTTCATTTTCGCTTACTGTTTCGCTTTCACTTTCTGTTTCGCTTTCACTTTCACTTTCGCTTTCTGAATTTGTATTATTTGCAAATTTTTGATTATCATGCACATTATTATTTATCAATACTGCCACAGTAGCGATTGTACCTAATAAAGCAACACACAAAATTGCAACAAAAACCATTTTTCTAACCAATAGCGTTCCAACATTGTTAGAATTACTATATAAAGTTCTGCTTAAAATCTTATCTTTAGAGGCTTTACTCATTTTGACATTTTTCATCATATCATCTATTTTATTTGCTCCCATTCCCTACTCACTCCTTTTCTATCTTATCAAAGAACTGTCCCAGTTGTTCCTTTGCACGATTCAACCTTGTAAAAATAGTTGATTCTTTTTCTGAAAGAACTTCAGCAATTTCTTTTACCGACAATTCTTCATAGTAATATAAAATTACAACCACTCGATATTTACCCTTTAATTTCAATACCGCGTTTATAACATCTACTTTGTCATTTATTTGCTCATATTCATTCTTTGAAAGATTAGCTAATTGTTCAAAATCTTCCACTTTAACTCGCATATGCCACGGACTTTTAAGCATATTTTTGCAGACATTCATAGCTATTTTAGTAATCCATGTCTTTTCGCTTGATCTATTTTCAAATGAATCATATTTTTGCCAAGCACGAATGAAAGTATCTTGCACCGCATCTTCAGCCAATGCCATATCTCTCAAATATAATCTACATATTCTCAATAAATGATCACCGTAATCATTTATCCAGCGTTCCATATCCATTTTAGTCATTTACTCCTTTCGCTTTTGTTTAACAGTTATGTAATTCAATGGTACCATTTTATCGTTTACATCTATATAGACAACTCAAATTACAAAAATTCTTCAAAATTTTTAAAAAAATTTTCAAAAAAAGAGTCTTTTTATTAAGACTCTAACTTTTCAACAAATCTTCAATTGTGTATTCAAATTCAAAGCCCATATCTTCAAACTGAATATAGTTATCAACAATTATAGCATACGAGCCATCAAAAAAATTAACCTGCATGTATGCCGCAGGCATCTCTTTATCTCTTTTGCGGTCAATTTTTTTAATATTTTTAGCAGTATTGTACTTTGAAGTAATATTATCCAATATTTCAGAATAAACTATTTCTTCACTTTCCGAATAATAAACTATGCTTTCAACATCATTCATATCAATAAAAAATGCTTTACGAGTCAAGTATTTATATAAATATATTGAACCAACTATCACTATACATATAATCAATACAAGAACAATTGCTATAATAATTTTTGTTTTATCACTCATAACTTGCAATCCTTTCAAAATCCAAAACTCCACCGAATATATCAAGAGCACTTCCTACAGTAAAATCAACCTTACCATTTGCCATATTCTTCAAATCTTCAAGGTCTTCTAAACTACCTATTCCTCCTGCATATGTAACGGTTATATTATCAAGTTCTCCAAGAATTTTAGCAACATCTACTTCTATTCCCTTGGCTTTTCCCTCTACATCAACTGCATGTATCAAAAATTCGTCGCAAAATTCAGCCAATTTATAGAATAATTCTGCATTAACTTCAACATCTGTAAAATTCTGCCATCTATCAGTAACAACATAATATTTTCCATCTTTTTTTCTGCAACTGATGTCTAAAACCAAATGGTCTTTTCCAACTAATTTACTGATTTTTTCAAGTTTATCATATGCAATGGCTCCGTCCTTAAACACGTATGATGTAACTATAACATGTGACGCGCCTGCCTTTATGTACTCCATCGCATTTTCATCAGTTATTCCGCCACCAATTTGAAGTCCACCAGGATATTCAGACAACGCAAGCATCGCCTGCTTCTTTGTTGCTTCATAATACTCTGAATCCACTGCATTTAGAAGTATTATATGTCCACCTTTTAAGCCTCTTTTTTTATAAAGATTAGCATAAAAGTCCGCATTTTGCTCTGATACAAAGTTTTCATCTGCTTGATTTCCTGTATCTTTTAGACTTCCACCAACTATCTGTTTAACTTTTCCATTGTGTATATCAATACAAGGTCTGAATTTCATTTTATCTCCAACTTTCTCAAATAGGGGCCAACGCTTGCGCGAAGCCCCCTATTAGAATTCTTATACATTCATTGCCTGCTCTAAATCTGCAATGATATCTTCTACATCTTCAATACCTACAGATAATCTAATTAAGTCTGGCTGTACGCCTGCTTCAATAAGCTGTTCTTCTGTAAGCTGTCTATGTGTATGACTTGCTGGATGAAGTACGCAAGTACGTGCATCAGCAACATGTGTAACGATAGCAACAAATTTAAGACTATCCATAAATTTGATAGACTCTTCTCTACCGCCCTTTAATCCAAACGAAATTACGCCACAGCTACCATTTGGTAAATACTTCTGGCCAAGTTCATAATATTTACTGCTCTTTAATCCGCAGTAATTTACCCAAGCTACCTTATCATTATTTTCAAGGTATTCAGCTACTTTCTGTGCGTTTTCGCAATGTCTCTTAACTCTCAAATGAAGTGTTTCAAGACCAATATTTGTAAGGAATGCATTCTGTGGAGACTGGATTGAACCTAAATCTCTCATAAGCTGTACTGTAGCCTTTGTAATATATGCTGCCTTTCCAAATTTTTCTGTATAAATAATTCCGTGATATGAATCATCTGGAGTTGTAAGTCCAGGGAATTTTTCTGCGTGTGCATTCCAATCGAAATTACCACTATCTACAACACAACCACCTACACTAGTAGCATGACCATCCATATACTTTGTTGTTGAATGTGTAACAATATCAGCACCAAATTCAAATGGTCTACAATTGATTGGTGTTGGGAATGTATTATCAAGGATAAGTGGTACACCATGTGAATGAGCAAGGTTTGCAAATTTTTCAATATCAAGTACTACAAGTGATGGATTTGATACTGTTTCAGCAAATACAGCCTTTGTATTTTCCTGGAAAGCTTTTTCTAATTCTTCTACTGGAGCATCAGGATCAACGAATGTAAAGTCGATTCCAAGTTTCTTCATTGTTACGCTAAACAAGTTAAATGTTCCGCCATAGATTGGTGCTGAACAAACTACATGTCCGCCCTTTTCACAAATATTGAAGATTGCATAGAAGTTTGCTGCCTGTCCTGAAGATGTAAGCATAGCTGCCACACCACCTTCTAATTCAGCAATTTTAGCTGCAACTGCATCATTTGTTGGGTTTTGAAGTCTTGTATAAAAATATCCTGAATCTTCAAGGTCAAATAATTTACCCATCTGTTCACTTGTATCATATTTAAATGTTGTACTCTGGTATATTGGAAGAACTCTTGGTTCACCCTTCTTTGGTGTATAACCACCCTGTACACAAATTGTTCCTAAATTTCTCTTACTCATATCCTTAATTCCTTTCTTTTAATTATGATTTTCATATAGTATATCATATTATTTTTGCATTAAATAATATATATAAACGATAGTTCGTTATAGTTTTTGCCTAACATCAAAAACTCTTTATTGTATCGTTTTCATCACCTATATCTTCTGATATTTCCTTTATTATAACATAATAACTGACATTATCATTTACTTTAACTAACACTCTATCGCCACATTTTTTTCCAATTAAAGCCTTACCAATAGGAGATTCAATGCTAAGTAATCCCTCTAAAGAATTACCTCTTATCGAAGTAACAATTTTGTATTTCTCACACATATCATCTTCTTCAAAATAAACCTTTACTTTTTTATTTAAGCCAACCTCGTCATCAGCAGAAGAATCATCGACTATTGTAGCAGTTTTTATCATTCTCTCCAAATATCTGATTCGACTCTCATTTTTATTTTTATCTCTCTTCGCCGCATGATATTCGAAGTTTTCACTTAAATCGCCATGGGCTCTAGCCTCTTGAACAGCCTTGATTGCTTCTTTTCTTACAACTAATTTTCTATGTTCAATCTCTTTTTCAATTTTTTCAATATCGCTTTTAGTTAACTTCTCACCCAATGTCTTCACTCCTTACAATTTGATTTCTGCCATGAGACTTACCATAATATAGCAATTCATCAGCTTTATTAATAATTTCCTCCGCAGGAATATCATCAGTTTTTTCAACCAAACCAAATGTCATAGTTACTTTAATAATATTATCTCCATCAACTACTTCCATTTCACGTATTTCTTCAATCATACCTTCCAAAATATACTTGGCTGTATCTTCACTAATTCCCTTAAATACAAGTAAGAACTCTTCTCCACCCCATCTAACAGAATATCCTTTGCCAACCATATGATTGCTAATCACATTAGCAACTGCTTTTAAAACCAAATCTCCTGCATCATGTCCATATGTATCATTAACTTTCTTAAAAAAGTCAATATCACACAAACAAACACTATAAGTTTCTCCAGTGTTTTCTGCATTTTTAGAAACATCAACAAAAGCCATGTTTCCATATCTTCTGTTCAACAATCCCGTCAATGCATCTCTCTCAACAAAACTCTTCAAAGATTTCTGCATATCTACAGCCGACCTGCCAATATCTCCTATTTCATCATTTCTTTTCAATACATCACTAGAAATTGTACAAGATAGGTTTCCAACCGCAACTTTACTCAAGAAATTTTTAGTCTTATCAATAACTTTTATTAAGTTTTCAGAGTATACAGCCGTAATTGCCCCTGCAATAATCATCAAAATAATTGTAACTGTAAGCATCGGTGCAACTACCTTAAATATATCCTTGTTAACTGTATCAGCAGGTTTAGAAATACCAACCATACCAACTATTGTGTCGTCAGGATTATATAAAGGTGCATAATATGAAAAACTCTTAACATCATCGATATAAACATTGTCAAAGAAAACCTCTTCGCCATTGTCTATAACCTGCGTTTTTACATAGTTTTTCACAGTGGTACCTGTAAGATACTCTCCGTCCGAATCTGTAAGAGTTGTCATCACTCTTATATTTTCATTAAAGAAGGAAATGTCCATACCTGTAGCTTCTTTTAACTCCAAAATATAGTCCATTTCATAATTAAGGCATAATTCACCCTTCATAATGTAATATTCACCATCTTCTTCAAGAAAATAGAAAACATCATCATTACTCATTTCATAGTATGCACTAGTAACAGAATGTAAAACTGTATGCAAATTGCTCTTTGCCTGTTCTGTTATTACTTCTTTTACTTTATTGATACTTACTACTGAAATCACAAACCATAGGCAAAACATTGGAATCAATGTAATTGCCCATAGTGTAAAATGCAATTTACTGCCTTTCTTCTTTTTCATCTGCACACTCCATTAAAAACTCATCAACTTAACAAAACTATTATCTGTATTTATAAAATCTGTATTATAAATAAACATTACATCATAATCTGTCTTATCAGAATAAAATCCCGGAATCATTACTACATATCTTAAATCAATAACTTCAATAACGCTATAATTTGAAATCAAATATGGGATAATGCTATTAGCATATGAGTCCTTAAAAATAATCAATTTATCACCATCAGGATTGTCATGATTTATAATAGTCATTCTTCCAAAATTTCCGCCAAACAATGCTGTGTACTTATCTTTTACATCAAACTTATCTTCAACCAAAAATGTTTTTGTTTCCTCATCTTCAGCCACATAAGTTATAGTATAATCCAAATCCTTATAATCATAATACACAACTTCTTCACCTTCTACGAAGAGTAATGGCGCCTGCGAATGAAGTGAACCATAAAACAATTCATCAAGTTTAACTTCCTTCATATCTTCTAAAGATATAGGTTCCTTATCTAATTGCTTCATAACTTCTTCATATCCAAGGTATGCACCCATCATAGTCCAGTGATGGTCTGTTTTATAATAAATATCAGCGTCCACGTCAGCATCTGCCATAACATCTTTAAGGGAAATGAATTTACCTAAAAATGCATCTTCAATTAAATCAAATGTATTACTTTCGTCATCACAGCTATTAATGCTTGGAAGTTGCTCATTATACACATATGATGCAGTTGGTGCTAAAACAAATGATGCCTTATCTTTAGGTATGTTATTCTTTTTTAACCATTCATTAATAAGTAATATATTCCTGCTAGATTGCTTTTCATTTTCTTCAAAATTTCTAATGTATCTGTCATCGCAATAATATACTTCGCCAAGCATATCCTTTCCACATAACAGGTCGTAACTATTTTTTAACATAACAAAATTATCTTTTAAAAACATCTGGTCAGCCAAATATGTTTCAAGATTTGAGGCAAATTCACCTGATAACAATTTTTCCGCTGAAAATTCAGGCTTGCCGCTTAAAACTCTATTTTCCATTTCGGAAAATTCTCTGTCCTTCGCCACAAATGTTACAATAGATAATGTGAAAATAGTCGCAATAAAAAGGAAAATCGTTATTTTCTTACCCATTACATTTCTCCTCACTAAAATCTAAAATATAAAAATGGATTGAAACTTTCGCCTGCAAGATACGCAATTGATATAATCAACACAACCCATACCGATACAGGAACAATAATCTCATTAACAACAAACTTAAGTTTACTATTATATTCTTTGTTTACCAATAACTCTTTTACCTTTTTCATTATTGGAGTTGATGCTATTGCACCAATCACAAACAACAAACCATATCCAGCCAAATAATACATTGCAGTATCATCCACAATCTTTGCACCACCAAAACCAAACATAATCTTGATGTAGTCGATTAATTTTCCTGCGTCTTCTATTGAGAATAAAACCCATCCAAAATTAATCAAAAACAATGCATATATATGTTGGAAAACTTTTGGTATCTTTTCTAACCATTTAAGCAAGAATGACTTTTCAATAACAAGGAGCACAAAATAATATAAGCCCCAAGCTATAAAGTTCCATCCAAATCCATGCCAAAGTCCAGTTAAAGCCCAAACCACAAACATATTAAAGAAATGTCTGCCCTTTGAACATCTATTTCCTCCGAGAGGAATATATACATAATCTCTGAACCATGTACTAAGAGAAATATGCCATCTTCTCCAAAATTCCGTTATACTCTTTGAAATATATGGATAATTGAAATTTTCCAAGAAAGTAAATCCAAACATTTTTCCAAGACCTATAGCCATGTCAGAGTATCCTGAAAAATCAAAGTAAATCTGAAATCCATAAGCCAACGCACTTATCCAAGCTGTTGCTACGGAAATATCCGCATAATCCATAGCCTGAACCTGATTAAACACAAAACCAATATTATTTGCAAGAAGTACTTTCTTACCAAGACCAACTATAAATCTGTTAATACCTTCTGCAAATTTATCAGAAGTTTCTACTCTTCCTTCCATATCTTCAGCAACTGTCTGATATCTAACAATCGGACCTGCAATAAGTTGTGGGAATAATGATACATAAGCTCCTAAATAAAAAGGATTTTTTTGAACTGTTGTATCCTTTCTATACACATCAATTACATATGACATAATCTGGAATGTAAAGAATGATACACCTATAGGAAGTGGTAACCACTCAAATCTATATGCTACTTTAAAGAACAACAACATTCCCACATAGAATGCTGTTGAAATCAATGTAATTACCTTTGCTTTTTTTACTTCATTGGTAACCATATATTTATGAACAAACAATCCAGCAAAATAAGCAATCAGTATAGACGCAATCATGAGGAAAACATATAAATGTTCTCCCCATGCATAAAATACAAGACTAAATACTAATAGCACATAGTTTTTTGCTTTTCTTGGAACCGCATAATATACCAATAATACTAACGGTAAAAATATCAGTAAAAACACAAAACTACTAAATACCATTATTCCACCTGTCCTTCAATTGTCTTCTTAGCAGTATCGTTATCATCTGAAATACAAACAACAACATACTGACCATATACCTTTATAACCGGATTATCTAATTTAACACATTCTTCTGGTGCATAATCAGCATACATTTTACTACGTTCAGCAGCATAATCCTTAAATACCTTTTCAACTTCCTTTGCTGCATCTTCATCCTTACACTTAACAACTGAAATCAACTCTGCTGTCGAACCAGAACCCATATATGTTTTCTGTTCTTCAATATCATCAGCATTTAAGAAAAACCATTGAACAACAAAGTCTGTTTCCTTAGTTGTAAGTTCATCCACAAACTTTACATCTTCTAAAAGCTTATCTGCAAGTTTTTCAACATTGATATCATAACTTTTATCTTTACTTTCTTTATCTTCAGTTTCATCTTTCTTACATGCTGTAAATAAAGTTAACACTGAAATCATACATAATAATAAAACAATAATCTTTTTCATTTCTTCCTCCACCTACTTAAGATAATTACAAATATAATCTAATAACTTCATATTTTCTGTTCTATTCAAGTGATATCCATCACTACTCATACCAGGTGCTAAAACTCTTTCTCCACCTGTTATACCTTCAACGATATTAATATAGCCTATGCCTTTTTCTGCCGCTAAAGTTTGAAGTAATGCATCCATCTGGTCAAGTTTAGTATTAACATTCATACCACCTGGATTTCTTTCCGCAGCATACTTGGCTGTAACAGGAATAATAGCTAACGCATATATCTTAGCATTTGGTTGTACTGCCTTAATTTCATCAATCAATGCTTTATATCCTTCAACATACCAATTATTAGAATATCCAAATTCATTGACACCATACTGAATAAATACATATTCAAACTCTTTCTGTTTCAATGCATCTATCATAGTTCCGTATTTGCCATTATCAAGTCTAACTGTCTTTTGCGATACCGCACTCTTAACATTACCACCTACATCATAGAAAAATCTAGGTTTAAGTAACTGCGAACTTAAATACAATCCTCCAACTCTAGAATCTCCAATAAACGCAGAATTATCCAAAACGCTGTATTCACCACTAGGCACATATGGCTCTGTTGGTGGTTCTGTTGTTGGTGGTTCTGTTGTTGGTGGTTCCGTCGTAGTCGGTGGTTCCGTCGTAGTTGGCGGTTCCGTCGTAGTTGGCGGCTGTGTTGTAGTTGGCGGCTGCGTTGTTGTCGGTTCTGTTGTCTGATTATCTGTTGATGTTTCAGACGATGAATTCGACTCAACTAAATCCGACGAATCTAAAGTATTCTCACCAGAAGCTTCATCATCACCATAATTTTTATCTGACGAACTAACTTTGTTAGATGAATTACTATTTGTACTGCTTCCCTCATCTTCCTTAAAGAAGATAACTTTTATTAAAATTATTATAATTAGTGCAATTAATATAAAAAAGAAAATTTTCAATAACTTGTCCAACATCTGTTCTTTCCTATTTCGTGAACGACGTCTTCTATGTCTATGATCTCTTCTCGTGTATCCTCGACTATCCATATTTTTCTCCATTTCGACTTTGTCACTAATACATTATAATAACTTTTTAGTGATTTGTAAACCATAGATTTAAAAATTCGCATAGTGAAAATCTATTCACTATGCGAATTTTAAGCAACTTATACTTTTTTACCAAATACACAAATATTCTTTTCATCTTTACCTGTGAAAATCAATGTAGGTTCATTACGTTCCCAATCCCACGCTGGTGCTACTTTTACAGTTTCCACAGTCTTTCCATATGTAATCTTCATAGTAGTATCATCAATCATTTCCCAATTACCATGAGTTAAACTCATAATCAAACTACCATCTTCATTTAATATCATAGGGAATGAATTTAAAACGCCCTGAGGAGTCGTCTTAATCATCTTAATTCTATCATATCTTCCAGGAATCAGTTTAACATCAACCTTCTGAATAGACTCACCTGCATATACCTCTGGCGAAATAACTGGCCATCCATCAGGTGTCCAATACATCTGATAAATATGCATCTTAGAAACTTGACCATGTACAAAATCATGTTCTCTAATATGACATACCATATACCATTTACCATCTTCATCGTGTAATACTGAATTATGACCTGGTCCCATATAACCTTGGCAACCTTCAAAATGATAACCGCATACAATCATATGTCCAACTTCATTATCATAATCTTCCAAATCTGTCATACTTCTTCCGTTAGCATCAACATATGGTCCCAAAACATCTTTGCTTCTACCTACTCTAATATTGTAATCAGAACTTAAAGAACCGTATGAAACAAACAAATAATAATAATCAGTTTCTGGGTTATAAATAATATAAGGACCTTCAATAGCACCGCTTACATATCCTGGTCGTGTAGCAATGTTCTTTCCCCATCCTTCTTCTTTAGCAAAACCAGTTTCTTTATCAAGTTCAATAATGTTTACGCCCTTCCAAAATGAGCCATAAACCATATACTGTTTGCCACTTCTAACATCTTCTATAATATTCGCATCAATGGCGTTCACATGTGCATCATCTTCTTCAGAGGTTTTAACAACGCATCCTTTAGCCTCAAATGGACCTTCAGGCTTGTCTGAAACAGCAAGATAAATAGCTGATTTTCTAACACCAAAACTAGAATTAGAACAGTACAATCTATACTCATCTCCAACCTTTACGATATCTGGTGCCCAAATCTGGTCAGTTCCAACATGAGCCTTCGCATCTTCCGGAATACTCTCAATAAAACCCTTTACAGGTTCCCAAGTGATAAGGTCCTTAGACTTCTTACCAACTCTATGTGTACAATACACATAATAATCTTTAGATACTGGATCTCTGAAAATAGCTGGGTCATGCAAAAACCATAAACTATTTGGATGCACTTCTTCCCCATGTTTAGGTTTAGCAATAGGTTTAGGTGGCTCCTTAGGGAATACCATACTAGTGTTCTCAAATTTCATATACACGTCCTCCGTTTTAATCACAAAATCGATACATCCATTATACAACAAAATTCAAAAAAATTCCACTAAAAACTGTAAATTTATCTTTACAATTTATATATCAATGTTTTATTATGATTATATGTTATTAATAACACTTGCATTATCATTTTAAATACAAAGGAGTTAATCATGGAACTTACTCAATTATTATATTTTTGTGCTGTTGCTAAAAATTTACATATAACAAACACAGCCAAAGAATTGCACATTGCCCAACCGGCACTTACACAATCAATCAAGCGCCTTGAAAAAGAACTTGGAGTTCCTCTCCTTGCTTCTAACGGTCGAAATATCAAATTAACTGAATATGGTAAATTTGTATATAAAAAAATTAATCCTTTCATCGAAACGATTAATAATATAAACGATGAAATTAGCGAACTCTCTAAAACAGAAAATAACACAATTAGAATTAATTTATCTGCTGCTTCATATTTGATAACACAAGCAATTATAGATTACAAAAAACAAAACGAGCATATTCATTTTAGAATATATCAGGATGATGATTTAATAGATTACGACGTAATTATTTCCACAAAACCATATTATCATAATGCTCCTAACGAATTAAACAATACATATGTATGTACTGAAAAATTGTATTTAGCTGTACCTGGTTCTTCAAAATATTCAAACAAAAACAGTATCAATCTTGTTGATGTTAAAGATGAAAATTTCATCACTCTTGGCACAGCTACTAGCTTAGGTTTAATTTGTGATAATTATTGTGGGCTGGCAGGTTTTAAACCAAATATAATATTTCAAAGTGACAATCCAACTTCAGTTAAAAATTGTATTGCAGCAAATATGGGCATAGGATTTTGGCCACAATTTACTTGGGGCCCATTAAATTCCCCAGATGTAACTTTATTGCCAATAAAAACTCCAGTATGCCAGAGAGATATAATTATTACTTACAATTCAAACAAAACAGACAATTCACACGTTTTAGATTTTTATAATTTTTTAATTGAATACTTTGAAAACAAAAGGTTTGAACAGTAATACCGTTCAAACCTATACACATTATGCAATAGCATTTCTCTTTGCATCAAGATTTTTGTTATAAAAATAAATCACAACGTTTGCACTCACCATCATAAGATTTATAATATATGCCACCAAAACAAACGAATAATTACCATCGAGCACTTTGGCTGTTATCCCCGCGATATATCCAGTGATTATCATTAGTGTAAACGAAAGACTCATCCCTTTACATGATTTCGACTTTATGTTTTTCATAAGCGACAACGGCCATGAACACCCAAAGCATATTAACATTATTGTTTCCATTAATTCTGACATATTACATACCACCTTTATATTTTTTCTTTCGTGGTATATTATATTTCACGTTTTTCATAATGTCTAATATATTAAAATCGCACGAATAATAACTCCAAAATTATCAATAGTTCTATTTACAATTAATTCTATATTATTAAATTTTATTTTACATAACTTATACATTATCATTATTTTCTCTATCGCTTAACACTTCATCAGCTAAATTCATTAATTCAAGCTCATCCTCCACATCAACCATGTACGGATAATTCTTTTTAACAAATTCCATATGTTTTCTATATTCAGCAGCCTTTTTAGTATCTTTATCTATAAGCAATGCATATGTGTACTGATATCTTATTACTGATGGAAAATTCTTCATAGCCATAATAATATTCTTATCCTGTTTTTCTATAAGCGCATCTACAAGCACCTTGTTATTATTGCTTATCATTTCAATGTATGCCTTATCGAGTTTAAGGAGAGTTTGGTAAATTCCTACTATAACAGCATTACTGTTAAGCAACGCATCTATCGCCTTCTTCGTTTCCTCAAATTTTCTTTCAGCCATAAGTTTATTACACTTAAATGCTGCTATCGAAGATATCAAAACATTCTTCATATCTGCATTTTCAGGCAATTCAAACCACTCATCATCCATATCTCTCAAGCTGATATTTTTTGAAGTACATTCATTTATCTTTAACTGTACCCATAAAGCCTTCATCGCCAACGGATCCTTAGACAAAGAAATAATATTCATTCCATCGTTATCTACTTCGCCACTTCTCATTGGCACACCATTGGATAACGCAAGCATTAATCCAATAAGAGCTGTTATAAAAAACAATAATGACAACAATTTTACATCTTTAGTTACAAACATTAATATTATAGATACAACAAATGTAATTAAATTAGCCAATGCTCCGCCAATGTTATAAAATACAAATGGTATTTTTCCGTCAACTAAATCTGGTGGGGCCATAAGACATTGCCCACCAGTTCCTGCCAAAGTAAATCTCTTTAAAACAAGCTTTTCTTCCTCTTTTTTCAGCATAAAACTTCCAACTCTAAAAGACGCAAACTTATACCCTGACATCAAACCTGCAACTAAATGTCCCGCTTCATGAACGATAATATTAAACATTAATGCAATGTACAAATATACAAGTGATATACAAATAAATAGTACCTTATCTGACATATTAAGTTCATGAAACCCAAAAAATTCAATCAATGCAACACCAAATATGCCGCCCGCCAACATAAATATCACATACGAAAAAACAATACTAAACTTCTTCATCACTTATTTTCTCCCATTCATCTTTCTTATCATATTTTACCACATCCATCTTATTATAACATATTTTTTCTATTTTTTCATGTATTATATTTATAAATGAAAAAAGTAGAAAAGTAATTTTTCACGTTACTTTTCTACTCATAAATTATTATATGCAAGTATATACGCCTATCATATCAGATAACTCATCTTCTGGCTTTAAGAATCCATTTTTCAACATTCCATCCACTACCATCCCTCTCAAAAATGGTATAGAATGCATACAAAAATTAAATTGTGCCATAAGTCTATTAGGAATTTCTCCTCTCATAACATTTTCACAATATTCCATATATTCTTCGCCTATACTCATAAGTTCATTCCATATATGAAGTAGTTCCTTGTTATAGGTTTCAATCGGAATTGCATATCGCAATGTTTCACTATTATGCTCAGCTGTATACACACCAAATGTCACCTCATAACCCTCATCACACTTTCTAATCATATTTAGTTCAAGTAGTTCTTCGATTTCTCTTTCGGATAGGTTGTTTATTTCACCCTTTAACACAAGATTAATTAGTTTTGCATTATCATTAAAGGTGATTTTTTCTTTGTCGTATTCTGACTGTTTTTCTGTGACAAATGCATTAATGATATTTCCATATTCTGCATTGCTTGCAGAATGACCAACCCACATAAATCGAGGACCATCATATTTTTGCATTCCCATAATATCCCAATTTCCCTTGTTAGGTCGAACTGTATCATAGTTAAATTGTAGATTTCTTTTATCATACAATGCCCATTGAATATCATCTGCAAGTCTTAACGTAAGTGTCCACTTCTGTTCCTCATAATCCTGATACTTTCCTAAAATGTAATTACCAGCCTCTAATTGTAATTCTCTTGACTTTTCAAGATATTCGTAAGCCGCCTTTACAAACCTATCCTGAATAGATGCAAGCTTATCCTGCATTTTTCTCCAGCTTTCAGCACTCACTATAACAAAATTCGTCTCATAAGTAGCCGTCTCCGCCTTATTTCCGTCCTTTATAAGCAATGTACTTTCAGTCATCCCCTCTACAAAAGGTTCAATATATGGCATCGCAATACCCAACTCTATAGATAATTCCTGCATAGTCACAGGGTTTCTATAAGCTTCAATCAATATGTTTTTACATATTTTTTCGTGCAACTTATCATAAATATAGATGTTTGGCTCCCATTTTGTACTTACACCACCGCTTTGACCAAACTCTATTTCCTCTGGTGCATAACTTAATTTTCCAAATGTCCTCGCCATTTGCATTCCCTCCTTCAATCTCTGTCTTCCATTAAATAATTTTGTTTTAACAGTTCCTTCAGGAATGGAAAGTTTTTTTGATATATCCGAAATACTATTATTTTCAACATAATACGCTACTATTATCTCTCTATAATCCTTATTAATAAGAGCCAACTCTCGCCTAAGCTCGTTTATTTGTTCATCATATAATATCTTTTCTTCAACCAGCTCATCAGCTACAATATTTAGCTCATCAATTTCTGACTGTTCCTCATTTTGAAGTCTTATATGCTTCTTATTAGCCCATCTGGCATAGCGATTTTTGACTATTGCCCATACCCATCCATTAAAACTTTCAGGGTTAGTTCCATTTGATAACGACTTCAATACCTCTAGTGCAGCCTCTGAGGTCAAATCATTGGCTTCATCAGCATTTCCAGTCTTTTTTAGATAATAATAGTACATCTTATCTAAATAGTTTTCGCAAAAATAATTTTCTCTTGTCATGACAATTCCTTTCCGTCCCTCATTAATATAGTGTCGGAAATTTCAAATTGGTTTTAAAAATTTTCAAATTAATTTAAATGCACTTTCTTAGCCTCATCAATGTAACCCTATTTCGCACGCAAGGAGAATATTCAATCAATTCTTGTTCCTTTTCATCAGCTACATTTATATCAGCAAGTTTCATCTTCACTCCAAGTTTTTCATAGATATCACATAAATTTTCTGCTGTTGGAATCTTTTTTATTTCTTCACGTATTTTGCTCCAACATTCAGCTAATCTTTCACCTTTTATACCGCTGGCACAATCCTTCTCATTTTCTGCCAATATCTCATCATATAACTCATCTGTAAATATCTTACCGATATATTCCTTGGAATATTCTTCATAATTCTTAAAACTTATATCTTGAAGACCCGCTATCCTATGATACTCTCTTGCTGCAATTATAGTACCTACTCCAACTTTTTCTCCATGAAGAGCATCAGAACTAACACTTAATCCCTTTGGACTCATTTCGATTATATGCGAAATATGATGCTCTGCACCTGATGCAGGACGAGAATTTCCAAACATCTGCATTGCAAGACCAGACATTAACAACCCATATGTAAGTTTTTCAAAAGTCTTTTCGTTGCCACTTTCAATACCAGCCGCCGACTCCATCACTTCCTTTGTAGCATTCATAGTAATTTCAGCTATACTGTCACAATATATTTCACCTGTCAATATATTCGAAATCTTCCAATCTGTAAGGGCAATGTACTTGCCAATCATATCACCAAATCCCGACTTTGCCAGATACTTTGGCGCATTTTTTATAATATCAATATCCGCCACCACAATTTTAGGAGCAACAGCAGTAAGTGTTTTCTTGCATCCATGCCATGTCATCGCAGCCACAGACGAACAAAATCCATCTACACTTGCAGCCGTTGGGCACGATACAAACTCAGCACCAATCTTCCACGCACAATATCTTGTTATATCATGAATTGTACCAGAACCTACCGCTATCAACACTTCTACATTGTCAGGAAGTTTTTCTAACAACAAATCCACACCATGCTCATTTGCGTGAAGATTATCAGGACTTAATACAACCTCATAGTCAGCACTCGGATGTCTGTCAGCAGTTGCCTTGTATGTATTTTCATCATATACTGTAACGGTAAAACCTTTTATATCGTACTCATTCAAATACTTGTCAATATTTTTCAATGCTCCGCTTTCTACCACCGAAAACTTTGTGACCATACTATGTTCTCTGCCACATGAACATTTTCCACTATACTTTGTGCTGTCAATAATCATATTCCTCTCCATTCTGAAGCGTAAACGCGATGCTAAAACATCTTTAACACCGCGTTTAATTACTTCACATTATATTGGCAGGATTTGAATTACATTTACTGAATGTGGTTTAAGAGTAATCTTCATTCCACTTTCAAATCTACCAATAATTTCTTCATTTATTGTAACTTCATTTCTATCAATGTCGTTATAAGAATCCTTGTCATTACCACTAATACTGTACATTACAACCTTTGCATTTTCAAAGTCACCATCAATCGCAATCTCCTGTGACTCATCCATATGCTTATTTACTGCTGCCACTGCAATGCCTTCCTTGTCCGACCATTTTGTAGCAATCAAATCCAGAGTATCAACTGTTTCAGGTGCACCCCACTTGTAATTTACATTCAACGTAGGCATCTCATCCTCTGACCACATATCAATTACAGTATCACCCAAGTAATTTACATACAAATCAAATACGTGATATGTACTTCTAAGAACAATTCCCTTGTCGTAGCTGTAAATACAGCCTCTGGTATTAAGAATAGGTGCAAAATTTGCCATACCAACAATGTCACAATTTCTGTTCATTGCATTTAAAAAGCACGCTGTAAATACCGCATCCGCCATTGTATATGTACTGTTATCATCATTCTTATCACGAGGCGTTACGTAAGTATCCTTACCCACACCCTGCTTAATGCTATGAACATTTGGATGATGCCAGCTTCTTAAATTCCATTCATCAAACGCAATCTTAATTTTATCTTCTAAATGCAATGCTGTCAAGATACCACGGACATCATCAACTGCTCGAGACACATTTTTAGTCCAAGCCATACACTGCTCATATGTGGCAGGATTGTTAACCTCCGGCATCATATCCCAATACTGATGAATTGAAATCCAGTCAAGATAAGGACCGCAATTCTTAAGAAGATTCATATTCCAGTCAACATCAGGAATGGCTGCTGCCGAAAGCTCTGTCTCAGGATCAACATGCTTCATCATCTTAGCCGCCTCTCGTACAAGTCTGCCCCATTCATCAGCACATTTAGCACCAATCTCCCAACCACCATAGTTTTCATTACCAATGCTCCAATATTTTACCTTATGTGGCTTCTCATAGCCATTAGCAATGCGCCACTTAGCGAATTGCCCTTCATCCTCAAGATTGCAATACTCAACCCAATCACTCATTTCTTCTGGTGTGCCTGTTCCGGCATTTGTACAAATGTATGGCTCACATCCAAGCTTATTACAAAGCTTTACATATTCATCTGTACCAAATGTATTTGGATCCTCTACTCTCCATGCCTTATCAAACAATGGCTTTCTTTCAGGACCTACCGCATCCTTCCAATGATATGAAGACACAAAGCATCCGCCTGGCCATCTAAGAATTGGAACCTTAATTTTTCGCATTGCCTCCATAATGTCTGTACGGAAACCCTCCTCATCTGATAAAGGATTGCCTGGGTCATAGATTCCATCATAAATCTGTCTATGAAAATGTTCAATAAAATGACCATAAATCATAGGGTTACGTTTACCGGTTACACGTTTTTCGTTAATTTTGATACTGTACATAAAATACCTCCGTTTTATATCTTATACTGTCCAACATATACATATTTAAAATATTACGTTGACTCATTCTCTACTTATCTCCAACTTCATCTCAAACTGAACTTTATCCTTTTCACCAGTCTCACGAAACCCCATGGAATAATATAAATCCCTAGCTATATCATTTCCAAATGCAACACCTACATAAACTTCTCTAGCATTAAACCTATCAACCAAATAGTTTATCGCACTCTTTAATGTACATCTACCATAGCCTTTGTTCTGATATCTCTCATCTATCAGAAGTTTCCACAAGGTATATTGATTCTTGACTTCATAATATCCAAGCATAATAAAACCTACCAATATCTCACCTGCATATATAGCAAACGGAAATGCTGTTTTCTTGTAAACATATGCCTGTGCCAGCGATTCTGCTGTTGTAGACACAAAAGTCTCTTGATGTTTTGCAACACGTAGCTTTAATACTTCATCTATATTTTCTTTCGTTATTGTTCTAAGTTCTACCATTATTTTTCCTTCTATTCAATATTATCCTTACCTAAAATCCCATACAACAACCTTAAATCATTAATCGTATAATCTTGTCCAAAATCGCCAGTTTTCTCGCTTCTATTAACAAGCACAGTTTTTATCCCTAACGCCTTAGGACCTAATATATCATCACTAACAGAATCTCCGACAAACAAAACCTCTTTAGGTTCCAATCCATTGTCCTCTAATATTTTCTTAAAAAATAACATATTAGGTTTATAGCATTTCAAATTCTCTGAAGTATAAATCTTATCAGCCGAAATTCCATTTCCGCTCATTACTGCCTCCAACACATCATTATCAGTATTCGAACCTATAAATACATTATACTTTTCACGTATCTTATCTAAGACCTCTTTAGCCTCTTCATATGCCTTTCTTTCAAACGCCTCTGCCAATAAAGCATCTGTATCCTCTATGGCATTTCTATTCACGCCAAATCTATCATAAAACATTTTTATTCTTGATATAAAAATATCTCTTTCTGTCCTAAATAAAGACTCTGACACTGTATATCTTTTATAATATTTTTTCCATTCTTCAACAAATGACTCATAATCAACTTCTTTATCACAAGTAACAATATTATATATTATCTTTTTTGCCGAACCACCCTCAGCAACCTTAAAAAGAGTACCAAAATCGTCAAAAATAATAGTTGTAATCATTAATATTTACCTCTCTTATTTCACCACATATATTAGATTGATTATAGCACAACACAACTTAGTTTTCATCACTATTCATAAAATAAACTTAAGAAAACAGAATATTCTATTGACTATATATCAAATTATGATATCATAATATTAAAGGTGAGTCCTACCGTTAAGTGGAAGTTGTAAAAGCGATGAAATTGCCATCAAGGTGATTTCACAATGTGGCTATGATAAATACATAGCCACATTTATTATCTAAGGAGTATCATGAAACAAGAACGATTAAATCTTTATCGGATAGATATAAAGTATATACGTAACTTACATAACATTGATAACAGGGTATCGTCTGTGTCACCTCAAATTGGCAAACATCATCGAATTTATGTCGGCATTGTAGTTATATGTAATGAGAGAAAATATCTAGTTCCACTATCCCATCCAGTTGAAAAACATAAAAAAATGCAACCCAGAGCAGATTTCGATAAAATAATAGATAAGCATGGAAAATTATTGGGTGTACTAAATTATAATCTTATGATTCCTGTAGAAGAAGGACAACTAATCAAAATCACCTTAAAATCAAATAATATGGATTCCCCAAAGGATAAATTTTACAAGCAGTTATGTATTGATGAACTTAATTGGTGCCGTAAAAATTCTGATATCATAATAAACAAAGCAAATTGTCTATATAAACTTTGTACTGAAGAATCTAATTATAAAGGCAAAATTCGTTGTCTAGACTTTAAACGTTTAGAATGTGAATGCGATAAATATAACCGAAAAAAAGAAGTTTAGTTTTTTCCATTTTCCTATTTTTTCACCACAACATCTGCTTATTCTCCACTACATACCTATACCCTTCTGACATAAACTTATGTATATCACAAGAATTAAACAAATTTCTAAAATAAGCCATTACATTTACATCATCAATCTGTATATCATAAAAATGCTTATATGCAGGTTGTTTCTCACTACAATACTTTTTCAGCTCAGTCTCCTTTATGATAGCATCAATCACAATTTCAGATAACAACCACGTTGCACTTGGAGCATTATATTCATCCTTGCTTATGTTATCAAATAGCTCCACCCATTTTTCAAACCACACAAAATGAATAATCTCATGAATACAAGTAAGAACCATCTCTTCGATACTTTTTCTGTAATTAATATCAAACGACCATTTATCCAAATATCGTGGACATACTGAATTAATTGAAAACTCCGCAATAATATCATTCTTGTATATTTTTTCACATCCAAATATATCATATAACATTCTAAATATATCAAACTCAATATCGTTCCAATGACAAGCAAGCTTATCTATTTTATCTGCAATTTCAATTTCACTATTTTCATAGCGGGCAGACAATGTTTGAGTTATGATGTTATAACCAGCATTTTTATCAAGGCTATACAATAAATTTAAATCAAGTTCAAAGTTCTTGGCTAAATAATTTTGAACACGACCATATTTTTCATCGTAAATAATATTAACGATGCTATCACAATCCTCTTTGAAGTTTTTTCTTTTAAATATAACCGACATAACGTTATAATAATGACCCTTCCCACTCTGTTTCCTTAAATCCCGTCAACACAAAATCATCCCCTACAACTAGTGGTCTCTTCACAAGCATTCCATTGGTTGCCAATAACTTCAACTGCTCCTTTTCACTCATATCAGCAAGCTTGTCCTTCAATCCCATTTCCTTGTACAACAATCCACTTGTATTAAAAAACTTCTTAAGTGGCAATCCGCTCATCTTATACCACTTTGACAATTCATCAAAGCTTGGGTTATCTTCCACAATCGGGCGTTCCTCAAATTCCACATTTCTATCCTCTAACCATTTCAATGCCTTTTGACATGTACTACATTTTCTATAAACTAATACTAACATAAAATTTTCCTTCCTCTACTTCAACTCATACTTCCATTGTCCATTTTCTATCATATAATGAAATTCATTGATATCATCCTCTATAAAGACTCTAAGCAAATCTTCCATACCATTTGCAAGTTTTCCCTTCTTCATCTCCTCCAATGGCATCCATTTTACTTCGCCTTCATCCGAGGATTTTAACTCACCCTTAAATTTATCTGTTTTGTATAACACAACTAGATATCTAGAGCCATCCTTCTTCTGCCAATCCTTGGTACCACATATTCTTGGGCACCCTATTGTAAGTCCTGTTTCTTCATACACTTCACGAATTACAGAATCCACAAATGACTCTCCCTTTTCAATATGTCCACCAGGAAATGTCAATCCACACCACTTATCATCAACCTTGTCCTGAACAAGAACATTTCCTTTATCATCATACACCATACACATATTGGTAAGTGTCACAATCTCTGTTCGCATTATAATATACCTCTCATTCTCTATTCCAACCACTGTATAAATGCAGTTTTATCTGAACTATTATATCCTGCATTTTCATAAAATTCTAATATTTTCATATCTTTTGAACCAGTTAACAGCATCATTTTATAACAATTATTATTTAATGCAATCTCCTTTGCATAATTCAAGCACATTGATGCATATCCATTACTTCTGTAATCCTTGTGTGTAACTACATTTTCAATGAATGCATAAGGTCTTACGTTTCTTGTAAGATTCGGTATAATAACACACGCACAACTAGCTACAATTTTACCATCAATTTCGCACACGATTAGATGATGGTCATTATCTGACAATATCTTATCCCAAGCATTTTTTAATTGCTCTGATTCTTCTGGTATATTGGTTTCATGTAAATGTAGATATAATTCTAATATTTCATTTAAATCTTCTTTTCTTGCTTCTCTAATCATAATTTTCACCACATTTTAATCACTTCATTTCCGTAAACACCACTTTTTCACCATCTGCAACCCCTCCATAAATCTCCTGAGTATACATTCCAATCCCCATATAATGCTTCATTACATTTTGTCCGGAAAATGACATACCCAACTCCCTTATTTCATCATAATCGAACCATTTTAGAACACCTTCGTTGGATTGTAAATCCATTTCAGTCCCATTTTCTAGATTTGCAAAATAAAAGTAATTAATTCGAATTTCTCCATTTGTATGTCGCATTGTTATATATCTTAATCTTAAATCGCTTAACATATCCTCTGTTAAAGATAATTCCTCGTTCAACTCCCTTAGCACACACGCCCTTGCATCATTTAATTCAAACTCTTCGAAATGTCCGCCTGCCGAGCCAATCCAAACATTGTTGACAACACTTCCACCTTGTCGGTTTAAAAGTAATATCTTGTCATTACAACATAAAAAAATCGATGTCATATTTCTTTGTTTTTGCATAGTTCATTCTCCAATATACTTAATGTAAAATCCAACTTCATTTCCACGCTTATTAATATACTCGTGGTCTAACTCAAATCCCAGTCTTTGATGTAGCATAATACTTTTCTCATTATCTTTACGGATCTGCGCCACAACAATCTTATACCCTTTTTTCTTCGCAACATCAATTGCCATCCCCACTGCCTGCGTACCATATCCTTTACCACGATATTCTTCAAAGATTTCAGGACCGCAGCTAATCACACTTTGGGTATGCTGATATAAAGATATCATACCTACAGGCATATCATTATCAACAATTGCAAACATTTCATAATATTTACCGTCTACATTTTTACTATTCCAAAGTTTTATTTTTTCTTGAATTTCTCGGTTAGTTTCATCTTCATATTTGCATTTTTTCAATAGTGAAATATCCGCATTTGTAAAATTTCTTAGTTTTATCATTTCCCCACCTTCTCCTATTCTACGCTCTTCAAAATTCTACCCCTAATTATACAACAACCACTCTTTAATAACAACAAGATGACATACAATTTTACACAAAACTTAGAAATATCCCCTAAAAAAATCGGGTCAAAACCGACGCAATGTCAATGTTTTGACCCAATCATAGCATATCAATTAATATATAACCCTACTCCTCTATAGCTGCCTTCCTACTATTTATCTTTCTAAAAATATCTACATCAAACTTAGGTCTTCTATCATAATCATACAAGCCGTTTGTCTCCTGCTCAATGTCATACAGCTGTGTATAGCAAAAGCCCATAATATTAGGATTATCAAGCAATACATTTGTCAAGCCCTCATATCTTTTTATAAATTCATCCTCTGTCTTAGGAGCATCTCCATAGCCCCATGCATCAGTCTGACTTTCGTCCACATTCCACTTGATTCCACCATATTCACTGATAAACACAGGCAATCCCTTAGTATAGTGTTGTCTTGCAGGATGCTCTTCGTGAAATTCTCCTCCATTTCCAAAGGCTTCATAACACTCAGCAAACTCCTTAACATCCTGTCTATAATTATGTAAATCATAAATATCAGTAATGACATGGAAATTTCCTGAAGTATCAATACAAGGTCTTGTACAATCAAGAGCCTTTGTCATCTTGTAGATATTTGCAAGTATCTTATCATTCTGCCTCTTTCCACAATAATCCCAAGTCTCATTAAATGGGCACCAGCCTATGATAGAAGGATGATTAAAGTCTCTCTCTACCGCCTCAAGCCACTCTGGCATAAAATTAAGAAATGCCTCCGGATTAGATAAATCAAGTCCCCAGTTGCCATGCTCTCCCCATACAAGATAGCCCTCTCTGTCACAATGATACAAGAACCTTGGCTCAAATATCTTTTGATGAAGTCTGGCTCCATTAAAGCCCAATGCCATAGATAGCTTGATATCATTTAATAATGCTTCATCACTTGGAGCTGTATAAATGCTCTCTCTATAAAAGCCCTGGTCAAGAACAGTTCTCTGGAAAACAGTTTTACCATTTAACATAAACTTATATCCATCTAATCTAACTTCTCGCATACCTGCATAACTGTATACAGTATCATATGTGACATTATTATTATTATCATTATTACATTCATCAGTATTCATAGCCTTAGATATATTCGCCACAGCTTCCAGCTCAAGCTTTATATCATACAATCTGCCATTACCACATTCCCATAAATGTAATTCACTGACCATCAAGTTAATCTTATTGTCATCCCCACAGACGTTCTTAGTCACACAGCCAACATTTTTTCCCTTATAGTTTGCCGTAACTGTAAGCTTACCGCTTCCACATACCTTCACATCTATATGAAAACAACCATCCTGAATATCAGGATAATACTTAACACTCTTTATATATGATTTTGGAACAAATTCAAGCCAGACAGTCTGCCATATACCCGTAGTTCTTGTATAGTCACAGCCTTGTGAATAGTATGAGCCTGCCTGCTTACCTCTTGGTTGCAAGCCGCTTCGAACATCATCCTTGGCATAAACAACAATAGTATTTTCTCCAACATCCACATAATCTGTAATGTCAAATTCAAAGGAACTATATCCTCCTATATGACTTCCAACTTCCTTTTCATTCACAAACACTTTAGTCTCGTAATCAACTGCACCAAAATGTAACAACACTCGACCTGCCAACTGTTTCTCAGTCAGCTCTACCGTGCGACGATACCACACAGCCGGAATAAAATCTGTATAACCAATACCACTCAATTTGCTCTCAGGACAAAATGGTACATTGATTTCCTTATCAAACACCTTTCTTGATTCTTCATAATCAAGATACCATTTTCTCTCCATACCGCTAACACCAAAATCAAATGCAAAGTCCCATTTTCCATTTAAATTCATCCACTGCTCTCTCTCAAACTGTGGATTTGGATGCTCCATTCTGTAGTTCATCATATCTACCTCCTAGAAAAAACTGATTTTACTCCTTCATTAATCACCAAAACCCTGTGATGCCTTCGCATATGCTTTCAACTTGGCATATACCTTACCATGCACACTATTTTCAGGATATAAGCCATTAGCATCCTTCTCCCCGGCAGGATACTTCATAAGAAGTTCGATTCCCTCATCAATGTGTGTTATAGGGTAAATATGGAACATATTAGCCTTCACGGCAGCTATGACTTCGTCACTTAAAACAAGTTCCTTTATATTTGAGGCCGGTATAATAACACCCTGACTGCCTGTAAGTCCGCGCTTTTTACACAACTCAAAGAAACCTTCTATCTTATAAGTCACACCACCAATTGCCTGTATCTCACCCTTTTGGTTCACCGAACCAGTAACTGCCAGCTCCTGTCTGATAGGAAGCCCTGCAAGTGATGAAATAATGCAATAAAGCTCTGTGCTTGACGCACTATCACCGTCTATTCCATTGTAATTCTGTTCAAAACACACTCTGCATGACAATGACATTGGAAATTCCTGTGCATAGGTCTGTCCTAAAAAGCCTGTTATTATCTGAACACCCTTATCATGAGTCTGTCCACTCATTCTAGCTTCTTTTTCAATATTTACAATTCCTGACTCACCAACATAAGTAGTTGCAGTAATTCTTGACGGTGTACCAAAGCTGTAGCTACCCATATCAAGCACAGCCAAACCATTGATTTGACCAATTTCCTCACCCTGTGTGTCAATCATTATTACATCTTCATCAAGCATCTCATCAAGCTTTTCCTCATACAACTTCACACGTTGCTCTTTCTCATATATTGTTTTCTTGATATGCTCATTGGTAATAATTGTGGCATTTTCAAGCTGTGCCCATGTATGTGCCTCACCCAGTATCTCAGCAAGATAATTGAAACGCGTAGAAAGCTTGTCCTGGCGTTCTGCAAATCTAGATGAATACTCAATAACAGCGCACACCGCACTAATATCAAATTCCAAGGTTTTTTCTCTATCCACAAATCTCTTAATAAATCTTGCGATTTTAGTCATATTTTCTGAATTTCGTGGCATTTCAGAATCAAAATCAGCTCTTATCTTAAAAAATTTATCAAATTCTTCATCACTGGCGCTTAAAAGCTCATAGAAATAATCACTACCTATCATAATAACTTTTATCTTAGCCGGAATAGGCTCCGGTTTAAGAGTTGGAGCAGCATTATTCCCCTGCAACTCCCTAATGGAATCCATATCTATTTCATTAGTTTTTATTAATCTTCGAAGAGCCTCCCATGAATGAGGCGATGAAAGAACATCCTGAGCCTGTACAATAATATAGCCTCCATTTGCCTGATGAAACAGTCCGCTCTTTATCTTCATAAAATCAGTTGTCAGACTACCAAACTCACTGTCATACTCAATCTCTCCCATTAAATTGGTATATGTAGGGTTAAATGTAACTACAACCGGTGCACCTACAGCTTCTGAATTATCCACTATAAGATTGACACCATATCTTAGCAGTATATCCTCATCCTGCTTCTTACCAAGAAATGGTAACAGCGCTGAAACATTCTCATCCTGCGATGCTTCACTCTCTACAAACCCATCCAGATTATCAAGCACATTATCTTTGACAGCCTCAATGTACTTCACTACGCATTCATAAGTTTTATACTTACTTGTCAATTCTTCCACATAATGTCCAATGGCATATAATCCTACCTTGCGGTCTAATTCCTCCACCTGCTTAACACATTCCTTCTCAAGCTCATGAACCTCTTTCATAAAAGACGCCACTTTTTCCTGAATTTTTTCAGTTTTATCATCTATTAAATCCTTCTCATCATCAGAAAGAGCATTATATGTTTCTTCATCAATAGGCTGACCGTTGATAATTGGCAGAAAACAAATTCCCGTCTGAGTATTCTTAACCTGCAAATCATTTTCTGCCGCAAGCTCACTCATTTTATCAATAAGTATGTCCTGTTTTTCTTCGTAGCTATGTATAATGGCAAATTTTTCTCTATCATATTCCTCAGCAAGAAACGCCTTTTGAATTTCTCTCTGAAATACTTGCACCAATTCTTCCATATCTGCCTTGAATTTTCTGCCAACTCCCGGCTCAAAGCTAAGAGCCATAGGTTTTTTTGGATTTTCAAAATTATATACATAACACCAGTCCATCGGCACAGTTTCCGTTTCGGCAATCCTCTTTGCACTTCCCTTTGCATATGTGGTTTTACCTGTTCCAGACGGCCCGGACATATAAATATTATATCCCTTAAGCTTAACCGCCAAACCAAAATCAAAAGCCTTAACAGCTCTCTCCTGCCCTATGATTCCTTCAAGTGGCTCCAATTCCCCCGTTGTTTCAAACAAAAACTCATTTGGCATACAACAATTTTTCAACTGAGTATACTCTAATTCCTGTATCTTTCTCATACTTCCTCCAATCCAAACAGTTTTTCACACTATTCTACATAAATCTTTTATTTATAACACTAAATGCTTTCTTAAATCAACTGACAATTATCCTTAAGCAATCTAGCCAGCTCATACGCCAATTTTCTAATCTCAACCATGTCAGGATTTTCCTGATTTCTGAAGCGATTAATCTTTAATGTAGGTGGCTCGTACATTGGCACTAACTGACAGCCTTCCAAAAGATTTGCACAAAATTCACAAGCTTCAAGTATTTCCTCTACAGACTTTCTTTCAGCCTTAAAAACTTCTGTCTTTTCCTCCAATGCTGCGCGAAGCATCTTTATACCTCTTTCTGCGTAACCTTCCTTATTTGCATTGGTCTTAATTGCAGTTTCCTTACGATTCATATGGAAACCCATAAGTGCAGCAACAATATAACCATCTCTTATTGTTCCATCCGGATAGAATATTCCATGAATATCACCCCAATATCCACCAATCATAAGTTCAAATACATACCAGCCTGCATTGTATTTTTCACACATTTCAATAGCAAGATCATACGGATTCGCACGACCAAGACATCCCATTTCACTGTTTATAAACGGCTTATTATACTTGTCTGCCACAGCCTTTACAGACTCATATGTCCCAGCAACTTCCTTGTGTGTACAGAAATAATCATGGACTGAAATAACATCTACCTCTTCCACTGTAGGCTCTATATCCCACGCAAATGTATGCCCTATTGTAATTGGATTATCTTTATCAATACTCTTAACAAATCTACTGTAATGTCTTAGGAAAGCCCACATTTTTTCAAGGCGCATTTCCTTTTCTTCTTCAGGAGACTTCATAATATAATCATTGCAGGATGGCTCATTCATAACATCCCACATAATAAGTCCCGGCTCATCCTTTAATGCATTTACCACATCAGTTACATATTTTTCTCCATCTTCATAAAATTCCGGTTCAAGAATATCCGGATTTAAACCATTTCCGTTAAATAATATTGGCATCGTTGTAAAACCAACTTCATAAGCTGTACGCACATAAGTTACAAGTCCATCGATAAACTTCTGTGGGTTCTCCTTGTAATGCTCGTAAGCAAGCCATATTCTTGTACTGTTTAGATTTAAACGCTTACCGTAGCCTAACTCTCTTTTTACCTGCTCAACTGGTGTAAAATATGGTAAACCATAGCACACACCCCTTATAAAACTGTAATCATCCTTTGTTTTTGTTGCTTTCATTTCTTTTCCTCCTCGTATAACATTTCTTTAATAGCCATTTCCCAATATTTTTCAGGAACTTCCGGCCAATTACATTCACCTAATTCTTCTTCGCACAAATCCATCGCTCTAAATAAAACTTTAGAATGAAATGTATGTCCACCTTTAATAATATCCTTTGTAACTTTTGTCCAAGAAGGTGCACTAGCTTCTATCCCTGATTCTTCTATGTCCTTTAACACCTGCGACACATCATAATCTAGGCTTACTAATTCTTCAATCCAACCATTTTCATCGCCCTGTAATATTATAAATTCAATTTTACCACCAAGAGCAATTCCACAAGCACCTGTATTTAAACATTTTTTACCGTTATACTCGTACTTACTTTGAATATGTGTATGACCACAAACAATCAAATCCGTATCTAATTCATTCATAATTTCATGTATTCTATCAGTAGATGGAATCATCTTTTCATTGGCTTTATAGGGCGTACCATGACACACCGTAAATGATGGATAACCAGCAAATTGAATCTTCCTTACTATTGGCATTGCATCATAAAATTTTAAATCTTTTTCAGTCAAATTATTGTATGTATACAAAAGCATTCCAGTTGTTGAATCATTGTCTTTCAACACAACCTTGCTATTTCCATTTCTTTGATGTTCAAGCCAGTAATCTTCTTTATTTCCTCTGATAAAAATGCATTCATACTTTTCTTTCAATGCATATAAACGCTCCATTGTCTTCTGTGGATACGGCAATTCTGCAACAAAATCACCTAATAGCAAAAAAGTATCAACACCTCTTTGCAATGCATATTCAACACATTTATCAAAGGCAATGTAATTGCCGTGGATATCTGCTATCGCTGCAATCTTTTTCATTATTTTTTCTCCTCCACATATTTCAAAAACTCTTCTGTTTTTGACCAATACTTAATGCCCCAGTTTTCAAAATTCCACTGTTCCATATATTCATTGCATTCATAATCAATGTAATATAGCTCATCATCCTGTACTACAAAATTGGTTGGAAAATAGTCTATATTTATATTCTTTGCATACAACAATTCACACATTCTCTTAATTTGGTCAAAATACTGTGGGCTCATATCATCATTTAGAACTTTATCAAATATTGTATCACCATCAATATATTCCTTTAAAATTCTCTCATTTTGGATGTCTACATCATACATTTCCGGCAACTTTATACCAATGTCTTTTAGACGTTTATAATCATTCATCTCCGATTCAATCTTATTACCAAACTGATAATAGTCACATGGCTCATGATGAATCTGTTTTAGAACATACTCCTTATTGCCATCTGTTGCTAAATATGAATATCCACCCTTGCCTTTGCCCAATAATTTAATGATTTTGTATTTATTGTTATTAACTTTCAAATACTCATCCATACACTATACCTACTTCGTCAAATCACGCTTTTTTTCACACATATTCATTACTTATGAATATATCATAAAATGGTAAAAAATCATAGTATTTATTTTGGAAAATGTGCGTTCGAACTTGTGTTCTGTCAGGATTTGTGATATAATAGATATTGTAGAAATTCAGTTAGAAAGCGGATGTGATTTCTCTATTGCCCTCTAGTACATAAAGGGGGTGATGCCCATGAACACAATGGAAGTTTTAACTTTATTGTTAGTAGTCTTTACGGCTCTATCGTTTATTAACGAAGTCAATAAAAAGAAATAGCATCCGTCCGTCCAAAGTCAGATGCTATTTCTTATAGTTCATTAACTGAGGGCAATCGGATGTCGCATCCGATAACCTTTCTAATTGAATTATACACTAGACCGCTTGATAATTCAAGCGGTCTTTTATATTTCTTATTTTTCTCCAAACACCTTATCTACTTTTTCCCCATGCCATCCCTTTAACTGATTTACAATATCAGCCTGCTTCTTTTCAATGAATTCTTTAGTATACGCTTGCATATATCTTAATGAATCTTCTGTATACTTTTCCATCTCATCTTCATTTCCTAAAACAGTTTGATAGAATTCATAATGCTTATCCATATCGAGCTTCAATCTATCAAATTGCGCTTTACATTCATCATATTTTCCAGCCTTTAAATGTGCGCTCATAAGATACATATGACAATCTCTTGTAAATCCTCGACACGCTGTAATAAGCTCTGGCATCTCACTAAATACTTCCATTACCTTAAGCATCCAGTTTCCAAATCTCACTGCTTCTTCATACGGTGCAAACCAAGGATAATCTTCCATAGCATAAATCATTTCTTTGTTAAATGCTCTGACAAAATTCTGTAAATTTCTAAAAAGAACCTTTTTTTCTCCATCAAAGCCGTGTTCAAACATTGCTAACTGGGCTAATATACTTTCCTGTAATCGATTTGAAGAAACACTTGGCAATGTAGCAATATGTTCTCTTGCCCCATTATAATCCTCTTTATGAATGTATATCCATGCCAAAGCAAAATGAGTTTTTTCTATTATTTCCTTATCATTACAATAGCGGATAATCTGGGCGCCCTTTCTTATAGCTATATCACAAATTCTATTCCATTCATCAGGATTTTCCTTGATAAACTGTTCATAGAAACGGCTCAAATTGGCAGTTCTCTCAATAAGAAGACTTTGAATACCGTAATTAAAAGGTTCTTTTTCTATCTCCTCTATAAGAAAATGACAAATATCCATAGCATTTTTCGGATTAAAAATACCATCCTTCATACTTTCCATCTTATGCTTAACTTCCAGATATTTCTCGTTATCAATAGACTGTTCTGCAATCCCAAACAATGTATCTGTAGATATGGAAAGCGCCTGACATATAGGAACTACCATTGATATATCAGGCATTCCATTTCCTGATTCCCATCTACTTACTGCCTGCGCTGTAACACCTAGCTGTAATGCTAGTTCATCCTGTGTTAAACCAATCTTTTTTCTTGCTGCTTTTATATTATTACCAATTGAAATGCTCATATTTTACCTCCAAAATGTATTTCGGTACCGTAATTACATTATAACATTTAAATTGGATTTTACCATCAATTTGGATTTGAGAAGAAATCAAGCCTACGTTGTATATTATTCAATCCTTCCAATAACCTTCTCAAGTACCTCAAGATTTCTCTTTAAATCTCCAGCCACTTCCATACGATGACCAACACCATGCTCAATATAATAATTAAGACCTTCATTTTCGCATACTTCAACCAAAGTATTTGTATCAAGCCAGGTATCTTCATCACCTGCTGCCACCAAAATAATGTCATTATCCTTCTTCATAAATGGCAATGTTTCTTTTAATGGTGTGAATAAAATCAAATCTGCCTTAATATCATACTCTTCTTTCAGAGTACAAGCCACTACTGTTCCCATACTCTTTGCCACAAATACAATATGTTCATACTGCGAAAAATCTATGTTTTTAATGATTTTTTCTGCATTTTCATACATTTCATCAAACCATACTTTTTCGCATATAGGATTACTGATAAAAATACTTTCGTATCCCATATCTTCGTAATGCTTTGCACCAAAATAAAGCAACGGAATCTCATTACCTCTTATCCCTGGGAATGCTATAACTAACTTCTTCATATCTACACCATACTATCCACAAGTTTTTCGATTGCTGCCATATCGCTATCCTTCATTGTTGAACGAATAGTTACAATATCTTCCACCAAATCAATATTTTTCATAGCTTCAATCATCGGCTTCATAACCTTAGCTGCACTTGGTGCCCATGAACCATTTTCCACAATGGCAACCTTTCTATTCTGATAAGCCTTGCTCTGAAGATGTGATAAGAAATCCTGCATCCAAGGGAACACACCACCATCATAGCTTGCTGCTGCAACTATCATTCTGTCATACTTAAATGCATCCTCAATAACCTCTGCCATATCATCTCTTGCCAAATCACTTACAACAACCTTTTCCACGCCCTTTTCACGAAGCATTTCTCCAATCTTTTCTGCTACGGCAGCAGTATTACCATGAATTGATGCATACGCTACAAGTACACCTTTTGCTTCAGCCTTATAGCTACTCCATGTATCATAAAGATCAATATAATACGACAAATTCTCTGATAAAACAGGTCCGTGTAATGGACAAATAATATTGATATCTAAATTAGCAGCCTTCTTAAGAAGAGTCTGCACTGGAGCGCCATATTTTCCAACGATATTGAAGTAATATCTTCTCGCCTCACATGCCCATCCGGCATCCTTTGTAAGCTCCAATGCACCAAATTTACCAAATCCATCTGCTGAGAATAAAATCTTATCAGTCTTATCATATGTCACCATAACCTCTGGCCAATGAACCATAGGTGCCATAACAAATGTAAGTTCATGCTCACCTAATGATAAAACATCTCCTTCTTTTACAACCAATGTTTTACCATCAAGATTCATATCAAAAAACTGAGGTAACATCGCAAATGTCTTCGCATTTCCAACCAAAGTAACATTTGGGAAAAGTTCAACTAATCTTTCTATGCTTCCTGCATGGTCTGGCTCTAAGTGATGAACAACAAGATAATCAACAGCCCTGCCGTTAAGCTCAGCCATAAGGTTTTTCTCCCATTCCTCCATGCCACGCTTATCGACAGTATCCATAACTGCAACCTTTTCATCCAAAATTACATATGAATTGTACGATACTCCTTCTGGAACCACATACTGACTTTCGAATAAATCAATTGTTGTGTCATCTACTCCTATGTATTTTACCTTTTCTGTAATGTTTACTTTCATAATTTCCTCCATTTATAATAATTTATTTTCTGCATCATAGACTGACTTATAGCCATAGAACCTAGCTGTATTTTCCATAATCTCATAAGCCAGATTTTTATTTTCATTAAGCAAATTCACAATAAACCTGCCATACAAAACAAATGTCTTCTCTGAATATGTACTTATTTCTCCTCTTAAATAGGTTTCATAAGATGTATTCCATTCATTATCTTCATTTGTTCTTAT
The DNA here is from genome assembly GCA_017935565.1 of Lachnospiraceae bacterium. Classification (GTDB taxonomy): domain Bacteria; phylum Bacillota; class Clostridia; order Lachnospirales; family Lachnospiraceae; genus SVEL01. The sequence continues at coordinate 78,773 of JAGBHK010000002.1, forward strand.
ACTTCTTGCATTACCTGCCATCTTAGGATATGAGTTTGCAAACTCCTCCATCCAAGCTACCTGTATGCTAATAATCTCTTCCTGTATTGCGATTCTTTCATCACTTAATACTGGCAAATCTCTTTCAAAGGCTTTATACTTTTCCGGATTAGTACTTTTCATCATTCTTGCATACTTTTCCATAATCAAATTCCAGCCTTTTTCCTCTGCAATAACAAGATCATTATAAAAGCTTTCAAGTAATTCATATGGCCATGTTAGATATTGACTCCTTCTCATTATAGAAAATGTATCAAAATCGTCCTGGCAATCAGCTCGTCCACCTTCATTTTTCACCTTATCAAACTGCTTCCACTCAAGATTTACAATTCTGTCTACTTCATCAGCATTTTTTCCATATAGAACCTGCCTAATATATGTTTCAAGAAATGTATCCTCTCCCTTTACAAGATTTTGCCTTTTTAATTCCTCAAGTAAAATCTTAGCAATTGTTTCAAACAAGCATATACATTCATCAGCTTTATTTATAGACGCTGAACTATATGTCACATCTTGCCACGCTTCCATCTGACTTGGCAATACCGTAATTTTATCCAGTAATGGAATAATTTTCTTTCCAAGTTCTAGATTTTTTGCCCCCATTACCTTCCACTTATAATACGGAGCATAGGTATGCTCAAGTAAATACACTAAATTCATAGCCTCTTCAACAGCCTTATGAATACATACTCCTGCGGTTATCATATCATTTCTAGCCATCATCCTTGGATAATTACTCTGTGCATACTGTGAAAAATCATGTAAAGCCTTCGCAAGTCTTTTTCTCCATACCTCATCAGGATAATATTCTAACAACTTTTCTCTTATGTTTGAAAATACTCCTAAAAAATCACTATAAACCAGCCCATTTGTAGCACTTGACAATTGACTTTCACTAATTTCCTCGTAATTAAGCTTAAATTTATCTTCAAAATTACAAACCGTGCCGAGAAGATTATTATAAAATCCATTAATAGAAAAGACACCTCGTCGTTTTCTTAAAAGCTCATTATAATCAGAATTATCTCCTACAAGTCTATCATACTTTTCCTGTAACTTTGCTCCAATTTTATTGTAATCCTCAGCTGTTAGCCACATACAAAAGCCTACACCATAATCATGGTCTGTTGATATCTCATCATCAAATCCATAACAATCAGAGCCCTCACCACATATTCCTACTGCAATTCGTTTCTCATATTCAGGAAAATTCTCTTTAATCATGGTCTTGCCATATTCTTCATAAAATTCTTTACTACGTTCAAGATTCGACTTCCAGACATTGGCTTCATCCATTTCACTTACAAGACTTTTTACATAATTGCATTTCTCCAACACCCTTTCGTAATTAGCCGTTTTTCCTACGTGTTTTTCTATTTCCTTTAAACCTGAAGTATAATATTTTTCAGCTATTTTATAATCCTTTTTATAGCAATATGCATCTCCCATAGCAACAAGAGCTGCTCCATAATGAAAATCTCTGCCACCATCCTCTTCAAATATAGCTAAAGCTTCTTTTAAGTAATCAATTGCTTCCTCGTAAGTACTATCAGTACCAAGCTGCAATAATGACGCTGCCAGATTAGTTCGTGTTGTTGCCTGCGGAATTTTTGCCTCTTCATACAAATCCACAATCTTAAGAGCAGATAAAAGTTTATCCCTTGCATTTACATAATCTTCCATCTCTTGATACAAGAGAGCCATATTATTATATAAACTAGCACAGCGAAAATCATTTGAATCTATGCTTTTTTCATAAATATTTATAATCTCTTCAAATAATTTCAACGCCTCATTATGCAAGCCAAATTCGCGATATGCATTTGCTATATTTTGAAGTGAAGTAGCATATTCAACACTTCCTTCTAATTGCATTTTGGCTAATAATTCTTTCAACTCATCACAATAATTTAAGCCTTTTTCCTTTTGCGTTGTATCCCTACAAAAGCCTATAATCTCATTAAGAAGAGTAAAAACAATTCCTATTTCACCTTTCTCTTTAGCCTGTGCTATATTTTCGACTAAATATTCTTCAATCTCTGCCAAGCTGTTTTTTCCAAACATAGCATCATATCGCATTAATATTTCTTCAATGTTCAATTACTTCATCTCCCTATCGAATATACTTATGTTCACTTCCTATATATTGTCCAAACGGCATTATTTCCTAATCTTATCACTTCATCTATCTTATATTCATCCAATGAACTATCAAAAAATAATGTTTTTCCTTCAGTAGCTACAATTGGCGCCTGCACGAGACTAATCTCATCGATTAAGCCCGCTCTTTGAAAAGCTCCATTTATAATACTACCACCTTCTAGCAATAATTTCTTTATTTTGAACAACTTACATAATTTTTCCATTGCTAATTTGATATCCATATCATCCTTACCGGCAAAAATATATGACACTCCAATACTTTGCAAATAAGCAAGATACTCATCACTTGCTTTTTCACATAGCACTTCTATGATATGGGCATTATCATATCCTGGATCCTCATCATAAATTCTGCTTTCTGTCCAGCCTACTCTTCCAGTTCTATCAAAACATACTGCATAATAATTTGCATTATCATCGCCAATATAGTCTTCTCTTGACATCTTACTACCTGAAAATTTAGTTAAATTCGGCATAAATCCGCCTGTAAAACTTCCTTCCATAGTGACACTTCCACAAGCAAATGCATCTGCTGCATATTCACGATTTATACGATAATATTCTTCTGTGGCAGGTAAAAATTCTGGCTTATACAAAAAATCACCCGTCACCTTACCATCAATAGACGCCACCATATGGCATATAATATATGGTCTAGACATAATACCACCTCAAAAAAATAAGACTACGACCTAAGTCATAGTCCTATTTTATCATATATATTGATTTTTTTCTATAAATTAATATCATTTACATTCTTTCTCACTAGTTCATATATCCTCATCGCATCCTCTGCACACTTGACATCTTCTTGACCTATAAACCAAGCTACAAATAATAGTTCTATACACATCATAACATAAGGTACTGCCTCCTTTTCCTCATAAGAAAGTGTAATTTTCTCCTCATAGCCTTCAAACACATTTCTTACAATATCACGCCACTCATCCATACTTATATCAAGTTTTTCCTCTTCTGATAACAAACCTAACACAAAATAACACAAATCAAATATCCTTATATTTCTTTGACTCAAGTCAAAGTCAATATATCCCGAAAACTTACCATTATCAAACAAAAAGTTTCCAAAATGCACATCTCTATGTATCAATTGAATCGGTAGTTTATCATACAATTTCTTTAACTTGCTCACAATTACGTCAAAATCTTCTTCATTCACATACGTCCATCCATTATCACTTATTGCAGTTCTCACCCATCCATTCATTTCATCAAGTAAGCTATTATTCCATAAATCATCATGCTTTTCACATTCTTTAAAAGCAATATGTAATTTAGATAATATTCTGCCCATTTCTTTTGTAAGAGACATATTATCTTTCAAACTTACTATATTACTTCCCTTAAGTCGTTTTGTAAGAACATAATAATATTGATTATCATAAACATAGGTCTCGTTTGTTTTAGTTTTAATTATACTTCCTACTGGAATATCCATATCATCTAATATACTAATAATTTTAATATTACGCTCTAGCATATTTACATCTTCATACACCTTTAAAATGAATTTCTCATTAATCTGCCATGCACTGTCATATATCTGTTTTACGCTTGCTCCATCTATAACCCATTCTTTTGCGATTTCTTGTATTTTTCTCTTCATGTCCTCATACTTCTTTCTCTGATTTCCAATTATTCTCCTTATACTTGATTCAGACAGATTGTACATTTCGGCAAGTCTTATATTTGTTACTCCTTCCAAATATCTTGTATATATATGTTCGTCTCTTTTACATATTTCAAGTTTATATTCTGTCATATCACTGTTTATATTTCTTTCCCTTATAGGAATATAAATATATTCCCCTTGCACATACTCTTGTATCATTTCTATCAACTCTTGAGGCAATGTTTCTTTTGCATTTTTGTATTTCATTTTTTTCTCCATTTCAACTCAAATTATAAGTATTATATAGATTATAACATAGAAACTAAAAAAGAACTGTCTGTCCTTTACTCATAATAAAAGACAGACAGTTTATAATTTTTTAGATTCATCTATAAAAATGCTTAATTCCTTCATTTTTCACCCCTTAATGTGATTATAAAAATTGGCGGGTGTCTTACCCGCCAATTGGTGGACCCGGGTCATACGACCAGCCCCTAAATTTTACTTTTTAACAGAAACTCTGTTCACTATTATTATATGCTTAAATGCATATTATAGTCAAGTAATTTTTACATTTTTTACCCCTGCACAACCTTATTTAATTCTTCCGAAAGTCCTGTAATCTTATTTACAATTTCTGCCAAGCTTTCAGTACCTGCGCTATTTTCCTGTGTAGCAGCAGATACCTGCTCTACAGCCTCGCAGTTTTGAGCTGTATTGTGACTTATTTTCTTCATACTATCAGCCACTTCGCCACTATTCTTACGAATAATTTCGGCAACCTTATCAATTTCGTGAATCTGTTCTGCAAGCTCTGCATTGGAGTTTGTTATAATCACTGCTGATTCATTGGCCTTTTCAATGCTGCTCATACCATTTTTAGCATTTACAACACTTTGCTCCATTGCAACAACTGCATCTTCAGTGTTCTTTACAACCTCTTTTACAATATTTCCAATATTCTCAACTGCAAATTTTGTCTGCTCCGCAAGTTTTTGAATTTGATCAGCAACAACAGCAAAACCTTTACCATTTTCACCAGCTCTTGCAGCCTCAATTGAAGCATTAAGGGCAAGAATATTTGTCTGGTTTGAAATCTTAGTAATAGTCTCAACAATTCCAATGATTTCCTGTGATTCTTCACCAAGTGTAGTAATTATCTCCTTGCACTGTGCAGCGCTTTCATTAATCTGCTGCATATTTTCTGTAGCTTCATCCATCAACTGTTGATTTTCCTGTGTTTTCTCACCAATTTGGTCTGTAAGAGTTGCTGTTTTGTGATTCATGTTGCTAAGTCCAACAAGCTGTTCATTAATATCTTGAATCTTTGCATCTGCATTTTCCACTGCTCCAGAGTTTTCCATAGAACCTGTAAGCAAATTCTCAGATTCATTTGCAATACGCTTATTAGCCTGAACCGATGTTTCTGTAATTATTGACAACTCATTTACCATATCATATAAACTTGCTGATGTCTGCGATGCATTGTCTTTCATTGCCTGCATTTTATCAAGCATTTCCTTTTGTTCTTCAGCACCAAGAAGATTTGACAAAAGCTTTGCAGTTCTTGAACAAAGCATTGTAAATATGGCTGCAACAGCAATCAATATCAACGCTCTTGGTATTATTCCGTATATTACAACTCCATTCCAATCAGTAAAATTATCGTCCTGTAAGGTCTGCAACTTAAATGCCAATATCTGTCCAACAGAAACTCCTATTACTGTGAGTATTGTTGCTACAATATTAAGCTTTTTAGAAAAATACAAGCTGGCAATTGCAATTGGATAAACATATATTGCAACAACATGAAATGTTAATGTTGTACTAAGCACTGTAACAAATATGGCTGCTGCAATTACATTTATAAATTTTATGTAAGCTTCATTCTTTTTTAAAATATTTACAAGTAATGTTGGTAGTAGTAAACACACACTACCTCCGATATAGGCAATTGTCATTATTCCTATATCTACAACAAATACGCCGATAATATCAAGTATATAAATCAGCGTAAATATTACAAAAGTAACCCTCATAACCTTGGCAACAATTTTATTTGCCTGAATTTCATTTTCTCTTAAAAGTCCATTATCCATTTTAATTACCTCCGCTTAATGTATTATTAATTTCACGATGTGCATTTTCAACCTTTTCCCTAATGTCTAGAAATACTTCTACCAGCATCGGATCAAAATGCTGTCCACTGCCTTCTTCAATTATTTCAAAGCATTTCTCAAGTGGCATTGCCTCTCGATAACATCGCTTCTCTGATAATGCATCAAAGACATCTGCTATCGCCATAATTCTAGCGCACAACGGTATTTCATTGCATTTAAGCCCTTCTGGATAGCCGGTTCCATTCCATTTCTCATGATGGAAACGTGCCACATCATATGCCATCTGTGCATATGATTCGTTGCATAAATGTCCAAATGTATCCTGAATAATTTTTCCACCACAATCTGCATGCTGTTTGATAATACCAAACTCCGCTTCTGTTAATTTTCCGGGCTTTTGCAAAATCATATCTGGAACTGCTATTTTCCCAATGTCATGCATAGGTGCGGCCATGCAAAGATTTCTCATATAATCCTTATTTAATATGTCCTTATAATATCCCCTGCGTCTTAATTCTTCTGCCAACAATTGTACATACTTTGTGGTTCTTTTAATATGACCACCAGTACTACCATCCTTATTTTCTACAAGTGTAGCAAAGCCCATAATCATCTCATCCTGGTAATGACTCAATTCTGTTACTGATGGATTTTCTTGATTTATATACGCTCCCAATACGATAATTGTTACGCATATACTGCTTAGCAATACCTGTGGTTGTAGCATTTGATATACCGTAATACAAGCTAACACAACCAAATATGTAAAAATGCTAAATCTTTTATGCTTTTCAATATATCTCCATCTTCTAAAGAATATGATTAAACTTAATACAATGTAAATACCTGCCATTGCAAAACAGGTGTATGCCGAAGTTCCCATAGAATAGTTGCTTAGCTCACCTTCATAATATTTCAATGATGGTATATTAATAACAACCAAAACCATATTTACCAAAAAAGGACTATACAGAAGCAATCTTCTACTTTTTCTTTTAGGTAACCCCGTCGTAATTGATATCATATAAAGGAATAATAGGAATATAAACAAATCAAGGCTCAGTAAGAAAATTAAATGTAGTACACGATTAATCGTATCACTTACTGAATCCAAATGATTCACTGTATATGCCGTCAGTCCATCAAATAACACTTCTATTAATCCTACACCAAGCAGGATATCAAATAATGTAAGCTTATTCTTATGCTTGAATCTTTTGCATTCCTTGTAATATATGAATAATATGTATAAGATAACAAGCATACAACCTATTTGTAACTTACAATAACCCAAGGTATCGCCTCCTTCCCGTTAATCAGTGAATGTATAAAAGCACAGAACTAAAAAAAAGAAGTCAATATTCATTTACATTCAAAATCATTCCATTTTCAATTTCTTTAAAACCAAATCTTTTATATAATGATTTTCCCATATCCGACCAATTAAGCATAATAATATTATACCCCTTTTCCTTTGTCTTTTCTACCATTTTTGCTAAAATTATTCTTCCTTTCAAATCTATATTTTGTCATTATGCACCGCAATTCATAAGAACTCTTGTAGCAAATCTAGCCTGTGATAAATATTCTTCCTTCTTACCTTCTTCTGCACTCAAATACTGTGCATAATAGTCGCACACACCAAGTTGATAGTAATACAGGCTCAACAAATTATCCTTATCATACTGCGTAAGGGCTACTTCACTGCAATATCTATCAACATACTTCTTAAACTTAGTTTCATTTAATTCACCATTCACACATGTCGGCTCTGACAAATAAAACGACCTTGTTATCTCCCAAATAGCAGGATGTACACATGCACTAGTCCAATCAATCACCGCATTTATCTGATTATCTCCACAAATAATCTGATTGACCGTATAATCACCATGAGAATTAAGGCAAGTTAATTTGTCCACGTCAAAGTTCCAATCTGCTATCTTTTCTGTGAAGTTTATTCTAAATTCCAAATCTTCAAGAATTCTGTCTTCACCACGTTCCTTTGCAGCTTCGTAGGAATTAATATAAGACTGTTTCGCATTCTGCGGTGTCATATATTTAAAGAAATCTTTTCCTATTCCAACTGGTAGTTGTTTGAAATCCTGTAACGCATTATGTATTCTTCCCAAAAGAAGCGGTGACTGTTCCATAAACCAGTCTGGTACTGCATTTGCTGAAAACACATTACCTTCTACAAATCTTTGAATGTGACATATTCTTTTCTCATCATATAAAGTCACATAACTTCCCGTCTTATTCTTTAAAAACTTAGATACTGCAAGCCCCTTTTTTAACAAATGCTCGCATACTTCTGGTTCTGTTTCAGGATGATTCATTTCATTTGCATCAGCTATTTTTATAATGAATTTGCCATCAGGTGCCTGAACCTTAAATGTATCTCCACCAACTCCAGTTGTCATTTGTTCTATGCTTTGCACGTCAATTTCATATTCTTGTTTTAATATTTCACCAATACTCATTATTTCTCACCTCTAGAAATCAGTATTTATTTAATAGATAACTGTTTATCTCTTATTTTAAGGCACGCCTCTATATGCATAATCCAATGTCTTGAAAAAGGCATCTGTATGAGTCCTTTTACATCTTTTTTGCACCAATAATCAATTAACCAATACGCATTATCGTCTCGGCTAACAACATTCAGTTTTTCTAATTTCTGTCTTTTATCATCTATCATTTTTGTTTTGCTATCACTATATGTAAGCTTCTTCAAAATCTTTGTTGTAGACTTATCAACATCATCTATATAATTATACAATTCCTCGATACATAACTCCTTTGAAAAGTCTCTAATTTGCTCTGCTACAAGTTCATTTGCAGTTGTAATAATCGGTGAGTTTATCCTTTTTTGATAATCACCTTTAAAAAAAATCTGCTCATCGTCTGCGATAAGCGAATGTGCAACAATATCTTCAATACGAAAGATATGCCAAAGCGAATATGCAATCGTTTTATTATGATATCCTTTAGCATTTACATATGGCATAGCGCTAAAATCATCCAAAGATAATTCTGTATTAAACTTCATAATATTTTCCATAAGTAGCTTGCGAAGTTTAATCAAAGTATCTATACCCAATGAAAAGGTATCTTTTTTCTTTATCTGTAATTGTATCGTTTTATTCATTTCTGCCCATTCTCTATTCATAAACTAAAACCTCATATGTTATATCTTGTCTCACAAAATTTCTTTATTATATCCAGCACTTCGCTATCATAATAAGTTGCACCACCATGCGCATCATTACCTTCTAGCTCATAATAACTTGCTTTATGTCCAGTAGCCACAAGATTATCATACAACACTCTGCTATTTTCTACCGATACCACTGGATCTAATTCACTATGCAAAAGCAACACTGCAGGCAATTTTATGTCCTTTGTTATATACATACCACAAGAAGCCTTCTTAGCCAGTTCCTCATTGCCCTCAATTTTATCTACGCCAAGCAATACCGCCGAAGGACGCACTTTCATCCATGGTGGCAACGGTTCTTTTGTACAAATCATTATATCTGTTGATGCACTTTCCAAAATCACCCCAGAAATCTCAGTTATTTTTTCACATAAACTATGCTCGCTGAATAATACAGTCATCATAGCAATGTGACCACCAGAAGAATTTCCCATAAGAAAAATCTTTTCTGTATCAATATGAAAATTTTCTGCAATAGATGGAATAAATTTAAGCGCATTGCAAACATCTTCTACTTGCGCAGGAAATGGAGCTATATCAGATTCACGATACTGCATCACCGCTACTACATATCCACTCTTTGCCAGTGCTGCATACTGTGGAATATCATTGTACATCTCTTGCTTATGCCACGCTGAACCAGGAATAAATAATATAAGAGGATATTTTTCTTCCTTCTTCATCTCACGCTTATGTGGAAAAATAATTTGTAAATACCTTTTACAATTACCATAATCATAATATTCCCAATCTGGGGAATATAGCCACTGCACTTCGTTACTTTCAGTAGCAACCTTAATTCGTTCTTTCATTAGTGCCTCCAAGCTAAAATTTTTATCAGAATTTATCACTCTAACGATTCTGCAAATATCTGTTTCAAAACCTCATCTGGTATATCCTGTTTTAGATAGATTTGCAGCATTCCCTTAGGAGTAATTTTATAACCTGCTAATTCTTCCTTGTGCTGAATTATCGCCTGGGCCTCAATGTTAATATGGTCTTTAAACGGAATAAGTCTGACAAATGACTCACCTACATAATAACTTGGCAATTTCGCCCACATGTTTTCCTCTGGTTTACTTGAAACACTATCAAAAATCAACTTTCTTAAATTATGATACATATCAACAATTTCACTTGGATACTTATCTATATATTCATTTACCTGCTCATTCATTTGAAACAACCTCCACACATTCCTCAACATTTTTCACCTTCACAAAGAAAACTCTAATTGAATATCCCTTGGGTCTTCTTCATACAAAACATCATTTCGTTCCGCAGCAGGTACACAACCAAGTTTCTTGTAAAACGCTATAGTATTTTCTGCCGAACCAGCACATAAGAATAACTTCTTGGCACCATATTGCTTTGCCTGCTTCGCACACATCAAAAACAATGTCTTCCCAATCCCTTTACCTCGGTATTTTTGCGATACAAATAACTGGTCTAGTAAAACATATCTTTCTTGCTGTCCAATAATTTCTTTATTCACTGTAGCATATCCAATAAGCACATCATCCTCGAAACATCCAAACACAGTACCCCCGCTTATGAGCGTTCCCTTCAAGCGATTTAAGTGCCACTCGAAGCCATTTGGAAGTTCTGTATCTGTCCAATTGATTTCTACAAGAACATAATCACCAGCGTCTTCCGTCTTACGCCATGCATTTTTGATATAATGAGTGGCGTCAATCTCAGCAATGCGTTCTGCTTCTTCCAATTTTAACATTCTATATTCCAACAGCACATCCACTCCTTAACGTCCAAATGGTCTGTTAAATGACCCAATCTCTATCAAATTTCCCTCAGGGTCAGCTATATAACAAGTTCTTTGTCCCCATTCTTCTGTCTCAGGCTCTAGAACCGAAACTGCACCTTTGCTGATAGCCTTAGCATACTCTTCGTCAACTTCCTCAAAAGTATCAACATATAACGCTATCTCTGTATGACCATTCAGCCCCTTCACATATTCATATTTACGGCTAGTCATCTTCTCAAAATCATTTCTTCCATAAAGAAGGAACAATGTACCATCCTTTACCAAATACACATTGGAAGTATCTTCTCCCTCTTTAATCTCAAAGCCTAATACGTCTCTGTAAAAACGTATCATTTTAGGCATATCTTCTACAAATAATCCAAATCCATCAAGTCTCATTTTTCTTACCTCACTATCTCTTTTTATACATCACAAGCTCCGGATTCGCCCCATTCTCTTCATATGTACATACAAGAAGAAAATCCATTCCCGCAACGATACCAAAGCACCTGCCTTCACCAAACTCACATTCAAGCTGATTTCCCAGATATATACTGCTATCATCCAAATACTTAACCGACTTACCATTTGGTAATATGTACTCTAAATTCACAAAGCTACCATTCAGGGCATACAAATCTTTAACCTCTGGCATTCCTGGAATTTTCAAATCATTAAACTCTGAAATAATCTGCGATTTAAACTTCAAATATTCTTCCATACCGCCAATACTTATATACTTTGCAATAAAACATTGCTTCCCAAATGGGCAGCCGTTTGTACTCGCGCACCCATTACATTTTTCTTTCATATAACATTCATCACATTTTGCACCACAAATTGAATTACTCATAATAACACCTCCATATTATATATTACAATCCACATTCATCAATTCGCCTTGTTAGACTATTGGTATAGATTTCAAAATGCTTTGACCAGAAGCCATAAGCTGTAGGATTGAAGGTTTCAAAATCAACGCCAAGCCTACGTATACCTTCATCATATAAGGTTTGCTCAATATAACTTAATAACCCTCTGGCAACTCCACCACGGTAATTTTCTAAACAGTAGGCTCCGCATATATGTCTTGCATCCTCGCCTCCGCTTAAAAAGGTTTCTCCATAATTACACACCTCAATAAATGCGACTATCTCATTTTTATCTTTTGCTACAAATAAACGAGAATCTCTCTTCTCTGCCTTCTGAATCCAAAAATTAATATATTCATCTGTAGCACGCATAAAGCTTGGACTTTGATGCAAATGATATGTCAATTTCTTTCTAAGCTCACGTATTTCGCTGGCTCTCTCTCCTGGAAGTTCATCATACGTAATACCTTCAATCGTAACAATTTCGCCACCATTCAAAGTTTTCATAGCATCAGCGCAACGCATACCAAATCCATATTGCCACATCGCTTCTTTTGCCACATAGTCATGTGCATAAAATGCGATTGCATGGTACATAACCTTATTCGCTACCAAATCATTTGCCAAAACCTCATACATCTTCTTATAAATTCGCCCACGATTGGTCACAACCGCTCCATGTGCGTGAACCGGTACAAATGTTCCCTTTACATTTGAATCAAACGCATTATCCCATGGCTCAAAACAAGCTATGAAGCCTACTACCTGTCCATTCTCTATAGCCACAACACCCAAACCATTGCTTGCAAAATACGATAAATCTGCAACACATTCCATATCCGGAAGGCTCTTTGTCACTTCACATTCTTCTAAGTAATTCTCATATGCAAGCTTCATTATTGCTTCCAAATGATGAATTTCAAGTTTCTTTATTTCCATATTGTTCTAATTTCTCCTTTTCACTGGCATCCAAAACTCCACTGTATCCCTTTCTCCTGCAAGATACACTTCTAATTCCGGTGCCATTGCATGTTCATATCCACTTTTAGGTAACCACTCCATAAATGCATACATTTCAGCATTTACCAATGACATAGGTAGACTTCCCTTATTTCTAAAAATTGCCCACATTGATGCCGGTACAACGTATTGGTCGTAACCTTGCAAATCTTCACATTCAGAAGCAATATAAAAATCAAAAGCTCTATTATTAGGATCCTGTTCTACACACGAAACACCTAATATATCACTTTTTGTCACGTTAACACTTGGATTTGTTGCATTTTTTAACTCTTGCACCATTCCTGATTCATGTGCATCTTTCCAAAAGTTTTCAAATTGGCTATTGTCCTGACCACTTATCCATGTCTTTTTGCCACATACTTTAAATGCTTTATGCTCTTCAATTCTAATATCAATATTTTCGTTTCCCACATTACATCTCCTTACTCATAAACAACACATGCTCACAATCTGCAAACCCATTTTTTCTATAAAAATTTGGCGCTGGAGCATATTTGTTTGTTGCTAATGTTATTCCAGCAAAACCTTTTTCTTTGACGTATTCTCCAACACGATTTATTAGCATTGAACCGTATCCTCGTCTCTGCATTTCTGGTTTCACAAACATTTCCTCAACGTATACTTCACTATTGTTCCACCATACCTTTTCATGAGCAAAAATTGCTCCAAGAATTTCTTCATTTTCTTCAAGCACATAACCCACAAATTTATTCATATAAAAAAAATCTGCAAGATAAATAGCTGCAACATCTTCACTCCATCTACACTGCCAAAGTTCATTATTGTAGACGCTACATAAAATCTCTGCACACGCAGGTATATCATTCAATCTAATCGCTCTTATTTCCATATGTATCGCTCCTTAATTTCTCGATTCATTAATCAATTTTTCTCTTAGTAATTTTTTAGCACTATCCCAATCTTTTTGCGGATTATCTAGCACAATACTATTAAGCGACAATTTTTCTAAAATCCTCAATTCTCTTTTCTGTCTTTCCTGTAATGCTTTAATATATCCGTCAAAGCCTTCCAGCTTATGCTCTTGTCCATATTTACCATTTACATGATAATCTATGACTGCATTCAGCCATTCCTCTCCCCTCTCAGGCACTGCTTTTTCTACACTTTCTCTAATGTAATCATTTTTAAGATATATAACAATAATTTCATAATCCTTTAATATATTAACTATTTCACTAATATACTCAAACGACACACTCTCATCAAATCCAAATCTCATCATAGTTTCACACATAGGATTCTGCAAAATAACACAGTTAAAAACATATATATCTTTATCAGAATTATCTGCAAACTCTTGCCATTTATCTAGCATAACTTTTTTCTCAACATTCCAAGGTAAGAAATCATATATCTTATGTTGTAAGAGATAGTCAAACAGTTCTTTTTCTTCAGTCAAATGGCTTAATTCAACCACATAACCATTGTATTTCTCTTTTAAATGACTTTTCATTTTTTCTTTATTTTCTAAAGATATTTCATTATACTCGTCATATGAAATGAAGCTATGAAACTCATAGTCGGCGGGATGATTACCTGTCCCCTCGTCTACATATTTACCCTGTACCAATTCAGCAACATATCTTCCAATATTACTTTTTCCTGAACAAGGCAAACCCTCTACAATATATAGTTTATTTTTCATTTTTTCTCCTCTCCAAATAAAAACGCAGAGGCAATCATCTTCTAAACTACGACAATTGGCTCTGCGTCTATGCGTCTGGCTCTTCAACTACTTTTATTAAAAAATTATCTGAATCAATAATTGATTCATTTTTACACTTTGGACAAAACAACGGAAAATTCTTTAATATCGTGTCCTGTCTGATCATGTTGCGAGTTTTATTCCCACATATAGGGCACTTAATCCATTCCATTTTTATTTCCATCTTTTCTCACTCCTTTAACTGGAACAGTTGCAAACTTTCCAGATTTAATTAACATTAATGTCCCCTGAAATTCCACACTAAGCATCTCAGACACCTCGTCCGGTGTCAGCTGACACACATTTCCTGCTGACAATGCACAAATGGCAAATGTATGAAGCCATGTCTGTCTAAAAAGTAAATCAGCTTCATCTCTACTTAAACTATAGTCTTTTTGCATAATCTGGATGCATACCTCAACTGTATCCCCTAATTCTTCCATAAGCATTGCAAATGTCTGACTTTCACTATGCTCACGCATCCATATCAACTGAAAAAGCTTAGGCTCTCTTTTAGAAAATTCAATCATTTTCATTCCCACATATTTAAACGCAGGAGTATAGTTTAATGCATCACGAATAAATTCCTCAAATCTCTTCATAGCAAGATTTCTAACTTCCATCTGCACTTCTTCCATGTTTTTAAAAGCTGTAAATATAGGTGATGATGAAGTTCCTAATTCCTTTGCCAAATCTCTGGCAACAACCGCATCAATTCCTCTTACTCGCGCTATTTCAAATGCTTTTTCAATTATTTCTTCTCTTGAATACTTTGCTTTTGGTGGCATAATTTCTCACATCCTAATTCCATTGATAATATTGATAAAACCCACGTTACATAACATATGTTTTATTATATAACTGCATACACATTTTGTCAATTATATCTCTAAAAAAAAGCGAATCGACTAATCGACTCGCTTTAACTAATACATCCATATTATCTACGATGCTAAATCCTTTTTATTATATTTAACATAAGCAGATATTATAGTTATTATAAATATGCTCGAACCAATTATTATAGCCACCACGTCTAGTTTTTCACCACTAAATATATCCGCTGCGTTTGAATATGAGAAAGGACCAACAACCTTGTAATCTTTTAAATCTGGTATAACCCTTGTAATCAAATCAAAAGCATATAGCATAAGAACTATTCCCAGTCCTATTCCCAGCTTATTTTTCTGCATAAATGAAGATATACAAAAGCATATGCCTGCAATTTCAATATGCATAAAAAACTGCATCAAATGATAAATAAAAAATTCTTTAAAGCTGATATCTTCTCCCAGTACTATAATTCCTATGCAATATAACATCACACATGCTACATTCAATACA
Source organism: Lachnospiraceae bacterium (assembly GCA_017935565.1). GTDB lineage: Bacteria > Bacillota > Clostridia > Lachnospirales > Lachnospiraceae > SVEL01. Next base: position 94,675 of record JAGBHK010000002.1, read on the forward strand.
GCAATATGTGTCATTGCAGCAAAAAGTTTTGCCGTAACTACTTCAGTTCTTGAAATTGGCATCGAATACAAATATTCACTAGTATGTCCATCTTCTTCCTTTGATAATATGCTAGTACAAATGATAGCCGCAAACATAGCACCACCCAAAGCATGTATCGTACCAACTTCAGTTGAATAAAAACCTTCTAATGTAGCAATGCTTAACTGACTCATTCCAAAAGCGTCGGCGAATGCTCCCATAGATGCAAAACTTTCAGCCATACCACCCATACTCTCCTTTAGATTTGAAAATAGCAATATACAAGCAAAGCCCATACCACCAACGCATACAAACCATATTAATAAAGTTTTTATGTATGCTTTAATCTCATGTTTAAAAATAGTAGCCATTCCCATCACCTAACCTTCCTTATAAAAATGCATAAAAATCTCATCTAACGACGGTTCTTCAATGGTAATGTCCGTAATATCATAACCAGCCAATTCATTTACGAGTTCATTTAAATCTTTATCAAACAGAAAATCTTCTGCTATTCCATTCCTAATCATTTTTACTCGCTTTGCATTTGTTTTTGTAATATTTGCAACATCATCAACATGTTGCAAAATACCCTCTTTCATAATGGCAACTCTATCGCAATAATTTTTCACCTCTGATAATATGTGTGTAGACAACATACATGTAGCCCCTTCTGCAACATACTCTTTGACAAGTTTAAAAAACTCTGCCTGCATAAGCGGATCCAAGCCACTAGTAGGCTCATCAAAAATTAAAAGTTTCGGTTTATGTTGCATAGCACACACAATACTTACCTTTTTCCTATTTCCAAGAGACAACTCACTTATCTTTTTGTCTCTGTCAATTTTTAATCTTTCATAAAGTTTCTCTGCTTCAACACTACAATCCATTTTTCTAACATCAGCAGCCATTTTAATAATATCCTTAACCTTCATTTCAGGATAAAACATAGCTTCTGATGGCATATATCCAACATCTTTCAATATAACTTTAATATTTTTACTTACATCTTTATCAAAAATTTTTATTTTTCCACTTTGATAATGAATAAAACCTAGCATTGAACGAATAGTTGTAGATTTACCTGCACCATTTGGACCTAAAAAACCAAAGATTTCTCCTTTATGCACATTAAAGCTCACATTAGATACTCCGCGATTTTTTCCATATGTTTTTGTTAAATTCTTGATTTCTATAATATTTTCCACGGGTCGTCCCCCTTCACAACTTATTGATGTAAATATTTTACCAAGAATTAAGGCTTTTTACAATAGTAATCAATGGCCCTTGCCACAAACTGAGCAGTTCCATCGCCTCCTGTAGCGTCAATATTTTCCGTCATACTTCCGCCACCTGAATACATTTTACCAAGACTATGTAAAATCTCATCTGTGCATGTGTAAAAGTGCTCTGTAATATACATTTTCAACTCTTCAACCATTTTTTGAGCTTCCTTTGATTCAGGCTCCATATCCTTTATTTTCCCAAATTCTTTAAAAATGCCCATAAATTCATTCACTAATTTTTCATTATCCTCTTTAGAATAATCCTTTTGCTTCTCTTCAAATTCTTTATAGGCATCAGTCTCTCCCCAAGTCCTTTTAGCTTCTTTTGCATATTCATCAAGTTTTTTTGTATCAAATGCTGAAAAATCCATATTTTTAACTCCTATTCCATATATTCCACGAGCAAATAAAATCAAATTTTCAAAGTGTTCCTTTTTCAATGTAAGTAATGCAATCTGTTGTTCTAAAGCCCTATTTCTGTCAAAATCAGTACTATTAATAATCCTTTTTATTTCCTTAAGCGGAAACTCCAATTCTTTAAACAATAAAATCTGTTGAAGTCTTTCCAATGACTCATCATCATAAATTCTATAACCAGCCTCTGTATATCCAGCTGGTGGTAATAATCCAATTTTATCGTAATATTGCAAAGTACGTACGCTCACTCCAGTTAATTTGCTTACTTCATTTACAGTCACTGTTACACCTCCGTTTGCTTATGTAACATAAGTATAAACTATAACCTTACGTAATAGTCAAGAGTTTCTTCTCTGAAATTTATTTCTCACTTATTAGTCTAATCTTTTCCAACATCATCTACACCATCTCACCATTTTCAACTCGAACAGCAACCTGCCATTCATCCTCATATACAACCGTCCCTACAAAATTAGTATATACCACATCATAAGGATGTTCATATTTATCCAATATCTGCACAGCCGGCATAATCTTTTCTTGCATCTCTTCTGTTGTCTCAACTTTAAAGAAAGTAATCACTTTTTCTCCATTTTTACAAGGTTCAGGTTCTGGAAGATTATCCTTGAACCACTGGTCAATACCACGAAAGATTTCTTCATCATCTGCACTCATAACACCATCCATAATCATACGCCAACACATACCAAATATGCCTTTTGGATACTTAGTTATCCATGATACTTCCCTGCCTTGTATTCTCATGTATTTGTATTTCATATAAACCTCCTTTTATTAACCCTATAATAAAAATTTATATATGCACTTATTTGTTTCTCCTCTTTCTCTCATATCATTATCTTCTGGTAATTCAACAATTTCCAAAAGTTGACCACCAGCATATTCACAAGTCTTTCTTGATGCATAATTATCAGGATTACAAGTTATAATTAAATATTCCATTTCATGTTTTTTTGCTAATTCAAACAATATTAGACAAGCCTTTCCAGCATAATGATTTCCCCTAAATTGTTCATCAATACCATAGCCAATATTTCCACCATAATAAAGTCTGTCATTATGACCAATACGCAAATCACAAACACCAACTTTTCTTCCTTCATTATTACAAATGGCGAAATGATATGCTGGAACCCAATCCTTTTCAACATTTCCTTCAACTGTCTTTTCTAAAACTAATTGTATTTCATCACTCTTTAAAAACTCAGTATTCATAAACATACTTATCCTACCTCCATATATTTGATTTGCCTCCAATCATAAAGTATTACCCTAGGGCTAAGTCAAGTTTTTATTTTTCAACTCTTTCTCCATATACCCGCAAGTAAACGGAAAGAACTCATATTTCTGTGTGCCAGTATGTACTGTTTTAATACAGCATTTGCCCAGCGACGAAATTCAACTCCTCGTTTTGATTTTACACGGTAACCGACAGAGATAATCATGTCAAGATTATAATACTCAATGCTTCTCTCTACCTCACGTTCACCTTCTTTTTGAACTGTCGCAAATTTTGCGACAGTTGAATCATCCAGTTCTTCCTTTAATGCAGCCTTCACATGTTTTCCTATTGTTTTGACATCTCTATCAAATAGTTCATCCTTCTGATTCCTATTCAACCAAACCGTTTTCTGATCCACATTTACAGGTAATATTTCTTCTTATCCGCCTTCATTCGCTTATTTGTTTTAGCAATCTCCTTGTGCCATTTGACCTTATCACGCATATAAGCATTTTTATCTTCGGAATATCTCGCCTCATTTTTAAGTTTAATATAACTTTCCCAACGCTCCAACGACAAAAGTCCTTCATCAATAGCTTGATTTATTGCACAGCCCGGTTCATTCATATGCTTACAATCAGAAAACCTACATTTTCCCATGTGTTTCTCCACATCTTCAAATGCGGCATCAAGTCCTATAGAAACATCCCACATACCAAGTCCGCGCATACCAGGGGTATCAATAATCATAGCACCACTCTTCAACATAATAAGTTGTCTATGCGTTGTTGTATGACGCCCCTTGCTGTCATCTTCTCGAATATCATTAACACTCATCAGTTCTTCACCAGCCAATACATTGACAAGGCTTGACTTTCCTACCCCCGATGAACCCAAGAAAACAACTGTGTTTTCTGGTTGAAGGTATTTCTCCAACTGTTCCATTCCATAACCTGATTGTGAACTTACCACGTGAACCTCCACTCCAGGTGCAACCTGTGATGTAGCATTAACACATTCTTCATAATTTTCCACCAAATCTGCTTTCGTCAAAACTATGATAGGCGTTGCACCCGACTGCCATGCCAATGTCATATAACGCTCCAATCGCTTTTCGTTGAAATCATGATTTAATGACTGCATAATAAATACATAATCAAAATTTGCCGCTACCGCCTGTTCTCCTCTTCCTGGTGTTGGATCAAGACGAGAGAAAAATGTTTTTCTTTTCAACGTCTTTACTATTTGACTATCACCATTAGCAATATAATTTATCAGTACAAAATCCCCCGTAGTCGGAAACTCCTCAAAATCCACATAATACTCCTTTGTTTTTAATCTTGCGTATGTTTCTCCATATTCGCATACCACCTCATAGCGTTCCCTATGAACAGCAGTTACTCTGGCTGGTATCAATGTCAAATTATATGATACTGCTATTTCTTCTATTTCTTTCATCATTTGTGGTCTAAAACCATATTTTTCTAAATTCATTTTAATAATCCTCCATTATTGTTACCTTTACATCCTTTTTAATTTGAAAAAGGGTACAAAAATACCGTAGAAAGCAACCCTACAAATGCCACTTCCTACGGTTCATTTTAAGTATAAAAATAACACACCCTAAAAGTGTGCTAATACCGCAAGTACTAGTATTCACGAAAGGTTTCTTAAAAACGGCACAACAATAAAGAGGTGTTCACCTCAAAATCAACTGCACCCTTATTCAGTTATGCAACAATTACCTCACTCAATAAAATCATAATTCATTTCTCCTTTCGTATCTGCAATAACAGATTTATTTTTTACAGTATAACATCCTATGGCTTGGTGGTCAATCTAATTTATAATTCACACCTCAAAACTCAACTGTTCATACTTATCCGGTAACTCATTTAAATACTCGAAGCATTTATCCCTATCACAAACAATTCCATTTTCTTTACATTTCCGGTAAAACAAACTCATTAATTCATTATTTCTGTCGCTTGGCAACTCATAGGCCAAACCGTAACGTTTTTGATAGATTTCTTTCATTCCCGGAAAATGCTTGTCCAAGGCAGCGTAAAAATACTCCCTATCTCCCTCGCGCAAAGTTACTCCCATTCCAAAATTGATTATTCCATATACCTTTGCCTCTATGCAATATTCTAAAATCCCTTCAATATTTTCCTTTGTATCATTGATAAATGGCAGTATCGGTGATAACCATACAACAGTTGGTATTCCATTATCTCTTAATATCTGTAAAGTCTTTACTCTTTCCTTTGTTGTACACACATTAGGTTCTATTATTTTACAAAGTTTCTCATCATATGTAGTCAAAGTCATCTGAACAACACATTTTGCCTTTTCATTAATACTTTTCAATATATCCAAGTCTCTTAGTATACGGTTCGACTTGGTCTGAATTGCCAATCCAAATTCATAATGGTCTATGATTTCTAAACACTTTCTTGTAAGCTGTAACTGTTCTTCGCAATGCATATATGGATCACACATAGCCCCAGTTCCTATCATACACTTTTTTCTCTTGGAACGAAGTGCTTTTTCTAATAATTCCGGTGCATTCTGCTTTACTTCAACATCCTCAAAATCATGAGTAAACTGGTAACATTTACTTCTTCCATCACAATAAATGCACCCGTGGGTACAGCCTCTGTAAATATTCATTCCGTTATGAGCTGATAAAATGCCTTTGGCATCAACGTAATGCATTATCGTTCCTCCGTTCTGTTAATAATATTTAATCATTTAAACTCAATGATTTCAAGTTATTTGAAACAATACTATTTAAAGTTTTTAACTGTCCAACTGCCAATTCTCGCAATAAATGCATTCGTTCAGCCTGCGTTTTCCCCTGTCCTATTAAAATCGCATTATAGCTTTCAAGATTGGCAAGCACCAATAGTTCATTAATACTCGCTTCATCCCTAATATTTCCCTTTTTATTTTTACTTTGCTCTCGCCATTCTTTAGACGTTTTTCCAAACAAAACAACATTTAACATATCAGCTTCACTAGCATATGTATTTGATATCTGCAAAGATGTAAGTTCAGGTAATATTAGATTATCTTTTATGGCATCCGTATGTATACGATAATTCAATTTTGATATTTCTCTGTTTAAATTCCAATTTAATGATAAGCGGCTGTTTTCATCAGTTTTCAGACGCTTATAATCTTTTATTATGTATACTTTAAATTCTGGCGATATCCACGAAGCAAATTCAAAGGCTATATCCGAGTGTGCAAAAGTCCCTCCATATCTACCTGATTTTGATACAATACCGACTGCATTTGTGTTTTCAATCCACTTTAAAGGTGTCATAACAAATCTATTTAACCCTGCCTCATTTTTAAACGCCTCGAATTGCACACGGTTAAAATTTGGATTAGACAATGTTTCCCAAATTCCTAGAAACTCTAAAGTATTCCTATTTCTCATCCAATTTTGAATTACAAATCTTGGATCTTCAACATTTCGATATCTTGCAATATCTGTCAAAGAAATATACTCATTTTCAAAATCAGATGTATATATCCCAATATCAATTCCTTTTGCTTTAATTGTATCTTTTACCATCTTCCCCATACAAATACCTCCTTAATTTTATTTTTAGATTTCTCCAATCTTCTTCAACGTATCTTTTCGTATTTCCTCTCTCAATTCCATAAGATACTCTGAAAATGCAACTTTATCATCTGCATATGTCTTGTTCAATTCATATTCCTTTGGTATCCATGTGGATATATCTGAAATATTGTGTTGAACTAAAGCCTCTAATCCATCAATTGCCTTATATACCTTTGCTTCAACTGTCTCTCTTTTTGACATTTCATCATATAAGGCTGTCATTTCTAATTTATAATTCTCAGGTAAGGTATCTATCCATTCAAATAATAGTTTTTCTTCAAACTTCTCATTCTCCTTAGTTTTTTCAAATGTTGGAACGTCACCGGTAAAGGCTTCACCTAAATCATGAATAATACACATTTTAATAACTTTATCCATATCAACTTCAGGAAATTCATCTTTTATAAAAAAAGCCATCAAAGTCATCATCCAGCTATGCTCCGCGACACTCTCATGTCTGCCATTTTTTGTATAACAATGTCTCGTTGCATCCTTCAATCTTTCAGCAACACTTAATGCTTCTATTAATTTTCTCGCTTCCATATTTCCTCCAACCTTATCTCTATCATTCTTTTCATAAATTTTAAATCTTCTTTATCAGGGTTATCAATTCTAAATGTACAACCACAAACTCGTGAAAACTCTTTTCCAAAAATATTTTTTGACTTACCTCCACTACAAGAACCACAATCACCGCAAGTATCAACATGTTTAAATGCAATTTTCTTCAATTCTTCATCTAATTGTTTTGCTTCAAGCCATTTCGAATCAATATCCGCTGACCACACCGTCCATCGATTATTCTTTTCTTCTGGATCACTAATCGCGATAAAGCAAACACATTCATCATTATATTTAACAAGATAATAAATTTTATCGCTCCAAAATTCATTATCCTTGTATAACTCCAAGTTATTTTCTCTTAAAAATCCCACAAACTCCATAGCTATATTACTATCAACTGAATCCAATTCATTATGTATATAATCTTCTAATCTTAACTCTATCATTTCTTTACTTAATTTCGCTCCTTTTTAATTCAAATCAATTGACATAAAATCAAAGTAATGATAATATAAAAATATAAAGGTGCTACCGATAAACGGTTAGTCCGTTTTCAAATTGTAAGATAGCCGCTAGTATGTAACGGGACTAAGCGGCTATTTTTGTGTCTTGCTATTACGACCAAACGAATAGCCAAGACTGAAACAAGTTAAACATAAGCTTATTACAGCAATTAAGCCTTCGATTGATAACATATGCAAATCCTCCTATGCGATGATTTCTGTATGTACAGCTTTCTATATAAACAGGAGGTCACAGTCCTCCTGTAGAAGGACCAACCGCTTACCGTATATGATAGCACCTACTAATATTTTATCAAACATTTGTTCGATTTTCAAGTGATATATTTATTATTCTTGTATTATTTAACTAAAAAAATATAAGCCAGCATCAAGCTGGCTTATATAAATTTATCATTTTATTAAACTCTCTTCCAAATATTCAGCTATTCCATCCTCATCATTTCCCCCAATAACCACATCTGCCACTGATTTCACTTCATCTATAGCATTACCCATTGCGACTCCCACACTGCACAATTTGAGCATCCCTATATCCACATAATCATCACCAAATGCGATTATATCCTCTACAGTAATACTCAATGCCTGACACATTCTAAGTATTGCATTTTCCTTGGTCGCCTCTTTCTTTGTGAACTTATACCATTCACCATCAGAAAACTTTACACAATCGCAATCCCTTAAACATTTAGCTAACTCATTTGCTTTTTCCTTATCAAATATTTCCACACACATTTTTAGCGCCTTTTTATCAAACTCGCTATAATCTGTGTATATACTATCTCCCCAATTTGCATCGATGTTATTAGGGTCAATCTTATAATTCCAAAAATGCTCTTTCAATGTATCTATGGTTATCTCACAATTTGCTCCACATATTTTCCTTGCCGTAGCAATCATATTTCTTGTCTCATCATTTGTAAACTCTGCTGTATAAATATATTCATCATTATTCTTCACAACTGCTCCACCACTTGCTATGATTATGTTGGGGCTTAATTTACTTATGTAAAACATCGAATTTTGCACACTTCTAGATGTAGACACACCTATCATAACACCTAATTCTCTGCATTTTTGTAACGCATTCATAGTTTTGTCAGAAATAGTTTTATCTGTTTGTAATAATGTTCCATCCAGATCAAATAATAATAACTTACACTTCATAGCGAATCTCCTTCAAATTAAATTGTAGGAAATCATACACCTATGAGCATCTTTTTGCAAGTACTTTTTAATTCATCAACCATATTCCAAAATTCAAATACGCTGCAAATGTTAACCATATAAGATATGGAACATTTATAAGTGCAGCAATTTTACTTATCCCAGCATATTTGACAATCATACAAAGTACAAGTACCCAAAGCAATATAAGCCACAATAAAGAAAAGAAATACCACTGAAAATTAAAGAAAAATGTTGGCCATAAGAAATTTACAAGCAATTGATACGCATATACTCTCAATGCCTCTTCCTTTTTACTTTCTTTAGCATCAGACTGAATAATCAAATATGATGATATTCCCATCAGTATGTAAAGAATCGTCCATACAACAGGAAAAAGCCATGCCGGTGGAGATAATGGTGGCTTGTCAATTTCAGCAAAGGTTCTCATACCGCCTCCACTAATGACAGCTGCCAAAATCCCTACAAACACCGGAATGGCTATACATGTGATTAAAAGTTTTTTATTAATTTTCATAAAATTTGCCTTTTTTAATAATCTATGAAAATACAATAATTTTAATTCCTATTTCACAATCAATCTCATCACAACTTTTCTATTTTCTTCACTAACATCCCTATCTTCTGTCATTTCAAGATAAGGTAATCCTGTAGCCGCCCAATGCACACGGCGAACCCCTGCTTTTCTGCCAAGCGCCTTTCCATTTTCATCGTGAGGCACAGCATGATATACCATTAGGTCATCTCCTGTATCCGGATCCTTCACAAAATTATTATGCCCCGGACCATACTGATTCTGTACACTTTCCTTGGTCAAAAACGGATATGGTATAAAATCCCACCCTTCCTTGCATAATAGGTTATTGCCAACTTTGCTATGAAGAAAACTTAAATTATATAGGTCAGCCACACCTGTGCTTGAACCCGAAATCGTTATAAAAAGGTCATCTCCTCGTCTTAAAAGATACGGTCCCTCATCCACGTTTGTTCCATATCTGTCAAAACCATATGTAGGCCTTAAAATGCACTGTGGCTCTGTTGTACACTTCCAAGGCATATCAGGATCAATAGTTGCAATATAAATATTAGCTGGGTCTGCATTGGAAAAATCCAAATTTCCAGAAGGAACGATTCTGTCAGACCACATTACATAATGCACTCCATTAATCTCAAAATACGTCATATCAAGAGATATTCCACCCTCTGTCAGAACATTTCCGTTTGGTTTTACACAAAGCATTGGTTTTCCCCAATTTTCTGCCTTATCAGGTTCTCCGTTACACGGTATGACATAAGCACGCACAAACTGATATTTTTGCGAACAAAAAGCTGTAAAAATGTATGGAACATCTTTAATAATATGTAACTCTGCAGCCCAGGTTCCAAGACTGTCATCTTCTTCCCACTCCACATCAATTTCTATAGGCACTGCACTAAAGGCCTCCTCAATGGTATTACCCACACGCATATGAATAGGCCTGCCACCTGAGCTGGTAAGATAATACTTGCCATTATAAAATGTTACACAAGGGTCTGACATTCCATTATCCTTAAACTTAGCATCCCCTTTATAGCCCAGTCTCATTGGAAAATCCCATTTCTTCTGTATCACTTCACCACTTATCTCATATTCACCAGCTTTCGTAATATCAATTGCGGTCAATACGCTTTCATCCCACTTGACACATTTTTCATGAGTTGAGCCGTCACTATATATAAATGTAGCCTTCGGCAATCTCCTCATATCTATAGATTGTCCTTTGTCCACTTCAAGCATAATTGGACTAACACCCACATTATAAATCACATCAAAATGCTGCCTAATAACCTTAAGTTCATCATCTGTAACCTCGATAATATTTGATGAAATAGCACCTTCAATATCATATTCACAGCTTTTTACTTCATCAAACTTTGATTTCACACAAGGCTTAACATTGCCTATTTCTTTAAAATATCTTGTATACCCACAAAACTTTCCATCAGCAGTATCCCACTCCACATAATAAGCATCCAGTTCACTTTCATATCTACAGCGAGGATTCATTATATCCTCATCATTCAATCGTAAAAAGCCATCTTCTTCATAACGCACCAAATCCTTTGATGTAAATAACATCGCAGAACCTTTTGACACAGGATCAGGCGCATTCTGATTGCGACGAACTGCCATAACTCCAAAGCTTCCATCCGCCATTCTAAATATAAACGGATACTGTAAAGTTTTCGTAACACCCATAGAATTTCCTTCATCATAGGCACATTTTGCAAACAATATTCCCGTATTATTTCGAAGCGGCGTAAATATTTCCCCATCCACACTGTAAGCCATATGCATAGAATGCTCCCAATCACAGTTTAGTGGTGTTTCTGGCATTGGATAATCCGAAATGTAATTGTATATACCTATTCCTGGCTTTGTATATGATAATATGTATGGCATAATCATTCCTCCTCCTGCTTATTTTTGTCCAACTTTTCCATTCGTATATAATACTCTAAAAGCCTTAAAACATACTCTGGCGCATGTCTGTTATCACGTTCCCACTCTGTTACTGTACGATAAGGAATATTAAAATAATCGCAAAATTCCCTTCTATTCATACCTGTAATTTCTCTTAATTCTTTAATTTTTTCACACGCATTCATTTTGTCTCTCCTTTTTGACTAACTTAAAATTAATGACTTATTATTTAATAATCCATCTATCATCGGATGATAATTAATCGTATCTAAAACCTCCAATATGGATGTAACTCTTGACCCAGCATCCTTAGAAGATGCTCCACAATGAAATATTTTCTCATTATCAGTATCATAATCAATTATAATATATCTATCATGAAAAATTCCACCCGTTTGTTTAATATTTATATTTAATTTCGGATATTCTTTGCAAAAATCATTGTAAACATTTTTTCTTAATCCTTTGGCCAAATTATCACTAAATATTGTTATATCAATTCCCCTCTTGCAACTAATAAGCAATTCTAATGTCTTCAATCCAATATAATTATCAATAATGAATATTGTAGCTTTAGCCTGTGAATAAATCTCATAATATGCCAAATCCGCCATAAATGGTTGTCCATTTAAAACAAGATACCCTCTCTTTATATGTGGTTCTCCAAACTCATTCATAACTTCTGATAATTCAGAGTGCGTAACCACATTACTCAGATTATCCATAACCTCTGCCATTTGCTCTTCAACCTCATTCAAATCAGACCTTAACTCCATTGTAGTTCGTATATTATCCGATACCTGCATCGATAATTGCAAATATTCCCTTTCTCCAATCAAATTCTGATTCTCAATAATATAATCCTTCATCTGTTTAAAAGTTCGAATAAGTGCCTTACTTTGCTGTACAGCCAAATCGCCTTTAAGCACTGTCATAAGCATATAAATCCCTTGTTCTGTAAATGCATATGGCAATTTTCTTCTTCCACCCCAACTTGATGTCGATTTTTTCGACATCAAGTTTTCCACTTCACTCCTCGTTAACTTAAACATAAAATCTTCGTCAAACTTTTCAATATTATTTTTCACTTGCTCGTTAAATCTCCTTGTTTCATACCCATATATCTCTGCAAGTTCAAAATCTAACATGACTTTTTGTCCTCTTATATTATATATTTTGTTTTCTACTGTTTCCCTGTTAACTAAAACAATTTCCTGTTTTTCTTTAGTTTCCTGCATACCTACTCCTCCTGTTCATTATACATTTTTTATTCTTTCAAACTTGATGTCGAAATTTTCGACCTCAAGTTTTACACATTGTGTTATAATTATAACACCAAAGTCATTTTGACACAATGTGTATTTTTAAAAATCTTCTAAAATAAAATGTCTGTTGACATATGCCAACAGACTTAATACTCACTCCTTGTTCAATTCTACTTCTTCATTTCCATATAAGGCAACACCTCAAATCCACACTTCTTATATGTATTTACAGCTCTCTCATTTTCTTCTTCAACCTCTAGCCTAAGAAGCGCATTGGGATATTTTTCCTCAATATACTTCAATGCCATGCTTCCAAGCCCCATACCCCTATATTCATCCTTTATATACAAATCCTCAATCCATATACAATGTTTGCCAAACTCCGTTGAAAAACTTTTCGCCACCATAGCATATCCTTGAACATCATTTGCATTTTCAATGATATAACCTTCTAAATACGGATTGTCATTTACACAATTCTCAACATCATTCAGAAATATTTCTTCTGAGCCATTGCTTAGCACCGCAGGTGATGTGTAGAATACTCGCATCATATCTATTACCGCTTCTTTGTCATTAATTGTCATTAGTCTTATACTACTCATATTCATCATTTCAACCTCTATTCAATAATTTCATTGCTGCTTCCACATCTTCCATTGTCAAGCCAACCCTAGAATCAGTTTTAATCAGGTGACTTCCTATCAGTTCGTTATGTAAATCTAAATCATCAATAACTATCCACTCCGTTACTTCCTCGTGTAATTTTAGCCAAAGGATTATCTCATCAGCCTTAACAAGACTAAACTTTTTTGACCTACGTATTTCTTCTGTAGTTAAATCTGGTGTGACATCATAAATTGATAATCCAACATCATCTAACATATTCATTAATCTTTCTGACTCGTTTCGTAATGGCTTCAAATTTGCATCAAACCACATTCTCCATCCTGAATGAAGAACTATTTTAGCACCAGTTTTATTAACCAGTTCTGCAAATAATACTATTTTTTCCTGTTCAATAAGTGTTCCATCACTAATTTCCATTTGGTGACTTTCATTCCAAAAGTTTGAATTTAGTACACCATCTATATCTAAAAATATAACTTTCATTTATTCCCATCCTCTCCATTTATTGTCACCACAAAAACAAGCGAATCATTAGTATAAAATTAATTATTTATCTCCCACAATCCATCCTCCTTCAATTCCAACACCCTATCCACAACTTCTTCAATATATCTTCTATCATGTGATACTGATATAATGGCACCACCAAAGTTCTTTAACATATTTCTAATAACCGGATTGGATAATGGTGAAAAATTTCTCGTAGGCTCGTCCAAAATCAACACATTGCACCCTGACATACTCATTTTTAACAACAGAAGCTTAGCCTTTTGTCCACCTGACAAATCACTTATTTTATGTAGCATTTCATCTGGTGTATACTTCATACTTCCAAGATATGTGCGAATTTTGGATATTTCATCCTTGTCTCCGGTTTCTGATAAGAAATCAACAGGTGTAGCGTTCATATCCAGTAATTCTTCATAATTTTGCGGCATATAAGCAACCTTAATATCACTTCTTTTATATAATTCCGTTGCAATTTTCTTTAGTAGTGTTGTTTTTCCACATCCATTTTTTCCGATTATGCAGATTTTCTCTGCTCCCTGTATCCGAAGTTTAATATCCTTTGCTAAAATTTTATCATTAATTACAAGTCTATCCAATGAATAATCCAACACCGCCTTACCATTTGGCACATATGCCTTCTCACCAAACTTTACAAATATAGCATCTTCTGTTTCAGGTATCTCCGTCATATTTTCAAACTCTTTTTCAAATCTAGCCTCATAAGCCTTTATTCTATGCATACTCTTTTTTAAAAGCCTTCCTTCATGCGGAGCCTGTCTTGATATTGTATTCTGTCTGTGCTCTACTTTTTGCTGAATCTGTCTAAACTTCTCCTGTTGCTTTGCATACTCACTTCGTTCTTTTCTTGCCATCTGCTCATGATGCGCAAAGCTCCTTACTCTATCATCTACATACTCCCTATATGAACTTTTCATAACTGTAGCTCTAGTCTGCATTTTCCTTTTTATCTGCTCAATATGAATAATGGCATTAGCAGTATTTTCAAGCAACACCTCATCATGTGAAATATAAAGAATAGGAACTTCTGTATCTATAATAAACTTCTCAAGCCAATAAAGAGTCTCCATATCAAGGTCATTGGACGGTTCATCAAGCAGTAGAATGTCAGCGCTGTTAAGCATAAGTCTTGCAAGCTGCAACTTGATTTTTTCCCCACCTGACAGATTTCCCATACACTGTTCTGAATAAAATATGTCCACCGGCACTTTCAGTGTATTTGCAAGCGACGCAAGCTCCTTAGGTGTAGTATCATAAAACACTGACAGCTGACACATAAATTCATATACACCCATATGTTTTTCTTCATCTGGCAACTCCTGCGCTAAATATCCTATAACCATATTATTTTTTATGATTTCACCTGAATATTCAATGTAATCTTCTACTAATGTCTCATCATATATAAGTTTCAAAAGAGTTGACTTTCCATTTCCTTCTTCACCTATAACAGCCATCTTATCCCCCGCATTCAATGTAAAGCTAAGCTTTTCAAGCAATATTCTGTTATCCTTAATATGTGTAATTGTTAAATTCTTAATCTGTAGCATATATACCTCCATTCTGATTACCAAAAGGTATACATATCCTAATATCCTACATTAAACATAATATGCCATATTTTTACGCACAAAAAAGAAAGGATATGTACAACAATCCACTTTTGGTAACACTACAAAAACAGCCTTCCTTTTCTTACATTTCAAAAGAAAACTCTAAGCTCTATTATTTCATGTTATCAAAAATAGATTAATTGTACATCCTTTCACCTCTTCCTTCTCAATATGAGATTTATTATAGCTTATACTCACATATAAATCAATTCTTTTTTAATCATTTATTAATTATTACACTTCTTTATTTCCTCATTAAGTTCTCTTCTCAACTCTTCCTTTATTTCATCTACACGCTTATAAATGTTTGCAATTGCCTCAGTCTCGTCCTGTGGCTTCACCTTTTTACCGTGCTCCTCACTTGCCTTGACTTCCTCGTTTCTCTTAGAAATATCTTTTCTAAACACGAACTTAAACACTGTTCTCACCAAAGGCTGAATGAAGAACAACTGTGAAAAGAATGCAAATGGGAAATTGAAACATACAAGCTTTAACCATTCTGCGAGAAAATGGAACATATTAAATTCTATGTAATTGTATGGGTAATATAAAATCGCTGCAATAAAGCTCATTACTGGACACATTACAAATACTGTTGCAGAAATAATCATTGTTTCAAAAATAAATGGATGATTCTTTATTGGATCAAAATAATGACATGCTATCTTGAACGACAATGGACTTCCCAGCATTAATTCAAGTGCGTATGCAAGCACAAACTCAATTATGACAACTGCCCAGATTGGAATATTCTTTCCAAGCACCGGAACTCCTCCCATCATATTGATAGCCTCCAATACGCCTGTTGCTCCTGTACTAGCTATAAAGGTTCCACCATGGATTACATATAAACTGTAAAACACGTATGCATGTACTGTCACAAACACAGTAACAAAGGCAAAAAACATTTTTTGAAATTGATTTCTTGGCATTTTCATTAAACTCCTATTCTTTATTTTCTTTTAAGACAAAAAAGACACACATAGTTATAGCACTTTTACAATACAAAAACTTCGTACCGTAATCAGATTTATGTGCTATGCACTACATGTGTCGTTAGTTATTCTTGTCTTAAATTTTCAACTTTGGAAGTTTATCAAAAATAATTTTTTTTGTCAAGACTTAATTTCTTAGTTTTACTTATCTCTCCTGTTGTTAAATCTGGTGTCAATCCTAAGAATTTTTTTATTAATCATCCTTCTACTCCATCAGTTCTTTAAGCACCTTCACACATCCTTCAATTCCAATCTTTCCACTATCAAGTACAATATCATAATTTTTCATATCATGCCACTTCTTGCCTGTGTTTGAATGAAAATAGTTCGAGCGCTTCTTATCATATCTCTTTCTAACGGAATCTATCTGCTTTTCTGGTACATTATAGTCCTCAATAATTCTATTTTTCTTAGTTTCTTCATCTGTACACTGAATAAATACGTTTACAACATTATCAAATTCTTTCAATGCTTCCAACGCGCAATGTCCCAAAAACACTGCCGGACCCTCTTTAGCAAACTCTTTAATCACATCTAATTCTGCAACATACACGTATCCATCCTTGGTAAGCAAATCTTTGCTACCTGACGAAACTTGACTCATCATATATACCGAATATAAAAAACTGCTTGTAACAGACTCCTCATAACTTTCAATTGCGTCATATGAAACACCCTGATTTTTCGATACTTTTTCAAGAATCTCTTTACCATAACATGGAATATTCAATTCTTTTGCTAGTAACTTCGCTATTTTTGTACCGCCACTTCCGTATTCTCTTTCAATTGTAATATACTTGTTTTTCATTTTTATCCTCCAATCTCTTCTGCTGTCCTTACCTTCTTTATCCACTTTCCGCTTCTAAGTCTTATTACACACCAAAATGCCTTGAGCACCTGATCAATTTTCAAACAGAAATATATCCAAAATGCTGGTAAATGTAACACTAATCCTGCAATTATACCAAGTGGAATTGATGCCACCCATAAGAAAATATTATCAGCTAACATAAGCATTTTTGTATCTCCACCACCACGTAAAACCCCCTTTGTCATAATGCTGTTTGTCGCCTGAAACAATACAATAATACTTATTGACCACATCAGCTGCTTGGCAATTTTTTGCGTATTTTCGGATATATTGTAAGCCGAAATCATTGGTCCACTAATTATCATAATAATTGTAGCTGCAACTATACCAAATACAATTCCAAGACCTAAGAATGCATATCCCTGTTTTTCAGCCTTTTCTTTATCACCTGTGCCAAGTGTATGTCCTGTTACAATGGCACCTGCCTGCGAAGTTCCCTGAATAACTGTTGAGCTAAGTTGCTGTGTAACCGCCGTGATAGCATTTGCCGCAACAAAATTTTCACCAAGACGACCAATAACCATTGCAACAGAATTATTACCTAAAGCAAGTATTCCATCACTTATAAGTACAGGAATACTGATACGAATATACTCCCGCCACAAATTTCCAACTGGTTCAAACAGATTCTTAATCTTATAACCAATCTCTTTATCCTTGAAAACCAAATATCCACAAATCACTGCAAACTCAAATATTCTGGCAATTAGTGTACCAATGGCCGCACCTGCAACCTCCATTCTCGGTGCACCGAATTTACCAAAAATAAATATATAGTTTGCCCCTACATTAATAAAGAATGCAGCAATAGATGTAAACAAAGGTATGTGAACCTGCCCTACATTTCTAAGAACGATGGTACAGGTCAATGATAACCCCAGCAAAAAGTATGTAACAATAGAATATCTTAGATACTCTATACCTAAAGTAATAATGTCACTTTCCACTGTGTAAATCTTCATAATTTGCTTAGGAATCAATAACGTCACTACACAAAATAACACTGACATTGCAAGCACAAGACGCAACATAATAGTAACCGTACTTTTCAACGATTTCTTATCCTGCATACCATAATAACGGGCAACTAATACAGATGCACCCATTCCTATACCCATACAGAAAATGTGGAAAATTGTTATGAATTGGTTAGCCAATGATACTGCTGAAAGTTCAGTTTCACCAACCTTGCCAATCATAGTAGTATCCATCATATTTACGCCAGTGGTAATTAATCCCTGAAGGGCAATGGGAATGCCTATTTTTGCTACATTTTTATAAAATTGCTTGTCATTTATGAATAAACTTGACATACATTCATCTCCATTTCAAGACATTTCCAATCTTCATCGCCAATACGATAAACTTCTGCCTTTTCAGGCATTTCCACAAATCCCAATGACTTGTAACAATTATATGCAGGCATATTATTATCAAACACACCTATTGTTATCTTTTCAACTTTTAAAATCTCTGTCGCATACTTTATAGCAAGCTGTAACATACCTTTACCATATCCCTTACCGCGCTTAGAATCATCCACTATGATAAATCCAAATCTAAGTACCTTTTTATCTTCATCAAGAAATCTCATAAGCATTTGTCCAACAACACCTGTCTCATCAAATGCAGACATCACAAAAAATGAATCATTTTCATCTTGCTCGGCGTAATGAGCATTGAGGTCATCTGCTGTAATAGGATATTTGTTAATTTTATTTGCACTCCACTTTTTAAAGGTTAATTCATCCTTTATCCAACTAACTATGTATTTTGCATCACATTTTTTATATGGTCTTAATCGTAACATAATAATTTTCTCCATTCAAAATTCACATATATTTATTATATCAAGATTTCTAAACATATCAATATAGATAATTAAAAAGCTTCTATTTTTTCTCTTAAAAGTCAACGATTACTTGATTGCTAAACAACGAATTGATAATTGATTCGTCATAATTCATTTGCTATACTTTACTTACACCGGTGAAAACAAATTAGGAGGCATAAAAAATGCAGATTAAACTCGGAGAAAAAATAAAAGAATTACGAAAAAGAGACGGCAGAAAACAAGAGGATTTGGCAAATGCTTTAGGCGTCACAGCACAGGCTGTTTCTCGTTGGGAATCAAACGGTGGTTATCCTGATATGAGTATGATTCCTGCCATCGCAAATTATTTCCATACCACAATAGATGCCTTGTTTGGCTACAACAACGACCGAGACAAAAAAATAAAAGATTATATCCAAAAAGGAAATAGGCTCCTTACAGGCAATGATAGTGACATAGCAGAATGTATTTGTTTTATGAAAGAGGCCCTTGTAGAATTTCCCGCAGAACCAGAATTACAAATGTGCTTAGCTTATGCATTAAAATTAAAAGGGCTCAAAGAAACTGACAAACCCAATATATATTTGAAAGAAGCTGCTTATCTTTATGAAGAATTGTCAAAACAAAATAACGACGTTATTATTCCTCTTTTAGATACATACTCTATGATGGGTGAATATGATAAAGCCGAAAAAAAGGCTTTGGAACAACCTAAAGTCAGAATGAGTAGAGAAGTTTTATTAGCACCACTTTTCAATGAAAAGAATGGCAAACAATATCAAGGCGAAGCTATATTATCACTGCTTCATGAGTTAAGATATGCAATCGAATTCGCAGTAACCAAAAACGAAAAATTAGCGAATTCTAAAGAGGGTATTGATATTCTCTTATCAATTCATCACCTATATGAAAGAATCTTTGGCGAAAAATGTTATGGCAAATTTCATAGCGATTTTTGCATGAATTATTTATCCTGCGCACGAATTGCTTGTAATATCAAAGATTATGATAATGCCCTTAAATATTTTGATTCCGCTTTTATACACTATACAAATTATTTAGAACTGCAACACGATGAATGTTTTAAAAATGATCATTTCGATGCGCCGCTACTCACTTCAGTTAATAATACAGCAATTCCTGTTGTCATGCTTAAATCTGAGTATTTTAAAGATATTCTTTCATGTATGCCAGAAGATATAAGTTCACAAATTAGGACTAATTCTAGATATATAACATTATTTAATTAACTATTTAAGCCCCATCTATTCCAAGAATAGACGGGGCTTTTGCCAAAATCTTAACACATTCTCTCTATAATACTTCCTGCCGCAAAAGGCTTTGCCACAAATCCATCAGTTCCAAGTTCTAGAGTTCTTCTTACATTATCTTCTGTACATTTTGCTGATAACATAATTATTTTCAACTTTGGATATTTCTCTCTAATTACCTCCAAAGTTTCTATACCATCCATCACTGGCATTGCAATATCTAAAATACATATATCAACCTCTTCATTTTCAAGAAAATCTAAACATTCTTTTCCATCCTTGGTTTCATATATCTCATGTCCTTCTTTAGAAAGTATGTCTTTTAACATCCTGCGCATAAAATCAGAATCGTCAACAACTAATACTTTCTTTGTTTTCCCAACCTTACCTGGAATATAATCAAAAATGCTGTCTATTTGACTTTGATTTAATGGTTCCTCAGGAGTACTTTTTACAATATTCTCACACCCAAGTAACTTATCAGCAGATACATCCAAATATTTTGATATATGAGGAATCATTGCAACATCCGGATAAGATATTCCTGTTTCCCACCTAGAAACCGCCTGTGGTGTTATATTTAATGCGTTGGCCATTTCCTCTTGTGTTATGTTTTTAGCCAAACGATGTTTCTTTATTACTTCTCCAATTACCATTTTGCCACCTCCATATTGTGTTAAATTTCATATGCAAATTGTAGCAAATGAATGTGTGAATGTCACTCAATTGGTAATTGATTTGTTATTATATGTACCTCAATCCTTGTATTTCATTACAAATTAATCGTCTCCAAAAAATCTTGAATCATCTTAAACGCAACTCCAACATCCATCTGCAACCAATTTCTGTCTCCAGAATTCTCTACATTTTTTTTAAACTGACTATTAGAAAAAATAAGTGCTATTCTTCTTCGCACGCTATCCATATCCATTTCTTTCATAGATGGTTCGTCAATAATATATATCTTTATACAATCTGAAAGTTTTGACATATCCACATGGTTTATCAAATAACAAAAATCGAAGATATCCTTATATCTTGTCGAAAAAGGACCAAATCTTAATAACGATCTTAGTTTTTCCGCAAAAATCTGCTCACAGGAATTAATCAGCAAACTAGCACCCTCATCATCCATACACACATCAAAACAATATTCGTCCTGCTCTATCTTCACATTCGCATGAACCCCAATATCAATCTTACTCTCAATAGAATTCCCAACGCTATCCCTAATTACAATAAATACACGCTTACCACTATACTCTTGCTGAGATAGTTGCTCAATCTTATTACCTTTAATTTCAATTGTGATTCCATCTAAGGAATTTAATTTGGAAATAAAATGTCGTATCGAATCATCTTCCAATGAATATCGTATAAAATCTAAGTCCAAATCTTCTGTAGCCCTTCTCAGATTTCCTGTAATACTACGCATTACAACACCACCCTTTATTGTTACATTCCGTCCCAAATCGCTTTTTTCAACAGCCTTAAGTACAATATCCTGACAAACTCTCGCATCGGCATTTCGGTCTGAATAACCGGCATCTATATATTTTTCCGACATTTTTTCCAAATTTATCATTACAGTACCTCCATCTGTATAATAGCAAGCACTTTATTACTCTTCGGAGCCATCAATGCATAATCCTGAATTTTCTGCATATCCAATTTAGGAAGCATTTTTCTATAATTCAAAATTATTTCCTTGTAATAATCAAAAGGTAACTTACTTTTATACCTCACAAGTTCAATAAGCATACGTTCCTTATTATAAATTCTAATATCATAACCTTTATAATCAGCCGTTTCAATTCCTTCTTCAAAAAAATCATCCTGAACGAAATATTGTTTTACTTTTCCATCTCTGATTTTCGCTGCATCACGCGTTGTTGCGAGTTCACATTCATCTGGTATCACATCGGTTAACCCGTGAAAGTAAAAAGCACTTTTCATAGTTAAAACCGCGTTAGGATATTTATACGTAAACACCGCAATCTCAGGAACATACTTTTTTTCCGAATATACACCTTTACAAATTTTATACAATTCTCCATTTTCAATTTTTTTCTCAATATAATAATCCGACCCGTATTTTTCAAGACATTCCGCACGTGTTTTCATAACTTTCAACTCCTTATTTTGAATTTTTATCCGCACTCCGAAATGTTTTGCGGATGCTTTTCTAAATTGTACTACATACAGAATTCATATGTCAATATTTAATTCAAAAAAACATCCGCATTTTATATTATTCTGCGGATGTTTTTTTAATTAAATATTGCCATATGGCTTAATTGTTACAAACTAGAACTGATTGAAATCTCTTATTTCATCTAACCTATCAAGCATAGGCTCAGGATTTTTAGTACAAAAAGCAAGACAGTCAACAAAAGCAGGCGACAATTTGTATCTTGTCACCTGCTAAGGATAATATCCGTTCTATTTCCTGAATTTATAATCATTTTTATTTTTTTACTATCTCATCAACACATTCCACTCTGTCATAAACAGTAACAAAATGAATAAAAACGCAAAATTGAATGCTGAAAACTGTAACACATATCTTTTAGTTTTCCCCGCATTATGCTTACTATACTCTCTCAATGTTATAAGACTGGCAAGGGATGCCACAAGGCTACCAACACCACCAATATTAACTCCAAGAAGCAACTCTACATAATTATCTGTAAACTGTGACAACAAAATCGCTGAAGGAACATTGCTAATAAACTGACATGACAATGCACTAACAACAAGTGTATTCTTTTCAAGAAGCCAACCAAAGAATTCCTGAACAACCTCAATTCTCGCCATATTTCCAGAGAAAATGAAGAAGAATACAAATGTAAATAACAATGGATAATCAACCATCTTAAGTGCCTTTCTATCAGCAAACATAAGCACTGCCGGAATAATTACCAATCCTAAGACATATGGAACTCCACGAAATACGATGGCAATAGCCAATGCAAACAATACAAGGTACAACGCCAATCTCTTTTTATTGATTGAAAACTTCTCATCATCAAGCACTAAAGGTTCTGGCTTAGTAAACACTATACAACAAATCGTAATCAATATTATTGATACAATAAATGCCGGCGCCATTATCATAACAAATTCATTATTTGGAATATCAAATTTCGAATACAAATATAAGTTCTGTGGATTGCCAAATGGTGTCAACATACCGCCTAAATTAGCAGCAATATTCTGCATTATAAATACAAATGCCATATATTTTTCGTTATTTGTTGATTTCAAAACTATGTATCCAAGTGGCAAAAATGTAAGTAAAGCCATATCATTTGCAATAAGCATTGAGCCAATAAATGTTATGTACACAAGCGCTATAACGCTCATTCTTACATTATGAGTCAATTCTACTATGTTACGGGCAAGCATATAAAAGAAATTAATATTCTTTAATGCGCACACAACTGCCAACACGCAAAACAAACATGTCAATGTCTTGAAATCAAAATATCCAAGATACGCTCTATCAGGTGGCACGATTATACTTGTGATAACTGCTGCCACAAAGGCAATAACCATTACTACGTTTTTCTTAACAAATGACTTTACTTTCTCCATTTCAAACTCCTAAAATATTAGTTTTTCACACAGTAATCAATATTATTACTTTTTAAAAGTAAGGTCAAGTAGTTAGAAATTATTTTTATATAAATTTTGATAAGATTTATAGACTCTTTCATCATACCACTTCATAATTACTCCAATTCCGTTATTGATGATACACCTATAGTTATCTCTTCTAGAACATCAAGCAATACTCTGACAGTATCTAAAGAAGTGAACATAGTAACATTATTCTCTATGGCAGTTCTTCTGATTGCCAAACCATCTTCATAATGGATACCGGATAAAATTGCTCGAGTGTTAATTACATAACTTACATATCCAGCACGTATTGCCTCTAGAATTTCTGTACTTTTTTCGCTCAGTTTTCTGCGAATACGTGTACGAATGCCATGTGACTTTAAAAACTCACCAGTTCCCACTGTTGCTTCAATGTTAAATCCCATATCATAAAACCTCTTTACAAGAGGCAACGCTTCCTCTTTATCCTCGTCTGCCAACGTAACTACTACTGTTCCGTAGTTCTGCATCTTAACACCAGAAGCTATCAAAGCCTTATACATAGCACGCGGAAGTTTTTCATCATAGCCAATTGCTTCACCTGTAGATTTCATTTCCGGTGACAGATATGCATCCATACCATTTAGCTTTGCAAAAGAGAATGCAGGTGCTTTTACATACCATCTCTTTTTTTCTTTCGGATAGATAATATTAATTCCCTGTTCCTTCAAACTTTTACCAAGAATTACTTTTGTCGCAATATCAGCAAGGGGATATCCGGTTGCTTTTGACAAAAACGGAACAGTTCTCGAAGAGCGTGGATTTACCTCAATAATATATACGTTCTCATCCTTATCCACAATGAACTGGATGTTAAACAATCCGATAATTCCAATTCCGATGCCCAGTTTTTTTGCATACTCCAATATGGTATTTTTCACTTTATCTGAAATACTAAAGGTTGGATATACACTGATGGAATCTCCCGAATGTACTCCAGTTCTTTCCACAAGTTCCATAATTCCCGGAACAAACACATCCTTTCCATCACAAATAGCATCAATTTCCACTTCTTTTCCGCAAATATATTTATCTACTAACACTGGCTTATCTTCATCAATCTCCACAGCAGTTTTTAAATAGTGACGCAAATGTTCTTCTTTAGCTACAATCTGCATAGCTCGTCCACCCAGTACAAAGCTAGGACGTACAAGCACCGGATATCCAATTTCCTCTGCTGCCTTTACACCGTCTTCAATATTGATAACAGCCTGTCCTTTAGGTTGCGGAATAGCAAGCTCCGACAGAAGTTTCTCAAATGCATCTCTGTTTTCTGCCTTTTCA
>JAGBHK010000007.1 GCA_017935565.1 Lachnospiraceae bacterium
CTGCTTAGCTTAAAGTTTAAAATCCATGAATCAAAATAACGTTAGCTATTTCATCCATCTGTTTACTGTTTGAGAAATCATCTTTCGATGAGTTCGCTGAAAATTCATTGTAAGAAATTTTCAGGGATGGTTTATTGTTCAGTTTTCAATGTTCAGTTTGTTGCTGTTTTGCGACAGCCTGCTAATAATATCACACTGTCAAATCTTTGTCAACAACTTTTTTATTTTTTTGCAAAAATCTTTTTTAGACTTTTGCGAACGGAGAGGGTGGGATTCGAACCCACGCGCCCGTGAAGGCAAACGGTTTTCAAGACCGCCTCGTTATGACCACTTCGATACCTCTCCAAGGCTTCTTATTTAGTTTGTGTCATCTGCTTTTCGTCAGCGACAAGTGATATTCTATCATTAATCTTTTTTTCTGTCAACAACTTTTTTTAATTTTTTTATCTTTTTTTTAAATTATTTTTTATCCACAATATATAGTGTTTTTAAAAGGAGTTTTCCACATTTTATTGTGGTTAACTCCTTTTTACATTTTCTTTATCGTGTTTGTAGCATATATTAAATCATCTGGAGTAGTAATTTTTATATTCTCATATTCACCCATAATAACATTTACTTTTCTTATGTTTGAATATTCCATAACCATACTATCATCTGTTATCCCTTGAACATTATCAGATATTACTTTATTATATGCCGCTAATATCTCTTCATATAAAAATGCTTGTGGTGTTTGTATTTGCCATAGCAATTCTCGTTTAGGAGTATCTACTACTAATCCATTTTCATCCACAACCTTTATTGTATCTTTAACCGGCACACCTACGACAACAGCTTTTTTATGTTTTACTTCTTCTATAGTCTTGTTGATTACTTCTACAGATATTAATGCTCTTGCGCCATCATGAATCAATACATATGATTCCTTATCTGCATCGGCTATCGCTTTCAATCCATTATGAACAGAATTGTATCTCTCTGCCCCCCCTTCTATTATAGAAGAAACTTTTCTTATATTAAATTTTTCTACTATATTAGTTCTGCAAAATTCTGTGGTTCCTTTTTCTGCAACTATGACGATTTCATCAACATTGCTTGCTTCAAAAGCCTTTAATGAATAGTAAAGAACGGGCTTATCTTCAATAAGTAAATACTGCTTACTCACCGAAGCACCCATTCTTTTTCCTTTACCACCTGCAAGAACAATAGCAATAACTTTGTTCTTCATTACAATCTTTCTCCTATTTTTAAACTTGGTACTGCATTTAAATCATAACCATGTCGTGTTCCACCCATGTATTCATAATATCCTGCAACGCCAATCATCGCCGCATTGTCCGTACAATATATAGGAGAAGGATAATAAAAATCAATCCCCTGTTTGTTACATTCGTTTACAAACGCCTCTCTAATTGCACTATTTGCCGCAACACCACCTGCAATAGCAAACTTACTTACACCATATTCCTTACATGCAGCCATACTTCTTGAAACCAACACATCCACTACTGACTGTTGGAATGACGCCGCAATATCAGCCTCATTTATAGGAAGATTCTTCATCTGGCACATATTGATATGGTTCAAAACAGCAGATTTTAAACCACTAAAACTAAAGTCTAAAGGTGCACCTTCCACGACTGCTCTTGGGAAATCAATCGCTTTCGGATTTCCTTCCTTAGCTAATTTATCAACTTTAGGTCCTCCTGGATATCCAAGACCAATAGAACGAGCAACTTTATCAAACGCTTCGCCTACCGCATCATCCCTTGTCTTTCCAAGTATCTCATATTTACCATACTCTTTTACATGAACCAAATGTGTATGTCCACCAGAAATAACCAACGAAATAAAAGGTGGTTCCAATTCTAAATGTTCTATATAATTAGCTGAAATATGTCCTTCTATATGATGTACTCCAACCAATGGCTTGTTCTTTGCAAATGCTATAGCCTTAGCCTGAGCAACGCCAACCAAAAGAGCCCCAACAAGCCCAGGACCATAAGTAACCGCAATGGCATCAATGTCATCCAAAGTTACTTTTGCTTCATTTAAAGCATCATCAATAACTTGATTAATATTTTCAATATGTTTCCTTGATGCAATTTCAGGAACAACGCCACCATACAATGTATGCAATTTTATTTGCGACGAAATAATATTAGACAGCACGCATCTACCGTTTTTCACAACAGACGCCGCCGTCTCGTCACAAGAACTCTCTATAGCTAATATTAACACATCTTTATCCACGTTACGCCTCCCATGGATCAGGTTGATATAACTGCCAACCCAAAATTCTCCATTTTCCATCTTCGTCTTTTCTAAGAATGTATGTAGTAACATTCTTCATAGTACCAGAATCATTCTGTACATAATATATGCACTCAACAGATGCATATTTCTTTCCATCCACCGTCGAATACTTCACATCTGATGATTTTCCAACAATAACTCTTGAAATAATTCTATTATCATCTTGATACCCCTCGATTTCGTCTTGAAGTTCTTCAAAATATTCATCGAATGGATTATTATCAATAAGTTCTTTATCAAAAAGTATTGTAGCCATATATGCTAATTTAATCAATTCTTTTTCACTATTATCTTCATTATAATAACTTCTTTGAATTTTAGTAAATAATGAAACAACCTGACATACAGTCAATGGGTAATCCGATTCCATTTCTTCACCAATTGTGTTTGAATCAATTTTACTCAAAACATCTTCTACAGTATCTGGGAAATCGGAAACATAATCTTTTCCTAATAATTTATCCTTATCAGAAAGCACAGTAGTATCATCCTGTATAATCTTATCGCCATTAACAGCTTTATAATATACAAGAACCACTACTATAAGCAATAATGTAATTGTAATCACCCATTTGATACTTCGTTTCATAGCAAACTCCATTACATATTATTCTTCAAACATTAACGTAACACTTTTTCCATCTTTTCCTGGATGAGAATTCTCAAATATCTCTCTAACATCGTCCATAAATTCTTCAGCTCTTATAAGAGAAGGGCTATAATGAGTTAACCACATTTCTTTCACTTCTGCCTTTTTGGCAATCTCAGCCGCTTCATAAAAAGTCATATGTTTATATTCTTTAGCTTTCTTAAGCTTATCCTTCTCACCATACATTCCTTCACATATTAATAAATCCGCATCTTTCACCATCAAAGGAATGTTTTCTGTAGGTCTGGTATCCGTACAATACGACACTTTAAGGCCCTTTCTAGTTTCACCAAGCACCATCTCTGGATACAATGTCCTATCTTCTAACTCTATAATATCACCTTTTTGCAATTTACTCCAGTACTCTTTTTCAATATTATTTTCGAGAGCCTTTTCAACCATAAATTTGCCCTGACGATTAATCTTTATATTATAGGCATAGCAAATAACATTATGATTAACCTTGTACGCTTCAATCTCATATCCCTTAAGATTGATTGTCTGCATAGAATCTGTCAATTCAATATATTGTATTTTAAAAGGAAGTTCTGGTGCAATGACTCTCAATGATTCAACCACACGCTCAAGACCTTTTGGTCCAATCATTGTAACAGGCTCAGTTCTGTCAGCATTTCCCATAGTCAACAAAAGTCCAGGTAACCCACTAATGTGATCTGCATGGTAATGAGTAAAGCAGATTATGTCTATAGGATTAAAACTAAGACCAGCTTCCTTAATAGCAAGCTGCGTACCTTCACCACAATCTATCAAAAGACTACTTCCATTATATCTTGTCATAAGGGCAGTGAGCCATCTTCTTGGCAATGGCATCATTCCACCCGTTCCTAATAAACATACATCTAACATTTTTTACCTCTACAACAATTCAACATTTTGTTCAATATCAACTGGTACTTTAAATTCCCTTACCATTTCATCATAACAATCTTCACATAAATCAATAATATGTCTCTCACAATCTTTGTTTGAGAAAAATCCCCAATTATATTCTATAGAAAAATTACCTTCCATAATAATTCCATCTTTAACTTTCATTTTTTTGCCACATCTATTGCAAAAAACTTTTGAAAGTTGATTAGTCTCTTTATCTTTATATTTTCGCATATCATCCTCCGGTTCATACAATTCATTGATATGTAAATTGTACAATATATTTTTCAAAACATAAACCGGTAATAATTACGCTTCTTTCCACATAATGACAGCATTTTCAGTAGGTTTTTCATAAAAATTCTTTCGAATTCCTTGTTTTTCAAAGCCACATCTTTCATATAATGCAATAGCCGCAGCATTTGATTCGCGCACTTCCAAAAACACTTTTTCAGCCTTTCTTACTCTACCTTCACATAACAACTCTTTTACTATAGCCTCACCAATACCACATCTACGATATTCACCTTTTACCGCAATATTTATTATCTCCCCTTCGCCAGCAACTACATATATTGCGCCATAACCAGCAATATCATCTTCAGTTTTTGCAACTACAAAATATGAATAACTTTGCGCCATAGATGCTAGAAGCGCTTCCTTTGACCATGGCAATGAAAAGCATTCCTGTTCTATCATTGCAACAGCATCTGCATCTTCATTTTTCATTTCACTTAAAAAATATGTTTTATTCATTTTTTAACTTCTCTTCCATTTCTCTTTCAGCCTGTGATTTTCTAAAATAATCAGGTCTAAAATCTGAAGCATTAGTTATTTTACCTTCTTTGTAATACTTAAGTCCCAAAGCCCCAACACTTCCAGCACGCTGTCTGTTCATATGTGTAGGTGCAAATATAGGTGTATACTTCATATTTTCAAAAAGAAACTCTTTAAAAGCCGGAATTCCATCACCAATAAATATAACTTCTTCATCATATTCATTCAATTTAGAAACCAACTCGTCAATACCAACCGCTGTACCATCAAGCACTATCTGAAGGTCTTCTCCAACAATCTTATACACGCCTGTGTATGTTTGATTTCTTCTGGCATCCATTATAGGACAAACAAGCTTATCTGTAGCAAACATATTGTATGCCATGGCTTCCAATGTTGGAACTTCAATGAGCGGTAAGTTAAGTGCCTGACCAAGCCCTTTTGCAGTTGCACTTCCAATTCGTAAACCTGTAAAAGAACCAGGCCCCGATGTGATAGCTATAGCCTCAATACTTTCCAATGATATTTCTGATATCTTAAACATTTCATCTATCATAGGAAGCAATGTTTGCGAATGAGTTATTTTGTTGTTGATGGTGTATTCACCAATTATTTTTTCCTCTTCGACAATAGCCACCGAAGCGACCGTCGAAGAACTGTCAATTGCTAATATTCTCATACCAACCTTGCCTTTCACTTACTGCTCAATAGTTATAATTCTATAATCAAAACCTTTTTCAAGGTCTTTCTTTATGATTATCTTTACTGCATTTTCAGGAATTATCTCATCAATCAAAGAAGCCCATTCAATCAAGCAAACTCCTTCACCAAAAAAATACTCCTCATATCCAATCTCATCCATCTCATAAATATCGCCGATACGATAAACATCAAAATGATAGAAAGGTACTCGCCCATCATTATATTCTAAAACAATAGTAAATGTAGGACTACTAATATCTTCATTCACTCCAAGTCCTTTTGCAAAACCTTTTGTAAACACAGTTTTTCCTACGCCCAAATCACCATCAAGACAATATATTTGACCTTTGACTGCATTTTTGCCAAGTTCAACGCCCAAATTATAAGTATCCTTATCAGAAAATGATTCAATCGTGCTCATATTTCTCTCCATTTCTATCTCATCTTAATATAAGATGCTGTACATTTTTCTCTAACAATCTTTTTTAAATCTTCCATATGAGGTGCAACTTCTCTTTTTGGTAAAACAAAAGCATGAATTCTACTTGTATAAATCAAAATGCTTTTCTTAGTAGAAGTTATCTTCATAATCTGGTTCCAATCATATTCTGCCGATTCATCTCCGCACGCAACCTTAATTCCTGCGTAAGAAATGTTATACTCTAAAGGTTTGTTTATAGATTCATTCTGTTTAACTTGTTGCTTAGCTCTTTTATATAACATCATTGGCTGAATAACCGTAAATAACAAACCAGTCAACAACAACACAAATTTGTATGCGATATTCATTTGATCATTATCAAACGAATAGAAGAAACCTATCAACGCACAAATACTTAAAATAACTCCTGTATATCCACTAAAAGTCGAATATGTATGAGACATTAGAAAATCATACATTTCTTTAACTGTTAATTGTATTTTTAATTTTATCTCCATTATCTGCCTCCATATAACTATCTCTAATTAAATAGTTTATCATTTTGACAGTTTTTTGTCTATATTATTGTTTTTATAAGTTTACTAATTTTCTTATAAACCAATGTAACAACTATTGTTATCAACAAACCTTTGATAAGATTTAGTGGTGCAACAGCAAGAATAATAAATGTAAACATATTTGTGATGTTTGCATTTACTTCTGTTCCCATTGCAATAAGCGCTGACATTGGCATTCCACCATAAAATCTTGCAAATGCAGGTAATAAAATGAATGCATTAACAAAACAACCTACAACAATCATAGTTACTGTTCCTGTTGCTAAACCAATTGTCGCCATTTTCTTATTCTTCTTTACCTTATATATAATTGATGCAGGGATAACAAATGTACATCCTACAATAAAGTTTGCAAACTCACCAATAAACGCTGTTGATGTTGGCTTAATTGCCAACTTAACAATAATTTTAACAAACTCAGTAGCAACACCTGCTACAGGTCCAAGCATAAATCCGCTAATCATTACAGGAACTTCACTTAAGTCAATTCCATAAAAAGAAGGTGCAAATGGCATAGGAAACTCAAAATACATAAGTGCACCTGCTACCGCTGCAAAAATACCAATCAATGTAATCTTCTTTGTCTTCGCAATTTTCATCATATCATCTTTTTCAAGAACTCTCTCACTTATAATTGCAATAATAAACAATGCCGCAACAAATGCCAATATCGCAATGACATAACCCGCCTCCTTACTCATGATACTGATAAACTTTTTCAAATCTTCCATTTTTTCAATTCCTTTCTTTAATTATAAATACATCTCCACTTTCTTATATGATAAAAAACCTGAGGAATAATTTTTCCTCAGGTTTACACATCAATCACAAGTAACGACATAAATGTCCTTACCTACTCTTCTTCCATCCAGACTATACTGTTGGTACCGGAATTGTCACCTCACCGGTTCGGTATAATGAAACCATTACACTCGCGGACTTTACCGCCAGTCGGGAATAATGTACACTTTGCACACGCACCCTGCCCTGAAGATATATTTAATTTATATAGTTTATTTATTAACGTTAGAGATTATACCACCGTATTATCATATATGCAACTCTTTTATTAAAGAGTCGACTTCCATTCTGTAATAATTTCTTCACAGCAATCAACATCAAAACTTTGAACTGCTTCTTTAAGTCTATCAAACAGAACTTCTTTCTCAAGATTGCTATATTCAGACATTTTGCCTACAATTTCATCAACTGAATCCATATCAAGTTCCTCGCAAGCTACTCTAATATTATTCAAACAATCTTGTAATTCATCTTTGGACATAAGTTTATCACCAGCAGATTCTTTTTCCTTGAAATATGGTTTCAAAATTGATTCATAAGACATATATTTTTCAAGCAAGGCATCCGTCTCTTCCTTTATCTTTGCGATATTATTATCATTGCCTGCTTTTTCAAGTTCTGCTGCCATATCAGACAATTCAGTTGCACCTATTTGTCTTGATGCACTCTTTAATGCATGAACCTCTATTGTATATCTCTTCCAATCTTCTTCTTCAAATGCCTTCTTTATTATCGCGTTTTTAATTGGAATAGTTGTATAATAATCTTTTAGCACCGACCAGAAAAGACTTTCTGTTCCTAATAATTTCATTGAAGCATTAACATCTAGTCCCTCAATGCTTATACCACTATCATACACTTCCTCTTCAGTTTCTATCGATGACACCTTCTTTATCTTTTCAGGTGGCAACCAATTTCTAATTTTAGATAGAATGCTTCTCATTTCAATTGGTTTCGCAACAAAATCATTCATGCCTTCTCGTATAAACATTTCTTTAGTTCCGCTAACCGCATTAGCTGTAAGGGCAATAATAGGCACATCATTATATTCAGGATGAAATCGTCTAACAATATGAGTAACTTCAACTCCATCAAGTTCTGGCATCATATGGTCCATAAATACCAAATCATAAACTTTCTTACTAATCATATCTACAGCTTCTCTTCCACCTGATGCAGTTTCAATATTCATCTGCAAAGGCTTCAAGAGACCTTCGGCAACAGTTAAATTAATAACATTATCGTCTACAATAAGTACGTTTGCTTCTGGAGCAATAAAATCGAAATCCTCTTGTGTTTTATGTATAAAGCCAGTTTCAATACTCTCCCCATTAAAAATAGACGCAATATTCATAACATACACTGGTTTTTTAGCCACCAAAAGATTGCTGATATTTAACTTCACTGAATTTCTAAAATCAATCATTAAAACTGCTGTAATATCAGGATTATTTCTCACAAAATCCTGAACATAATCAGTAAACATACCCTGTCCAATAAAGAGGTATGGTATTTTATTACTCTTTACAATTTCAAGTTCTAATTCAGATTCCAAAGATAAATACGGAATCTTCATATTACTCATATCTTTTTCAAGATGTTTCTTTAAAAATCCATTTGCACAAAGTCCCGCCGCACGAATATTTTCAACATTGTTAATAACAATGGAAGGTTTAATATCAAATACTTTCTGTGGTATCCAGAAGGTAAACATACTTCCTTTTTCATATTCGCTCTCAACAGTGATTTCACCACCCATTTGCTCGACAATTCTTTGAGAAATAGCCAAGCCAAGTCCAGTACCTTCAATATTACGATTTCTCTTGCTGTCAAGCTGCTCAAAAGCACCAAACAACTTGTCCATATCTTGCTTTTTGATACCAATTCCAGTATCCGCAACAGACACAATCAGCCTAATTTCCTCGTCTGATACCTTGTCATAGTACACTTTAAGCACAACCTGACCCTTTTTAGTGAACTTCACAGCATTATTTGCAATATTAATAATTACCTGCTTAATTCTATCACTATCGCCTTTCAACCTTCTAGGCAAAGTAGGTGATATATCTAATATCAATTCAATATCTTTTTCACCAATTCGAGTATTAATAATATTTGCAACATCATTAATAAGTGACATTGGCTCATATTCTTCACTTTCCATAATGATTTTTCCTGATTCAATTTTAGAAAAATCAAGAATGTCATTTATAATCGTAAGCAATGTTTTTCCTGAAGAAATAATCTGTCCAACATATTCCCTTGCAGCTGGTGGCAAATCTTCTCGAGACGCCAACTCTGCCATACCTATAACAGCATTCATTGGCGTTCTAATTTCATGACTCATATTTGCAAGGAAGTCTGCTTTCATCTGTGCAGCATGCTCAACCTCTTCCTTGGCAATTATTAAATCATATTTATCGTATGCCATATTTGAAATAATCGTCGAAATTTGATACAAAAACTTACAGGCCCTATCTAATTCACTTTGCTCAATATATCTGATTTTTTTAGATGCCTTCACATATTCATCAGGGTCTACATCAATTTCTTTAGCAATTCTTCTTAATTCTTCTTCGTCCAATTCACTTGTTCTAACCTGTCCACCAGTAATTGCGCCAAGCATTTTTCCATGAGCAATAATCGGAGCCGCAAAATCAACCAAACCTGTATGGCACTTGTAACTCACAGCTTTACCAACCGCCAATGCAATCTCTCCGCCACGTTTGTCACACTTCTCACACCTAGCTCTTCCAATAGGTGACTTCTTGTTAAAATACATACAAAAATCTGTAGATATAGTGTCTTTTGTAATCGCAACACCATCCGCATCAGACACCCCCGCAGCAATACCTGTCATTTCGCAAAATGCATCCTGTATTCTCTGCAAAACATCAACTTCTATTAGGTCTTGTAGTTTTACTTCTTCATCAATCATGCACTCACCTTCTTTCACCGCATTATTAATCTGTAACCTTTTCAATTGTATACATCAATTTATCGAATTCAATTGGCTTAAGTAAATAACCTTGAGGCTTAAGTGACAACACCTGCTTTATTTTTTCCGTTTCATTCATACCCGTCAAAAACACAATCGGAACATCCTGCATAGTTTCCATCGCTCTAATCTTCGCGAAAACTTTTGGTCCATTTTCTACTGGCATCTCATAATCCAATAAAATCACATCGATATCTGTCTTTTTCTCAAGATATGTCAATGCAATTTTTCCGCTTACAGCCGTAGCCACATTATACTTATCCTTAAGTCCGTTTTTAACTGTTCTAAGCATCATTGGGTCATCGTCGATTATCAATATATTTTTTGTTCGATTAGCTTTTAACTCGGCTTCAAGTTTTGCCCTCTCTAGTTCTTCTTCCATACGCTTCTGTTCTTCTAATGCTCTTTCTTCTTCAAACAACTTAAGCAATTCCTTCGAAATAGTTGCTGCCGCAATAGGTTTGTAAAGAGACATTGTAACCAAATCAGGTTTCAACCTCAAAAATTCCTGTATAGGTTCCATATCTCCAATCAAAATCAACTTTACATGTCTTCTTTTCAAAACATCAAGAGCATTCATTATCTTAAGAATATTTTCTCTAGTTTCTTCTACGATACAATAAACAAATGCATGTGGCTTAAAATACGTCAAATGAGCATCTATATCCTCATTTCTCATAGATGTAGTCAAGCAATCAAAATTATCATTCATTACATAAAAGAAGTCATCAATAGTTGTCTGGTTTTTTCCCGCCAACAAAATTTTATATTTCATTTTTTCACGCTCCTTAACACACTCATATATAATATAATTATACTCTTTTAATTAGATAATGTAAACCAATAACATAGAATTTCGCTTGCGAAATTCTCGCGCCGAGTGCGGTCGCATTTGCGACATATTTCCATTCGCGCGAGTGCGCATCCTCGCGGAGCATTTTTTGCTATATAAGGAAGTTCGAAGAACTTTCTTATATAGCAAAAAAGAGGAAGTTCAATTTTTTTGAACTTCCTCTAACTTTATTAATCTTCTTTCGAATATATCTTTTTGCACCATGTCTTTTTACCACAATGAGGGCATTTCAAGTGTCTTGTTGTATGCATATGCATTGCAATAAAATATTC
The DNA here is from genome assembly GCA_017935565.1 of Lachnospiraceae bacterium. GTDB lineage: Bacteria > Bacillota > Clostridia > Lachnospirales > Lachnospiraceae > SVEL01. Next base: position 11,262 of record JAGBHK010000007.1, read on the forward strand.
TCCAACAGTAGGTATAAAAGTATCCGAACAATTTTTGCATTTATAATATCCTATGGTTCTTTCACCCTGACTCACTACATACACACCAATAGCTAGCATTACGCATGCAATAATTACTATCGCAACCTTAGCCGGTGTACTAATCACATCAGCATACGCTGATACAATAAGTATCAATGTAATAAATGTCACCAGTGACATTCCACCTATTATAAAGCTCAAATACATTTTTTTCTTATTTTCTTCTTTTTCTCTAATCATATTCACCATATTTTCCTCCGCTTTCTTCTTGTAATCGATATCCTCGACTCTTTCTCCAGATAACAATTCATTTACAGTTATCTCTAATTCCTCACATAAAGGTAATAACAATGAAATCTCTGGGAAACCATTTCCTCGCTCCCATTTAGAAATTGTCTTATCACTAATTCCTAAAATGTCAGCCAACTGTCTTTGAGTATATTTTTTGTTTTTTCGCTCTTCGGCAATAAATTTGCCAATCTTAATTTGGTCCATTGGTTCCTCCTTTCTGAGTTCATTATAGAAAACTGAAACAAATTTTCACACCCACGAAGCGTAGAATATGGTGAATTTTAGCGGATTCTACGGTGCGTGGAGTATTACCTACCCATTCATCTTCATAGTCAACTGTATTCTCTTCTTCTCAAGGTCAACGCTCATTACCTTAACCTCAACAATATCGCCAACGCTTACTGCTTCAAGAGGATGTTTGATGTAACGTTCTGTCATCTGCGATACGTGTACAAGTCCATCCTGATGAACGCCGATATCTACGAATGCGCCAAAGTCGATAACATTTCTAACAGTTCCCTTAAGAATCATACCTGGTGTCAAATCCTTCATCTCAAGTACGTCTGTACGAAGGATTGGCTTTGGCATCTCATCTCTAGGGTCTCTGGCTGGCTTTTCAAGTTCTTTCACAATATCGCGAAGAGTAATTTCACCAACACCAAGTTCTTTAGCGATAACTTCGTAGTTCTTAACAAGAAGGCTAAGACCGATTAATTTACCTTCACGCAAATCTTCCATCTTAAATCCAACCTTCTTAAGGAGTTTTTCAGCTGCCTCATATGATTCAGGATGCACGCTTGTCTTATCGAGAGGATTATCACCATCTGAAATTCTCATAAAGCCTGCACACTGCTCATAAGCCTTTGGTCCTAATTTAGCAACCTTTAAAAGTTGCTTTCTATTTGTAAATTTACCGTTTTCTTCACGGTATGTAATAATATTTTTTGCAATAACCTTTGATACGCCTGAAATATATTCAAGAAGCGAAGCTGATGCAGTATTAAGGTCAACACCAACCTTATTTACACAGTCTTCAACAACATTTTCAAGGGCTTCACCAAGTTTCTTCTGGTTCATATCGTGCTGATACTGACCAACACCGATTGACTTTGGATCAATCTTAACAAGTTCTGCAAGAGGGTCCTGTACACGACGAGCAATAGATGCAGCACTTCTCTGACCTACATCAAAGTTAGGGAATTCTTCTGTAGCAAGCTTACTAGCTGAATATACAGAAGCACCTGCTTCATTTGTAATGATGTAAGCAACATTTTCGTCGATTTCTTTAAGCATTTCAACGATAACCTGCTCAGATTCTCTTGAAGCTGTACCATTTCCAAGAGAAATAAGTGTGATACCATACTTCTTAATAAGCTTCTTAACAGTATCTTTAGCTTCCTTAATCTTCTTCTGTGGCTCTGTAGGATAAACAACAATTGTGTCAAGCACTTTACCTGTAGCATCTACAACTGCCAATTTACATCCTGTTCTAAATGCAGGGTCCCAACCAAGTACAACCTGATTAGCAATAGGTGGCTGCATAAGTAACTGTTCAAGGTTTTTGCCGAATACTTTTATAGCGCCATCCTCAGCCTTTTCTGTAAGTTCACTTCGAATTTCACGCTCAATTGCTGGAGCAATTAAACGCTTATAGCTGTCGTCAATAACTGCCGCCAAAACATCATTTGTATATTTATTATCCTTAACAATAACCTTTTTCTTTAAATAATTAATAATTCTTTCTTCTGGTGCAACAATCTTTACAGTAAGCACCTTTTCATTTTCACCACGGTTGATAGCCAAAACTCTGTGACCTGCCATCTTTGCAACAGGCTCTTCGAAATTATAATACATCTCATATACTGTTTTTGCTTCTTCATCCTTGGCAGTTGATGTAAGAGTACCTTCCTTTATTGTAAGTTCTCTTATGTATTTTCTATAATCAGCCTCATCAGAAATAACTTCTGCAATAATGTCAGATGCACCCGCAATAGCTTCTTCTACAGTCTTTACATCTTTTTCTTCAGAAATATAGCTTTCTGCTGTCTTTTCAAGTGGTTCATCTGTCATCTGAAGCATAATAATTGTAGCCAATGGCTCAAGACCTTTTTCTTTAGCCACAACTGCTCTTGTTCTTCTCTTTTGCTTATATGGTCTATATAAATCCTCAACAGCTACCATAGTTTCTGCTGCTTCGATTTCTTTTTTCAATTCTTCTGTAAGTTTGCCCTGTTCTTCAATAGATGCAATTACAGTCTCTTTTCTTTCCTCAAGATTTCTTAAATATTTAAGTCTTTCATCAAGATTTCTCAAAACTTCGTCATTTAACGAGCCAGTCACTTCCTTACGGTAACGGGCAATAAAAGGAATTGTATTTCCTTCATCAATAAGTTTAACTGTTGCTTCAACCTGCGATAATTTAATCGAAAGTTCTTCACTAATTTTCTTTAAAATATCCAAATGTTTTACTTCATTTCTGTGTGTTCTTTGCCTGAAATTTGCTAGCCTGCACACCCTTTTATAATACCTTAAAACAACGGAAATTTCAAGAAATTTGATTAGTAAATTAAACTTCTTCAAATTTATATATTTACAATTATCACATACATATGTTAATATTATTATAGAAGTATTCGTGGATTATTTTAGAAAGGAGTCGCTTATGGTAAATGGAATTTCTGGCGGATATAATGATTATTATTCAAGTTATGGTATTAATAATCCATCCGATAAGAATAACCCAAATCTGATAAAATCCTTCCCTGAAGGCGAATGTAAAACTTGCGCCGAACGTAAGTACCAGGATGGCTCTGATGAAATGGTTTCATTTAAGTCCGCAGCTCATATTTCACCAAGTGCAGCTCCTGCCGCAGTTCGTGCTCACGAAGGTGAACATGTTAGCAATGCATACAAAAAAGCCGCCATGAATGACGGTAAAGTAGTTAATGCTTCTGTTGCTATCCACACATCCAAATGTCCAGAATGTGGACGTACCTACGTATCAGGTGGAACAACAACCACTATGATTATGTATAATAAGGATAAATATGCGCAAAATGCTAAGAATTTAGATAAAGCAAATGTCATCGGACAGAAAATTGATATAAGACAGTGACATTTTTCATTAATATATCCCCTTTTTTAAGCAAAAGTGGCTTGATACAATTGTACCAAGCCACTTTTGTTTTATTTCGCAAATAATTGTTTCATCATTTCATGTCCTTTAGCAACAAAGATTCCGCCTTCTGTAGCTTCCTTTTCATTGTAGTTCCATGTATTATTTTTCTTGTCTGTACTATCATATAACATATATGGTACAGGGTCTGATGTATGAGTTCTTACACATACAGGTGTAGGATGATCTGGTAAAACTATCATTCTAAAATCAACACCCTTTGCTTCAAGGCCGTCTACAATTCTCTTAATAACCTTTTCATCTAAGAATTGAATTGCCTGAATCTTTCTTTCATAACTTCCCTGATGTCCCATTTCGTCCGGCGCTTCAACATGTACATATGCAAAATCGAATCCATCTTCAGCCAATGCCTTAATAGCAGCGTCAGCCTTGCCTTCATAATTTGTGTGCAATGTTCCATCCGCACCTTCTACAATAATATTTGTCATCTGTGCACCAACACCGATACCTTTAAGTAAGTCAACCGCAGAAATCATTACGCCTTTCTTACCATATTTTTCTTCAAAAGATGTAAGGATTGGCTTTGTACCTGCGCCCCAGAACCAAATCGAGTTAGCTGGATTTAATCCTTTTTCCATTCTTGCCACATTGATTGGATGATTAACAAGAATATCATAGCTCTTCTTCTGCATTTCACGTAAAGCCTCATCTTTAGGTAAATGTGCACCTATCACCTGACCTAATACATCATGGGGTGGTGTAAGAGGAACAACCTCACCTTTATCCCAAATTGTCAAATGTCTATAACTTGTTCCTAAATAGAACTTGTAAATATCATTTTCAAGGCCTTCACGAACAGCTTCTAATAAAACCGCTGCATCCTCTGTACTAATTTCACTTGAACTATGGTCAATGATAGTCTTTTCTTCATATGGCTTGTCATCTACTGAAACTGTTACAATATTACATCTAATAGCAATATCTGTATCCTTCATATCCACGCCAATACTTAATGCTTCAAGTGGAGAACGACCTGTGTAATATATCTTTGGGTCGTATCCAATTACCGAAAGATTCGCAGTATCACTACCAGGACTCATTCCTTCAGGAATTGTATGTACCATGCCCACTTCAGACATTTTTGATAATCTATCCATTTCAGGTGTATTAGCATACTCCAATGGTGTTTTATTTCCTAATTCTTCGATTGGCTTATCAGCCATTCCATCGCCTAAAACTACTACATATTTCATTGTTTATATCCTCGATTCCAATATAAAATTTTTAAGCCATTCTAATTCTCTGCTTGATACCAGAAACTTTAGCTGCAGCTTCTTCATATTTTTCGTGAGCCATTACGTTTGTAATAAATGCAAATTCATCAGTTACATCATCTACTGTAACTACTTCAACTTCACCAAATGCAGCCTTTACTTCTGCTAATTTAGCATCCGCATTGCCTTCCACTCTTACAAAATATTTGTTTTCATCTGTCTTTATGTCAGCAATTTCAATTTTTTCTGGTTCCCAAACCATCTTAATGTGAGAATTTAAATATCTTGCCTCTTCAATAACATCAGCTACAACCGCACTTGCTGTTGGTAACTTACCAGCACCACTACCATAGAACATAATGTCATCGATAACAGGACCTTTACAAAGAATACCATTCTTTACGCCATTTACGCTGAACAAAGGATGTTCATCATCAATCATAAATGGTGCTACCATTGCGTAAATCTTACCATTTACATTCTTGCTCTTACCAAAAAGTTTAATTGACTTGTTCATCTTCTTTGTGTATTTAAAATCTACATCAGTAATCTTAGTGATTCCTTCTGTATAAATGTCTTCAAAATCAACGTGACTACCATATGCCAATGATGAAAGAATTGCTATTTTTCTACACGCATCATATCCTTCAACATCTGCTGTTGGATCCTTTTCGGCATAACCTAATGCTTGCGCCTCTTTTAATACATCATCAAATGATGAGCCTTCTTTATCCATCTTTGTAAGGATAAAGTTTGTTGTACCATTTAAGATACCTGAAATTTCTGTAATATTATCACCTGTCAAAGACTCGTTAAGTGGTCTGATAATTGGAATACCACCACCAACACTTGCCTCAAACAAGAAGTTCTTATTCATCTTTTCTGCCAATGCAATAAGTTCTGGACCATATTTTGCAACAAGTTCCTTATTTGAAGTACAATAATTCTTACCAGCCTCCAATGTAGCCTTTGCGAACTTATAAGCTGGATTAAGTCCACCCATTGCTTCCGCAACAATATCTACCTCAGGATCATTTAAAATTATATCAAAGTCATGTACCAATACTGATTCCACAGGGTCACCAGGAAATTCTCTTAAATCAAGAACATACTTAACATTTACTTCATCTCCAACTCTCTTAGAGATAACCTCTTTATTCTGTGTTAATACCTCGTAAACACCTGAACCTACTGTACCATAACCTAAAACTGCAACATTTACCATTGTTTATTCCTCCAAAATTTATTCCTTAGCCAAAACCTTTACGTAATGTACACCATTACTGCCGCCCAATTCATCAACCATATCTGTAATATCACCTGACGACGGTATGGCAACACTCATCGTCAACGACGCAATTCCATTAATTGGAATAGTTTGATGTATGGTCAATATATTTGCATCATAAGCCGCTATAAGCTTAAGCAAATTAGACAGGATTCCCGGCTGGTCCTCCATCTGTAACACAAATGTAATTGTACTTCCTTTCGCATTTTCATGGAAAGGTGAAATATCATCCTTATACTTATAGAAAGAACTTCTTCCAATACCTACTATCTCCGTAGCTTTTTGAACTGTCATAGTACTATCCTTATCAAGAAGTCTTTTAGCTTCTATAACCTTCAATAAAACCTCTGGAACTGCTCTCTTTCTAATAAGGTAATACTTGTTTTCCTTATCTTTATCGCTCATTTTTTTCACTCCGTTTGTGTTTGTCTGTGAAATACATTTGTTTTTGTACCAAAGAATATTATCATATAAATGTGATTATGGCAAGTAGTTTTTTGGTTAATAGCAGATTTTTATATATAAATCACCTTTGATAATTCCCACCTACAATGAATTCCCCATATAAAAACAGTCGTGTACTTAACACACGACTGTTTCGTAATTCTTATTCATACATGGAATTAACCATATTCTCGATACTATCTTTTTCATCTGTTGACAAAAGATTGTACACATCAATTGTTACAACAATTCTATCTCCAAGATTTACCACCTTGTCAATATAGGCTGTTGTTCCACCTTTTACAATCACAGGAGCGTCATGGATATCTGTAGCATTAAAGATTTCATCTACCTTATCTACTTCCAACGCAATAGTAACTCCGCCTGTGTCTACAATAATGTACTGCTTTTCGCCTTCTTCGTCAGGCATACCAAATTTATTTCTCAAATTATAAACTGGAATTATTTTTCCACGAAGATTCATAATTCCCTTAATGTAAGAAGCTGTGTTTGGTATTCTGATTACATCCTGCTCGTTTTCAATACCCTGAACTTTAGCAATGTCTACGCCATAAGTTTCATTGCCTAATTTAAATAAGACTGGTTTGTACTCTAACATATTTTCTCCTTTCTAAGAGGGTTGCCTCTGTTTAATTGTTTTTATTTAAATTTATCCATTTTAAATACGCATTAATGAATGGGTTAATATTACCGTCGAGCACGCTCTGTATATTTCCCACTTCTTCGTTCGTTCTGTGGTCTTTAACCATGGTGTATGGCTGCATTACATAAGAACGAATCTGGCTTCCCCAGCCATTGTCTGAAACTTCTCCTCGAATATCAGACATTTTTTCCGCATTTTCCTGTTGTTTAAGCATATAAAGTTTAGACTTGAGCATTTTCATAGCTTTATCTTTGTTTTTGTGCTGAGAACGCTCATTTTGGCACTGAACCACTATACCTGTAGGTAAATGTGTGATTCTAACAGCTGAAGATGTCTTGTTAATATGCTGACCACCTGCACCACTGGCACGATATGTGTCAATTTTAAGGTCATCTTCATTTACTTCCACATCAACATCTTCTTCAATATCCGGCATAACATCACAAGACACAAATGATGTCTGACGCTTTCCTGCCGCATTAAATGGTGAAATTCTTACGAGCCTGTGAACTCCACGCTCTGATTTCAAATAACCAAAAGCATTTTCACCATTAATCTGTAATGTAACGCTTTTAAATCCAGCTTCGTCACCATCAAGGAAATCAATAACTTCATACGAAAATCCCTTTTGGTCTGCCCATCTACAATACATACGATATAACATAGACGCCCAATCACAAGATTCAGTTCCGCCTGCACCTGCATGTAATGTTAAAATTGCATTGTCCTTGTCATACTCGTCAGATAACAAGGTTGCAACTCGCATTTCATCAAATTCAGCAATAAATTCTTTCAACAATTCGTCTATTTCTGGAATAAGTGCCTCATCATTTTCTTCATAACCCATTTGAATCAGCGTTTCCACATCCTCAAACTTTGTTTTAATCGACTCAAACTGCAATATAGAATCCTTAAGATTCTTTGCTTCTTTTACAAGTTCTTGTGCTTTATCTGCATCATTCCAAAAATCTGGCGATTCCATCTTCGCCTCTATTTCAGTAATTCTTTGACTCTTATGAGCGAAGTCAAAGTGAATCCCTCAATTCATTTAATGGTGTTTGGTAACCGTTTAATGTATATTTAAACTGATCAAGTTCTACCACTAATATCACCTCTTTTTTATTATTATTTTAACTATTGAGAGTTATTTACGTCCGCAACACTGCTTATATTTCTTGCCACTTCCGCATGGACAAGGATCGTTTGGATAAACCTTTGCATCTGCTCTCTTAACTGGAGCCTTTGCAACTGAATCATCCTTATTTGTACCTGTAACCTTAGCAACCTGCTCTCTTTCAACCTTCTGTTCAACTTGAACATGAAGAAGAAGTCTAACAGTATCTTCCTGAATACCTGCAGTCATCTCATCAAACATATCGAAACCGCTCATTCTGTATTCAACAACTGGGTCTCTCTGACCATAAGCCTGTAAGCCAACACCTTGACGCAACTGATCCATATCGTCAATGTGATCCATCCATTTTCTATCAATAACCTTAAGAAGAATAACTCGCTCAAATTCTCTGAACTGTTCAATATCCGGGAATTCTTTTTCCTTTGCTTCATATAATGAAACAGCCTTTTCAACCAATTTATCAACAAGAGCCTGTTTCTTCATACCCTTCTTAACATCTTCGCCGAGTAATTCAACCACGTCAATATCAAATACAGGCTTAATTAAGCCATTAAGTTCGTCAATATCCCACTCTGATGAATGATTTTCATCTGTGAAGCACATATTAACCTTATTTTCAATAACATCAGAAATCATCTTCAAAATAGAATCTCTCATGCTTTCACCATTCAAAACACGAAGTCTTTCTTTGTAAATAATTTCTCTCTGGTCGTTGTTTACCTGGTCATATTCTAACAAGTTCTTTCTGATACCAAAGTTGTTATTTTCAATCTTTTTCTGAGCCGATTCAATGGCATGAGAAAGCATTTTGTGCTCAATTCTATCATTTTCAGATACACCAGTCGCATTAAACACAGCAATCATTCTCTCTGAACCGAACAATCTCATAATATTATCTTCCAATGAAATGAAGAATCTTGATTCACCTGGGTCACCCTGACGACCTGAACGACCACGAAGCTGGTTATCAATACGTCTTGAATCATGTCTTTCTGTACCGATAATTTTCAAACCACCTGCAGCCTTTGCTTCATCGTCAAGCTTAATATCAGTACCACGACCAGCCATATTTGTAGCAATAGTAACATTTCCATGGATACCTGCTTCTGCTACAATTTCAGCTTCCTGTTCGTGGAATTTAGCATTTAATACTCTATGTTTAATGCCTCTCTTTGAAAGAAGCGCACTAATTTCCTCTGAAGATTCAATAGTAATAGTACCAACAAGTACAGGCTGACCTTTCTTCTGGCTCTCTACTACTTCTTCTACGATAGCATTGAGTTTACCTCTCTTTGATTTGTAAACTGCATCATCATAGTCAATTCTGGCAACTGGTCTATGTGTTGGAACTTCAACAACGTCCATTCCATAGATATTTCTAAATTCCTGTTCTTCTGTAAGAGCAGTACCTGTCATACCAGCTTTTTTCTCATATTTATTGAAGAAGTTCTGGAATGTAATAGTTGCAAGAGTTTTACTTTCTCTCTTGATTTTTACATGTTCCTTAGCTTCAATAGCCTGGTGAAGACCGTCTGAGAAACGTCTACCTGGCATAATACGACCTGTAAACTCATCTACGATAAGTACTTCGTCATTCGAAACAACATAATCTTGGTCTCTAAACATAAGGTTATGAGCCTTCAACGCAAGAATGATATTGTGCTGAATTTCAAGATTTTCTGCATCAGCAAAGTTTTCAATATGGAAGAATTCTTCAACCTTCTTAACACCATCAGCTGTAAGGTTTACAACTCTATCCTTTTCATTTACAACAAAGTCACCTTCTTCTTTAACTTCTTCTTTCATAATGATATCCATCTTAGAAAGTTCAGTTGCAGAACCTCTTTTAAGCTGTCTAGCAAGAAGGTCACATGCCTCATAAAGTTTTGTAGACTTACCACTCTGTCCTGAAATAATAAGCGGAGTTCTAGCCTCATCGATAAGAATCGAGTCAACTTCATCGACGATAGCGTAGTTTAAGCCTCTTTGAACAAGCTGTTCCTTGTAAATAACCATGTTATCTCTAAGGTAATCGAAACCAAGCTCATTATTTGTAATATAAGTAATGTCGCAGTTGTATGCTTCTCTTCTCTCATCATTCTTCATGCTATTAAGAACACAACCAACTGAAAGACCTAAAAATCTATGAACCTGACCCATCCACTCAGCATCACGGTTTGCAAGGTAATCGTTAACTGTAACAACATGTACACCCTTACCTGTAAGAGCATTCAAATAAGCTGGAAGCAAACATGTCTGTGTCTTACCTTCACCAGTTTTCATTTCTGCAATACGTCCCTGATGCAAAATAATACCACCAATAAGCTGCACTCTGTAATGTTCCTGATTAAGAACTCTTCGTGCTGCTTCTCTAACTACCGCATATGCCTCAACGAGCAAATCGTCAAGTGTTTCTCCTTTTTCATATCTATCCTTAAATTCTCTAGTTTTACCCTGAAGTTCATCATCAGACAACGCCATCATGCTATCTCTTAAAGCTTCAATCTTATCAACAAGAGGCGTAATTCTCTTTAATTCCCTTTCACTATGGGTTCCGAATATTTTAGTTATTATTCCCATTTTTTCATTATCTCCATTATCTTTTCTCAAATTTTCTTATTTTTCGTGGGCTCCTTACTTTTGGATATACTTCCACAACTTATATAATTCTACCACTTTTTAGCAATATATTCAATAAAAATATAAAAGAAGTTCAACCTCCTCGTAAACAAAGGTTGAACTCCTTCCATATTTTTTCAAGCGTCTCACGTCGCTTGGCTCATTATCACTAACATTCTGGTTCGATTAAACCATATGTGTTTCCTTTTCTCTTGTACACTACGTTAATCTCATCTGTGTCGCAATTTCTAAATACATAGAATGAATGTCCTAATAATTCCATCTGTAAGCAAGCTTCTTCTGGATCCATAGGCTTAACTGCAAATCTCTTAGACTTTTCAATCTTGATGTTATCATCTTCATCATATTCCTTTTCAAAGAAAGCTGCTGCAAATGATTCTCTTGCATGATTCTTTTCTATGATTTTATTCTTATATTTCTTTAACTGTCTTTCGATAACTTCCTGAACTAAGTCGATAGATACATACATATCACTGCTAACTTCTTCAGCTCTAATAATACTTCCCTTAACCGGGATAGTAACTTCTATTTTTTGTCTCTCCTTCTCTACACTAAGTGTAACTGTAATCTCCGTATCAGTTGCGAAATACTTGTCAAGTTTTCCTAACTTGTCATAAATCGCTGATTTCAACCCTTCTGTAACCTCAATATTTTTTCCTGTAATAATGTAACGCATGATGTCCACTCCTTTTTAGCTAAACTTGTAGAATACCCCTATTCTCACGTTCACGATACTCTACTGATATATGTATTATACCACTTAATCTTATTTTTAGCAAGAATATTCTATTCCACTCATTAATATTTTTATTCAATAGTCACATCATAATGGTCAAGGCTATCTGTTTCTATCATTTCTATGCACCAACCATTTTCAACAGTACCTGTACAATCCAATTCTTCTACACTATAGTTTGAAATGTCATTAGGAATATCAACACCCCTAACAAATGCAACATATTTTCCATTTATTTTTTGACTGTCAGCTATAACCTTACCACTCTCCACACTTAACGCACCTTGAATCTCATACATGTTATCAAAATGTTTAGACCTTGACAAATAGACACATTCCGCGCATTCTTCGTCCTCTTTCTCAAACTTTACAATCACAGCGATAAGACCTAACTTTTCATTTTTAACAACATCTGATGTTTCAACAATTTCAACATTTTCATTGATGTCTAAAATGTACTCTTTTGCCATTTGTATTATCTTTTTATTATCATCTATTTTTACATAGTTTTTAGAAAAATGTAATCCCAATACTACAAATACAATTGCCAAAAGCAACACTGTTCCGATTATAATTATAATCTTTGACTTTTTCTTCATAACGTAACTCCTCCACATACTTACAATAGCTTGTGACGAAATTATATCATAAAATTTCCATTTACACTACAACTTTACATCGTTTTCTGCTATAATACAAATCAAAACACCCATTAAACTCACAGGAGAATCCACATGAACAAAACAGTATTAATTACCGGTGCATCTCGCGGAATTGGCGCGGCTGCTGCAAAAGCATTTGCAAAAGAAGGATATAACCTTATCTTAATCTGTAAAAATAATATAGATAAATTAAATGAGATTGCAAAAGAAACTCGTATATATAACACCACAGTTCACACGATTCAGTGCGATGTTAGCAGTCCCACAGATATTGAAAACATTTTAAAACCATACCTTATATCGAATAATTTAATGCCTGACATTCTTGTAAACAATGCAGGTATTTCGCATATTGGCCTTTTACAGGATTTAAGTTACGAAGAATGGGACAATATTTTAGATACAAATTTGAAATCAATGTTTATGCTTAGCAAGCTTGTTATTCCAAGTATGGTAAATAAAAAATATGGCCGAATAATAAACATATCTTCTATGTGGGGAAATGTTGGCGCCTCTTGTGAGGTTGCTTATTCAGCATCAAAAGGCGGGGTTAATACATTTACAAAAGCGTTGGCAAAAGAATTGGCCCCAAGTGGTATCAGTGTAAATGCAATCGCATTCGGAGTTATCGACACTGAAATGAATCAATTTTTATCAAAAGAAGATAGAGAAGCTCTCGCCGAAGAAATCCCAGCAGGCAGATTCGGGTCAGCTATCGAAGCTGCTGATATGATTGTGAATATTGCAAACACACCAATATATATGACTGGACAGATTATTACTATGGATGGTGGTATGATTTAGAAAAAAGGAGTTGCGCAAGCAACTCCTTTTAAACTTAGAGCAAACTCTACTCAAATAATTCTATTATTTTCTTTCTATCCGCCTTGCCATTTTCATTTACAGGTAAACTATCAACCTGCTTCAAATGAACTGGTTGGCAATATTCAGGTAATAATGATTTCAACGACTTCTTAATCACCTTCATATCACTATCACCCTCATATAACGCATATATTTCATCTTCTACAATTTCACATATTGCATCTTCAACGCCCGTAGCGTTGCACATTGCGCGCTCAATTTCCTCTAAACTTATACGATAACCTCGTATTTTTCGAAGATTGTCTTTGCGTCCAACAAACATACATAATTCTTTCGCCCTTTGAGTCTTGCGCGGAATAACAGAAACATAATCACCTGAATAATGTTTACCCGAAGGCGTGTATAATACTATTTCACCATCCGTTTCTATATACGATCTATTATTCCACCTAGTACTTAAAGGAACATATTCCAACTCAATCGGTTTCTTTGTTTTAAAAATCATATGACTCCCTGTACTTTCCGATACTCCGTACAAATTAAAAATCACCACACCTGGAATCTTTTCAATCCAATAATTAATATACTTCGACTTCATTACATCGCCCACCAAAAACACAGCTTTCAGGTTAGGCGCTTCATTTGCAAATGCATCCATTTTCGCCATGCACTTTACAAAATATGGTGTTGTTTGAAAATGAGTCACATTATACTTTTTAACAGTATTTAAAAACTCTATCGGATAGTTTAATTTTTCTCTATTTCCGATAACAAGCGTAGCGCCACTAAATGCCATTCCATATATATCCTTAGCGGACGCATCAAATGCAAAATCCAACTGGTTCAATATAACATCCGACGATTTAAATCCTATTCTTTCCTTGTAATTAAACATAAACCATTCAAAATCATCCAAATACCTGGTCACAGTCTTCTTTTCACCGGTAGTCCCTGATGTTTTTATTAGGTACATTGGGATGTTCCACCTTATATACTCTGGTACATCATATTCTAACTCTGCATTTTCATCCACAATCTGATACGGAATCATAACACATACTGCAGCAAGCATATCAATAACTGTGTCAATGCATCTTATATTTTTAATGTACAAGACTTTTATGTTTTGACTTACCAGTTCTTCACCTCGTTTCTCCAATTTTTCAAATAATTCTGAAAATGTAATCGAATCATCTTCACAAACAATTGCCGGCTTTTCGGCATACATTTTTGAATATAATTTCAAACGATATGATATTCTGCTATATCTCATGTAACCATTTTCCATCTTATTGTGTCTCATAATAATACTCCACCCCTATCACTTTATCATTCTGCAAACTAATCTGCACATTCACATTGCTTCCATAATAAATCAATGCCTTTTCCGTAGACTTATCGGCTGGTCCCATATTTTTTGCCACCTCAGAAAGTCCCATTCCTAGGCAGATTCCATTAACCGCTTTGACATTCTCTTTGTCAATGTATATATTGGTAAGAATCTCCTTGCCATCAATCTCACTTGTCATAATTTCAAAATCTTTATAATAATAGAATCTGTCCGTTCCTTGATATGCGCAACTTTCAGAAACAAACATTGATTCGTAATCGCCAAGTTTTTTATTAACCAACGCCCAATCTTCACCAATATTTACAGTTTTTCCATTGTATTCGAAAGAAAATGTTTTCTTTTCTTCCTCTTTTATTTCACTTACATCTTCGTATTCGCCTTCATCCTTACAGCCAGTAAACGCAAATAAAAAGCTACATGCAAGCATAATATATATCAATATTTTCTTTTTCATTCTAACTCCTTTTGCAGCAATTCTCCAAAATATTTAGTATTTTTCGTAGCACCATCCATATTTAAATGTTTACCGCCATCGAAAGTATCCACCGAAAAATCCAATCCTATTTCATCAACCGCTTCAAGTAAATTCACATACAAAATCTCATTTTTAGAAGCATAATCTACAACCGCCGCATCCCACTCCTCATACCAATAAGGGTACTGGCTAGGTGACTTCACTAACACTAATTTTATATCTTTTTCTTCACAAATTTCTTTAATTTTATCCAAATATTCAAGCGCTTTTTGGGATAATTCATAATCCGAAAGTGGCTTTACAGCAGGCAATCTTGTAAGTGGCACAACCTCTTTGCGCGCTAAATAACCATCTTTTGATACATTAGGTTCACCAAAGAAATACTTAAAATCATCCTTCGATAATTCATTCCATCTAGAATGATATCTAAATATCGGAAATACATATGAAATCACATTTTCCTCTTCAGTCATAGACTCCTTAATACAACTATATTTATACTCTGACCACTCCATCGTGTCAAGCATCATTCTATTATACGCTTCACCTTCTACTTCCTCTTTCATAAGTGAAGCAACACTTACAACCACCGCCTTTGGTGTTTCATAGCGCAATGTATCCATCAAAAGATAGTAAGACTGCCACATTGTTTGATTCGCATTACCACGAATGTAAGCATTAATACCATATTCTTCATTAAGAACCTCTGGCGAAAAATTGTAATAGACCTCGCTATCACCAAAAAATATTACATCGTGATTTTTCTTGCTTTCATAATATTCACCAGTCAACGCGCCTTCTGCCATTTTCCCAGTATATTTAGGCATAAGAAGTCTTTGCGCCATCAATAAAAGTACTATTAATGCCACAAAGATTCCAAATATTTTTATTAACATTTTAATATTTAATGTAAATAAATTCTTTTCCTTCATAACCTATACCATACATACCAAAAATAACTGTCGCAAAAATCATAATTGCAATCATTGCGTATGACGCAATAATTCCGCGTTTTCTATCTTTTTTAATCAGCGAAATCACAAACAAACTAAACATACATACAAGCACTAAAACCACATCTGCCGTTGCAATTCCTAAACTCATATCAAAAATTTTTGAAATGTGAAAATCCGAAATCATAAGCCATAATGACTTAAAATATCCTCCAACCGTATTATAATCAAGCATTCTAAGCACACCCATCAACATAAAAGTCCTAACACATCTAAATACTCCATAGACTCTGCCTTCTGTGAATTTAAAACGCTTATTAAACTTTTTATAAAGTGGCGCAAGTTCCAAAGAAATAATTACAACCACGCAATTTAACATCCCCCAAAGAATAAAATTCGCAGTAGCACCATGCCAGATTCCAGTCACAAACCATACTACAACAGTGGCAATATACACAGGAAATTTTCTTGCTGCAGCATTTCCAAATTTTCCTCTAATCACCTTATTGGCACTGACAACCACCTTTGAAAATGAGACTGGATAAAACACATAATCTCTAAGCCACAAGCCAAGACTCATGTGCCATCTTCTCCAATAATCACTTATGGAAGTTGCAAAAAATGGTTTATTAAAGTTTTCAGGCAATTTAATTCCAAATAATTTTCCGCTACCTATAGCAATATCAATTCCCGCCGAAAAATCTGTAAAAAGGTATAATGCATAAACAAATATATTTAGAAAAATAGCAGTACCATCATCATTCATCTTCGACAAATTTTCAAATGCAATTCCTAATCTTTCAGCGATAACAAGTTTCTTAAAAACACCGTAAACAATCCGCTTCACGCCCGATGTAAACTTTTCAAAATCAAATTTCACCTTTACAAAATCAGACGAAACTTCATCATAACGACATATCGGTCCTTGCACCATTATCGGAAAGAAATTAAATACTGCTGCCAATTTAAAAACATTTATTTCAGCCTTATATTTTCCTCTGTAAACATCGATTACATACCCTATACAAGTCAATGTATAAAATGAAATCGCCATAGGCACAATACCTACGCCAAATATCTGATACTTAAAATTAAACAGCATAAAAATCATAATCGCCACATATATCAAGCACAGACTTTTTCTATATTTAATTATTTTACTCAACACAACTGCTGCCAGATATGTAATTAAAATACTTCCATAAACTATAACAAAATTAGTAAATCCAAAGCTATAGCAAAACACTATGTTGCCAATAAAAACGCTAATAAATCGTACTTTCTTAGGCAATACATAAAACATAATTACACATGCAAGAAGCAACAATATGTATTCAAACGATACAAATGACATTTACTTTTCCTTTTGCTTATTTATTAATGTTTCAATAGATTCAATCGTTCTAAAATTATCAGGCGTAATTTCCCAAAGAGGAATGGTTATTTTGTATTCTGCATTGATTTCACCAACCAGCGCAACCAAAGAATATGAATCCAATATCCCTTCCTCTACAAGGTCCATCTTATCAATATTTTCCTCATATAAATCCATTTCATCTAAAATATCCATTAATGTTCTCATTACTACCTCTATTTATATACTGTCGTAGATACTTCAGGATACAAACTTTTATCGTAAACCCAGTATCTTGCAGATTCAGCATTGACCTCTGCATCAGTCTTCATAAAACATTTAAATGTTGATTTTCTAGGCGTAGCATCCATATGATACCAACCTGTTCCAAAATTGCAAAGCTGCCAATAATGATTGCCACCGGTACTTCTACTCACAAATATCGTTTGCGCACCAATTCTTTGCATAAACACTTCAATAAGAGCTGAAAATGTGTAACAATCACCCACTCCCAATGTGAGTCCGTCATAAGCCGCTTTTTCAATACTCGACTGGTCAGCCTGATTAATGTATCTTACATTGTTCTGAATGTATTCAAATAATGCCCACGCTTTTTCACTAGTACTCATTGATTCCGTAATATTTTTAGCAATAATCTCATCCGCCATAGAATCAACAAATTCTCTTGTCACGGCCATTACTGTAACCTTTGCCGCCTGTGTCGTTACATTTTTAGATTTGTCAGTTGCCTTATAAATAACTTCATAGTCACCTGCAACCTCGTAATTAACCTTACTGTCATCCACAGTAACCTGAATTTCTCCATCAGTGTCATCTAATGCCTTAACACCTAAAAGATACTCTGGTTTCTTTCTAATATATGTAGAAACATCGGAAATTCCCGACAATTCTGGTGCAATTGCATCATACATAATATTCAGCGTCGACTTCACATAAGAATAATTTCCAGCTTCATCACTAAGCTTAATCGTAACATTTTGTATACCTTTATTAATCTTGTCAGGCTCATTTAAAAATGTTAATGTAACCTTAGATGCATCCTTTATATCTTTTACAAACAATGATGGAACAATATCCGTCTTCTTATCAAGAACTACAGAAACTGCTGTTGCCATCGGTGCAGCAATGTCAATTACATTAACCTTAATATCCATAGAAACGCCATCTGCTTCTACTGCAATACTGTATCTTCCAAGTTTATTTGTATCAACCTTTCCACTTACTAACTTCGCACTAGAAGCACCCAATTTATCAGCAATAACTTTTCCATCAACTGCGCCACTTCCAAGTTCCACATTAAAACCTTTATAGTCAACTACATACAATTTTCTTTCAATAATAGTCGTATTTCCCGAAGTATCTGACACTGCAACCGAAACTAATGTTTCTTCCTTGCCAATGTAATTTGGCTTGTCCACAAAATAAATAGTTACATCATCTTCATCATAATACTTTAAGACAAATTGGTCAGGCGAAATAGGTTCGCCATTTTGAATATCAGCCTTAGAAATCTCGGCATCACAACCCACAACCGTCGGTGGATTTTCATCAATTACTATAAGTTTACTTTTGTAATTTTTACCATCAATCTCAATATCCACATAATAAGTACCAGGCTTATTTATCATATCAGCTAAATCAGATTTCAACTTACCAGAATCTTTATCACTGAATATAAAATCTTTGGCCTGTGGCAATGCCTCACCATATCGATACTCTACATAATCCTTTACCTTCAAAACATCAACTGTCGCTGTGGCTTCTGTAATATTTCCTGACTCGTCCTTAACAACAATAACAACATTATTTCTTCCAACCTTACCAAACTGAGGCTCTTCCTTAAACTCCATCTTAACTTTTGAAGCATCCGAAACCTTTACAATAAGGTCCTTAACCGTCAATGTATCATATACAGAAATGTCCATATCTCTAACTTCCACAAGTGGCGGAGTCGTGTCCTTTATCTCTATATAAACATTTTTTTCTTTTCCGTTGTACTCAATCTTTACCTGATATTTTCCAGTTTTATTTTTGTCAATTTTTGAAATATCCGTAATATATTTTACTTCTCCATCGCCCTTTAAAAATTGAACCGCTTTAGGAAGACTTTCTCCAAGTTCAACATTAATCTTTTTATGAAGTCCCATATAATATACAGAATTAACTAAAAAATAAATCAGCACACCTATAACAACTGCACCCACTGCGCATATACAGGCAATTTTTAGTTTCTTATTTTTCTTCATCTATCTGTCCTTACTTTCTAACATAAGTCATATATGTATAAGGTATAATTTCTTCAACATATTCGTCAATGTATTGTTCAAATTCACTTTCATCAAACTCTGGAAAATAAGTATCTCCATCAATACGAGCATGAATCTTTGTGATATACATTTTGTCAACACATTCAATAGCTTCCTTATATAACTGTTCTCCCCCTGCAATAAATATATCTTTCGTTTCCCCAAACTTCTCTTTAGCTATATTTATAGCATCATTTAATGACATAGAAGTAGTGCAATTATCACTCTCAAAACTTGTAGTTTTCGACACAACAATAGTATATCTATTTGGCAATGGTCTTCCAATCTCTTCGTATGTTTTTCTGCCCATTATTACAACATTACCTGTGGTAAGTTCTTTAAACCTCTTCTTTTCATTCTCTAATGTCCAAGGAATTTTACCCTTATCACCTATAACTCTATTGTCCGAATAAGCTACAATAAGTGCTAACATACACGCCTCCATTATTAAATAACTATTCACTTATTATATCAAAAACACACCTTCTTATCAACTGAACATAAAATTTTCACAAATTAAATATTGTTGAATTATAAAAATAGTGCTATGATGAATACTTGCAAACATATTTCTTCATCGACAGTATGAAGAACACAATGAAAGGATGCATTACATATGTTAGAATTAAAAGGGATTAGAAAAGAATACCCTGCCGGTGACGGTAAGGTAGAGGCCTTAAAGGGCATTGATTTGCAATTTCGTAAGTCAGAATTCGTATCTATCCTCGGACCTTCAGGATGTGGTAAAACCACAATGTTAAACATTATCGGTGGTCTTGATGGATACACAGACGGAGATTTGATTATCAACGGAACTTCTACAAAGGAATATAAAGACAGAGATTGGGATTCATATCGTAACCATTCAGTTGGTTTCGTATTCCAAAGCTACAATCTCATTCCTCATCAGACTGTTTTACAGAATGTTGAGATAGCACTTACACTTTCAGGCGTTTCGAAGTCAGAAAGAAGAGAACGTGCGAAAAAAGCATTGGAACAGGTTGGACTTGGCGACCAGTTGTACAAGAAGCCAAACGCTATGTCTGGCGGACAGATGCAAAGAGTTGCCATTGCAAGAGCATTGGTTAACAATCCTGATATCATCCTTGCCGATGAACCTACAGGTGCGTTAGACACAGAAACAAGCGTACAGGTTATGGAAATCTTAAAGAGCATTTCTAAAGACAGACTTATCGTTATGGTTACACATAACCCTGACCTTGCAGAAGAATATTCATCAAGAATCATTCGTATGCTTGACGGTGAGATTAAAGATGATTCGCAGCCACTTACAGATGAAGAAATCAAAAAAGAGGCTCTCGACGCAAAAAAATTAGTTGAAGAAAGCAAAAAGGTTAAAAAACCTTCTATGTCGTTTGCTACTTCATTTATGCTTTCATTAAAGAACCTTTTCACAAAGAAAGGCCGTACAACACTTACAGCCTTTGCCGGTTCTATCGGTATCATTGGTATCGCACTTATCCTTGCTATTTCGCAGGGTATGACAACATATATCAATGCAGTGCAGGAAACAACATTGTCATCTTATCCATTGACAATTGAAGCTACTACTATCGAGCTTTCAACATTAATGGAAACATTTATGAATGTTGCTAATGAAGACCGTTCTCACGAAAATGATGCGGTATACAAAAAGGCTGCTTTATACGATATGATGAATGCATTTAACAGTCTTGAAGCTACCGAAAATGACCTTAAGTCATTTAAAGAATTCTTAGAGGACGAACTCGAAAAAGAAGGTACAGACCTTGAGCAGGCAATCAATGGTATCCAGTATTCATACGACCTTGACTTGTTAGTTTACACTAAAAATGTTGATGGCGAAATAATGTATTCTGACACAGAAGAAATTCTCTACGACCTTATTATGGAATATATGAAGATTGATATGTCATATATGACATCAATGCAAGAAAGCATGGGTGCTTCAACTGGTATGAATATGTCAATGTCTATGGCACCACCACTTTGGCAGGAACTTCTTACAGGAAAAGATGGTGACCCAGTAAATGATTTATTAAGAGATCAATATGACGTAATTTATGGAACATGGCCTAACAGTTATGACGAAATCGTTCTTGTAGTTGATAGCAACAATGAACTTGATGATATCACATTATATGCATTAGGCTTACTTCCTGAAAAGAATATCGAAGACCTTATGAATGCCGCTATGAACGGTACAGAACTTAAGGTTGAAGAGACAAAATGGTCTTACGAAGAGATCTGCGATATGGAATACAAGGTAATCCTTAATTCAGATTGTTACTCATACAATGAAACTACAGGCCTCTATGAGGATTTGAGATTGACAGACAGTGGTCTTCGTTATCTCTATGATAATGCTACAACACTTAAAGTATCAGGTATTATCAAGCCAAACGAAGATGCTGATGCAACAATGCTTTCAGGTAACATTGGTTACACAAAGGATTTAACAGAATATGTTATCAACAAATCAAAGGATGCTCCAGTTATCGATGCTCAGCTTGCTAGCCAGAATATCGACGTAATTACAGGTCTTCCTTTTGATACAACTACAGGCTCACTTACAGACGAAGAAAAGGAAAAGGCTTTCCGCGAATATGCAAATAGTCTTTCAGATATGGAAAAACCAGCCGTTTACATTGGAATTAAATCCATCGCTCCAGCCGAAGAAGTTGAAGCATATGTAACTTCTGCTATGGCTAATATGAAGCGTGAAGATATGGAAGCAATGCTTATCAAAGGAATGTCTTCTCAAATGAGTGTTAACGAAGAAGATATCAAGGCTTATTTAGAAGCAATGTCTGACGAAGAATTGACTGGATTAATCGCTATGTCAATTGAAGAACAGTACAGAGCAGAATATGCAAAAAATGTTGCTACTCAGATGATGACAACAGACCCAACACAGCTTATCGCTGGATTTGATGCAGAATTACCAACATACACAACTGCACAGTGCGCAACATTTTACGATGAACTTATGCAGTTCTCAACATCAACATACGAACTTAATTTAACAAAGATGGGTTACATTGATTTAGAATCACCTTCTGCAATCAATATTTACGCTTCATCTTTCGAAAATAAAGACATTATCACAGCAGCAATTGCTGATTATAACGAAGATGTTGAAGAAATTAAGCAGATTGCTTACACAGATTATTTAGGAATTATGATGTCATCGATTACAACAATCATTGATGCTATAACTTATGTACTTATTGCATTCGTTTCTATCTCATTGATTGTATCTTCAATCATGATTGGTGTTATTACATTGATTTCCGTTCAGGAAAGAACAAAAGAAATCGGTATCTTACGTGCTATCGGTGCTTCAAAGAAGGACGTTTCCGGTATGTTTAATGCAGAAACAGTTATTGTTGGTTTCGCAGCCGGACTTTTAGGTGTTGTGGTTACATACTTGCTTTGTATCCCAATCAACATCATCCTTCATAAGGTTACAGGCATCGGCAACTTAAATGCTATATTACCATTGCCTGCGGCAATTATTCTTATTGTTATTAGTGTATTACTTACATTGATTTCGGGTATTATCCCATCAAGAAGTGCAGCAAAGAAGGACCCAGTTGTAGCCCTTAGAACTGAATAGTTTTACAAAAACAAGCGCCCCCAAATTTGGGGGCGTTACTTATTTACTTATTACATAGTTATTATCTTCTGCCACAACATCATACACTTCAAAATTCTTAAGTTCTTCTGCAGTTAGTGGTCTTCCAAGTTCTTCGGTAAGCCTTATCGCTTCATGTAATCTGTATATTTTCTTATCCGACTCCTCTGTTAATCTACCATCTATCATATCTGTACCAAAATCATCAAACTTATCATTGTTTACTTCTTTCATAATATTAACCACCTTCCTTATCTTCGTTGAAATATTTATCAATTAACATTTTTGCTCCATACTGATCAATATATAAATTATTATAATTGATCTGCTTAGCGTTTAATATTTTCATATAATGTTCAATCAATTTCGTCTTCGCTTTAAATTGAACATATCCTTCATTTCCAACCATAAAACTATGTTTACACGCTATAGCAAACAAATGTGCACCAACACCTTTGTACTTACCATTTTTTCCCACATTATGAGGCGCAGACTCCACAATGTCTATATGAGTATAACCTTGGTCTAATATATGTTTTATAGCAATCATCCCTTGGATATCATCTGAATTTTCAACATATAATTCATATACTTCATATCCCATCTTTTGAGGTATGCTCCAATCAAAATTCCACCCTTGTTCTCTTAATTTTAGAGCTTTTTCTTTTCTTATCACCTCTGTAACTAAACAATACTCTGTGTTACATCTTTCTCCTGTTAATGTATTCACAAGACAATCCGTAAAAATATCAATAACAACACTGATTTCGATATAAACTCCTCCTTTATATTATATCATATTTTATGGAATACTGTAAAAAAATTGAATTTGATTTTTAAGATTAAGATTTAAGATA
This sequence comes from Lachnospiraceae bacterium, assembly GCA_017935565.1. Lineage (GTDB taxonomy): Bacteria > Bacillota > Clostridia > Lachnospirales > Lachnospiraceae > SVEL01. The sequence goes on from JAGBHK010000007.1 coordinate 35,332, forward strand.
TATTCAGTATAAAATATTTATAATTAGATGTAAAACTTAAGTTTATTATACAGAAGCGCCCCCAAATTTGGGGGCGCTTGTTTTTACACTAACATTATCCCATAAACACATCCATCATAAGCATCACGAAGAATCCAACCATCATTGAATATGTCGCCATTCTTTCGTATCCATGACTATGTGTTTCAGGTATCATTTCATCACTTATTACATAGAGCATTGTTCCACCGGCAAATGCGAGAGCAAATGGAAGTATTCCCTGTGCCAATGTAACTGCCAGATAACCTATAAATGTACCGATAACTTCTACCAAACCTGTACAACTTGCAAGGAAAAATGTTCTTCCTTTTTTTATTCCTGCCATAAGCATTGGTGCTATTATAATCATACCTTCAGGAACATTTTGCAATGCTATACCGACTGCTACTGTTATGGCATTTCCTACATTTTCACCACCAAATGCTACTCCAGCCGCCAATCCTTCCGGAAGATTGTGGATAGCTATAGCCATTACAAATAACAAAACTTTGTTGATGGATTGATTATTTTTATGTGTTTCCTCATCCATACCCGAAAGTTTGTGGAGATGAGGTGTAAGTTTATCCATAAGATTAAGTACAATCGCTCCCACAAATAAACCGATTCCTACAATCCATATCTTTTCTTTGCCCGTTATTTCAACTGCTGGTAAAACTAAACCGATAACAGCTGCTGCCAGCATTACACCCGCTGCAAATCCCATTATGGCGTCATTCCATTTATGAGGTATCTTTTCAAATACAAAGCCCAAAAGTGCGCCCAAAACGGTGGCTCCACCTATTCCAAGGGCTGTTAAAAAAACTAATTGCATATTTCACTCCATTATTATCTTCTAATTATTATATTCGTAAAAAATTCGTCTGTTACTTAATTTGTTTCATCCGCTGATGTTTCAATTTCTAAAGAACTTTCAGTTTCACCACTACCACTTTCAGTGTCACTGCTTGCATCTTCGCTTGTTTCTTCACTTTCGCTTGTTGCCTCTTCTAAAACCATGAATTTACATTCTCTATAATACAATTCTGAATCTAATAAATTCATTGAATATTTTATAGTATAATCGTAGTTTGTTTTTACCTGCGAATTTGCAATATCAGTTAATAGTTCCTCGCTTAAAATAACATCAATTCCCTCTACATTCTCGCCAGATAAATTGCTCATCATCAACTCTTTAATATTAGCTTCATCTGCTATAAATTCTTCTGCTAATATAACTACTTGTTCATTTACAGGATAAAGCAAGTTCACCTCTAATGATGCAGTTCCTTCATAAGCCAGCGAATCCGTAACACTATATGCGAATGTGTAATTTGTCAATAAAAGCGTACCAAGTGACCAATCGGTCGGTTCTGTCAATAATACATTTGTCGTTAAATCATTACCCTCCAAATCAAACGCTGAAATCACATTGTTTTGTAGTATTTCTGACACTTTATTCTTAACAATTTCTAGGTACTGCTCGCTAGTTATTTCCGCAGAGCTTATGCTATCAAGTAAAAACAACTTCGAGTAATTTAACTGAATTTTAGGACTTCCATCAACAATTAATTTCATATCTTTAGTTGCTGATACGCCAGTGAAATCCTTAACATAATACCTTACTGTGTATTCGCCTTTTGTTGCAATTGCAGTCTTTTTCTCAACTATCGCACCTTTAGCATCAAGAATCTCATATGTTACTTTTGATGAAATATCCTGTAATGAAGAGCTAACCGCAGTTATTCCGCTCATAAATTCAATCGATGTATTTGGTCTTATTTCTAAAGTATCCTGCTTCAATTTTACTGTCATAGTATTTGCCGGAACACCTGAACCTTCGTATGAGAAAAATGCAACATTCATATCTACATTTGTAGCGATTCCAGGCACCTTTCCAGTGCTTTTGTACTGCCACATTTGGTATGGATACTGCAATTCAGGAGTTACATCCCCTGCTTTATAATATGTTTCGCTGTACTGATATGTTGTAGTATATCTAGCGAACCATATCTTGTATTTTTCTGCAAGGCTCGTTGTATCAAATCTTTGCAAATCGCCTTTATTTCCATACAACATTCCTTTGTAGCCTTCATTTTCCACCATAGATAAAAATGTACTAGCCATTTTTGTCATCTGGCTTACTGAAAAATCTTTGTATGTTCTTCTACCAGGCGCTGTTTCCCAGTCGAAAGTTACCGGATATGTTATATTGTAATCTTTAATAAGATTTATTACTAACGAAGCCTCTTCTTGAGCCTCTTTTTCTGTTATGGCCTGAGAAAAGAAATATATTCCAACCTGTATACCATTGTCCAACGCACCCTTTATATTTTGTTCGAATTTATCATCGATGGCTAATGCGCCAGTTTCATATCCTCTGTAACCGCATCTTATTATTGCAAATGAATATCCTGCAGCCTTAACTTGCGCCCAATTAATATTGCCTTGATGTTTTGAAACATCAATTCCTTGGGCAATTGCGCCATATTCAGCACCAGCTATCACAGGTGTATCCCAATCCTTGTTATCATCATGCTGCTCTTTATTTACAGTTTCTTCTTCCGTAGTTTCTTCTGTTGGTTTCTGTGTAGGTTTTTCAGTTGGTTTTTGCGTAGTTGTCTCAGTTTCATCGTCTTCCACGACTTCATTTCTATCGTCTAAAACGTCTTCACCAACATCTTCACCTTTAGAAACATCCAAATCGTCCATAGGAATTACTACAGGTACCTTAGTAGTTTCTTCCTCTGTAGTCGTCTCTTCCTCTGTAGTTGTTTCTGTTTCCGTTTCAGTTTCTGTTTCAGATTCTGTTTCAGAAGTAGTCTCCTCGCTACTTGTACTCGTTTCGTCAGTTTCATCATTTTCATACACTGTAGCTGCCACTTCAGCGCCATCTCCAGGTTCACGATTACTATTTTCAGTAATCAAATACGTAATAAATGTAACTAACAATATCAAGACTGTGAAGAAAATTATTGCAACAATCTTGCCCTTTTTCGTATTTAAAAAATCTTTAGTTTTGCTGATTATTGTCTGTATAGTTGTTTGCATTGTCATTATTATATCCGTTCCAAGTTGTCTGTTCTGTCATATTTTGCTGGTTATAATTTTGACCACCCTGCTGTGCATAAGGATTGTTATAACCATTATTATAATTATTATAATTTGTGTTATATGCTGCATTACCGTAGCCATTTCCATAACCATTATAATTGTTATCGTCCCTTGAACTCTTATATATTCCCTTTAAAATCGACTTCATAATTATGCAAACTATCATAATTACGATATAAACTACACCAATGATTATAAATGGTGTAAATATAGAATCTACAAATTTATCAACAATATTTAATATTATATCTTTAATATTGCCATCGTATTCTTTTGCAACATCCTTTGCAACCTGGTCAAGAAGTGGCGCTGCTACAAATTTAATTGCTCCAAATAATAATAAGAAAATACCACTTACAGTAAATGGCGCTATAAATTTAGAAAATGCCCCATAAATGCCTCTTCTGTATAAAAGGATAATAATAACCATATATAATACAGCTAATCCCAACAATACAATTGAAGCAATCAATGACAATATAGATACCATTTCAAAAGCTTTATTCATAACTTTAACAGCATCATATCCTTCACTGTCATAGAATTTCTCGAGTTTTTTATCAAAATCAGCTTGCATATCAACAGTCATCTCATCTGCCTGGTCTCTTGCAGGCTTGATAACTTTATTGTCAATTTCTTCCTTAATCTCATCTTCGTATTTTTCTATCTCATCAGCATGTTGTGCATATTTGTTGAGTTCATCATAGAACTCATCGCCAACTTTAAGTGAATATGTATCAATGATGTTCTGTACATATTTATTCTCTCTAGCATCGAAGTCTTCGCCGACATTTTCAATTTCGCCCATAACATCATCTACAAGTTTATCACTTTCTTCTTCAACCGCGCCAATGAACATATCAACGAGATTTGCAATGTCAACCTTGTCCTTGCCTTCAATCATGACGAACATCATCTTAACCATTTCTTCTTTTATCTCTTCATAGCTCTCATTCTCGAGAATCCAATTAAGTTCGCCATTCTTCATTTCTTTCTCAATAGATGCATCAAATATTTCACATACAGAATCATATAAATCTGATTTCTCCATAAACTTTGTGAGGCTTCCTGAGCCTAACGCTCCCATTCTAAGTGAAAGACAAATACCTCCAAGGAACAAGCTCCAAAACATTAAAAATGCTAAAAAACCTGCCAAAAATCTATGGTTACAAATCGAATTTCCATTCATAAATAGTCCCTCCTATAAAAATAAATAAAATATTATTTAAATTTTAGCACATTTTATACTTTTTTTAAACCATTTTTAGTGGTATTATATATATGCGGTTTTATAGAGCTCAATTATGAGCCAAGAAATACATAAGAACAGAAAGGTTGTGTGAAATAAAATGATATACACAATTACATTTAATCCAGCACTTGATTGCACATTTTATTCCAACACTATTGCACTTGGTGAGTTGAATAGAATTTCCCGTACTCAGGTATCAGCTGGCGGAAAAGGTATTAATGTTTCCATTTTACTTTGTAATTTAGGTATCGAAAACACTGCATTAGGATTTATCGGTGGATTTACAGGAAATGAAATTAAAAGACAGTTAAATGCAATTAATTGCAAAACTGATTTTGTTGAAGTTGACGGTGATTCAAGAATTAATGTTAAGATTAACGCCGACACTAGAACTGAATTAAATGCAGAAGGCCCAACTATTACTCCTGCACAGTTTGATGAATTTATGAAGAAGCTTGAAAAAGTATCTGATGGCGATTACGTTGTTTTATCAGGAAGCGTTCCAAAAGGACTCGGCTCTGATGTCTACGGTAAAATTTTATCCCTTTTATCGTCAAAGAAGGTTAATACAATTGTAGATACTTCTGGTGATGCATTAAAAGAAGCGCTTGAATACCAGCCATTCCTCGTTAAACCAAACAGACACGAACTTGGTGAATTATTTGATGTTGAAATCGAATCTAGTGAAGACGTTATTAAGTACGCTAGTTTCTTACAGGACGTTGGCGCTCAGAACGTTTTAGTTTCTCTTGACAAGGACGGCGCTATACTTTTAGATGAAAACGGTGTTTCTCACAAGGTTGTTGCTCCTGAAATCAGCCAGGTAAATACTGTTGGCGCAGGCGATTCTATGATCGGTGGCTTCATTGCTAGCTACATGCAGGATGCCGATTATGATTTAGCTTTAAAATATGCTTCTGCTTGCGGTACAGCTACAGCGTCTATGGAAGGCATTGCTACAGCTGATGTTATTCACGTTTATTTATAAAATTTTACGGAGGATGAAAACATATGAAGAATTTTATTAAAGAATTTAAAGAATTTATTTCTAAAGGTGATGTAATGAGCATGGCTGTCGGTATCATCATCGGTACTGCATTTACAGCTATCGTTACTTCAGTGGTTAACGATATTATTGGACCATTAATCGGTCTTATCCTTGGTGGAATTGATTTTAAGAGCCTTGCTATCGAAGTATCGGATGCAAGAATCATGATTGGTAATTTCATTCAGGCAACAATTAATTTCCTCATTACAGCTTTTGTGCTTTTCCTTATCGTTAAGTCTATCAATGCTATGAAGAGAAAACCTAAAGAAGAGCCTAAGGAAGAACCTAAAGAACCAGAAATTCCAGAAGATATTAAGTTACTTACAGAGATTAGAGATTTGTTGAAGAAATAATTTGAAATCACAAAGAGTTTGCACTTTATCAAAAGCGCAAACTCTTTTTTTACTCCATACCAAACTTCCTATCAATCACAAACTCCTTAAGATATCTTCTCAAGTGATTTAAATACATATCCGAATAATAAACCTCCAAGAAATCCTCCTTAGAAAGCCACCTGTATCCTATAGTTTCGCCTTCTTGCAAAACGATATCATCCTTATTCATATCTGTTATGCAAAGATATCCCTGATAAATACATTCGCCACTCACTTCATGATACAATTCTGTCAACTCTGTTGCTTTTACGCCTGTTTCCTCAAACAATTCGCGTACTGCTCCCTCGTAAAATGTCTCACCCTTTAACACCGAGCCACCACCGCCCGTTTCAAACTTTCCAGGTGAGTTAGGTTTCGAAAAATCTCTTTGCATCACAAGAATATCGCCATCTTCATGCATTACAAAAACTTCTGCAACCGCATGAAAATAACCTTTAGGTATATCTTCACCCCTTACCAAATCAAACCCTGCCTTGGTTCCATCCTCATTATACGCGTCCCACAACTCTACTTTCTTCTCCATAACCGCTCCATTTTCTTTTAAGTTTTCTTCTGATTATTAAAAAGCTTATCAAATGCGCTATAAATGTCAAAGTCCACGATATCGGATATGACAAATATATTGTTTCAATTGTATGGAATCTGTCGATTTTAAATATTGTCGCAATCCACACAAGTCTAAATGCGCAAGCACCAATAAGTGATACTATCATTGGTACAAATGAATATCCCAAACCTCTTAACACTCCAACCATTACATCCATCATACCACATAATGCGTATGTTAGCACGATAATATTTAATCTTCGTATTCCAATGGCTACAACTTCGCTACTATCAGTGTATATTCTAAGAAGTGGTTCTCCCGCCAACACAACTGCGCCACCAAATCCTACTCCTATGGCAATTACCAACAATTCAGCTGTAATTACTATTCGATTTATTCTCTCGTACTTACCTGCACCTACATTTTGTCCGACAAACGATATCGCTGACTGATACATTGCATTCATAGCCATATATACAAAGCCCTCTATATTTCCTGCCGCTGAATTTCCCGCCACAACAGTCTCTCCAAATGAATTGATTGATGATTGAATAACAACATTTGAAAGCGAGAATAGAATACCCTGAAATCCTGCTGGCAAACCAATTTGCAATATTTTGAAAAATTTATTGTAGCTAATCTTCAACATACGCAAATCCAATCGTATATCTGAAGTTTCCTTCATAAGACATCTTACAACCAAAATTGCTGATATAGTCTGCGAAATGGCAGTAGCTAACGCTACACCTGCAACTCCCATATTAAATACTATTACAAATATAAGGTTTAAAACAACATTTACAACGCCCGCCAAAAGAAGATAATATAATGGTCTTTTTGTATCTCCCACCGCTCTAAGTATGGCACTACCAAAGTTATAGACCATAGTTGATGTCATACCAAGAAAATATATTTTTATGTATCGTGTAGCTAACGGTAATACATTTGCAGGACTCTTCATAAGTTTTAATATAGCCCCAGCTCCAAATACACCAATCACTGTCAAAATCAGTCCACTAATGATACTCAACATAATGGCAGTATGAACTGTTTCCTTCAAATCCTTTGTCTGTTTGGCTCCAAAATACCTGGCAACTAGAACATTTGCACCGATTGACATACCTACAAAAAGATTTGTTAAAAGATTAATTAGCGACGATGTCGAACCAACTGCTGCCAATGAATTATCCCCAGCAAACTTCCCTACTACAACTATATCCGCCGCATTAAATAAAAGCTGTAATATGCTAGAAAACATTAATGGTATGGCAAACAAAAGCATCTTTTTCAAGATGGAGCCTGTACACATATCTATCTGATTTGTGTTTTTTTGCTCTTTGTCAGCCATACCATCACATCCTTTCATAATTCTACTTAAAGAAGTCAATTAAACCTACAATAAATATTACCACAATTATTATCGGAAGTACATAGGTCATATAACCTTTCATCCATTTTTTTACTTTTAATCCCTTGCCTGTATTCGCTTCCTCCATAAACTTGTCAAAGCCCCATCCATAGCGTCTATTTACGCAGAATAACACAAAAATAAGCGAACCTATTGGCAACATAATGTTAGAAACAATGAAGTCTTCTAAATCCATAATATTTGTATTTCCGCCAAATGGATTGAAGTTCTTTAACACATTGAATCCTAATATACATGGTATCGATAAGAAAAACATTGCAACACCATTGACAACTGCTGTTTTCTTTCGATTCCAACCTGTCAAATCCATTGTACATGACATTATATTTTCAAACACTGCAAACACTGTAGAAAGCGCCGCAAATGACATAAATACAAAGAACAAACTTCCCCAAAGTCTTCCCATTGGAAGATGTTCAAAAGTCAATGGCAATGTTTCAAATATAAGAGCCGGACCTGCACCTACATCTACTCCAAAACTAGAACATGCTGGGAATATAATTAGGCCGGCAGTAAACGCCACAAATGTATCTAAAATCGAAACATTTACTGCTTCGCCCATAAGCGCTCTATCCTTGCTTAAATAACTTCCAAATATGGCCATAGAGCCAATTCCAAGGCTTAACGTAAAGAACGCCTGATTCATTGCTGATACAATTACTTTTACTATACCAACTTCCTTCATTGTATCAAAGTTTGGTACAAGATAAAATTTCAAACCTTCTTTAGCACCATCTAATGTAACACTGTTTACTGCCAAAATAACAATCAACAATAACAATGCAATCATCATAATTTTTGTGATTTTTTCAAGACCATTTTGTAAGCCAATAGCACAAACCACAAAGCCCATCACAACAATAATTCCCATAAATACAATTTGCATTACAGGTTCTGATTTAACATCGCTAAAAATTTCTGATACTTTTGCTGCATCTGCGCCTACAAAATCGCTTTTTGCCATTTTGAAAAAGTACTGTAACATCCACGCTGCTACTGTTGTATAAAACATCATTAATATATAATTTGCAATCATTGCTGCATAGCCGTGTAAATGCCACTTTGTGCCTTTTTTCTCAAGTTCCTGATATAACTTTACAGGACTTTTCTGGCTAGCTCTTCCAAGTGAAAATTCCATTGTTAAAACAGGAACTCCTAAAATTGCTAAAAACAAAAAGTATATTAATACAAATGCACCGCCGCCATTTGTTCCAACCATCCACGGAAACTTCCATACATTTCCAACCCCTATTGCACAACCAGCACTAAGGAGTATAAAACCTAATCTGCTTCCTAATCTTTCTCTTTTCATACCTAAACTCCATTTATATTTTATTTAATACATTTTTATTTACTCTTATCATAAAGAATATGGTCATAATAAGCGCCATTATTTCTGCTATAGGGAACGCCCACCATACTGTAGTCACGCTGCCTATCTTTGAAAGAATAAATGCAGCTGGTAGCAATACAATAAGCTGTCTGCAGATTGATGTAATCATACTATAAACTGCACACCCAAGCGCCTGGAACATTGTACCACCAATTATGTTAAATCCAGCCATTATAAAATGTATGCTTATTATTCTAAGGGCAGGAATACCGATTTTATACATATTATCTGAAGCATCAAATAATTTTAACATTAGATTTGGAATTGTCTGGAAAAGTACAAATCCAACAAGCATTATGGACATTGCATACATAACGCTCAATTTAACAACTTTTAAAACTCTATCTTTCCTTTTCGCTCCATAATTATATGCAACAATAGGAACCATACCATTATTCAGACCAAATATAGGCATAAATACGAAACTTTGCATTTTGAAATATATTCCGAATACTGCTACTGCAGTTTCTGTAAACGAGCCTAAAATCGCGTTCATACCAACAACCATTATCGAACCAATTGATTGCATAATTATCGATGGCAAACCAATTACATATATCTGTTTAATCACGCTAAATGACGGTCTAAATCCTTTGATTGTAAAATGTATTTCTTTGTTGCACTTAAGGTTTAATACAAGTGCTAAAACACCTGCTGCAATCTGCCCGATAACAGTGGCAACAGCCGCACCTGCAACCCCCATCTTTGGCGCACCAAGTAAACCAAAAATCAATATTGGGTCAAGAATCAAGTTAATAATCGCACCTAACATCTGTGTAAACATAGTATGAATAGTTTTTCCAGTAGATTGTAACAATTTTTCAAATACAAACTGCATACATATACCAATCGATGCACAAAGCACAATAGTCAAATAATCCACACCATATTCTACAATACGCGAATTATTTGTCTGCATCTCATAAAATGGTCTAACAGCCAATAAGCCAAGCACAAAAAATACAATATATACGATGCCCATAACGAATATACCATTCATAGCATATGCGTTAACTTTCTTTTCGTTCTTTTCTCCTAAGGCTCTCGATAGTAAAGCATTTATACCAACGCATGTACCACCTGATAGCGCTATAATAAGCGTCTGTAACGGGAATGCGTATGATACCGCAGTCAATGCCTGCTCATCAATTCTAGCCACAAATAAGCTATCAACAATATTGTACAAGGCTTGTACCAACATCGAAATCATCATCGGTATAGACATAGACAATAATAATTTATTCTCACTCATTACACCCATTTTATTTTCATTCATTTGTATATTCTTTTCTTCTGACATACTAATCTCCATTCCTGTACTCATCTTAAAACACGTTGAAAAGTATATCATAGTAAAAATATTAATGCAAGAAAAACACATCGCTCATACTTTTAATCGTATAAGCGATGTGTTTAGTATTTGTCAATTATGATAATTTGAACTTATTAACTTCCGTGTTAAGGTTCTGTGCGATTTCGTTATTACTATGAGCATCTTTGTCAACAACACCAACCGCTTCTGTGATATCTGATGTTATAATAGTAACATTTGCGATACCATTTGTACTTTCTTCAACCGCGATATTTACTGCATTAATAGCTTCTTTAATATCATCAATATTATGTCTTAAATGTTCACTTGAAGCTGCAAACTCTTGCATCATAGCACCTGTATTTGCAACGTCATCTCTATAACTTTCGCTTGTATCAAGAAGTCTGTCATATCCTGCCATAGCAACTTCATCAAGGAATGCAACCATATTTTCTGATTCTTCCGCAAGTCTGTTAACTGCGTTAATAACAATTTCACTAACACCCTTAATCTGGTTGGCTGCTTGCGCTGAATCTGTAGCCAATTTGCTAATTTCATCAGCAACTACCGCAAATCCACGTCCAGCTTCACCAGCTCTAGCCGCTTCAATACTTGCATTAAGCGCTAAGAGATTTGTCTGGTCAGTAATCGCAATAATATTATCTGTAAGGACCTTAATCTCTTCAACTGCTTTAGATTCTTTAATCTTTTCGTTAACATTTTCCTTCATGACATTTGCTTTTTCTGTAGCATCTTCTCTGTTCTTAACTGCTTCAGAATAAATGTCAGATGCCTTATTCATAATGTCTGCAGATTTTTCACTACCTGTTGCTGAATTTTCAGCAATCTTCATAATGGCTTCATGAATCTGTTCAACTGCTTCATTAACACCAGCGAGCGATGCACTTGTTTCTTCCATAGCAGCACTCATCTCTTCCATAGTTGCTGATACGTCAGTTATCTTTAATTCAGTATCTTTAAGTTGTTCAACTACGTTCTGTGAAGAAGCATTAAGTTTTACTGAACCATCAGAAATATTAAGCATTATATCTCGTATGTATTCAAGTAATGCATTTACATTGTCAGCAATAAGTTCAAGTTCATCACCTGACTTAATCTTAAGTTTCTGTGTTAAATCGCCATCACTATTTACTAAATCATAAATCTTATCATCAACATTTCTTAAATTCTTAACCATCTTTGTTACAACTAAGCCAATAACTAATAACGAAACCGCAAGACCAACAATAGCATTCATTGCTACTTTCAAAACACTTTCGTTAAGTCTCTTTGTAACCCCACTGGCATCATAATCACTACCAAGAATAGCAACAACTTCTCCAGATAAATTCTTAATAGGTTTATATACTGTGATTAAATCGCCATATTCACTCTTATCAATATAATCCTGTACGTAAGATTCTCCTGCAAATACATCCTTTACATCGTCATATGTAACATCATCACACTCATCACCAACTTCAGCCTGGTCCATTGAACTATCAGTATCTACGCTATAATATAATTTACCATCTTCTTCATATAAAACATAAAGATACTTAATACCACTTAAATCCTGAATATTTCTAAGCTGATTAAGTGTATTACTATACGCGGCTGAACCATCACCAGCCTCTGGAATCTTCTCAACATCTTTACCACTGATAGCTCCTACGGCCATATCCGCTGCCATCTCAGCCTCATCTACCCCCGCTGCGACTAAAGAATCACTAAGCTGCATATATGCACTTAATCCCATAAGAATCGCAACTAGTATAACCATCAAACTTGTAGGAACCAAAAGTTTGACTAATATACTCATCTTTCTGACTTTACGCTTTTTAGTAACTGTTTTACTCATATACTACCTCCAAATATTAAATTTTATACACAAATCGATATATTTACTTTATCACACTACAGTGAATTTTGCAAGAATATTTCTCTTGATTTTAACAATAATTCTATATAAAATATATTAGGAAATATAATAGGAGGCATTTTAATGACTGAATTAGAAGAATATTATAATAAATTTAATGAAGAAAAACGCTTAAATTCCCGTCACGGACAGGTTGAATTTCAAGTTTCTATGAAATATATACACGAATTTTTACCACAGGATATTGCCAATGACCAGATAAAAATTCTTGATATTGGCGCTGGTACCGGTAGATATAGCGTAGCCCTTGCAAATGAAGGCTATGATGTAACCGCCGTCGAACTTGTTAAATACAATTTAGGAATATTAAAACAAAAAAATAGTTCTGTTAAGGCATACCAAGGAAATGCATTGAAACTAAAAAGATTCGAAGATAATACCTTTGACCTTACGTTGCTTTTTGGACCTATGTATCATTTATTTGATTATGAGGATAAAAAGAAGGCTCTATCTGAAGCAAAAAGAGTTACAAAACCAGGTGGCATAATCCTTGTTGCGTATTGTATGAACGAATATGGCGTAATTACATATGCATTTAAAGAAAAGCACATTCTTGAATGCATGGAAGAAAATCGACTTAGCAATGATTTTAAAACACTTTCTTTCAAAGAAAATTTGTATGACTATATGCGAATAGAAAATATAAATCAATTAAATCAGGATGTAGATTTAGAACGAATCAAAATCATTTCGCCTGATGGTCCTGCCAACTATATGCGACCATTCTTAAATCAATTAAGTGACGAAGAATTTGAGCATTTTATTGCATATCAAATGGCAACTTGCGAGCGAGCTGACTTGATTGGTGCAGGAGCTCATACTGTTGATATACTAAAAAAGAAGTAGATATAATGTCTACTTCTTTTCTTTACGCTGTAATTTATCCGTATACATATTCGTATCAGCCCTACCTGTTAACGCGTCTATTTCTTCATTTCCTTCTCGAATAGCTAGACCAATTGCACAACTGTACGAATTTCTTTCTATGTCATTTCTTATATTATCAATCATTTTATCTAATTTAGTAACATCAGACTTTGTATACAATATTTCAAATTCATCTCCGCCAACTCTATATACCTGACATCCACGAATCAAGTTTCTTCTGATGCACAAAGCAACTGTCATCAATGCTTTATCGCCCTCTGCATGTCCTTTTGTATCATTAAGGACCTTAAGATAATTTAAATCCAAAGATACAATAGCTGTAATATCAGCGGAATTTCGTATAATATCAACATCGTAACTCAAACGATTCAAAACTCCCGTAAGAGAATCATTTTTGTAATTTTGTGTATGATAAAATAAGTAATAAAATGTCACTGATATTGCTATGGAAACATTAATGAATCCTTCAAATTTAAACACTGCTTCAAGTAATGTTGACACAACAATAATCACAACTATTCCAATAACAATAAGTGCCTGTCTGTAGTCCTTTCGTTGAATATAATCAACTGTCGCAACGCACAAAATTATCAAATAAATAGCACTAGTCACATAGGCTGTAAAACCTAGCGGACCTCTTACAAATTCATTGGATTCAGAATACGAAAATGCAAGACCACAAAATAATGCTGAAAAGGAAACCAATGCATTTATAATTCCTGGAATCATTAACACTATTCTTCTTTTTAAAGTATTTTTAGTAATAATAAATAATACACACAAAACACTTACCGGACGGACTGTATAACCAATAGCAGACATCCAAACCCTAAGTTTTGTAGGATAACTTAATGTTTCCGTGTACGATTCAATACTATCAACAATTACAAGAACAAGAACACTTATAATAGCTATCATAAAAAGTTTCACTGTTCTTTTCGAAAACGATACGTTCGAAAACAAAAAAACTACTAAAAATAAAACAATAAGTATAGTGGCATAATTTGCGTACACCAACCTTTGCATCAACATACCAAGTCACCTTCTATTCCACAACAAGCCCCGCAAGTTTCTCAAAAAGAGCAGGATTTGTCTTTTTGACTGATACAAATTTGCCTCCCATGTCTAAAAAGCAATGCTCTGAACTTCCGACAAATACCAATGTATCATCTACAACCTTTCGCATCTCATAGCCTAAAACAAGTTTGACCCCTTTAAATTCTTTTACAAAAACATTTATGGCTATATCCTCTGGAAATGTAGTTGTAGCTTTGTACTTGCATTCTACTGAAACCACAGGTGAAGTTACACCTTCCGCCTCCAGTCTGTCAAATCCATAGCCAATCTTTTCAAGAAAATCAACTCTCGCTTCTTCCATCCATCTTATATAATTCGAATGGTGTGTTATCATCATTTTATCTGTTTCATAATACTGAACTTTATGTATATACGGTTCCATCTCTATACCTCTTTTTGATTAATCTTACTGTCAATATAATCAAACATCTGTCTCACATTGTATGGAGCAAACATTTTTATATCAGCGTGGTCACAATTTTCCAATAAATCTAATTTACACTTATCTTCACCTGCGATACTCTTAATCACGTTATACAAATAAACAGACTGCTCGTAAGGCACAACAGCATCTATAAGTCCATGCTGTAAATATGTATATGGAGCATTCTTTGTAACATGAGCTGCAGGATTTGAAAGTAAAACATTTTCCTTAACTTCGGACAAATCCACTGTCCCATAAAAATTATGATAAATCCACTCATCCAGTCTTTTTCCTAAATAATAGTTATGGCAACCGTACCATAATACTAAGACATTTACTGAACTATCGGCATTTTCTGACTCCTCTTTTAAATACCCTGTATCAGCACTATACGCCGCAAGTGCAGCCATATGTGCGCCAGCAGAACCGCCCCACAAGGCAATTCTATCTGGGTCAATATTATACTTGTCAGCATTTTTCTTCAAATAATCAATAGCCTGCTTAACTTCCACAATAGACTGTGGATATACACAATCTGGAGCCAATGTATAATCTAAGGACACGCAAATATAGCCCCTCTCCAAACCATATAAAAATGGCTTAAATTCAATGGAACTCTTCTGTCCAAAATACCATGCACCACCATGAATTTCCACAAAAACAGGACACTTTTCAGTCATGTTCTCTGGAAAATAAATATCCATCTTCGCAGCGCTACTCTTTGCATATTGCACATCTTCTATGTAGTTTTTTGGATATTCCTCATCCTTTAAAATAGTTCTCATATGAGGAATCATATCCCTAGCCGAAGCAATGCTTGCATCATTACGCAAAACAGCTGTATTTGCAATAGCCTGCTTGATAAGTTCAGTAACATCAACACTCATTTCTAGTCCTCTATCTTCTCATATCTATTCCAGATTTTGTCCGCACCACAAACATGTTTCGAACCATCTGCGTCCATAATAATATAATCGCCCTCACCAATAAAAGTGTAACCACGTCTATTCTTAATGTATGGGCATACAATCGAGCCGTCAGGATTTGTTATTTTCACAAGGAAATCTGTCACAATCCATCCCTGCATAACTATCTCTGTCCACTTTTCAAAACCATCTTCCATTCCTAAACCTGGTTCATACTTTTGAACTTCTGACTCTAAACAAATTCTTTTACATTTCATACGCTTCCTCCATTCACTATATTTTTTTGGTTTATCACAATAAAATTTATTATATTTTATCACATTTTGTAAAAAAACTCAACACACTATAAAACTACTTTCTTTATTAATCCATCAGAATTAAATTCTATCTTTCCAAGACAAGTTTCTCTATGGAAACCTTTCTTTCCTTCAGGATACTTTAAAAGTGGTGTTCCAAATCTGTGATATGCAATAATGTACTCGTCCTTGTTTGGCACTTTGGTAATAGAATGGTGACCAGTACCTAAAATATTTTTTTCGGGTTTCTTTTCAAGGATTGTATATTTAAATTGGACAGGACCATACAATTCCTTTGAAACACCATAGTTTATATGATAATTTTCACTTCCTGTATCATCACAAGACCAAGTAAAATGATACAAATCATCTCTCTTAAATACAGTTACTGCCTCTCTAAAATCATGTAAACCTTCAATATTTTTCATTGTCTCAGGAACTATATCCATACAATCATCAGTCAATTCTACAATTGCACCGTGACAATTTCCAAAGAGCAAATATGTTTTATCACCTTCATAATAAATGGACGGATCGATTGTTTGACCCATTTTTACACCATTTGCAGCTGTAATGTCCATAGTAATTATCGGTTTATCCTTTGCTTTAAATGGTCCCACAGGACTATCTGCAACTGCAACACCTATGGCAGAGCGACCATCCGCTTCTTTTCCACAGAAATAGAAGTAATATTTACCATTTTTATGTGCTATACAAGGCGCCCATGCCGAGCCAATTGCCCAAGGAACATCATCTGTTGCAAGGTCTAATATCAAGCCTTCATTTTTATAATCAAATCCATTTTCAGATGAGAATACATAAAACTTTGTTCCACTCCAACCATCATATCCATCAGTGGTTGGATATATATAGTATTTTCCATCAAATATTGCAATGTCAGGGTCCGCATAAAGCCCTTTTATAACAGGATTTACTTCGCCAAATGCTAAAAGCAATCTGTCATATTCATCATCACTAATCTGAATAACTCCACCATGACGCTTTTTATATCTATCAAAATCATACTCAGTATCATCTAATATTTTCAAATCACCGCTGGCTAAATCTGTTGTTGTAAGTGGTAAATAACCTAGTCCCGCGGCAAATCTATCCACGATTAAACACCATGTTTTCCCATCTGGCAATAAATAACACTCCGGCCCTTCAACTCCATCAAGTTCTGCTAATACCTTCGAATCAATCAATTTAAACTCGCCATGCAAACTGTCGCAAACATCGAGGTTTACATGTTTTGTAGTCTCATCCTTTGAAAATCTGTAATACTTTCCATTATCATAAACAATGGTTGTATCAATGATATGATTATCTCTTTCAATGTACTTTTTTGCCGGCGTAAATTCTACGAAATCTTTTGTATATGAGCAATAAATTCTTTGTTTCGCTTCTGCATCACCATCTTCTTTTACCATTGAAGCCCAAAATACAAAGAATGCTTCCTTTTCATGGTCGTAAACTGCCTCAGGCGCCCATACACATCCTGCCCCTTCTATACCCACAGTAATAGCTCTAACATCTGACCATTTCACCAAATCCTTTGATTCCCATACAAGCAAATCCCTGCTGCCTTCATACTGAGCCACACCCCAGCCCTTTCCAGCCTCTATGCGTAAATCTGTTGCAATAAGATAATACTTGTTATTCTTCTCATCCCTTACTAAAAATGGATCTCTAGCCCCTAATTCCCCAACATTAGAATATAAAACAGGATTGCCATAATTCAAATCTTTCCAATGAAGTCCATCACGACTTATTGAAAAATACACCTGTTCTCCGTCTTTCATTTCACCAATAAAATGTGCAAATAAATATGCTGCCATAATTTCAATTAACCTCCTATCCGATGTCTGGTTCGTCCTTCAACTCTATCGTATCCTTTACCTTACCTTCTGTTTCAAAAACGACAATCTCATTTTTTCCCTTTTTAAGTAATGGTCCTGGAATGTATAATCTCTTTTGTGGTCCAATCTCCCAATATCTTCCAATATTGAATCCATTTACAAACACACATCCTTTACCCCATCCTTCAAAGTCAAGGAATGTATCTCCAATTTCTTCTGCTTCAAACTCAAACCTATAAAATGCAGGAACTGCTGCCTTATAGTCCTTAGAAAAATCAACTTTACTGATATCCTCAAGTGGCAATGAATACATATCCCAGTTATGATGAATATGTCCATTTATCTGAACGCAACCATCAATGCCCTTTCGCTGGTCATCCATTCTAGGTCCAAAATTTACTCGTCCCATATTTTCCACCAATATATCAATATTTGGATTACTTGATACATCAGGTCTGTTTTCTTTTATTTCGTGCTCTACAAGTAATTCTCTGTCATATAGAGTAAGTACAGGTTGTTCATCCACTAAAATATTTGCTCTATCATTTGCCTTCCAGAGTTTGATTTTTTCAAAATTCTGCTCTTTTTCCAGTTTTGAGCGATACAAAATATAACCATAATTCTGTCCAAGTTTTTCCATACACACAGGGAATGGCGAACTTGTCTTCTCGCTTAAATTTTCAAGATTTTCGAATAAACTAGTTTTTTCTTTAACAGTCAATTTACCATAGGCAATTCTCTTAATATCTGTAGTAAATTCCACCTCTGGAATAGGTGCGTATTTTACCACAACTTCCTTGTATCTCTTATATTTTTCTGTAATCTGACCGTCCTCTGTCAAAATTCCATCATAATCGTACGAAGTAACATCCGGTGTCAATTCATCATAATAGTTGGAACCATTCATAAATCCGAAGTTTGTGCCACCTTGGAACATATAAATATTGACATTTCCCTGACGTAACATCTCATCTAAATCTTCAACGCTTTGCTCTAAATTGCCTCGCATATGTCCACCATTTCCCCAATGGTCAAACCAGCCAACCCAGAATTCCGCACACATAAGTGGCTTATCGCCAATATGTTTCTTCAAAAGTTCAAAGCGTTCCTTTGTATGAGAACCAAAATTCCCCGTCTGCAACACACCTTCAATACGTCCGCACACCAACGATTCATTATATGGACCATCCGACGTAATAAGAGGAACCACCACTCCTCTATCCACCATCATTTGCTTCATTTTTTCAAGATAAGCACTATCACTTCCGTAATAGCCATACTCATTTTCCACCTGCATCATAATCACTGGTCCACCGTAATTTATCTGCAATGGTGAAATAATTTCAAACAATTTGTCATAATAATCTGCAATATGATTTAAAAACGGTTCATAGCAAGTTCTAAGACGCATACCATCTTCTGCCAAAAGCCAGCCTGGAAGTCCGCCAAACTCCCATTCTGCGCAAATATATGGCGATGGTCTTAAGATTACGTATAAACCTAACTCCTGTGCAGTATTTACAAAACGCGCCACATCAAGCATTCCTTCAAATCTATATTCACCTTTTTTAGGTTCATGCATATTCCATGGAATGTAAGTTTCAACAGTATTACATCCCATAGCCTTCAATTTTTCAAGCCTATCCTGCCAGTACTCAGGCACAACTCTAAAATAATGTATAGCTCCTGAAATTATTTTAAAAGGCTCATCGTTTAAGTAAAAAGTTTCCTTAATTTCAAACATAATTCCTCCTGAATTCATATATGTAATTATCCAATTTTTCACGTGGATTTCTAGGGTCTATTTTACTATATTTGAGTGGAATTCTCAATATTTAAATAAATAAAAGTGCTACAACATTTAATGTCGTAACACTTTTAAAATTATTTACTTAAATATTAATTTTTATTTCTTATACCCATTTGGATGTGTACTATGCCACTTCCAAGCAGATGCAATGATTGTCTCAAGGTCAGCATACTGTGGCTTCCAACCAAGTATTTCCACAGCCTTTGCGCTTGAAGCGATAAGCTTTGCAGGGTCGCCAGCTCTTCTTTCAGCCATAACAGCAGGGATAGGGTGACCTGTAACTTTTCTCGCAACTTCGATAACTTCTTTAACAGTGAAGCCTACACCATTTCCAAGGTTGAAAATGTTGCTTTCGCCACCATCCATAAGATATTTAACCGCAAGAATATGAGCCTGTGCAAGGTCTGTTACGTGGATGTAATCTCTTACACATGTACCGTCCTTTGTATCATAGTCATCACCGAAGATTGTGATATTTTCTCTCTGATTGTTTGGCACCTTCAAAATAAGTGGAATAAGGTGTGTTTCAGGATTGTGAGCCTCACCGATTTCACCACTCATGTGAGCGCCACAAGCATTGAAATATCTAAGGGAAACATATCTTAAACCGTGTGCCTTACTTGTCCAGTAGAACATTTTCTCCATAGCAAGTTTTGTTTCACCATATGTGTTTGTTGGCTTGTTATTGTCTGTTTCAAGGATTGGAATAGACTCTGGCTCGCCATATGTTGCAGCTGTTGACGAGAATACAATCTTATCAATACCGTGAGCAACCATTGATTCAAGAAGAACCTTTGTACCACATAAGTTGTTATCATAATACTTAAGTGGGTTTACCATACTTTCACCAACAAGTGAGTTTGCAGCAAAATGGATTACTGCATCAATCTTTTCCTGCTCAAATACTGAGTCAATAAATGAACGGCTTCTGATATCGCCCTTATAAAATTTTGCCTTCGGATGAACAGCTTCAGCATAACCTGTTTCAAGGTTATCCACGATAACAACATCCATTCCTCCATCAATTAATTCATAAACTGTATGTGAGCCAATATAACCAGCTCCACCTAATACTAAAATAGACATCTGCATTGACCTCCTTATAATGTATTAATAAATCTCATAAATGCTTCTCTGCCTTCTTCTGTGCACTTGTACACACCAGCATCTTCTAATACGTGAACGAACACATCACCAATCTCAGCCTGGATGATGTCCATTACATTGTCATCATTGATATTTCTGTGGCGTGCAATAAATTTCTGCGCCCAATCAGCATGCTTTGCGAGAACCTCATCATTTCTCATATCTCTGCCACTGATGATACAATCAGCAAGTAATCTCATTTCTTCTTTAAGTCTTGCTGGAAGTACTGCAAGCCCCATAACTTCGATAAGACCAATATTTTCTTTCTTAATGTTATGATACTCTGCATGTGGATGATAAACGCCAAGAGGATGTTCCTCTGTTGTAATGTTGTTTCTTAAAACTAAATCAAGTTCGAAATCCTCGCCTCTGCGTCTTGCAATCGGTGTAATTGTGTTGTGTGGCTCACCATCAGTTTCAGCAAAAATAAATGCTGCTTCATCTGTGTAACCTCTCCACGCATTTAAAATATGTTCCGCCAAATCTACGAGTTTGTCTGCGCTCTTATGAGAAATTCTAATAACTGACATAGGCCATTTTACAATTCCTGCCTTGACATCCTCGTAACCTTTAATTGTTAATTCCTTTTCAATAGGTGAGCTCTCCATCGCAAATGTGTAATTACCGCCCTGGTAGTGGTCATGACTTAATATAGAACCACCAACAATTGGTAAATCAGCATTTGATCCAATGAAGTAATGAGGGAAAATCGTTACAAAATCAAGCAATTTCTTGAATGTAGCTCGCTCAATCTTCATTGGTACATGCTCTTTGTTGAAGAGAATGCAGTGCTCATTATAGTATACATATGGTGAATACTGCAATCCCCATGGAGAGTTATTTATTTCTAATGATATGATTCTGTGGTTCTGTCTTGCAGGGTGGTTTACTCGACCTGCATAACCAACATTTTCATAACAAAGAAGACATTTTGGATAACTTGACTGTGGTGCAAGTTTTGCTGCCGCAATAGCCTTAGGATCCTTTTCAGGCTTTGAAAGGTTGATTGAAATATCAATCTTTCCATAATCGCTATCTACCTTCCAACGCATATCCTTCTTAATTCTATATCTTCTAATATAGTCTGTATCCTGACTAAATTTGTAAAAATAATCTGTAGCGCGTCCTGGGTCTTCCTTGTATAAATCCCAGAACTTTTTGCCAACCTCGCTCTGTCTTGGAACAAGACAACTCATAAGTTTTGTATCGAATAAATCTCTGTATACAACACTATTATTTTCAAGCACTCCTGTTTCTGCCGCATAATCAAGAAGTTTGCCCAATATTTCTTCTAAATCTGTAATTTCTTCGGCATCTTCTGTTGGTTCATAAGAATCCTTTCCTAATACTTCGAGGATTCTGTTTGTTGAATACATAATGTCTTCTGTTTCAACAAGACCACATCTTACGCCGTAATCTACTAAATTTTTAATAACATTATCTATCATAACTAAAACTCCTTTGGACCGTCGCCGATATCTACTACATAAAAGTCTGCTGCGTAACCAATTTTTTCTTTATATGCCTTACCTACATTTTCGATAAATGCATCAACATTTTCATTCTTTACGATACTTACAGTACATCCACCAAAGCCTGCACCTGTCATTCTTGAACCGATAACACCCTCGCATTTCCAAGCTTCTTCAACAAGTGTATCAAGCTCAATACCTGTTACTTCGTAGTCATAACGAAGTGATGTATGTGAGTCATTCATTAATTTACCAAATTCATCAACCTTGTTATCCATCAAAAGTTGTACAGCCTTAACAGTTCTTTCGTTCTCGTAAACTGCATGCTTAGCTCTTGTTGCTTCAACAGCATCATTAATACTACTCTTTACTGCTTCGAATTCTTCGCTTGAAAGTTCACCGAGATTCTTGATATCCTTTACCTTTTGGATATCAGCTAATGCAGACTCGCACTGACTTCTTCTTTCGTTATATTTTGAATCACCAAGTCCACGTTTCTTGTTTGAACATGCAATTACAATTCTTGCGTCCTCAAGTTTAACTGGTGCGTACTCGTATTTTAATGTATTTGTATCAAGGAAAATAGCATGGTCTGCCTTACCCATTGCAATAGCAAACTGGTCCATAATACCACAGTTTACGCCATTGTATTTATTTTCTGAATACTGACCGAAAAGTGCTAAATCAACATTTGTAATGTCGTTGTAACCAAGCATATCTCTAAGCATATAACCTGTAACAACCTCAACAGAAGCTGACGAAGACAAGCCAGAACCATTTGGAATATTTCCGTATAATAAAATATCAAAACCTGAATTTACTTTATAACCTTTCTGTTCAAATGTCCACATAACTCCCTTTGGATATGCAATCCAATGTTTGTCTTCAAGTGGTTTAAAATCATCCAATGTACACTGTAACATTCCAAGGTTTTCAAAATTCATTGAGTAGAATCTCAATTTATTGTCATATCTTTTTTTAGCAAGCATATATGTACCGATTGTCAATGCACATGGAAATACGTGTCCACCATTGTAATCTGTGTGCTCACCGATAAGATTCACTCTACCTGGTGCAAAATATCCCTTTACTCCTTCGCTTTCACCAAACACTTTTTCAAAGCATTCCATCATTTCCTGTTTAATCATTGTTTCCTCCATTCCGTAGCTTACGCTTACAAAAATCATTAATAGTCTTTTGCTATTTTAAGGTTATTATAATGAGAATTATTTTTTGCAGCAATAAATATATTAACCACTTTTAGCACTATATTGAGATTTTTTATTGTATTTATTTTTTGTAAGTATTATAATGTATTTAGTATTATTAATTTGTAATTTAGAAAGGAATGAGCGCATGCAGATTATTACTAATGACGAACAAAAGGAACTCAAATCCCATGGTGATTATGCTTTTCCAGTATATGTCAGCGAGGAAGTTTTGCACAATTATGAGCGTGGCTCATTTTTGTGGCATTGGCACCCAGAGATTGAATTAACACTTTTTACAGAGGGTGAGATGTCTTATCAGGTTAACAATCAGGTTTATCATGTAAAGGCTGGGGATGGACTTTTTTGCAATTCTAACGCTCTGCACACAGGCGATATGATTAATGGACAAAATTGTCATTATATTTCTATTACATTTCATCCTAGATTTATTTACGGATATGATGGCAGCAGTTTGTACAGAAGTTATGTGAAACCTATAATAAAATCACAGGCTCTAGGTGCTTATCATTTTCGTGAGGAAGTTTTTTGGGAACGCAATATTTTGAGATTGATGAAGGAAATATATGAACTATATTTTTCTAAAGAACCTTTATACGAGTTCAAAATACAAAAAAATCTTGCTGAGATATGGATAACTTTTTACGAAAACTACGTCTTAAAGGAAAGAGTTGATTTAAAGGATTCTTCCACAAGTCGTGATGTCGATAGACTCCGTACTATATTGACTTACCTTGAAGAAAATTATGCAGAAAAAATCACTTTAGAAGATATCGCTGATGAGATAGGGCTTTGTAAAGCTGAATGTTGTCGATTTTTTAAACGTTTGATGAACAAGTCTTTGTTTGACTATATTTTATATTATAGGATTGAGCGAAGTTTACCATTGCTAGCGCAAAAAAATCTTTCTGTTACAGAAATTGCCGAGATGACAGGATTTGCGAGTTCAAGTTATTATGCCAGAGTATTTCGAGCTCAGTTTGGATGCTCGCCAACAGATTATAGAAAAAATGAGGGATAGCCTCGCTATCCCTATTGACTTGAAAATTTTCTAATTCTTAAATGTACACCTATGCTATCAGCTACCTTTTGACACATTTCCTGTGCCTCTTTTGACAACACGTCAACAATTGTAAGTTGAGTATGCGAAAAACTATCATTTGCCTCCTTGGCAAATTCAAGCATCGCCTCATATGCATTTTCAAATTGTGGCCTTGTAACCTTATTATATTCTTCAGCTGTAGGCGCATTTAAACTAATAGATACGCTATCTACTACTTTCGCCATTTCAGGAATTATATTCTTTTTGTTATAAAGATTTCCAAGTCCATTTGTATTAACTCTAATTTTTAAACCGTAATTTTTCTTTATGTATGCGGCTATTTCAAGCAATGTATCCAATGCGCAAGTTGGCTCACCATACCCACAAAAGACAAATTCATCATACCCTGTGAAATCAAAGGCATCAATAGCCGCCTTTATCTCATCTACTGTAGGATTCACCTTATGCCAAAGACTTTGTGCTTCACCGATTGCATCCTTCTGATTACGAATACAGAAGGTACAGGCACAATCACATTTATTTGTAATATTCGCATATACCTGATTTTTATATGTATAAATAATATCTGCCATCACATACTCCTTTTTATGTTCATTTTATCAAGGGCCAATCCAAACACAACAAATGCAGCCAAGCTTCCAAATGACTGGATTGCACTACCTGTTACCGATGTGATAAACGCCACCTCGTAGCCAAACACTAAACTTTCTGCAAGAAAATATCCAGTCGCTGAAATAAAAAACGCTAATATGCCAGCCACAATATTTCTCTTAGTGACAATTTTATTTGATTTGCTTGAAAATGCAAGCACAATCAACATTTTAATAATAACAGTCGGTAATGTCCAAGCAGGTGCCGTAAGTAAATCCGCAACTCCACCACCAATAGCTCCTACCGCCATAGCATAAGGTTTTGGAAGGACACATGCCGCCAAATATATTAAACTATCGCCAAAATGTATATAACCTGTAGGTGTCGGTATATGAAGTACATATGCAGTCACGACTGCTGTAAGTGCTGCTAACACTGCTGCCAATGCTAAATTTTTTGTTCTTTCTTTGTTTTTCATTTTACATTCCTTCTTTCATCAAATAGCCAAGATGTTTTTCAAAATTTATACCATAAGTGCCAGGTAAATTTTCTCCAATAGTGTCAGCGATACTCTTAAAAATGAATCTTGCAGCCAACTCCATTGCATTTTTAGTTGAATGCCCATTCATCTTCAAGCCACATACTGCCGAAGCAAATAAGTCTCCTGTTCCTGAAAAACTCTTATCAATAGACGCTGTGCATACCTTATAATTTCCTTCATTTGTCAATGCAAAATTATAGATATATGTACTGTCATCTTTTTTTACTCTAATTCCTGTAATTATAATCTCCAAGTTGTCATTTGCATTTTTCTTAATAGTTTCTGCAATGTACTCAATCTGCTCAAAAAGTTTATCCTTATCTTCTATTTCCAATAACTTTCCATAATCAGCCCCCGCTAACATACAACTCTCTGTCAAATTCGGAGTGATTAAGTTTGCTCTCTTTATCAAAAGACGCATCTTATCAAGATGTTCTTCAGTAAACATTTTATAACATTCACCATTATCGCCCATAACAGGGTCAACAAGTAAAAATGTGTCCTCATTTAAGAACTCATCTAAAAATCTATTTACATAATCTATCTGCGCAGGCCCTGTCATATATCCGCTATATATACCATCAAAAGAAACTTCATTCTTCTTCCATGCGTCAATATATTCCGGCATCATATCCGTCATATCCTTGCAATAAAAATGTTCGTAACCACTCTGTGCAGTAAGAACCGCTGTTGTTAATGGATGGCAGGAAACACCAAGAGCTGATATAACTGGAATCGCTGCTGTTAAAGAACATTTTCCAAAGCCTGATAAATCATTTATTAATGCAACCTTTTTCATTGTTTTAACCTTTCTTAAAAAAACTTGGTAAGAAACTTTCATTTCTTACCAAGTATACGCTTCTCAAACAATTTGTCAAGATTATTCTAGTAGTTTATGCACATAGAATCGCTTTTACCTCTTCAATAGGAAGATTATAATTCTCACTTATAATCGAAGGAATCAATTCCTCATTTGTTCCTAAAACCTTTGCCATCTTCGCCGCATTTCTAACGCTTTCTGCTGTTACTTCTGCTGTTACTTTTGCTGTTACTTTTGCTGTTACCTCTGCTGTTACCTCTGCTGTTACTTCTTCCGTTACCTCTTCAATCAATAATTCTGCAAAATCACACATATCTCTTAATACCTCCTTTTCATCATCTTCTAATATTATACCAAATTTTTCTTTAAGTCTTTTTATCTTTTCTTCAACTCTAACTTTTTTTGAAAATAAAACATTTAACATTTCCGTTAATTCACATTTGTCTTCACAATTTGAATTTAAATAGACAAACACCATTACCATTTTATCATAATTTTCCAAATTATCAGGTGTCTCCCCTACTAGTTTCTTCTTACATATACAATACTTTTCAATGGTATTCCCCATATATTCAGGTACTTTCATACATATCCATATAGAATATATCTTTTTTATTTTACCATATTCAGATTTTTTAAACTCTACACCGTACTGTGATGATATCATTCTAGCACTATAATATACACCTCTTGTAACTAACGGATATGATTCATTGAATTTTTGTTGTGCCTCGACGTTTATTCTCAATTTTACATAATTCTCCCCTTTTGGTGCATATGCAGCAAACCTAATATCAAAAGTTGCTTTTCCCTCAAAAGGATCATTACTAACAGTATCACTTCCGTCAATTTTCTCACTCGTCATAGTATCCACAAACACGGGATATGTGCTAATTTCTGGTATACCTTCAATACAATCTTGAACTCGCTCTATAGGTATCGCCCTAAATTCGTCCGTAGTTTCTTGTAAGATCCTAGCTAATATCTGCTTACAACTTAGAATCTCTTTGCAATAATCGTTATACATAGCCTTATCGCCTGCACGTTTTATTGCGCCTGATAAAATATTGCTCATGCAACTCCTCCTTTTCGTATAAGCAGGAGTCCTTATTCATTTTAGATACCCCTGCTGTTTTGTTTTTGAAATAATCAGCATAGATTTCTTTTTGAATACTAAATAGAATTTTAGAAAATTAGTAACAACGTATTTTTTTACGTCAAATGAAATATTATGCTTGATAGAATGATATCACAACTATTTCTTATTTACAAGATTATATTGCTTTATTGACCGAAATAACCTCCCATAAAATGCCGAATAAACATTTTACAAAAATAATATTTCTTTCTATAATTAAATTAAGTTATTTCGTTGGAGGTATTTGTATGAAAAGAATTAATTGGAGTTTGATTAGAAACATTTCAATAGGCATTGTTATTATCGCTATTCTCATATATATTGCAATGATTTTTATTCCTATCAATAATGAATGTCATGAATGTAGCAAAGAAAAATCAGGACATTTTTATGAGTACAAAAATAATGACACAAAGAAAATATATTTCTATTGTGATGATTGTTACAAAAATATACCTGATATGAACGGAACAAAGGATACCATTTATAGCAAAAATCCTTTCAATTCAGAAATCAAGTCTATTTGGAGCATTGTTTTTGACATAAGTTTTATTGCTTGTTTAGTTTCAATCTGTTATGATATCAAACACAAACAAGAGGTTAAATCCCTTGTAAAAGAGGCAGAAAAAAAGAAGGATTAACTCCTTCTTTTTTTCGCCTCTTCCCTCTCCCTCATCATTTCCTCATACTCAGGATAGGTCATATAATCTCTATAATCCCAGTCAATATTTTCTCTAATAACCTTAGCTCTATTACCTGCAATAACAACATGGTCAGGATATGTCCCCTTTACCAAGGACATTGCTCCAACCATTGAATGCTCACCTATATCAGAGTTGTAAATAACCGCTGATTCCATACCAACCCATACGTGGTCTGCAATTCTAACATGAACATCTTCTGCAATGTGAAGATTTACCTTTTCAGTCAAGTCAAATAAACTGTGAGCTCCACCTGATAAAATCTTTACATTCTTTGCAAACATACAGCCATCACCGATTGAAAGCTCAGTATTTTCAACACAGCACATATAAAATCCATTAAGACATGTGATATCATCACCAACAGTCAATGTTCCATCAAAATTGCTTATAAAGAAATCACTTCCTAGCCAACCATTGCCTGCGAATTTTGAAACAGAATTTTTGAGGAACATTCTACCATTATGCATACCCATACCTGGGCCAAATTCAAGGGTTGCACCGCCCTTCATACGAAGTTTAAGACCATCAGCATAGAAGTCCTTGCCAATATATAACTTGTTGTTATATCCCTGAAATTCTAGCTCAATTCCTTCAAATCTATCCTCGCAGATAATTTCATTACCACACTCGTCGCAATAATATCCAGGAATGTCAGTAATTATTACAGAACGCCATATAATATGCATCTGTTTTTCACCGTAATAGCCCAAACCACGAAGTTTATGAAGCATATCCTTATCATATGCGCTTCTAATGATAAGATATGGTTTTTCATTCATTTTTTCAATATCTTCAATTGTTGTAAAACCGCATATATCTATACCATTTTCATTTAGAAAATCTTTAATAAATTGATAATCCTTGTCATCATCTAAAACATATACCTGTTTGCCATCAATATTTCTCTTTAATTTGCAGATGTCTACTCCAGACATCCAATTTGAAATGTAAAAACTTGGTTTCTTCATACTTTTTATCCTTTCTATCATACAATATTTAAAGGAGCACTGTCAAATCGACATGCTCCTCACACTACATAGTTGATAAATTAGGTATCAATTCATCTAATACCCCTGTAAAACATAACAATAATCCCTGCAACTGCATATAATCAGTTGGTCTCATAAGAGAAGTTTTCTTTGGAAATTTCAATGCATTACTACGATGTAAAACCTCGCTTACAAGCTGAGAACAGAAATAATTCTTCTTTCTGTTATAAGGAATGTTCAAACGGCATAAAATCAAACCTAAAACATTATAATGATACTCATCAGCATTATCCATAATGGCTTCAACTTCCTTTTTAGCCATCTCATATACTGCATCACTAACTTCTAATTTATATAATGCACAAGGCACATTCTTCTGTTCGCTCATAAATCCATCACGTATAGATTCAACGCAAGGACCTGCTGGAATAACTGTTCTTCCATTCTTTCTTCCAGAACTATATAATGTATGTAATTCTTTGTCAAACGCTATAGAAACATGTGTGTAGTCGTCTCCTGTAGCAAAATGAATAATTCTTGATAATACTGAAGACGATCTTGTTAATAGAATATATATCGTTTTCATTTACGGGCTCCTTTGTATTTACGTTACATAATTATTTAATGCTTTTTATCTAACTTTTATATTATACAACAAATTCTCCAATATTACAAATACTGTTTTTCAAAATCTAAAACCGACATTGGTTTAGCAAAATAGTATCCCTGGAACATTTCACATCCCATTTCAGACAAGAACTCAACCTGCTCTACAGTTTCAACGCCTTCTGTTATCGCAGGCATTCCAAGTTGTTTTGCCAATGTAATAATCATCTGAAGAATCTTTTTGCTACGCTCTTCATCATTTGATTTTCTAAGAAATACCATATCAATCTTCAAAATATCAACATATAAGTCCTTAAGCATATTAAGAGAAGAATATCCACTTCCAAAATCATCTATTTCTACTATAAAACCAGCATCTCTTAATTTGCCAATAAGTTCCATCTGTCTTTTGACATCCATAACAATTGCAGTTTCTGTAATCTCTAATTTCAATGATTTTGGTGAAATATCGTACTTCTTAATCAAATCTGTAAATATCTGATAAATATCAAGGAAATAAAAATCTCTTGGTGAAATATTTACCGATATATACAAATCTTCATGACCATTTTCGTTCCATTTCTTAATTTGCTTGCAGGCTGTCTCCCACATATACTTATCAACTTCTGCAATAAGGCCATTCTTTTCGAATACAGGAATAAATTTTCCTGGCATAATAAATCCCTGCTCAGGGTGTTCCCAACGAACCAAGGCTTCAGCACCAAGCAACTTTCCATCCTTTGTTGTCTGTGGTTGCAAATACATTTTAAGTTCTTCATTTTCAATAGCGCGTGAAAGTCCGCTGATTAATTCCTGCTCATATTTTACATTGCTACGCATAGTTCTATCATAAAATGCAACGGTATTAGTATAGTCACCTTTGATGCTGGCGATAGCCATTCTCGCTCTATCACACATTACAGATACTGGTACTTCTCTGTCTGTAATTTCATATATTCCAAGATATTTGACAATCGGAAATGATGTTTCGATTCCAGTTTCCGCGAAATATTTTTCAGCTTTATTTTCAAATAATTCTTCTGAAAAATATTCTTTTTTCATTAAAATTCCAAAAATATCATTGCCGAGTCGTCCATATACCTCAAACTTCTCAGCCATTTCATCCAACATTCCTGCGTAATTAATGAGGACCATATCCCCAACTTTCGTTCCCAATAAGTCATTAATCATCTTGAAATCTTTAAAGTCTGTACAGATAATATATAAGTCTTCATCAGGATGTCTCTTTATATATTTCTCTGACTTTGATATAAACTGTTCTTTATTGTACACGCCTGTAAGCGTATCATGACTTGCAAGATACTGCTCTCTTTTGGCATTTTCAATTTCTTTTGTCCTATCCTGTATTACAAAATAACCTCCCTGATGAATATTGTTTTCATCAAGCATTCTTTGTAACTGAATCTTTAATACATGCTCCTTGCCATTAAGGTAAAAACTTCTATCTTCGACAAATTCGATTTTACTGTCGCCATATTTGTCCATACACCATTTTTCAAGAGTTTCTCCCTTTTTATCTATCATCGGTTCATTTGCATCAAACATCTTTGTTGCAAATTTATTGCAAAACAATTTATTTCCATCAATATCAAGTAGCAAAACGCCTATTTTCATATTATC
Organism: Lachnospiraceae bacterium; assembly: GCA_017935565.1. Taxonomy (GTDB): domain Bacteria; phylum Bacillota; class Clostridia; order Lachnospirales; family Lachnospiraceae; genus SVEL01. The sequence goes on from JAGBHK010000007.1 coordinate 66,999, forward strand.
TGTAACTCTATACATAGTTTCTGGCAACAGTTTCTGTGGAGTATATACAAACGCGCAGTAATATATACATACAGCCTCTACTGCATATCCGATTACCGAAACATCAACAGCAGATGTAACTGAAAATACATTCATAATAACCAACGCAATCATAACAATTGCAATGAGTAAATACTTATTTCGATAAAATCTAGGCGACTTAAACGCCCTATAAAATAAACTAATCAAGCAAAATACTACTAACATAAGAACAATTGCATAATGCAAGTAAAAGAAAGGTTTTACGCTCAATTCATAAAAACTTTCTCCACCAAATAAATTAACTTCTTTTAATTCATATAAATGTTCTGTAAATGAATTAATAATAATAGATAATGAATCAGCAACTAACAATGCTATCATGTAGCCTCGCTTTACATATTGTCTAAAGTCAAGTCCAACATACTCCATCGAGAATTTAAATAAATGGTATAAAAGCCAATCCGATGCCATAAAATACATACTATAAGCAAAATGGCACACAAATTTAGATGTAGTATATAAAGATACTACATTAAAGAAAACAATTATAAAACCAATGAACAAAACATATTTAACTGTTCTTGCTAAATTATTTTGTTCTTTATAAGTTTTATACAGACAAAAACCAATAACAATTAAAGCGAGTATTAATATCGCTCCTAATAATATTTTCATTATATTCAACTCTCTTCACATTCATTATAATATAAAGATTATAACACTTTTTTATGAAAATGTCCATAAAGAAAGGAACAGTTGTATCAAAACTGTTCCTTTCTGACTACTCTAATACTTCCATTTTTCCATCCCAATCTTTGTCTACAATTATTTTACCATCTTCTAGTTCCACGCGATATGATTTGTTCATAGTTAAACTATCACCATATTCAGTATCTTCAAACATTTGTAATTGCAGGTAATACCAACCATCATATCCATCCATCCAAATAATTGTTCCATCATCTTCTAAGTAACCAATTTGTATCTGAGCTCCATATTCAGAAATCAGTTGAAAAAACACGTCTTCATACGGACCTTCGTATAAATCAGTTACATCAATATTCATTTGAGATTTTGAACTTGAAACCGTAGTTTTCTCATCATCCCATACAATATCCATAGAAAACGCTTCATCAACCTTTATATTAATAGCTGCTTCCTCATAAACAATTTCCTTGTGTTCAGGATATCTTTGATAATCAGCATATATCACCGCATTCTTTTTTTGTAAATACAAAACATATTCTGCATTAGGATGAACTTTTCTTGTGAAGGTTCCCGTTGAATCAGTAATACCTTGTCCTGGTTGGTAATTTCCTTTTTCACCTGATACAAATTCCAAATGATATGCAATATTTTTCATTGGATTACCATCGGAATCCTTAACTGTAAAAGTAACCTCAACCATATATTCAGGATTGTCACATGGAATTGTCTCGCCATTTTGCGTTGCATTATCAATAGGTTCATCTGGATCATATGAAGGTTCAACGGCCATCTCATTATGTTCTTGATGGTTGTCTTCTATCACCAGATTATCAATATCGTTTTTAACTTTATCTCCATTGTTATTTTTAGTACTACCTATGCCTTTTGAAATCAAAACTGCAAGCATACACACTACACAAATTCCTGCAGCTACTCCGACCCATTTATAAATACTTATCTTATCCTTTCTTTTTGGTGCCGATTCCTCAATGAACTTGTCGTCTATCTCTCCAATGTTTCTTAATAACTTCTTTTCACTCATATTATTTCTCCATTCTGAAGTGTAGTTTTTAACTTCTCTCTGGTGCGAAGTAGCGTCATTTTCACTTTGCTTTCAGACAAACCACATTGCTTCGCAATATCTTTTATAGAACATAAGTACCAATATCTTTTTACAAAGACCTTTCTATTATCTACAGGCAATTCGCTTAAAAATTGATTCAAAATGTCCTTCAACACAATATCGTCAACCAAACCTTCAACCTTTTCCACCGATGGAATACAGTCTGACAATTCTTCCAATGCCAATTCCACGCTACTTCCACCGCGTTTCTTGGCATTAAATTTTTCAAACATATCAAGAGCCGTATTTCTCACAATCTTGCCAAGATATGTAGCCAAATTTTCCGGTTTATGTGGCGGTATAGAATTCCAAACTTTATAGTAAGCACTATTCACGCATTCCTTAGCATCTTCCACGTTATTTAATATATTGTATGCTATGCTTCCAGCATATCTTTTGTACTTATTTTGCATATGTGTCAAAGCTTCTTCCGAGCGCTCATAAAATAAATCTACAATCTGCTTGTCTTCCACATGTACTCCTTCCCAAGCTTACGCTTTTATTTAAACTTAAGTCCTTTCACTATACTACACGGAATATTAAAGGTTATGGTCACAAAAACAGAGTAATTTCTCAAATTTTTGAAGAAATTACCCTGTCTATCTTTACACTATTTTCAATGGACAATTATTTCTCATATTCAAAGGACATTCGTATACATTTTCCTTGTCACTTTTTCCAATATATGAAATCGGACATTTTCTGCAATCGCTTCTCACGAAATCGCCTGGCACTTCAAATGTCAAAGTTGCTGTCTTGCTTCCCAATCTCTCTATTTCCTTCTTTTTTACATTATCCCATTTAAGCGACTGCTCACAAGACGGACACTTTTCATTACTCATCGCCACATGTCTTTTACATGTTGGACAGGCGTAATAATCCCTTCCTGTATCCTCTGTTAATATCACCACATCCGCTGCAAACTGCTTTATAAGCTGTTCTCTCAATTCATCTTGTAATGCCATAATTTACTCCTTTTTAATTAATTTCAAGTACATATACTAATACCTTGATTTTACCTTAAGAATAAATCATAGTCAAACATTTTATTTGCATTTTACCATATATGTGATATATTACATATATATAACAAAAGGGGGTACAAACGATGAAAAAAATACTATTGTTAATTTCTATTATTTTAATTATCTGTTTTGCATTCACAGGTTGTAAAAAAACTACAGAATGTGAGCATTGTGAAAAGACTACGACTTGCCATCTATATACATATGATACAGCGCTTACCAACGAAACAGATACTATATATTTATGTATGGATTGTATCGAAAAAGCCACAAATCGTAATTTATATATAAATCTTAAACACTTCACTATTGCTCCATATATATTTATTACTTTACTTATTATCATACCTCACAATATTTACTGGGGATTTAAAACCGATACCGTTGTAAGTAATAAAGGATATGCTGAAAATTGGTTTTGGAAAGGCTTTTTTCTTGGCCATTGGGCATTTGTCGAAGCTGCATCTTTACCCGATTGTTATATACAAGAAGGCTATACTGTTAACACCAAGTTACTAAAACGCGCCGAGGATGATGCGAATGAAGAAAAAGTTCAAAAAGGACTTGCATGGAAATGTAGTGAATGCAGTAAGATTAATGCTAATTATATCGGAACTTGCGCATGCGGTAGTTCTAAGCCTAGATAAATTTTCAATCAAGAAAGGAACCAACAATGAAACAAACAAATAAATATATCTTTTTAATATTAATAATACTTATGACTTGTTTTTCTTTCATAGGTTGCAGAAAAAACATTAAATGTGATGAGTGTGATGAAATAACCTCTTGCACTTTATATACATACAACTTACACTCAAGTGGTGCCACCAAAGTAAAACTATATTTGTGCGATGATTGTTCTGACACATACAAATATCATAGTAATTTCAAACCAGATGCTACTCCTGCACTCATAAAAATAACTATACTAATTGTAGTTATCGCAGTTATTTATAACGGAGTTTATTGGGGAAAGAAAACAAATGCCATCGTAAAAAGCAAAAACTATGATGAAGATTGGTTTTGGAAAGGTTTTTGGTCAAGACGTTTTGCTTACTTAAAAGCTTTGATTCTACCAGACAAACCTAATTCAAATTCAGATTCTAATTCCACTCCAAACAAGTAAACTAAACCCTCCTATGTTTATTTAAACTTAGGAGGATTTTTTTATTCATCTAAACACATATTCACATTTATTTTCCACATCGAATTCTTCAAAATATTTCTCTTCTAAAGGAATCCATTTTTCTTTAAATACTTTTGCAGAAGTTTCACCATTTCGCGCGACAATTCTTCTCATTTGTTCGTCCACATCCACCGTCAAAAATATCTTTAAATCATAAAATTCAACCAAATCCTTATGACATGAATAAGAACCTTCGACTATGTTTATACGCTTATTTTCAACCTTCGTCGGTTCCATAAGACACATTTTACTACAACTAAATGGACGATAAGAAAAATCTTTTCCAGACTTTAGCGGCAATAAAACTTCCTCTAAAAATCTTTCATGGTCAACATTTTCTCCTGCTATTTTAAGCCTTTCTTCAGTTCGTTGCTCAGGGCGTAAGAAAAAATCATCCATGTGAAAAACATTGGCATCAAATAATTCAGCTAATTCTTGTGCCAATGTGCTTTTTCCCGACGCACATCTGCCGTCAATTGCAATTATTATATCATCTTTTTTGTGGCCCAAATCATTAATGATTCGAGCCACTTCATTTACTGTATTAATCAACTTTTACCTTCTCAATATTTATTCTGTGCATTATCATAGGAATTAATATCAATTGTAATATAATTCCTGGAATCGCATTTAAAAACGCTCCTGCAATGAACATTTGCGCCGTAAATCTGTTGCCAATTATTCCAAGTAAAACAAGTTCTGCCACTGCCCATACCACACGGCCAGCAAACATTGATATTACAAGGGCTATGTATGTTTTAAAAATATTTTTCTTCTTAAATCTTCCGTAAATAAGTCCAATAACTAATCCATACGTCATTAGTTCAAAAGCCATTGCTAGCGCATTTGGCATCAATATCGGCATACCAAATATAACCGAACGCATAAGCGGAACCACAAATCCAACTACTGCTCCAAATTTCCAGCCGCAAATAAGTCCACATAAGAAGACTGGTATATGCATAGGCAATAGCATATTTCCTATTTTTTGGATTTGTCCCGTAAAAAACGGTAGTATTAGTCCTATTGCAATAAACATTGCTGAAAGTCCTATATTTTTAATCGACTTCATATTTTGTATGTTTCCTCTCATATTTGTTTAAATACACTAGGACTATTTTACCATTTAACGCTATATCAGTAAAGAAAAATATTATTCTACATCCTTTAAATAGATTATTTTCCACTCGCCCTCATATTCAGCTGCATAGAGTGTTACATCTTTCTCATCTGTAAATTTCTTAAATGTTTCATCAAGATATTGTTTCATATAATCTTCTAATGACATGCCAATTTCCGCTTCCACCTGAGCTAATTCAGCTTCTGTAACTCCCATTTCGTCATAATCAATTTTCATGTTTTCATATAACATCTTCATTTTTAATGTTGCAGAACACTCATAAGCTTCTGAAACTTCGTCAAAGTCAATTTCATCATAAACGTCTGATTTTTTCATAATATCCTTCAAATCATCAACATCAATCTCTTCAACATCGTCCATATCAGTATCAATTTTGAGGACCATATCACATTTAAAACCACCCTCATCATAAGACACTTTGCCATCTTCAAATTCTTCAAACATTTCCATTGTATTCTTATCAAGGTCTTCAAGATCTACAAATACACATTTATTCATTTCTTTAAGGTCAAATTCTTCGTATGCCATTAAAAAGTCTTCTATAACATCTTCGGCTTCTTCTTTTCCATCTGGAATTTCTACACTTGGCTTTTTATCAGCATCATATCTTGACTCTGTTTTCTTGTCATCATCCTTGTCATCATCGTCATCATCGTCGTCGCTAGCACATGCAACAAATGATAATGTTAAAATCACTGTTAAAAATAATAATAAAACTTTCTTTAAATTTTTCTTCATATCACTACACTCCATTCTTATTTTGCTTCATAAACATATACATAATTTCCTGCTGTTCTAAATGCAAGATTTGGCAATTTATCTTCAAGTCCTACCATGTTATAGGCTTCACCGATAACATTAATAATTTCTTGTTGTGTAGGCAACTGGCACTCAAAACGCACTGCTACATTTTCATTGCCTTCTTCTAATTCTCTTGTGAGAATGTCAACATATTCATCCTGTGACTTCACACACAAATCGTTTATATTGTAGTATTCGTAATCATCATTGTTAGAATCATATTCAGCAAGGTTACTGTTAAGTTCAAATCTGTCATCCACTGCCAAACCGATTGTCAAAGCTGTGTCTGTATCCGCATTGTATGCAAAGAATGGAACACCTGCTGTATTAAGGTTATTTGTTGAATCCAACTGATACCAAGCACCATCAAGATTTACAAAATTCCAAGCATGTGGAAGATTTCCTGAAAGATTGCCTGTAGCAATGTCACATTCTAAACCTGCCATTCTACCTAATAATTTGAACACATGAGCATATGATTGACAAACACCAACCTTCTTTACAAGAATTCCGTATGTGTTGAATGAATCTTCAAATTCAGGATCATCAATTTTTTTGTAATTGTTTGCAGCAGCTCTTTCAAGTACAGAAAAATCGTATTCTGTATTTTCCTCAAGATACATATAAATTGCCAACTGCTTTGCTTCATCAGACATACCCTCATCGATTATCTCGTCTAAAACTTTGTGAGCTTCATCAAAAATTTCCTGCTGACGAGCCACTAATTCCTCTTTTGAATATGCATATCCAATTTCAAGAATATTTTCATTATAATCAAATGAATATGAGTAAAGTCCTAAAATATATGGGTTCTGATTATATACTTTTTCAAGAACATCCATTAACATTTCCTTTGTCTGTAATTCAGGAAAATCTGCAATAGAAATTCTAGTTTCACCGTTAATCATATTAAGCGCAATCCATTCTTCCGCTGCACTATCCGCAAATACCAAATATCCATCCTGAGGCGCTACTACTGTATTTTCACCTGATTCATCTGGTGTGTCCACTGGTTCATCTGGTGTGTCCACTGGTTCATTTTTAGAATTATTGATATGGTCTTCAATCACACTGCCATCATCCTTAGCATCTTCAGGAATTGTTATAATATCATTAGATGGCTGTGATGGAATATTATCTTCTGGTTTTGCAGCACCTACCTGAGAACCTTCACCGATTGTTTCTGGATACTCAAAATTAGTGTCCTCTACATCCATAAATACACAACCAGTTATAGCTGTTCCCTCGATTTTGTAAGCATATTCTGGTACCTGTTTACCTTCAAGATATGTATCTTCCATCTGGAATGTGTATAAAACTTTTCTATTTGAAATACTCCCATCAATATTAACCACATCAAGTGAAAGAGGTAAATCCTCAACACTTGTAAATCTCTTTAATAAAATGTCACTTTCTTCTGCAACTTTATATGGAATCTTTAATTCTGCTGTTGTAACCTTGCAAGCAAAACCGCTTTCCTTGCCATTAACAACTGCACTTACATAATATTCACCATAAACACAAGGATTCTGGCTCATTACATACTCTTTTCCACTTACATTTCTCTCAAATGTAACCTTATTTCCACCTTCACCTGAAAAATTTTCAAAACTTGTCTTGTCTCCATCAACAGTTGCAAGATAAACTAAACTTGCATTATTGTAACCATTTTTAGCCCCGTCAAGAGGTTCATTGAAATAACCAGTAAAATTCTTTGTATGGTCAACATATGAATAAATGCGGTACTCTGTAGCACCTTCAACTGGCTCCCACTGAAGGCTAAAGCAACCTTCTGCATCAACAACGCCCTTAACTTCAGGGGCCGTAGCCTCATGTAATATTGTAAACGGAATTACAATAGGCTTATCAAGTTTTGTAAGTTCTTCTGCATTCATATCGTACCAGATTGCGATGTAATACATCGGAGCATTTCCCCATACAATACGATTGTTGTTCCAGTAATCATCATCATTTCCTTCTGTTGAAAGAATTGCACTAAGTGGCGATACTGTAAGAAGACTTCCACCGCCTTCCACCTTATCATAAACCGCTTTTGTATATATCATACTGCTTTTTTCGCAATTAATGTCTGTATGAACTGATACCAATGAGTCTGTACCATATCCACCCTTTGTCAAATCATAAGCGAATTTAAACTCAAATTCTTCATCTGGCGCTACATTATATAAAGGTTCGATTACATTATTTTTAGTTTCGATTGTTGCATAACGTGCTTTAATTTCAGTTAATGAAATATTTCCGCTGGCACTCTGCTCTGTTTTCTTAGTTTCCTTATTTGTTTCCTTTTCATTATTAGTTGATGCCTCTTTGCTGCATCCTGTAAATAACATTGCCGCTACAAGGGCAACTGATAAAAATTGCTTCTTCATTATTAATTATTTCCTTTCGCTTTTTTGAGACTCTCACTAATAACACTATACAAGTTTTAAAAAGGTTGCAAAATTTTTAAAAAAATTTTCAAAAGTTCATCATCCACATGTGCTTGCACATATGTGGATAATGAACTTTGTGAAAATCCACAAAATGAGCATAAAAGCGTGGCGTCAGCTACGCGATATGCGAATTTTGTGTCGGATTGCGAGAGTGCAAAGCACGTAGCAATCCGTTTTATTTTAGTTCCCCATTTCAAAAACTGTTTCAACATCTTTCAAAACCACGAATTTTTCGCCTAAAATCTGGAACTTTACAATTTCACCATCTTCAAAAACTGCCATATAATTTAATTCATCTCCTGAAATTTCTTTGTCAGTTTTTGATGCTGCAATTATTTTTTTTGTCAAGTCTTCGGCATCCGATTCTTCCATAATATTGTCCTTTGTAAATTTACTTTCTGTTGAACAATACATTTTTTCCAACTTATCATCTTTAAGCAATGACGCAAACACATCGTAAATTTCTTCGTCAGTTTTGGCATCCTTATACCATTTCTCAGTTTCCATACCAAGAACTGTATCGCTTTCCCCCTCATTGTTATCTACATACGCATTCATTGTATTGCCACCATTAGAATCATTATCCTTAGGTTTAGCATCCTTATGAAATCCTACTCCAATAACAACTGCAAGTATCGCCGCTGCGGCAATAACACCTGAAAATGCATATATCTTACCTTTGCTATTTTCTTTCTTTGCACTTTCCAATTGCTTTACCAAGTCAGCTTTGAATTTGTCATCTGTTTTAATATTTTCAAAATCTTTTTTATATTGGTCCTTAAAATTCATAATCCGCCTCCTTCAATTTTTCTTTCAACATTGTTCTGGCTCTATGTAATCTTGATTTTACTGCTGTTTCACTTAATTTTAAGATACTGCAAATTTCTTTCATTGACATCTCTTCATAATAAAATAAATGAACTATCACTCTATATTTTTCAGGTAAATCCTTTACAGCATAAAAAACTTCGCTTTTTTCTTCCATAAAGCCTGTCTCGTCTGCCGCTTCGTTAAGTTCTGCTCTGTGCCTTGCCCAAGCTGAAGTTACAAAAGTATTTCCCGTATTTACCGCCACCTTTAAAAGCCATGCTTTTACATGTTCTTCATCGTTAAACTTTTTATTGGCTTTTATAAACTTAAGAAACACATCCTGTGTAATATCCTTAGCATCCTCAACATTTTGCGTCCTTGCATAAGCTACTCAAAAAACTGTGTCCGAGTACTTACTTATTAATTCTTCTGTTGTAATATTGCTTATAGTGTTCAAAATTTCTGCCTCCTATTACTAACACTAAATATCTATCGAAAAAGTTGCATCTTTTATTCGAGATTTGTTTTTGAAACCATTGATCCTTTATTAACCTTCATTATTTTGCCTTCTATACGTTCATCGCCATCCAACATAATAATATTCCCATCCTCATATACAACTTTATATTTTTTATCTTCATCTGCTACTTGCACATACAAGTCACCTTCAATAATTTCAAATCCTTCTCCATACCATTCTAAAAATTCGCAATATATTTCTATATCGTCCTTGTACATAACGGATATATGTGCACTACGTATTCCAGATGTTCCTCCATAGCCTACAAAGACACGTTCATTATCTCCATCATCATCTATATCAAATATGGCACAATCTGTTGCCCTTCTCCAATAATTATCCTTATAGACACCATTATCGTATTTTTCTCTCTGCATTGCTTCTTTGTCAGATACCATAAAGTATTTGAACTCATAAACAGAATTTTCCTTATCAAGTATTATTTTATCCCCCTCTATGTCAAATACTAAAATACTTATATTATCATCTTCTCTAAGCACAAGTTTATCATCAGTTTTAACAAAATAGCCACAATAAGAATATCTCGGACTGGTAAATGTTGCAAATCTCCCACTCTTTTCGTCTATCGAAACACTAGAATTACCTTTCTCTCCGTGATATGTTATAACATTTTCATAAGGAAGATCATACATATCTCCATCTTTAGCCTTTACAGTTTGTGGGTTAGTCAAAAAACATAACGCCAATATAATACAAGCAAAACTTCCCGCTATATAGTTAAAAATTTTCTTATCATTTACCACAATTTCTTCATTATCTATATCTTTAGAATAAACTTTATACGCTAACAAAATCACAGGATTATACCAATACACTATCGCAAAAGCTCTTCCCATCCCTTTAAAAAATTCTGGTACTTTCTTGAAATTTTCTTCATTTCTTTTGCGCTTTTTTTGTTTTACATCATAACATATATCCATTATCATACATATTGCAAACCATATTATAGAAACTATCAACAATACATTTATGTCATTTGGCTCATATCCATTTTGCACAGAGGAAACATAACCATTTATCAATATACTATTTACTATGTAATCCAAAAATCCCACACCCGAATCAAGGTACAACATTTCTTTTTGGTCTGAAACCGTTTCCACGCTAGGTACAAGACATAACGGGCATTCAAAAAACACTGGACAAACAAGTCTAATTGCAACCATCGCCCACATAATAAACTTCATAAATTTCGGAATATTCTTAAATATTTTTCGCAATATAAAAATAAACAATATCATCCAACTAGATGAAATACTCATATTTATCATTTTAATCAGTATAGTTTCCATCTGTACCTCCATCACTATTCTTCCGTAATTTAACTCATACGTAAACTATATCACAATTTCACAAATTTGGGTATAAAAAAGAGTTTGCAAAAAGGATATCTTATTTCCTTTTGCAAACTCTTCCTAACTTATTTCTTCATATTAATTTTGGCTACAAATTCATTTTCTTCATATTTTATTTCTAATTTGAATTTGTGTAATGCACAAATGTTTTTAACAATTGCTAGGCCTAAACCGCTGCCAGTCTTGTCACTACGATTTTCATTGCCCACCACAAATGGTTCGCAAAGAGCGCTTACATCAGTTTCCAATGCGGTATCGCATTTATTAATAACTGACAATGAATTTTCATTTATCACAACTCTTATTGTGCTTTCTTCATTGGCATATTTAACAGCATTTGAGAGGAGATTATCAATTACATGCTCAAAAAGTGATTCGTCTATATTAAATACTCCTTCGCCCTCGACTTTCAATTCCTGTTTTTTATCTTTTCTCAGTAATTTATAATTTTCATCACATCTGTTAACTAATTCCACCAAATTCGTAGGTTTCTTATTCAGCTTAACCTTGTTATCTTCAACTTTTCCCAAAGTCAATACGGACTCAATAATTCGATTCATATGACTTACATTTCCAATAATAGCTTGCGCATAATGGTCCTTTTTGTCGGTATTAACATTGTCCTTCAAGTTCTCTGCGTAACCTGAAATAGACATAAGCGGGCTCTTAAGGTCATGAGCCATAGTGTTCATTAAAGTTTTTCTGTAGTCTTCCATGTCGTATTGGGCTTTGAGTTTCATATAGGCAATTTTTGCCCAAACAAATGCTAATAGAAGGCCTGCAAAGAATACTGCTACAGCGCCGATTATAAATGGCTTACCGTACTGAACCCAACCATCATAGTATCTTGCAACTAGAAGAACTGCTTTTTGTCCGTTTTGGAGGGTTAATACCGTACTATCAATAATATTGAACTCGTAATCTCCGTATGTCCCTTGACTACTTCCGACTAGTGTGTGATTTTCTACACACCTCTTATATAGTTTTTCCATGTATTCATAACTTTTAGCATTCTGCACATATGGAGACAGGTCATTTTCTCTATGTCCGTATATCATCCATAAGTGCCACTCTTCATCCAAGTCCTGTTTTTCATAATCAGATGATAAATCTTTTGGTTCATCAAATTTTTGGGTAAAGATTACTTCTTCATCATCTTTATAAATCATACCTGCTTCGGCACTTACTATAAACTCTCCTGGAATAAAATTTACCCCATTTATATAAATATGACTAATTTCCATTACATCACGCACATAATCATATTTACCCAAATGATCAGCCACTTCCTTACTATATTCATCCCATCCTTCTAAATCTTTTGTATCACATGTATATATCAAAGAGGATTTTCCTTCTCTTTTTTGCCATGCGTACATGCGCTCTTCACAATCCGCTATAACTTCGCCTGTATCATAATCGTACAATATAGATGCAGTACCTCTTTCCATTTCCATAGCCATTATATATTTGATGTAATTCATATGAAATTCTTCTGTCCAATCATCATTTTCCTTATTTATTGCATTAAGGATACTATTTTGCATAGCTCTAAAAGCAAATGCTTCATGTGAGAACGCTTCATTTATAATTTTATCCCTAATAATCAAGCATGCAATAATCGATACCACCAACACAATAAGCCATCTTACAATAAATACGCTTCTGAATTTTTTTCTTCTTGTCAGCAGCGCTACCACTGACTTTTTCTTTTTCTTCATAATTTCCTCCCTATTAATCTGTAATCTTATACCCTTTCGTTATCACTGTCTTTATCTGGTCGCCAGCGTCCTTCAATGCTTTTCGAAGTTTTTTGATATGATTGTCAACTACTCTGTCATTGCCGTCATAGTCATATCCCCAAATTCTTCTAAGCAAATTATCCCTGCTAATAACAATGTTTTTGTTTTCCATAAGACATTTTAAAAGGGCGTATTCCTTAGGTGCCAAATCGATTTGAACTTCATTTACCATAACCGTCAATTTCGACGGATTAAGCACAACATTGCCACATTTTATTTCTGGCGCAGCCACTAAGCCTTTTGCCCTCTTTAACAATGCCTGTACTTTAGCGTAAAGTTCAGCCAACGAAAATGGTTTTACAATGTAATCGTCACAACCCAAATCATAACCATATAACTTGTCCTCTTCCCTATTTCTTGCCGTAATAAAGATAATCGGAACAATGCTATTTTCACGGATGGCACGACAAATTTCGAATCCACTTGCGCCCGGAAGCATTACATCTAACATGCACAAATCGTATTCATTTTCGTACACTGCCTGAAGACCTTCATCTCCATCTTTTGCTATATGAAGTTCTATTTGCCCCTCACTCTTTGCCCGAAAGAAATCTTCTATGACTTCTCTAATTTGTGAGTCGTCCTCTACTAACAGTAGCCTATACATTTATTGCACCTTCCTTTTGATTATTATCTGGTTGACGATTGTATAATATAATAAGGATGTATCCTTTGTGTATCCTTTTAAAATTAATTTAAATTTTGTAATTTTTCTCCGATGATGGCTTTTTGTTGGTCAGTTAATTCATTTTCCAAATCAAACTTTACTTCAACTATTATTTCATCGAACATCAACAAATAATGATTTTTACTCCATTCTCCCGCATACACTTCATAAACTTCATTGGCATTCCATTGATTTTCATCAACTTTAACAATTTTTCTCCAATCAGCAAGTTCCTCACAGTACTCCTCAATTTCTTTATACATAGAATTTTTTACCATATCATAAACAAATGATGATTTTACTTTTACAATAGTATATTCAATCCCTTCATCTAGTTCAACATCGTATCTTGTATCCTGACTAGCTTCAATGTACTCAATTAATAGAGAACTTTTGGTTGTACACCTAGTTGAATATTCATCATTTCTAGCATTCATAAAGTCTTCTATTCTAAAAGGAATTTCGTCATGATATACTTCATAAGTTGTGTCTTCATACTCATATGTATACGCTGGTTTACTACGCATTGAGATACCAACTTTAAAAGTTACAATTCCTGTTACCACAGCTATAATTATTACAAGAGTCATAAAAATCATTGTCGTTAAAATCATATTTGCTTTTTTGGACATTCCTAACTTTTTAAAGAAGCTAATCAAATATATTCTACCTACTACTATCAATATAATTATAAGAACTATTCCTAGCCCCATACAAAACAATATTTTTCCTCCTATGGATGCTATCATAAATATTCCACCTATGCATGTAATAGCTGCAACCCAATACTGAAAATTAGTTTTGCCTGACGATTCTACAAAAATACCATCTTCCGCGCTTTTTAACGCTTTGCTCTTCCATCTAAAATATGCTATAAACTCAACAATTATCAATAACAACGCTACTATACTACAAAATCCTGAAAGTATTATATAATTATTCGATAACATTTCTATAGTATCATATATTAACCCACTGAAAGCACTTACAACATTCCACATTGTTATCATTATAAGACAGATATATGGCGCAACAAATATTTTCTTTATAGTCTTATGAATATTATTAACTTTCATAATCGGGTCTGTTTCAAGTGGTGTCGCATACTCATCCTCTGTGCAAAAAATCTGCATTTCACCGCAAGAAGTAACAAATTTCCATCCCGTGTACTCGCATAAATCCATATAATGCTCCTGTTCTTTTGAAGGTTTCGGATCAAAATCTGTAGCCTTACTAAAATATGTCACCGAAAAACGAAGTTTCTTTGGCTCCACCTTTGAAAACTCCATAAATACGCCCGTAAACCTTTTTAACATCCAACCTTCGCTTGCCTGTTTTTCCAAATATTTTTCTATCCCTGTGTAATCATATGCTGCGAATGTAAATAATACTTTTTTAATTTCCTTCATCACATACCCTCCATAAAAAATCTTCTGTAATCTTCCATCTGTGCTTTGATTCTTTCATATTCCTTATTCAATATTTCGACGCCTTCACCAGTTATAATATAACTTCTTCTACGCCCCTCTACCTTAGTTTCTCGTATCCATTTAAGTTCAAGAAATTGCTCTAGCAGATTGTACAATGTTCCAGAGCCCACATTTACTCTGCCACCTGTCATACTTGGTACTCTATCAAGAATATCCATACCGTAACATTCATTTTTTAAGCATAATAATATATAAAACATCTGCTCTGTAAGTGTTTGAAATTTTGCTCTTGGCATACTTACCCCATCCTTCCGTTTATTCTCGAATATCGAGTATTGGATTCAAAAAATTTTGTAGGACTTTTCCTACATCATAAATATATACTCGATATTCGAGAATGTCAAGAAAAAATTTTGGACCTTTTTTAAGATTTTATGGACTTATGTCCACGCTTTCTACAAAAAGGTCCAAAATTAGGTTTAAATCATCATCCTATTCAGAATAATTCTGACTTACATATTCTTTTATTTCTTTGCTATCTTCAGGCATTCTACAACCAACAATAAACTGACCCGAATTGTTTGAACTTCTGATAATGCAGCCTTCCAAATCCTTGTCACCAATTACATCAAAACCTGCAACTGAAACAATAACATTTTTTCCTCTAGGATCCTCAAAGAATTCATCCTTAACCGCAAATGCAAAACCATTGGCACTTATATTTACCATACGTCCATTGTATGTATTATCTGTTTCTTTTACCTTGATTACACAAGCATTGGCAAGTGGCATTCTAGGATATTTTCTTCTGTTAAATACCTTTGGATTCGATACAACCACAAGCTTATAATTGCCTGGCTCTCCATCATTTGTGGAATAGATATCAACCGTTTCCCAACTATATAATACATTGTCAACAACAATACGAAGCTGGCACTTCATCTTTCTCTTTTCAGAAATATCCTTGCTTAAAGACTTAACTGATATAAATACTTCATTGTCGCTTCTCTTAACAACCTCACCAGTGTATTCTTTTGTTTCTCCATCATCATTAAATGCAATGGCAAGTTTCATTCCAGGATTAACATCGGCAACGCCCATAAATCCGCCAACGCCAAGTTCTTCCATAAGATTCCCAACAACATTTTCAATAGAAGTTGCACTTCTTACGCTTTCATCGTATTTGCTAAGCATTGTCTTTGTAGTAACATCTGCACCATCAATACTCTTCGTCATAACTTCCATGATTTCACATACCTGAGTCATGTTATCAACAAGAGTTTTATTTGAAGTTTCCACTTCTTTAACTGCACTGTCTACAACCTTAATATTTTCACCAAGAGTTGTCGCATCATTTGTAATATCAGTTACACTGGTATTAACATTTGCCACTTTATCAATATTAACCTGAATAAGTTCAACTGTCTCTGTAATAGCTTCAAGCATCTTTTCAGATGTCTCTTCAAGATGCGCCAATGCTTCCATAATTCTGCTTGAAGAATTCTTTGTACCACTACTAAGTTCACGAATCTCTTCAGCAACTACCGCAAAACCACGTCCTGCTTCACCAGCTCTAGCCGCTTCAATAGAAGCATTGAGTGCAAGAAGATTTGTTTTAGATGAAATGCCCTCGATTGTACTAGTTTCATCTTTAACATTTTGGAACTCTGCCTTAAATTCAACAAGTACCTTCTCAACTTCAGCTGATAATTCAGCCATCTTATTTGTAGTTTCAACAACTTCTACAAGGTCATTTGAACTTGTATTTGCATGCTCAACCGAAGCTTCAATAAGCGTAACAACCTGCTCCATAAGTTCTGCAACATTTTTTACCTGTGTATCGATAACTGTTGTCATCTCCATTGACGACATAGTCTTATCGTTAAGAACATTGTTATTATCAGATAGTTCTCGCATATCCTTTACTACATCATTAGCGCCTTGCTTATTTTCATCTGCAAGTTCTCTAACAACTGTAACACCATCTACAACTGAATTCGCTGCACCTTTAACCTTCTCAACAGTCTTTACAACGCGGTCAAGGTTAGCTTCTATCGACGATGTTAATGCGCCATCTGACTCAACCAAATGCTTGATAGCCATAGTTGTACATGCATAGCAACATAAAACTATAGCAAACTGCAATGCACAGTCAACGCTTGATACGAATTCCATCATATCCTTTGCCCAGCCTTTGTACAAGTTACTAGTAATAAGAATAAACAGTGTGGTCCACATCATAATTCTAATTAATTTAGGATTCTTATACAAAATTAAAATCGAAATCAATGGAAGTACGAATACATACGATATTTCATCCATCGATGTCCATGAAATAAATCCATAGAAGGTCAAATAACCTAATCCCAAAACCCATTTATAATTCTCATTATCCATACCTTTAATTTTCAGCATAAGACCGCCAAAAATATATTCTCCCCAACCAACTGCTGAAAAAAGTATAAACCAAGTTTTTCCAACTTCCCCTTCTGCCATCTTCGCAGCATAATAAATGGTTACAATAATCATAAGCGTAAGCCAAGTAGTTCCAGCACGCCTATTGGCTTTCGCTCTAAAATACTTTTCATCATACTGTTGCATATCAAATTACCTCCGTACCAAATATATTATCATTAGTTATACTGTCTTAAACAATATTTTTCTAAACAATTCAGCCGTTTTTTCCTCGCCTAATTCTTTCTTAAACACATCTGTAGATGGACCACCATTTTTCAACAAACCCTCAACATAAACTGAAGCCTTCTTTTTCTTTTCATCTTCATCTACATTTTCAAGTTGGCAGTTAGCATTTAAAAACGCTGCTAAATGTTCCATAGCATATTCGTCAAAAACTCCACTTTGCTTTGTCTTAGCTTTAACCGAAATACTCTCAGCAAGCTTTATGTCATCATACCAATGCTTCCCTGGGTCCCTTAAAGGCAATTCTTTGTATTTTGTTTTTACTTCCTGCAATTTACTTAAATCACACTCTCCTAAAAGAGTATCATATAATTCTACAATAAGAGTATCATTTCCCATTGCATAAATTCTATCGTAAGAATATAACGGCAAATCCTTTTTAGTCGGATTAATAATCAATGTATCCATCTTCATAAGACCAAAAAAGCCTTTTGCACTCATCACAGACACATGGCCCAATCCTTCTGCTTCATATGCACTAATTTCAAACTTCATTCCCTTAGCCTTAAGATTAGACATCTCTCCTATGTCTATCTCCCTTAATGGAAATGTTTTTGAGATTTCATTCATAATTCTTTTTAACATAAATGATTTCCTTTCTATTCAGTTGTTTTTTCACAAATTGTCTATCTGTCATTATAGCATATTTTATGGTAAAAACAAACCCCTAATAAGTAATAATTTACTTATTAGGGGGCACTCTATTCCTTCCACATATATCCCTTTTTAATTACCGTGGTTATATAACTATTTGAATCTCCAAGTGCCGCACGAAGTTTCTTAACGTGCGTATCCACAGCTCTATCATAACCTTCGTATTCGACTCCCCAAATATGATTTAGAATCTGTTCTCTAGAAAGTATTTGATTTTTATTTTCAATAAAATATATTAATAAATCATATTCTTTAGGAGCAAGAGACACTATCTTGTCACTAACAGTAACTAATCTTCTTGCCAATTCTATTTTAATTTCACCGATTCTTAGAATACCTTTTTCAATCATTAATCCACGATATCTTTTAATCAATGCATTTATTTTTGCCATAAGAATCGGCATAGACACAGGCTTTACAACATATTCGTCTGCACCAACCTCGTACCCATTAACTATATCCTTTTCTTGATTAAGCGCTGTTAAAAAAATAACAGGAACATCGTATTTTGACCTGATATATTTGCAGACTTCTATTCCGTCCTTCTTAGGCATCATAATATCTAGAATTATTATATCGTACACATTTTTGTTGATTGCAAAAATCGCTTCTTCTCCATCATTTGCAGTATCTACCTCAAAATCATTCTGAGTTAAAAATGTGCGGACAATATTTCTTAAATTTCTCTCATCTTCAGCCAATAAAACTTTATATTTCATATCATTTCTCCTGTTCAAGGTCCTTCTTCATCTCAAACCAAAATGTTGTTTTTCCGCCTTCACTGCTACAACCATATTTTGCATTATGCAAAATAAGTATATTTTTTGTAATTGCAAGACCAAGTCCGCTGCTGCCTATGTGATGGTCGTTAGAATAGTCATCCCTATAAAATTCATCCCATATTTTAGCTATTTTCTTCGCTTCAATAGTTTTGCCATCGTTTGTAATTGTGAATTTTATTTTTTTATTAGTTTCTAAAATATTTATACCTATAGTTTTATCTGAATATTTTACTGCATTTGTTATTAAATTTACAAGCACCGTTCTCATCATTTCTAAGTCTGCATTTACTAAAAACGGGCCTTCTTCTGGCTCAACTGTTACCTGCACACCTTTTTCACTAATCATTTCATGCAGTCGTTTTAAAACGCTATTAGATAAGGAATGTATATCAACACTTTCCAAATTTATTTCCTTGGCTTTTGCTTCAAGACGTGACAATTCCAACAAATCCGTTACCATCGCATTCATATGCTCAATTTCATCAATGATTGTTTCACTGCACTGCTCTCTGTCTTTCTCATCCATATATTTCCAGTTTTCAACATAACCTTTTGTTATGGCAAGTGGTGTTTTAGTTCGTGCGCAATACCTCTTGTTAACTCACGACGATTCATTTCATAAGCCAATTGATTCTTATACACCTTGTTAATGGCACTGCAAATTATGCAAATCATTATAATCACAACTATGGTCGAAATTATAAGCAATGGCGCAAGTTCATCTATAGCTATATTTACAGGGTGAAATACGAATACAAATGGCAATGCGTATTTTTCTCCCAAATATGAATCGCCTATATATCCCGAATTGGCCACATAACAAGTAAATAAACCATCCTCGTATCTACTATCAAGAGTATTTATATCACCTATAAGTTCCTGATAAATCACTTCGCAAATCTCTCTGGCTTCTTCATCTAGTTTTTGGTCCTGCTTTTCATCACCGTATACATCATGATTGTAATATACAAATGGATAAAATGGATAAAAAGTATATTCATTATGCAAATGTTCATCGTAAAGATTACTTCCTGCCCACTCTTCAAAGGGTATTGTTCCTTCCGATTTCACATTGTTATACTCAAATGTGTAAGTTTCTGTTTCAGTAAAACCTTCCCATTTAAGTTCATCCAAATATATAAATGTATCATCACATGTTCCCGTTATCTCCATTGAAGAAATGGCTCCAATAGCGAATTTTATTGTGCTTTCTTCTTCGTCTTTTGGAAATTCATTCCCCAGAAGTATTATTCGTTTATCTTCTTCCTCATTATCTTTTTGATTATAATAAAATTCTGAGTTTCAGCCAATGTATTACCTTCATAATCCTTAAGCATACTATAAAATCCGATATCGTCATGTCCTAAGATTTCATAATACTCCTGATACACTTGCTTTACAAGGTCCTTACCACCTTTTACTAAGTATTGCCTTGTATTATATACTAGATCCATATCATCACGCACAATCGACAAATAATCACTTCGTATGCTATCAGCCTTTTGATAAACTAGAATACCACTGCCTACTACCAATACAAGAATCATTACCACTATAATTTTAATTTTCAACTTAAAATAATATTTTTTCACTTAACTTTCCCTCCACATGTACTATTAAATATATCTGTTACGCAGGTTAGTATATATATTCCATGTGTATTCTTTATGTACTTATTTTTATATTATTAATTGTATCATACTTTTTTTCTTAATCAAAGAGAATGTGGCCCTAAAGCCACATTCCCGTAAATCATATAATATTAAATTGTCCCTGTAACTGTCAGTACACTTACACCCGGCTCAACAACCCACTCGCCTGTTGTAGCATCCTGTGTGTAAGTCGCTGCTGGCACTGTAATCTGTCCTGGAACTGTTGCAAACAAGCCTGTAGTTTCATTGTAGGTATAGTTTGTAGGTTCCGTCCATGTTGTACCATTGTAAGTTACAACGATATCACTAAGAATTGGGGTAAATGTGTCAGTTACCGTAGCATTGTCAGCTGCGACCACTGGTGCATTTCCTGTGTTCTGTATTGTAAATGTGTAGGTTATTCTTCCGTTCTCTGCAACTGTTGTTGGAGAAACCGCCTTTGTAATAGACAATCTTGCACCAGCCTGAGCAGAAACTGTTTCTGATACAGTGATGTCGGTAATGCCTTCTCCACTAATCACAGCTGTATTTGTAATCTCACCTTCCAAACTCATCGGTGCAAATTCATTTGCAGTTACTGCATATGCTATAGTTGCTTCTCCACCTGCCGGAACAGTAATTCCACTTATAATAAGTGGTGCGCCCACTGAAACTGCCGGTGCAGGTTGTAACACGCCATCCACAAAATACTTCACACTTCCGTCCACATAATCAAGTGGTACCAACTGTTCTGTACCAAAATCATACTCACCTAAATCATCCGTAATTGTAATGCCCGTATAGGCAGTTGTGCCTGCATTTACAATGTTTATTATATAGGTTATCTGAGAGCCTGTAGTGTAAGTGTCTACTACTGCCGTTTTTGACGCCGATAGTACCTCAACTATTTCACCCGTTGTAATATTTGAATTTACGACGTTTCCATTATATCTTAACGTAGCCTGGTTTGTAAAAATTGCCATGCTCTTGCCTCCTTGATATTATTTGGAGCAAATATTTACTCCTACTTCATAATATGCAGGAAGGTGGGGCATCGTTAAATTAAGTTTTTACTTTTGATGATGTCTCTGTTAATTTAGTTCAACAGTAGTTATCTTCAGTATCCCATTTTCTTCTTTTCTAAAAAAATATATTCTCATTCTAGATTTAGACGTATCAATCAATTTTTCCTCTATCAAATCATAACCTTTCTCAAGATAGGATTTTAGAATATCTTTTTTAAATTCAATTCCTCTTGATTCAATTTTTATTACTTTTTCAGGTACATTTACAAATTTGCGTAATTTTTGATTAAATGCCAGTTCTATAGCTCCGACATCACCCCTATAATTTTTTGCAACAATTATTTCGGTTATACCTTTACACTCTGTAGTTTTGTTATAAAATTCATCTCGATATAAGAATATTACTATGTCTAAATCCTGCTCTATAGCTCCAATACATCTTAAATCTTGCAATATAGGTCGGTAGTCGTCACTGTTTCTAACTACTTTTGGAAGTTGCGAAAATACAATTATAGGTATGGATAATTCCAATGCTAGTTTTTTTAATTTTTGCGTAATACTTGACGTTCTCGATTGTGCTGTCTCAAAGCCTTCATCCCATAATAATTGCAGATAATCTATAATGATTAATCCAATTTTGTCTGATTTTTTATGAGCTCTACTTTTGATTATTAAATCATCAATTGAAATTGATTCTTCCAAGCTAAAAAATAGTGTTGGGATTTTTTGATGTTCTACCACATTTTGAGCAATATTTAGAGCAAATGTGCTCTTCCCTGTACATGGGCGCCCTCCAACAAATATTAATTCAGACTCGCGCAAGCCCTTTAACAAATAATCTAAATCCCTAAATCCTGTCAATATGATATTTTTCATAAATATAACCTCTCATTCTGAAGCGTAGCGTAAGAATGGCGCAGCAGAAAGTCGCTTATGCGATTTCTGATGTCGCATCACGGCTTCTTTGTGACGCTTCGGCACAAAAAGCCGTGTGAAAAATCAGCACATCAGTGTGATTTTTCACACTATACTCCTTCGCTGATGGTATTTATTTGTTAATCATATTGTAGGGGATGTGGTGGGAAATTTTTAGGGCATTGTTAAAAACAATAACCCGGCAGGCTATTAATGTTGCCTGTCGGGTTATGTAGTGACTAGAAATTTTAATTCGGTCGTCACCGAACTAAAATCTTAAATATACCTCATTCCCAAATCATTCAATTCATCTATTAATTTGGGGTTATTTAACTTTCTAGCCAATGGCATATACAAATCAATAGTTTCCTTTGCTTTTTCTCGCCTTTTTGATTCATCCATAAACTCTACAGTTCTCATATTATGGAGCCTTTCAGCTAACTTTATTAAAACAACTTCATCTGCTGCCTCGTTTAATGTATTATCCGTATTATTAACCGCTTGTACTATATCATATGTTTCTTTAAATAATGAATTATTCAATTCTGTTAATGGAATAACACCTTTTTTGCTTACATCACAAAACATTCCAGCCAAAATTACATTTTCCTCTGCACCCAACTCTGTCAACAAAATAGCAACATTGAGCAAATGTGTAATATATTCTTCGCCAGAATATCTATTCACACCTTTGTAGGCTTCACAAGCTATTTTGTATGTAGCTTGCAATTTCTCCTCATTTACTTCAATTCCATTTTCTTTTATCTTGCATTGCAACAATTCAAACAACTTTTCCTTTGTCTCTCCAATGTTTGTAGAACCTAAAAAAACATGACTCATACCACTACCTCCTAATATTTCAATAGAAACTTTCATTGCTTTTAGAAGTGATGGTGCAAAATCAAATTCTTTTACAAATGCCTTGGTAAAGCCGCTATGAGACTGCCAGCCATATTTAAATGCTACATCTATTATCTTTTCGCCTAATAAAATATCCTCCGACGCTTTAATAAGTCTGCGTTTAATTATGTATTCCGTGACAGTTACATTCATATTTGCTTTAAACATTCGCATAAAATGATACTCTGAATATCCTGCTATTTGGGATAATTGCAAAGTTGTAAGTTGCTCTTCCAAATGCTCTTCAATATATTTAAGTACCTGATTTATATTCGATTTCATGACCTCACCTCTTTTTATTTGGTAGTTTTATTATAAGTCATGTTTTTATGTATTTCTTTTCCTAGATTGCTATTTCATAAAATATCCAACAATCAACAATATAATAACCACAACAATAGTTAGAATTTTCTTAATATCCATGCCATTTGCAAGTGGATTAGAATTTTCAGTAGGTGCAGGTTGTGCTGGTGCTACTGGTTCTGGCTCTGGTGCCTCTTCCTTCTTTACCGTGCTGCCCTTCATTTTATTTAGCATTTCCTCTTGCATTGCTTCCATTCGCTTTTTGTATTCTGGATCATCATTGATGGATTGTAAATGGAATGCCTCGATTTCAACACCCACTTGTATCGTTTTCTCTTTAATGTATTTCTCTGCTTCATCTCCACACATAGGCCATTGTACCCTTGGCACTTTGGAAAGTACATCGGAAAAATAATTCATAAAAGATAATTCAACCAATTTTTTCACCTTTTCATCGGTTTCTATGGAAGCATTTACACCATTAAATATTCCTTCGTCTGCAATATTATATACAAATGAAACATTTGCTTTTACTGCTTGGTCAATAGTCATTGTCGAACCATTATTAAAAGATACTGCGTTGATTCCCATTCTTAATTCTTTGCTCATTGTTTTTGTTCCTTTCTGTGTTTAAATATATTTAATCCTCTATATAACTAGGCGGTTTTACCATCATATTGTGAAATTCTTCGATAGTTTTCTCTTCCAGAAAAAATTGTTCTCTCGCCAATCTTTCCAACATCTTAAAATGTACTCCAGGTGTTCCATAAACCGTAACGTATCCATCTTCTGTCGCTGTAATACGTTGTCCCATATATCCCATAATATCACCTTTTTTCATATAAACTTTTTCACCTACAATCCACTTTTCGTTATACTCGTCAATCTCATTTTTGTAATTTTCTAGAAATATTTCTCTCGCCTTATCCATATCCCCCATTCTTGCATAAATAAAGGCTTCTTGCAACAAAATCAAATGACTGGATATAGTATCAAAATTCGGATACATTCTTCGATAAGCCAAAATATTTTCTCTAGTTGACAATTTATCGTATACAGGTAAAACATCTTTGACTATAGTTTTAACAATTGATTTAATAATTTTCTTTGGATTTTGACTAAGGTCAAACCATGTGTCCCTATCGTTTTTAATTGTTCCTATTCGCGAACGAATATTACATTCATATTCTTTATAATATCTGCAATTATTATCTATATCACGATATTTACGCTCTACACATTCAGGTACTCTTATTCCTAAATTTACGCACATTTTTCCTGCCAAAATGCGTGTCCCCGTTTGAAAATTAATTACTTGTGAAATATCTCCCGACACAAATCTATGTAATGTTCTTCCGTATCTTTTAAATCCATATTGCTTTATTACGTCGTAAACTCCATTTTCAATTTCATCAACAACAGTTTTAGAATCTATTTTTTTCTTTTGCTTAATTAAAAACATTTAGCTATCCCCCACATTTAACTGATGATATTTAATTTTAACACAAACATCAAAAATCTAAAAGGTAATTTTATAGATTGGTTAGTTGTTGTATGATATAATTACTATAATTTGAAACTTATGTTGGTAAGGAAGCAGTTATTATGAATGAATATTTAAAAAATTTAAATCGTCTAGAATTTGTCGTTACAATGGCCTGTACCGGTCGCTGCAAGCATTGCTCCGAGGGCGACCACAGTGGTAATAGCGAGCACATCGACGGTGATGTGGCTGCCAAGGCTATTAAGGAAATTTGCCAAAATTACAATATACAGTCATTAATGACATTTGGTGGCGAACCTTTGCTATATCCTGAAGATGTATGCAAAATTCATAAAGCCGCAAAAATTGCAGGCATACCACAAAGAGACCTTATTACTAATGGTTTCTTTAGCAAGGATGAAACTCGAATCAAGGACGTAGCCCATATGTTAGCCATTAGTGGCGTAACTGGCGTTATGGTTTCTGCGGATGCATTTCATCAGGAAACTGTACCTCTTGAACCTGTTAGATTCTTTGCAAATTGTGTGAAAAATGAAGGGATTAATGTTCGCGTTCATCCAGCTTGGCTCGTGAGCAAAGAAGATGATAATCCATACAACGTAAAGACTAGGGAAATCTTACAGTGTTTTATACAGGATGGCATTGAAGTTTCTGACGGAAATGTTATTTTCCCTAGTGGAAATGCAATAAAATATTTGGGCGAGTACTTTAAGGATGATGTGGAATATGTCAATCCATATGAAGAAGACCCTAGAGATGTACGCGCAATTTCATTTAATCCTAATGGCGATGTGCTTAATGGAAATGTGTATGAGATGGGGATTATGGAGATTTTAGAGGGGTATAAGGTAGACGGTAATTGATAATGAAAAGCCTATGGCATTTTGTGATATGTACCCTCTTTGCTGGACAAAATCCAGTAAGGAGGGTTATTTTTATGAGATACTCTTATGAGTTTAAAAAAGAATGTGTTCAACTATATCGAGAAGGGAAATGGCCTGAAACACCACCCGGAGTTAAGGAACAC
>JAGBHK010000008.1 GCA_017935565.1 Lachnospiraceae bacterium
AAGCAGGTTTAATGTTTTTACGTCCATTCACTGATAGAATTCGTGCAACAGTAAGCCTTAAAGAGCAAACAATGGACGTTCAACCGCAAAGCGTTATTACAAAAGATAATGTTACAATTAGAATTGATACTGTTGTTTTCTTCCAAATTACAGATGCTCAAAAAGCTGTATATGAAATTGAAAATTTGCAAAACGGTATTAGGTATTTAACAACAACTACAATTCGTGATGTTGTTGGCAAAATGGATTTAGATAGCACATTTAGTTCAAGAGAAGAAATAAATTTAAAATTACGTCAAACACTTGACGAAGCAACTGATAAATGGGGATGTAAAGTAAATCGTGTTGAAATCAAAGACATTAACCCACCAAAAGACATTAGAGATGCGATGGAAAAACAAATGAATGCTGAAAGAACAAAACGTTCTTCTATCTTACTTGCTGAAGGTGAAAAAGAATCAGCTATTAGAATCGCTGAAGGTCAAAAAGAAGCTAGAATTCTTGAAGCTGAAGCTGATAGAGAAACAAACATTAAAAGAGCTGAAGGTATTAGACAAGCAAAAATATTAGAAGCAACTGGTGAAGCTGAAGCTATTGAAAGAATTGCCGAAGCTAAATCAAGAGAAATTGAAGTTGTATATGGTGCAATCAAAAACGCTCAACCTGACGATAAATTAGTAGCATTAAAATCACTTGAAGCACTTGAAAAAGTTGCAAATGGTAGCGCAAATAAAGTATTTATTCCATTTGATACAACTAAAGCACTTGGTGCATTAGGTACTATGAAAGAAATAACAAAAGACTAATAAACAAAAAACCTGGCTAAGCCAGGTTTTTTCATTAACTATTCGTTATTCACTATTATTTATTATCTACTATTTTTAAAAACAAGAGAAAAATCTCTTGTTTTTAAAATAGTTTTATTATGTCTCCTACCGTTACTATCAATGCAACTGTTATTAATAACGCAAAACCAATAAGTTGTATTGTTATTTCTGTTTTTTCTTTCATCGGTTTTCTTCTAATCAATTCTATTAATAATATTAAAAATTTACCACCATCAAGTGCAGGTACAGGAAGCAAATTAAATATTCCTAAACTCAAACTTATGGCTGACATTAACAAGAACAAATTAGTCAATTTTTCTGTTGACGATATTTCTTGTGCTATTCCAACAGGTCCCATAACTTGCACATTTTCCATTTTCCCCGTAAACATTTGAATCATTGCCATTATATTCGCATTAAAATAATAACCAGTTTCATCAATAGCATAATATAAATTTTCAAATATATTTGCATCTTCTTTTCTTTCATATTCAACATCGAAATCTTTAATTTCATACGATGATGGTGTCAATAAATAGTCTTTAACATCGCCTTCTGTATCTTCAAATACAAATTTCATTTCTTTGTTAGGATTATCACGAATTATATCAATATATTCTTCAATCCTCAAATTTTCAGATTCATTAATTGAAATTATTTTGTAACCAGGTAATAGCTTTGCTTTTTCAGCAGCAGAATTTTTTTCAACACTTTTAATAATATTGTTTTCCGAATCAAAAACAACTCCTAAAAGTCCAATTTCCTTCATTGGTATATTTGCCATTATTTCTTGTTCTTGGCCATCTCTCTCAATTAAAAACACCATACCGTTTGGATTCTCTTTTGTAATCAATTCTTGAACATGATTAGCTGTTACAGTCTTTTTACCATTTATTGCTTTAATTGTATCTCCCGCTCTTATTCCTGCTTTATAAATAGCTGTATCTTCAGCCACTTCTACTAAAGTGGTTGTTATATATGTGTTATCAACAAGACACACTCCACAATAAACAGCAAGTGCAAAAACTATATTTACAGTTGCACCTGCAACTATTATAAGCATTCGTTGCCAAATAGGCTTATTATTAAATGCTCTTGGATCATCGCTTCTTTCGTCTTCACCTTCAAGCTGTACAAATCCTCCAAAAGGAAATAATCTAATTGTATATTCCGTTTCACCTTTTTGTTTACAAAATAATTTTTTACCAAAACCAATCGAAAATTTATGGACTTTTACATTACAAGCTTTTGCAACTAAAAAATGTCCTAATTCGTGAATTGTTATCAATGTTCCGAGCACTATTATAATTTTAATCGCACCCCAAATAAAACCCATTTATAGTCTCCTCCTCACGAATTATAGTATTCCCATATTAAGTAAAGTTAAACAAGCATATACTAATGGCGATATTAATAATATGCTATCAAACCTATCAAGTATTCCTCCATGGCCAGGCATTATTTCACTATAATCTTTTATCTCACAAAATCTCTTGATTGAAGAAGCTGCAAAGTCACCAATTTGTGAAACTATACTTACCAAGAAACCTAAGCTTCCTATTAATATATAATTTATTTCTAATCCATCAATATTATTATTTAAGAAATATGTGTAAATTAAGAAAAACGCAATACATCCAGTCACTCCACCAATACAACCTTCTATTGATTTTTTAGGACTAATTTTTGAAAACTTGTGTTTTCCAATTGCCATTCCAACAAGATATGCAAATGTATCAGTTATCCATGCCCCACCAAAAATAAACCATATCAAATAATCACCATAAGGCATAACTTTTGTATAACATATAAAACTAAATAAATATGTTATATATAAAATACCCATTAGTGTAATAGAAATATCAAAAACATCATATTTAATGTTGGTCAATATTGATGTGCAAAATGCAATAAATAGCAATAACGGAAGCATTAGCAATACTATCATAATCAATATATCTTTAGAAAGATATCCTATTCCTAATAAAACAATTGTTGAAAGATATCCTATAAATGATATTGGTTTTAATCCTTTTTTCTTAACAGCTGCATAGAATTCCCATAAAGCTATATTGGAAATTACTGCAACTGCTAAATTAAATATAAATTGATTTTTTTGTACTAATACAAAAGCAAGTATTCCTAGCCCAACTATTGTCGAAATAATTCTTTTCAGCATTTTATACCTCCTATAGTACTACTTTCCAAAGTTTCTCTTTCTATTATTAAATTCATCAATAGCTTTGTCTAATTCTTTTTCATCAAAATCAGGCCACAACACATCTGTAAAATAAAATTCCGAATATGCCGATTGCCATATCAAAAAGCCACTAAGCCTTTGCTCGCCCGCAGTTCTTATAATCAAATCTGGATCAGGCGAATCGTATGTATACATATATCTATTAACCGCTTCTTCTGTAATATCAACAATTCCATCATCTTTCATTTTTTGTATTGCATGAACAATTTCTGCTCTACCGCCATAATTTATCGCAACATTTACAGTTAATCCTGTTTTATTTTTAGTTCTTTCTTCTATTTTTAATATTCCTTCTTGCAAATCTTTTGGAAGTCCATTTATATCTCCAACAAGTCTTATTCTAACATCATCATTTTCAAATCGTTTGTCAAAATCTGATATATTTTCTGCAAGAAGCTTCATTAAATAATTAACTTCTTCTTCTGAACGCTTCCAGTTTTCTGTCGAAAAAGCATATACCGTTAAGTATTTAACACCACGCTCTTGACATGCAATAGCTATTTTTTCAAGCGCTTTTGCGCCTTGGCTATGACCTACATTAGTTGGCAATAATCTTTTTCTTGCCCACCTTCTATTTCCGTCCATAATCATAGCAATATGTGTAGGAATAATTCTGTCCATCAGCATAACACAACCCTTCATATTTTATACAGACATTATTTCTTTCTCTTTATCATCATATGCTTTATCAATTAAACCAACATATTTATCTGTTAATTTTTGAATTTGATCTTCAGCACTTCTTAAATCGTCTTCTGTGATTTCAGATACTTTTTGTTTTGCTTTAAATTCTTCTATTCCATCTCTTCTAATACTTCTTATTGCAACTTTTGCATCTTCAACCATTTTTTTAATGTCTTTAACTAATTCTTTTCTTCTTTCTTCTGTTAAATCTGGAAATACTAATCTTATCATTTTTCCATCATTATTTGGATTTATTCCAATATCAGATTTTTGAATTTCTTTTTCAATTTCTTTTAATACACTAGCATCCCATGGTTGAATTGTTATCATTCTTGCTTCTGGAACCATTATATTAGCTAATTGGTTAATTGGTGTTGGAGCACCATAATAATCAACCATTATTTTATCTAATATTTTAGGATTAGCTCTTCCAGCTCTAACATTACCTAATTGATCTTCTAATACTGCTAAAGATTTTTTCATTTTTTCTTCAATATGACTATACATAAATTTATTCTCCTTTTTAATAATTTATTCTCTTACATAAGTTCCTATGTTTTCACCACAAACTGCTTTTATAACATTATCTGTATCGGATAATGCAAATATCATAGTTTCTATATGATTATCTCTGCATAAAGATGCAGCTGTTGAGTCCATAACCTTTAGATTTTTGTTTAAAATTTCTGTATAAGAAATTTCATCATATTTAACAGCGTTTGGATTTTCCTTAGGATCAGAGTCATATACTCCATCTATAGTTTTTCCAAACAATATTATTTCTGCGTTTATTTCAGTTGCACGAAGTGCAGCACAAGTATCTGTTGAGAAGAACGGATTTCCTGTACCACCTGAGAATATAACAACTCTTCCTTTTTCTAAATGTCTAACTGCTTTTCTCCTTATATACAATTCAGCAATTTGTCTCATTTCGATAGAAGATTGTAATCTTGTGTCTAAACCTCTATATTCAAGTGCATCTTGAAGCGCTTGGCCATTCATTATTGTAGCTAGCATCCCCATATAGTCTGCTGTTGTTCTTTCCATGTCGACTGCTTTTCTTCCCCTCCAGAAGTTTCCACCACCTACAACAATTGCAACTTCAACACCCATGTCTGCAACTTTTTTAATACTATCACAAACTTTTCCTAATGTTTCAGAATCAATTCCAAATCCTTTTTCACCTGCCAATGCTTCTCCACTTAATTTAAGTAAAATTCTTTTATACTTTGGTTTTGGCATAATTTACCTCCCTATATTATTTTACTACATAATTTATATCATATTTTCAGCTATAAATAAACTTTTTTATTAAAATTTATTTAGATTCTGATATATTTTCTATAGTTTTACTAATTATTCTATTTACAGCTTCTATACTGTTAAAAGCATTATGTGGTGTTATAACTACATTTTCATTTTCTAACAAACGTTTGCTTTCAGCGATTAATTTTCCAGCCTTTTCTATAGGAGAATTAAATATATTCTCTTCTAGTAATAACTCTTCACCCTCAATAACATCAAGCCCCACACCTGAAAGTGTTCCATCTTCTAATGCTTTTAGAACAACTTCTGTATCTACCAAGCCTCCACGTGCTGTGTTTATCAAAACTGCGCCTTTTTTTAATTTCTTTATACTATCAGCATTTATCATGTGATACGTGTAATCATTAAGAGGTACATGTAACGATATTATATCTGACTCTTTATAAATTTCATCTAGTGAAACATATTTGAAGTTTATAAGTTCTGCTAAAAATTCATCTTCTTTAATATCATAAACTCTAACATGCATACCAAAACTCTTAGCCATTCTAGCAACATGAAGCCCAATTCGCCCACCGCCAATAATACCAAGGGTTTTATCTTCTAAATCAAACCCTTGAATTCCATCTGGTGAAAAGTTGCCATTTATAGTTCTAATATATGATTTATGAATTTTTCTGGATAAAGATAATATCAATGCAAAAGTATGCTCTGCAACCGTATTTTCGCCATATAAAGGAACATTTTTAATTGCAATATCTCTTTCTTTACAATAGTTAGCATCTATGTGATCCACACCTGTTGAACGTGTAGTAATCGTCTTTAAATTAGTCATTTTTTCTAAAATATCTTTTGATACTTTAGAATGAACAAATACAGAAATAATATCTGCATCTTTAAATCTATCAATATCAACATCTTGAATTTCTTCTTCAAAAAATACTAAATCATTATCTTTAAAAGCTTCTTCAAACATATTTCTTTCATGTTCTGTTGTTTCAAAAAAAGCTATTTTCATACAAATCACCTCACATATTAATATTAGCATATTTAATAATTTATAGCCATAATTCACATTATTTTCTTAAATTAAAAAGAAAAAAGCTACTTGCAAAATGCAAGTAGCAAAACTTGAATCACTCAATCGGGATATCGATGTACTTTGCGGTAACGTATCGCTGCACATAGATATCACCCTTCTTCATCCTAATCGGGTAATATTCGTTACCCTGCTCATCTTCCACAATTTCACCATTGATTTCCACTTCATCGCCAGCATGAAGAATCTTGTCACCCTTAGATTCTCCTTCATCGAAGACACTCTTAGGTTCATAGCGCGCCCAGACCTGCCAGCCTTCGCCGACAATGCCAATGGTAATCTTATCAGTAGATACATTGCTTCCAGGCACAGAGGGAATCTGACCAGGAGCGTTTGGAATCTGAGTTCCAGTGCCCAGGTTGTGCTCACCCGTTTCGATGAACAAGGCGCCAAACTCATCACCATACTTGACAACCAGCCAGCCATCGTATTCACCAATGACAGTCACAACCATACCAGCGAACAGCTGATACCGCTGGTTAACAGAAACATTGCCGAAGGGAGTGGTGTTAGCTACAGTGTCATTGCCGAGCGTAATGGTTTTGCTTTCGGCGGATGCGGTGCACAGCACAGAAAACATCATCACAAGAGCCACGATCAGAATGCAGAGCTTCTTCATATAGAAATACCTCCATTTTGTTATTTGTTCTCCAGATAATATTATACCTTAATTTACATAATCTGTCAATGTATTTAAACTACAAAAAATCCCTTGGAATTTTCTCCAAGGGATAATCTATTAACCATTAATTTGTTTCATTACTTCGTCAGCAAAGTTTTCTTCTTTCTTTTGAATTCCTTCGCCTCTTTCAAATCTTACAAATCTTCTGATTGTTATGTTTTCACCGATATTTGCAATTTTATCTGTTAATAATTTTCCAATTGTAATATCTGGATTCTTAACAAAATCTTGTTCTAATAAGCAAATTTCTTTAAAGAATTTATCAATTCTTCCAGCTACCATTTTTTCAGCAATTTCAGCTGGTTTTCCTTCATTCATAGCTTGAGCTTTGATAATTTCTTTTTCTTTCTCAACTACGTCTGCTGGAACTTCTTCTCTTCTTACATATTCTGGTTTTGCAGCTGCAATTTGCATTGCAACGTCTTTAACGAATTCTCTGAATTCTGGGTTTTTAGCAGCAAAGTCTGTTTCAATGTTAACTTCTACTAATACACCAATTCTACCATCACCATGAATATAGCTATCAACTAAACCTTCAGCAGCAATTCTTCCCGCTTTTTTAGCTGCTTTTACAACTCCTCTTTCTCTTAGTAATTCTGCTGCTTTTTCCATGTTACCATCTGTTTCTTCTAAAACTCTTTTGCATTCCATCATACCAGCACCAGTCATTTCTCTAAGTTCTCTTACTTGTTCTGCAGATATCATATCATTTTCCTCCTTATATTATTCTTGTACTTCTTCTACAGCTTCTTCTGTTTCTTCAGCTGCTTGTGGCGCAACATAAGCTTCACCTTGTTTAGATTCGATAACAGCATTAGCCATAGCTTCAACTATTAACTTAATAGCTCTGATTGCATCGTCATTACCTGGAATAACATAATCAACGTCTTCTGGATTACAGTTTGTATCAACTAATCCGAAAACTGGAATTCCTAATTTTCTAGCTTCTAAAATAGCAATTCTTTCTTTCTTAGGGTCTACTACGAACATAGCTCCTGGAATTTCAGTCATATCTTTAATTCCACCTAAGTTTTTCTCTAATTTTTCAATTTCTTGTTTTAATTTACTAACTTCTTTCTTTGGAAGAACATCAAATGTTCCATCAGCTTCCATAGCTTCTAATTCTTTTAATCTGTTAACTCTTCTTCTAATTGTTCCAAAGTTTGTTAACATACCACCTAACCATCTTTCGTTAACGTAGTACATACCACATCTTTCAGCTTCTGTCTTAACTGCATCCTGTGCCTGCTTCTTTGTACCAACAAAAAGAATTTCGCCACCTTCAGCTGCGATATCAGCGATAGCCTTGTAAGCTTCGTCTACCTTACCAACTGACTTCTGTAAGTCGATGATATAGATACCATTTCTTTCTGTGTAGATGTACTCTGCCATCTTAGGGTTCCATCTTCTTGTCTGATGTCCAAAGTGAACACCTGCTTCTAATAACTGTTTCATTGAAATAACGCTCATTTTCTTACCTCCATTGGTTTTCTAATATTTTTTTCTTTCATACGCTTCAACTTTTAAGGGAACCTCGAGCTAAAAAGGCACCATCCTTAAAATCCACATATGTGTTTACTACGGCCACAATTAGCCGACCTTATGACTTTATCACAAATATTACCAATATGCAAGTACTTTTTTCATATAGTAACAGATTTTTTTCATATAGTAACAGATTTTTATTTGTTTTAAGAACTCTCCCGTATTACTAGAAGATTATTATTTTCCTAATCACCGCAAGATAATAATGATATTAAACTTCGCATACATAAACTCACAAGCTACGCTTGTTCAAACAGTATGTATTGCGAAGTTACATTAATTATCTTGCGGTGATTGGAAAATTACGTAATCTTCCAGATATACGTACGCGTTCTTAAAACAAATAAAAATCTGTCACTTATTAAAAAATATAGCGAGATACCATATGATATCTCGCTAATAACTCTTTAATCTATTCTTCTGTTTCTTCTTCCTCTTCTGGCGCTGTGTATCCACCATCTGTCTTTGTTGCCTGAAGAATGTTTTTATTATTTGTGTTAATTACATAATATTCTGGTTCTGCTGGAACTTCTAATTCAGTATTTTCTGTATTATTCTCTACAGTAACCTCAATTAAATAATATTCCCAGTTATTAAGAATCAACATATCCTTATACTTGAATTTATATTCCAAACCATTTATGTCTTTAGCATTTTCATCAAGCTGTTTTTCTTTTATACAAAAGTCTTTTACAAGAGTTGTTCCTTCTCCGGTTTTAATAACTCTATCCAATGTAAGGTTATATGTTACAGAGGTAATGCTTGTTGGTACGCCATTTGCATCAATACATACAAACTTATAATCACTTCTACCATATGGCATCTCAATAGGTTCTTTATACTCTGTAGACTTTTCTGTTGGGTCAGTTCCGTCAGTTGTGTAATATACTTTGCTACCGTCTGGAACTGCAACTGTAATATCCTTCTTTTCCTTATAAGAACCTGCGATAGGTGTTACAACCGGACCGGATAAAACAACATCACCAATAATATATTCAACCTTCAAAACTTCACTAATTATACCATTTGCATCCATAGCATATGCTTTAAGATTTGTTGTACCTTCTGAATAAAGTTTAATTGGTTCAGTATAAACTAATGCATTTACATTGCCTTTAGGTTCAGAACCATCCAATGTATAATAAATAGTCATACCTTCTGCTGCAGTTAACTGAACATCAAGGAATGTATCATATACACCCTTTTCATAGTTTGTCTTTGGCATTTCAGGAAGATACTTCAACATATTTTCAGTCGTTCCCTTACCTTCCAATTTAGCGAATAACTCGTTAAACTCAACAAACATCTGATTATTATAGTAATAATCAAGAACTGCTTCATTATATTTTGTAATATCATCAGGCTTAAGTGCTATTATAGCTAATAAATTATCTAAATAATCTTTTTCCATCATTTCATAATGTACATATATATCATTCAATAATCTTCTAGCTTTTATCTCCTCTGTATCACTACGAGCAACATCGATTGCTTCCCAAGCTTCATCAATAGCTTCATCTTTCTCGTTGTTGTCATAATGCTCCTTCGCAATATTGTACTGTTTTTGGAAATTACTGCTGTCTCCAAGCCAATTTGTCGAAACAACCTGCCATAATACAACAAATATAAGTATCACGGCTATTATACATCCAAATATAATAGCAATATTTGAAACAATAGATAATGTACTATTTTTCTTCTTTGGGGCCTTCTTTGGATCTGGTCTTGGAGAAGAAATTTTCTTTATAGGAGGATTTTCAACTTTACGAACTGGTTCTGCGATATCTTCAATATCATCTTCTTCCTCTTCGTCGTCATCAATAAGGCTTAATTCCTCATCATCAAAATTGAATCTTCCTCTATTTATATCTACCATTTTAAGTTCCATACTAATATCATCAACAGGAACATTAACTGTTTTCATCGGTTCTGAATTGTCGTTTTCCTTAAGACTATTTTCATTAATTTCATCATCCATCAATGCGCCGACATCATTTGCCAACTCCGCTTCGATTAAATTAAAGTCAGGAACTACATGTATTGGATTTCCACATCTTAAGCAAAACGCTTGATTTTCCTTATATTCTTCACCGCATTTATTGCATTTCATAATAAGTTACACCTCGTTTTAGATTTTTGTATTACTTACTTATTTTAACAACATTTACCTTACAACGCAAGATTTTTCCGTTAACTTTTGCAGTAATTATTGTCGAACCTACTGAACGACCTATAACTTCGCCGTTTTGATTAACTGTTGCAACCCTTGCATTGCTTGTATACCATGTTATTTTTTCAGTTGCTCCGAATACATCAAGAATATGGCTATCATACTGTTCTACTGTAATTTCTGTAGAATTAAGTGCAAGAACAATGATTTCACATGCACTTTCAACTCCTGAATCAGCAATACAATATACTTCTGCATTACCCTGTCCTACAGCTGTAACAACGCCCTTACTATCAACCTTAACTACTGATGTATCTGTTGATACCCAATAATAACCATCTGTTGATGTTGAAGGTTTTAATCTAACTGTAAGTTCTCTTGTATTACCAGGCAATAATACAACCTGACTAGCATTAATAACAACTCCTGTTGCTGGAATTCTAGGCTTAATTGTAACCTTTACTCGTCCTACAATTTCGTTTCCATCTGTTGATGTTGCGTATACATAACAAATCCCTGCTTTAACACCTGTAATTGTACCATTATGGTCAACTGTTGCAATTTCCTCATTTGATGATGACCAATCAACTTCTGAGAATGTAGCATCCGATGGTGTCACCGTTGCATTTACGTCTGTAGAATCCCCTTCTAACAAGGTTACGCTTGAAGGTGCAACAGTAATACTTGTAACTGGTTTTACAACCGTCAATGTAATAGAATCCCATACGCCACTACCATCTGCTGCTGTTGCTGTAATTTCAGCTGTACCATATCCAACTGCTGTTATCTTACCTTTAGCATCAACTGTAATAACATTTTTATTGCTTGTACTCCATACAACACCTTTATTTGTTGCTGTATCTGGTTTAACTGTTGCGTTTAACTTACGAGAAACGCCATAATTAATATACTTAAAATCTTCTTCAATATTTACTGATGTAACAAATTCATAAACTGTAACCTTACAACTTGCTACCAAACCTCTTTCTTCAGTTGTTACAATGATGATTGCTGAACCACCCTTAACACCTGTTACAATACCATTTGGATCAACTGCTGCCACTGCTGGGTCGCTTGATACATATGTTACTTTCTTATTATCCGCATCAATAGGTGAGATAGTTGGAATAATAACAAACTTATCACCTGTATACATTGAATATTCAGTATAATTCAAATAAATACCTGTTACAGGTTCTGTTACTATTACTTCACATTTAGCATTAACACCACTATCCTGGCTAGTTGCTGTAATCATAACTTTTCCTGGAGACAATGTTGTAACCATACCTGTCTGGTCAACTGTCGCAATTGACTCGTCAGATGATGACCAAATGATTGTCTTATTTAATGCGCCCTCTGGATTAGCTGTTGCATTTAACCAGAAAATCGTTCCTTTTCTTACTGAAATCGAATTTGTATTAATTGAAACATCTGTTACCGGTTGGTAAACAGTTACATTACATACATCAATAACGCCACTGTCTGCTGACTGAACGATAATAGTAACAGTACCACTACCAACAGCTGTAACAAGACCTGTTTCATCAACTGTTGCTTTAGTAGCATCAGATGTACTCCACCATAATTCCTTATTAGTAGCATCATCTGGATTTACTTCCGCTGTAAGTCTAAATGTTTCATTTATTTTAATTGTAATATCTGTATAATCAAGTGTTACCGAAATAACAGGCTGATTAATATAGAACTCACATGTAGCTATAAGGTTTGTTCCATCAACTCCTGTATCAACAGTCTGACAAATAATTGTAGCCTTACCAGGACTTACAAATGTAACAAGACCATTTGAATCTACTGTAGCAACCTTTTCATTAGATGATGACCATTCAACAGCTCTGTTAACACCATCACCCTCTGGTAAAATTGTATATGACAACTGATATGTTCCCTGTGAAAGACTTGTATCAACTCTATCCTTTGTCAATGTAATACCTGTTACAGGAACTCTTACATGAATCTTACATGATGCAACCTTTATACCATCTTCTGTAATTACGGAAATAACTGCATCACCACCATTTATCGCTGTTACAAGACCATTTACTGATGTAGAAGCCTTTACTGTTGCAATATTTTCGTCTGATGATACCCATTTAACATCAAGATTATCAGGAATAGTTCCTTCTATATTATTGAACATCAGTGTAAGCTGGTATGAATCACCTTTTGTAATTTCAACTTCTGTATCTGTAATTACAATATCGTAAACAGGTTCCTTGATTGAAACCACACAAGTTGCATACTTTGTAACACCATCAGCTGATGTCTGTATAGCAGTAATTGTTACTGTACCTGTTTCTAAAGCTGTGATAATACCTACGCATTTATCATCTTCGCTACCCTGTACTGTTGCAATTCTATCATCTGAAGACATCCATGAAATAGTTGTTGTTTCACTTGTATCAGTAGGAATCGCTGTAAGTTCAAAAGTTTCACCTTTATTCATAATATGTTCTGTAGCATTTACTGCAAAATTATTTACTACATGAACTGTGATAGACGATTTATGTGTTGTTGCTGTATCATCCGGATACAATGTTGTTCCTTCAAGAATAGCTGTGATTGTAGCCTGTCCACTACCAACCGCTGTAACCTTACCTTGCGAATCAACTATTGCAACTGTTGTATCACTAGAAATCCAGTTTACACCTTTTGCAATACTCTGATCTTCAATATTAACCGAGAGATTAGCAATATCACCAACTGTTAACACCTTATCTCCACCATTAACACCAAATAAAACTTTAACATTAAGTCTTTGACCAAATTCATCAATAATTTCCTCAGTTGTCATACCTTGGAACTGTTCCATCTTATCATAGCCGTACTTTGTATACATATAAATCTGTGTAACACCGGCATTTAAACCATAAATTCTACCAATGTTATCAATTGTAATATGTTCACCTTCTGTATCGTATGTTCCCCATGTAAGATATGATGCATCAAAAGCATTTGTTCTACCATCAAATGCACTTGCGTAATGACTTGCTTCAACATTAATAGTGCTTGTATCTGTAAATGCAGCCTTTACAATAAATGTAAATTCCACCGCCTGTGAGTCTGGTGCAGGAGTTTTTGCAGAAACAGTTGCAACACCAGCTCCAACGGCTTTTACTGTACCAACATAACGTCCTGTATTTCCATCACCTTCCACAATTTCAACAATATTTGTATCTGATGATTCCCAAATCATACCTGTTGCTTCTACTGCATTATTATAGTTTGTATATAAAGTTCTGTAATCTCCAACTGAAACAGTATTAAACTTATCTGATGAGGTGTCAAGTTTAACTGTTATATCCTTTGTTGTAACCTTTGAGATAGTTGCACCGTCAGAATACTGACATGTGATAGTTGTTCTACCAGCACCTACGGCTTTAACCATTGCTGTTCCTGTCTCTGTATTTTTAACAACAGTAGCTACATAAGGATTCGAAGAAGTCCAAGAAATGTAGTCAACATTGACTTCTTCCTCAAGACCTGTAATCGTAACCGTAAACATATCCTCTTCGTTTACTGTCCACATAACATCATGCATGTTCTGTGATTCAATTGTTAAGATAACATCCGTGGCAAACGCCATCACAATTCCGACAATGATAGCGGTAAGTGCCACCATCGTCACTATAATTTGTTTCCAAAATCTCTTAATCTGTCTCATCATAATCTTTACCTCATCTTTAAAATTACAGAATAATTAGTCTCTTATTTTAGGATATAATAAACCCTAATCTTTTTATCGGATTTTCAACAAAAAAACTTAAGCATTTTTTGTAATTTTTTTAATATTTTTTCAAACAAAAGACAAAGTCCTCAAACACACTAATTTCAGTGCATTTAAGGACTCTTTTATTAATTTCTTGTTATTTCAAATTTGGCCTTTGTAGTTATACACGCTAATAAACTTTCATATCTAGCCCATGTATCAGTTTCTTCTACAACAACATCCATAGAAGCAGCCATATCATCAATAAGTCTGTCAGTTATTCTATGACGAAGTCCAACTAACACATTTCTTTTTTGTTCATAAGTTTCTGCATTCAAAAACTCAAGAAGATCTGCATTTGGATTTTCTTCATCAACCTCGTTATTTTCTACTATGGTATCTTCTGCTATCGATACTTCTTTTTCATGTGGTATTTCTTTAACAACAGACATCTCTTTTTCGAGAGCATCGGCTAAAGGTGTAACCTTCTCAAAACGATATTTTTGAGTCACATCTGGATATTTTTCTCTATCAACTTCGCTCATAAACATCGACAATGGTCTGGCATGAACCTTGAAATCATCGTAAAGTTTCTGATAAATTACTAATTCTTCACCAGTTTCACTGTGTATGGCAATAGCCACTATCTGATACATTTTCCCTTTAAAATGTTTGTAAAATTCTCCCTGTTTTGGTACGTCCCTGTACATTAAATTCCTCCATATCTATATTTTAGAGCATAGCCTCTAAAGTTTCTCTAATAGCTTTGATAAACTCTTCACTATTCAACACTGTTGGATTAGGGTTTGTTGTGATAATAGCTAAATCGTTTGTCATTCTACCATCTTCAATAGTCTTAATACAAGCAGCTTCAAGTTTATCTGCGAAATCGCATAATTCTTTAATATTATCAAGTTCACCACGTTTTCTCAAAGCACCTGACCATGCAAATATTGTAGCAATTGGGTTTGTAGATGTCTTCTCGCCCTTTAAGTGCTTGTAATAATGTCTCTGAACTGTTCCGTGAGCTGCTTCATACTCGTAATTTCCTTCTGGAGAAACAAGTACTGAAGTCATCATTGAAAGCGAACCAAACGCTGTTGCAACCATATCAC
Source organism: Lachnospiraceae bacterium (assembly GCA_017935565.1). Classification (GTDB taxonomy): domain Bacteria; phylum Bacillota; class Clostridia; order Lachnospirales; family Lachnospiraceae; genus SVEL01. The sequence continues at coordinate 15,379 of JAGBHK010000008.1, forward strand.
TCATAACATCACCATCGTAGTTCTTACAAGCCCAAATATATCCGCCTTCTGAACGAATTACTCTTGCAACTGCATCATCAATAAGTGTATAGAAATATTCAATGCCCGCTGCCTTGAACTTTTCATCGTATTCCTTATCATAGATTTCCTGGAAAATGTCCTTAAATGTATGATCGTATTTCTTTGAAATAGTATCTTTTGTCGCAAACCATAAATCCTGCTTTGTATCTAATGCAAAATTAAAGCAGCTTCTTGCAAAACTTTCAATTGATCCTTCAAGATTGTGCTGTCCCTGAAGAACACCCGCACCCTTAAAATTATGAATAAGTGCTCTTTCCTCTGTTCCATCCTCTGCTGTAAATACAAGTTCAGCCTTGCCTGCACCAGGAACCTTCATCTCTGTTGCCTTATAAACATCACCATAAGCATGTCTAGCGATTGTAATAGGCTTCTTCCATGTTTTTACATATGGTTCAATTCCTTTTACAATGATTGGCGCTCTAAATACTGTACCATCAAGAATCGCTCTGATTGTACCATTTGGACTCTTCCACATTTCCTTCAATGTGTATTCTGTCATTCTAGCTGCATTTGGTGTGATTGTAGCACACTTAACAGCTACGCCATACTTCTTTGTAGCATTGGCTGCGTCAACTGTAACCTGGTCATCTGTTTCATTTCTATATTCCAAACCTAAATCATAGTATTCTGACTTAAGGTCTACGAATGGGTTGATTAATTCATCTTTAATCCATGCCCATAAAATTCTTGTCATTTCATCTCCATCCATCTCAACGATAGGAGTTGTCATTTTAATCTTTTCCATCTTTATTGTTCCTTTCACTACAAAATATTAATATACATAACGATAAAATTTTACCACGAATGCTATTTTTTAGCAATAAGTTTATTAATCTTCAATTCGCAAAGTAGATATTTTAAGAGTGACAGATTTTTATTGGTTTTAATAACACGTACGTATATCTGGAAGATTATGTAATTTTCCAATCGTCGCAAGATGATTTATGTAACTTCGCAATACACACTGTTTGAACAAGCGTAGCTTGTGAGTTTGTGTATGCGAAGTTTAATATCATTATCATCTTGCGATGATTAGGAAAATAATAATCTTTTAGTAATACGGGAGAGTTATTAAAACCAATAAAAATCTGTCACTATATAAAAAATGTTCTTTGCGAATTGAAGTTATTAATATTTTCCTACCAATCGCTTAAATACAGCATATTGTATTAATAATAGCATCCCGAATCCTGCCATAAATATCCAAAGTTTCACATTTAATAATGTGAACTCAAAAAATTCTGCTGCAAGTATGATAATCCCAACAAATATCGCAAATAATACTGAAACTATAGTCAATCTAAACTTTGAAAATGGTCTACACACATTTATTAAATTCAAAAACGAAACAAATGCTAATACATATGCGCAAATAGCTTTAATATGAATCAATTCCGTTCCTGTTTTTCTACCTAATGCAAGTGTGAATATGATTCCTGCCACAATGGTAAGACCAGCCGGTAATGCATTTGACAAGACCTTTTTCAAAAAGTTGCCCTCTATCCTGTTATGGTTCTTTTCCATTGCCAAAATAAATGATGGAATACCTATCGTTAATGTACCAACCAGTGTCAATTGAATTGGCTCTATTGGATATGCTATTGGTAAAAATATAAACATAAATGCAAATATTGTGGAATATACCGTTTTATTTAAATACAATGTTGCAGACCTACATATATTATTAACAATCTGTCTTCCTTCTGCTACAACATGAGGCAATGAAGAAAAATCCGATTTCATAAGAACCAACATGGACACATTTCTTGCCGCATCTGCACCTGCCTCCATAGCCACACTACAATCCGCTTCTTTCAAAGCCATTACATCATTTACTCCGTCTCCTATCATTGCTACGGAATTTTCCTCTTTTAATATCTTAATAATTGATAACTTCTGCTCAGGAGTCACTCGTCCAAAAACATTATACTTTCTAACTGCAACTCTTAATTTTTCATCAGTATCAAGTATGGTCGCATCCACATAGTTTCTGGCGCCTTCAATACCTGCCTTCATTGCAATATACGAAACTGTTGCCGGATTATCCCCCGAAATAACCTTAACTAAAACATCTTGTTTCTTAAAGAAATTAATAGTTTCATATGCATTCTCTCTAATCTTGTCAGCTAACGATACAATACCTAAAACTTGCATATCTGACGGAATAGTATCATTGATTATAGGTCTTGTAGACCACGCAAATGTTAAAACTCGCAAACCTCTAGAAGACATTTCCTCTATCATCTTCTTAACTCGCATATCTTGCTCATTGATTATAAATTCATAAGCACCTAATACCAATGTCCCCGTTCCCTTTATTTCAAGGGCGCTATACTTCTTTTCAGAAGAAAAATCAATGCGACATGTAACATCTAGATTGTCACAGTTTTCACTAGTGCCTAAATATTCCAAAAGCGCTTTGCCCGTTGCATTTTCATCCCCCATAACAGTTACATATCGTTGCAATAACTGTTTAATACTGTCAACATCCTTTTCGCACACCGAAATGACGTCTTCAACTTCCATACTTCCTTCAGTAAGAGTTCCTGTTTTGTCAATACATAAAACATTTACCCTCGCCAACTCTTCAATAGAATACAATTCCTTTACCAATGTATCTTTTCGTGCAAGTTTAATAACTCCAACGGCTAATACCATCGTTGTAAGTAATACCATGCCTGATGGAATCATACCAATAACAGATGCTACTGTTGCCTCGATAGCCTCTTTTATATTTCCGTTCATTATCTTCATTTGATTTAAAAAGAATAACACTCCAACAGGAAGCAAAATAATAGTTACAAATTTAATAATCTGCTTAATAGACTTCATCATTTGCGAATCATGTTTTTTAAAATATTTTGCTTGTTTTGTAATCTTATTAACATAATTATCTTCGCCAACATTGATAACCTTCGACACGGCATTTCCTGAAACCACGAAACTTCCTGATAACAACGTGTCACCCTCTTTTTTACGAATCAAATCACTTTCGCCTGTAAGAAGACTTTCATTAACTTGGCAATTTCCTTCTAAAATCAACGAATCTGCTACAATTTGTCTGCCACCTTTATACAACACAATATCATCTAAAACAATTTCTTCTACACCTACTGTAATTTCTTTACCTTCTCTTAATACTACAGCCTTTGGTTCTTGTAATAACGACAATTTATCAATTATTCTCTTCGAGCGTATTTCTTGAAAAATACCAATAAAAAGATTCCAAAACACAACGCCCATAAACATCATATTTTTATATGAGCCAACCATAATAAGCATAATGGCAAGAAACAAATTTATACCATTAAACAATGTAAATGTGTTTGAAATCAATATTTCACCAATTGATTTAGTTTTTACGGTGTAATTTCCATTAAATTTTCCCTCTTTAATTCTCTCTTCTACTTCTTTACAACTTAACCCTTGCATATTCACGCCTTTCATCCATCGCCAAACTATATCCATTATATACCACAATCAAAAAATATACAACTTATCAATATTTAATAATCCATTTCCTTGCACTGAAACATCCTTCCCCATATCAAGTGCTGAATCCAACAACATTTTCTTTATTATTTTAGGCGTATGCTCATTATTCTTTTCCATAATTGTTCCAATTACTGCTGTAGTCACAGCTGTTGCCATTGATGTTCCACTTCTTATAATATAACCATTGTTCTTATTACTTAAATTAAAAATATTGCTTCCGACAGTAACAATATCAGGCTTTATCACACAATTACACAAAGGTCCGCGGCCTGAATAATTAATTCTTCCAGCGGTACTTTTTACCTCATCATCACACGCGCCAACCGTAATTACCTTTTGGGAATTTCCAGGAACTGTTATACTTTGCTTTTTTGGACCATTATTTCCACCTGCACACACAACAACAAGCCCCTTTTCCCAAAGACTTTCAACATATTTTAGAAGCATTTTCTCCTCTTCGCTTTCCTGTTCCGCTTCGGCACCCATTGAAATATTTACAATTCCAATATTTAATTGGTCCTTTCTTTTCAAAATATATTCAATACCTTTTATTACATTTTCCACCTTGCCATTTCCGTTTTTATCTAAAACCTTCACTACAATCTGTTTACAGTTCAAATTAATCCCTTGCTTCTTTGCACTAATAATTCCACTTATGTGTGTTCCATGGCCATTGTCATCATACAAAGAATGTTTATCATTAACTAAATCTTTAAAATCAATGATTTTTCCATTTAGTTCCTTATGGGCATATGCACCTGTGTCAAGAACCGCAATATTTTTAGGCGAAGCATTAATTATCCTTCCCTCATAAATTTTACTCTTACTCATTATATACTTATAATCAACTAAATCTTTATACATATATACACCTTTACTATTAAATAAGTATGTAATAAATTATTAAAAATATTTTTTAATGTTACTGTAAAATTTTTAATCACAGTGACAGGCTATACTACATATTATTTAGTGTAATCAAAAATATGGAGGCTTTATTATGAGCGATTTATCAGCAGCAAACTGTGGCAATGGTTGTGGATGCGAATGTGCATCAGGTTTTGGAGGTGGAAATAACTGTTTATTCCTCATCCTCATCTTATTATTCTGTGGCGGTGGATGTGGCAATTCATTCGGCGGTAATAACAGCTGCTTATGGATAATTCTTTTACTTTTCTGCTGCGGCAATGGTTGTGGCAACAACAATAACTACAACAATTGTGGTTGTGGCTGCGGTTGTGATTCAGGCTTTAATATGAACAACAACTGTGGTTGCTAATTATTAACAACTAGTATATTAGGCGCTTAAGTATCTAAGCGCCTATTTTTATGCATTTTTTTATTATTACTGCATATATTTTATTAATATTGTCGCTTACTTTGGACTCATATGAATAAGTACTCAAACAACATTGATATGATTATCAATAATAAAGAACTAAATATCCTAAAATCAATTTTCCCGTTATTACCGGCAAATGCCAAAAAAGGATTAGCTGTTTATATTGCAATAAATGAATTGACAACAGCATTATCAATTTTAAAGTTAATCGGTAATAACAATAATTTCAACACCCCATCAACAGGAGAACTTGATTTTAGCAAGATATTTGAAGTTTCTAAAGCTTATTTAAGCAAAGAAGAAGTAGAAAACATTGAAAACTACATAAATATTTTCAATATGATGAAAATGTTTAACGAAATGTCCTCTACATTTTCAGATGAATCTGATTCTACAGGCTTTAATCCTGATATACTTAAATCTATGCTTAGTCCAGAGCAAGCTGCAATATTTGAAACATTCTCAAATAACAATCAATAGGAGGTTATATGTCAAATAAAGAATGGATGAATAATCCTGCACTTAAAAACATTGATGCTACAAAATTGGCATTATTAACAGAATTGGTAGAACAAGCCGAAACTAAAAGTAAAGATGAGTTGCTACCTTTCTTTTTATCCATCAATATGAAGGCAAAAGAAAAAGGAATCGATTTTAACGATGCAGAAACCGAAGTAATTTTAAATGTATTAAAAACAAAAATGTCTCCTCAAGACATAAAAAAAATAGAGACCATACGTAATATTACTAATATGATCTCTAAAAAATCTAAAAAATAATTATCCGTCAAATCTTTCGCAGAAGAATCCTGAATTTGAAGGTGGCTCATTAACATTGATTAAATGGTTTACATCTCCTAATGTCTTAACTCTAAAACAGGCTATACCTTCTTCTCTTTCTTCTGTGCAAAGTGTTGTCACCGATGTAGGTGCAACAAAGAATCCCTGCCATAAAATCGTAGGTGGTATGTTTAAAAGATGTGACAACATTACAAATGACACACCAAGGTGACAGAAAAATACTATTGTATCCTCATTTCCCTCTTTAACTCTGTAATATCCTTTTTCTCTCTCATATCCGTGATTTTTAAGAATTTCATCAAGTCCATTACAAACCTTCTCATATTCTTCACGAACTTTACCAGATTTCATAACATCTGTATCAAGCCATTTTTCATTATCAAACAAATCTTTTTGCTCTGTAAAATATGCCGGCATAAAATCCCAAGGAATTCTATCAAATCCTGCAATTGGATCTTTAACATTTACATAAAATTCCTTCAACCAATCATATATTTTTGCTTCTCTTCCCATTTTTTTCAAAGAGTAAGCAGCTGTATCCTTTGCTCTTCCAAGAGGCGAGCAATAGAATTCTTTAACATCCCAATCTTTAACTCTGTTTGAAAGTGCCTCTGCCTCTCTTCTTCCCTTTTCAGTTAATGTATCATTAGCATAATCAGGGTCACCATGTCTTATAAAAACTATTTTCATAAAAACCTCCTTTTAAAATCCTTTTACTAACGGATCTTTCATAGGTAATGTTTTTTCTGCTGTCTCTGCGTATAAAACAGGACCCTCTCCACCATAATCCGATCTGTACTCAACTACAACTTTTGCCACTAAATCTATAGTGTCTTTATTTTCAAGGCGTTTAGCCTCTTTAGACTTACATATAAGTCCCATAAACACAATATCATCTTCACAACATGTCATCGCTGGACGTCCTGCAACAAAGAAATTTTTTGGAAGCCCTGGTTCTTTCATAACCATCGTTGTAAAGTGGAATGTCTTTCCTGCATATCTATCAGGATTTTCCCACAAATCAAGGTAAAAAATACCATAATGATCATCAGCAATTTCAACTATAGGAGTTTTCAAATTATATGGCAATTCTTCCTCTGTAATCGGAACATCAACTTCTCCATTTTCATCTTCAAACACCACGTCTACGTTAGTGTTTATTGCTAAGATATTGCGTTTATATCCATTCAATTTTTCAACATCGCGACATCTGTTCATTATGACAAGTTCTGAATTTCTCACCATATCAGCAAACAATGATTTCATATTTGAAAAATATGTTTCAAAGGTAACTGCATCAACCATTGTAATCTGCTGACGAACAACCCAATTAGATGGTAATTTTATATTCTTACAATCCCACATGCCGTTGTATTCAATAAGAACTCTCTCTGGCTTATGAAATTCATCTAACTTTTCGAGATATTCTAATGTAAAGTCTTCTTCATCCTCTACATATTCAACTGATGTGTTATCTTTTATTAAAGATACTTCATCATACTCTTCCATACCTTCTTCACAAGCTATTATAAGTGTTTTTCCATCCATCTTAAAATAGTCTTGCTCAGTAGTAAAATTTATAAATTGTGTTTTACCGCTTTCTAAAAAGCCGTATATCATAAATACCTGACATTCTCGCATATTTATTCCTCATTTCTAAAATGGGCTAGGTTTCTATGCAAACATTTTTTCTAATGCATCTTCTGATAATCCAGCTGCAATCACACAAATCTTGCCGATAGAATCCTTACTACCATATCTAATGTCAATCTGACCTGGAACATAATCAAAGTACAACCATTCATCGCATCCTTCAGCCTTTACGATACCTTTTGAACGAAGAATTGTTCCCTCTTCACATTTCTCAAAACCAGATAAAATCTCTTCAAGTTTTTCTTTAGAATAAGTCTTAACAGTTTCACATCCCCAACTTGTAAATACATCATCTGCATGATGGTGATGGTGATGATGTTCGTGATCATGGTCATGACAGCCACATGTACACTCTTCACCATGTTCGTGATGATGGTCATGCTCGTGATGATGCTCATGGTCGTGATGATGTTCATGATGATGTTCATGGTGATGTTCGTGATCGTGGCATCCACATGTACATTCTTCATCGTGGTCGTGATGATGGTGTTCGTGGTCATGATCGTGATGATGATGTTCATGTTCCATCTCTTTCATCATATCTTTTGCTGTATTTTTCTTTTCAAAAGCTGCAATTAAATTTTCTGTAGAAAGTTCTGTAACAGGAGTTGTTATAATAGCTGCTTCATTATTAATTTCTTTTACAATTTCAAGTGCAGTTTCAACCTTATCTTCTTTAGCAATATCAGTTCTACTAAATATAATAGTATTCGCATTTTCAATCTGATTCTTGTAGAATTCACCGAAGTTCTTTGAATACATCTTGCACTTTGTTACATCGAGTACTGCCACCTTAAATGCAACCTCTAATCCCAACTCATCTTTCACATCAAGTACTGCCTTCTCAACATCTGAAAGTTTACCAACACCTGATGGCTCAATGATAATTCTATCTGGATGGTATGTGTCTACAACTTCCTTTAAGGATGTTGCGAAATCACCAACCAATGAACAACAAATACAACCTGAATTCATTTCTCTAATTTCAATGCCGGCTTCCTTTAAGAAGCCGCCATCAATACCAATTTCACCAAATTCATTTTCAATAAGAACCACATTTTGGTTCTTGTATACTGTTGTCAATAAATGCTTAATTAATGTTGTCTTACCAGCTCCTAAAAAGCCTGAAATCAAATCAACTTTAATCATTTTTCTACCTCCATTTTTATAATACCTACGGATTGTTCCGTACTTCGTACTCTCACAATCGACCCTTAGTATTACTTCATTACGATGTTTACAATTCTTCCAGGAACATAGATTTCTTTTACAATATTTCCTGTCAACTTGTCCGCAATCGCTTCCTTTGCCTGTGCAATTGCAATATCCTTTTCTGCATCTTTGTCTATTGCAATTGTTGCTCTTGTCTTACCATTAATCTGAACAGCAATTTCAACTGTACTGTCTACTGTTTTAGCTTCGTCATACTGTGGCCATGGCTCGTATGCGATTGTGTCGCTTGCACCAAGTTTTGCCCATATTTCTTCACCTACGTGTGGACAAATACAAGAGAACATTTTAATCAAACCTTCTGCATATTCTCTTGGGCACTTTGAGGCCTTATAAACTTCATTTACAAAAATCATCATCTGGCTGATTGCTGTATTGAAACCAAGCTGTTCAAAGTCATTAGTAACCTTCTTAACTGTCTGATGATATACTTTTTCAAGGGTACCATCATTCTCCTCCGTGATATTTTCTGGATTTGTGAAGAAGTTCCATACACGAGTAATAAACTTTCTCGCACCAACAACACCATTAGAGTTCCATGGTTTAGACACTTCAAGAGGTCCCATGAACATCTCATATAATCTTAATGTATCTGCACCATACTCTTCTACGATATCACTTGGATTTACAACGAACTCAGGGAAACGTTTACCCATTTTAATGCCGTTTTCACCTAAAATCATACCCTGATGAACTAATTTCTGGAATGGTTCTTTTACCGGTGATAAGCCCTTGTCATATAAAAAGCGATTCCATATACGTGCGTACATCAAGTGACCTACTGCATGCTCAGGTCCACCTACATATAAATCAACTGGCAACCAATGTTTCAACAATTCCTGATTTGCAAATTCTTCATCATTATTTGGATCAATATATCTCATATAATACCATGATGAACCTGCAGAACCTGGCATTGTAGATGTCTCACGGATACCTTTTACTCCGTTTGCATTGTACTGTTTCCATTCTTCAGCATTTTCAAGAGGTGCTTTACCATTTTTGCCCTTGTAATCTTCAAGTTCTGGTAAAATAAGTGGTAATTCTTCGTCTGGAATAAAGTAAATATCTCCATCCTCTTTATAAACACATGGAACAGGTTCGCCCCAATATCTCTGACGTGCAAAGATCCACTCACGGAAATGATAATTTACTTTTCTTCTTGCAACATTTTTATTCTCTAATTTTACTGTAATAGCCTCTTTTGCATCTTCTACAGTAAGACCTGTAAATTCTTCTGAATTAATTAACTTGCAGCCTTTTCCAAGGTAATCCTGTTTTTCAAATGCACATTCAGAAACATCGCGTCCTTCAATAACCTGAATCATATCGATATTATGAGCAATTGCATATTCAAAATCACGCTGGTCATGGCTAGGAACCGCCATAACTGCACCTGTACCATAGCTTGCAAGTACGAAGTCACCAATGAAAAGTGGCACTTCTTTGCCGTTTACAGGATTGATTGCATATAAACCTTTTAATGGACAACCAGATTTTGTCTTATTTAATTCTGTACGGTCCATATCATTTTTCTTCAATGTCTCATCGATATATGCCTGTACTTCTTCCTTATTCTCTACACGATCCATAAGGCCTTTTACGATTTCTCCGTCTGGAGCAAGTACCATAAATGTGATACCATAAATAGTTTCAATACAAGTTGTAAAAATAGAGAAACTACCACCACCTACGATTTCAAAATCAACTTCTACACCAGTACTCTTACCAATCCAGTTCTTCTGAATCTCTTTAGTAGAATTTGGCCAGTCAATTTCTTCTAATCCTTCTAATAATTTTTCAGCAAATGCAGGCTGATCAATTACCCATTGCTTCATATTCTTTCTAACAACTGGATAACCACCACGTTCTGATTTACCGTCAATTACTTCGTCATTTGATAAAACAGTACCTAATTCTTCACACCAGTTAACTGGCATATCAATATGTTTTGCATAACCATCTTCGTATAATTTTTTAAAAATCCACTGTGTCCATTTATAAAATGATGGGTCAGAAGTTGCAATCACTTTTGACCAGTCATAGTCAAATCCTAACTCTTTTAACTGCTTTGAGAAAGTCTCAATATTCTGCTGTGTAAATCCGTTTGGATGATTACCTGTAGAAACTGCATACTGTTCTGCTGGTAAACCAAATGAATCGTAACCCATCGGATGAAGGACATTGTAGCCCTGCATACGTTTCATACGTGACATAATATCTGTAGCTGTATATCCTTCTGGATGTCCAGCATGAAGACCTACACCTGATGGATAAGGGAACATATCAAGCGCATAGTACTTTGGCTTACTAAAATCCCAAACATCCGTCTTAAAAGTCTCATTTTCTTCCCAATAATTCTGCCATTTTTTCTCAACAACTTTGTGATTGTATAATTCTGCCATAACTAACTCCTTTAGTCTCTTCATTTTGTTTTTTTATTTTAATACATCAAATGTATTTTTTCAATATTTAATATTATTCGCTGGCTTTCACACCAACGCCCACTTCTTTGATTAATTCTTCAAACCAATATTGTGAATAGAATTTTTCATAGAAATGTAATCCGTCTGGATTAAATACTGATGGATGCTCATACACAATATGTCCTCCATCTATAAATTCAATCCCCATTGTGACACAAACCTTGTATAATTCAACATTAAAGTCATTAATATACTTCATACGAGGTTGCTCTATTATAAATTCATCTGTAACAGGAAATACTGCTGCAACAATAATTCTAGTATTAGGTAATGCAGTTTTTATTTCCTCTAATAATCCTTTATACCTTGCAACCAATTCTGCTCTAGCTGTTGCAGAAGTAGATAATGAATTAACTCCGTAATTTAACACTATTGTTTCAGGATTACTTGCTAGTAACTCCTGCATATAAGTTTCTAAATGATCTAATCCAACACCATTTTTCGCAATAATCTTATCTTTACCAAGCAAATTTCCACTTCTCATAGCCAAGGTTCTTGAATCACCACAGAATATTACGCCTTCAAAAGCTTCATCGTATGTGATTTCGCCTTCTCTAATATCTGATAGAAGCTTGTCTGCCTCCTTGCTATCGTACTCATATAAAATATAATTATTAGTTGAAGTAATAGAATTCAAACTTACTCCATATACTTTTACTGTTGTCTTCAATCCTGCATACTCTAGTTCAAACTCGTTATTACCTTGCGTTATAGGTCCTAATGATTGATTCCAATCTGTAACTTGGATTCTTGCACCATTTTCTGTAACACCATATACTTTTACTGATTTATTATCAAGATAATCGCCCGTATAAGTAAGTGTTTTTTTATTTTCAGCATAAATGTCTACGAAAATATGAACATTGTCTTCTATAACAACTTCAACCGACTCAGGTTCTGGCTCAGTTTTTGGTTTATCAGTATTAATAATAACTACTGTTATTACACAACTTACAACAACCATAACTGTACACAATATTACCAAAATCTTATCAAATGCAGACTTTTTTGTTTTATTACTTGTTTTCACTGTTATTCTCCATTCTAATTCACATTATTTATTCAACAATGTATTCATATGATGTCTTTGAAATAATATATTCATTATCTGCGGCAGCATTTTCATCTACATACGCAATAATTTCAACCACATCTCCCACATCATAAGAATCTTTTTCTTTGTTAACACTAAAAATAACATTTTCTTTTACAAATTCACTGCACAATGAATTATCTAATACAACTTTTCCCGCTTGCGAATCATAACTAATTGTTAAATCTTTAAATACATCCAGTTTGGTTCCTTCATTCAAACCATCTACCAAATAAACATAGATGTCCTCATTAATTTGAACATTCGCCTTCTCTGTAATCTTAACTGAAATTACATCGCCATTTGAAATCATATTTGTTTTGTTAATTTCGTATGAAAACTTTTCAGTATCCAAGCCTGATTTTTCAATAAAATCCGGATTAACTTTCACATTAGCATATCCATATCCGTCACATCCAAGTATTTCAACTACAAAAACCTCATTGATATCGTAGGATTTACTCTTTTTTATGCCTAAATATGAACAGACGCCAATACCAATTAGCGCAACTGCAACTGTTGCTATAATATAATTCTTCTTCATAAAAACCTCATCTTTCTTAAATTTAAACTCCTAAACAATTATTATACAACATATCCAAAGATATTTCCATAAATTTCTTTCAGAATCTTAAATTCACAATGTAGATTCTTTCACTATATTAAGAATCTACATTGCGAATTAAATTTTATGTGATATAATATTTTATATTTTAGTTTATAGTTGCGTTTTGACGCATCAGATTGGAGATTATTATGAAATCATACACTTATGGTTTTATTGGATTAGGCTTGATTGGTGCATCCATTGCCAAATCCATTAGACGAGTATATAAAGATTGCACTATCATTGGATATAATCGCAGCGAAGGTGCTAGAACACTTGCACTTTCTGATGGTACAATCGATGTTGCCACTGATAAAATCGATGAGAATTTTTCAAAATGTGATTACATTTTTTTGTGTACTCCAGTTGAGTATAATTGCGAATATTTGAAGCAATTAAAAAACATTATTAAAGATGATTGTATAATTACAGATGTTGGCAGTACAAAAGAGTCTATCCACAAAATGGTTTCATCTGAAGGTTTAGAGAAAAATTTCATCGGTGGGCATCCTATGGCAGGTTCTGAAAAAACAGGATACGAAAACTCAAGCGACAGACTTGTTGAAAATGCATTTTTTGCAATCACGCCTACCAAAGATTCGCCTCGTGAAAAAATAGATGAATACAAACAACTTGTTACAGATATTGGTGCTATACCAGTTATTTTATCTTGCGAGGAACATGATTTTTGTGTGGCTGGCATTTCACATTTACCACATATTATCGCTTCACAGCTTGTTAATTTGGTACACGATAATGATATACCAAGTCAAACTATGCATCAGCTTGCTGCAGGTGGTTTCAAGGACATTACAAGAATTGCATCTTCATCTTCTAATATGTGGGAACAGATTTGTATGACAAATACATCCAATATTGTTACTCTTCTTGACAAATATATTGGACTCTTGTCAAAGACCAAATACGAACTTGAACAAAAAAATGGTAAGTACATATATGATATGTTCACCGATAGTCGTGAATACAGAGATACCTTTGAAGAACGTGGTCATGGACCTATACAAAAAACTTTCAGACTTTATACAGATATTATTGATGAAACAGGAGCCATTGCTAGAATCTCAACTATATTAGCACTTAATAAAATCAACATCAAAAATATCGGCATAACTCATAACAGAGAGTTCCAAGAGGGCGTTCTTGCAATTGAATTCGAATCTCAAAATGATATGGATATGGCTAAAGATACTCTTATTAAATTTGGATTCACTGTACATAATCCAAGATAATTATAAAAATAAAGTTTGCAAAAAAGGAATGAGTTTAAACTTAAATAATAGGTTTAAACTCATCCTTTTTTATCATTAGCACAATGTATCTAATAGGTCAAAATATTCCTCAAAGGTCTTTCTGCAACACATAGGATTTGTAATCACAATTCCTTCGCCCAAAAGACCTGTAACCGCAAAAGACATTGCTACTCTATGGTCATCATAAGTTTCTATACGTGCAGGATTAATGTCACCATTATAGATAACTATGCTATCTTCGCTTTCCTCACATTTAATACCCATTCTTGTGAGTTCACTAGCCATAGCGTGAAGTCTGTCACACTCTTGACCTCTAAGATGTGCGACATTCTTAATTGTTACTGGTGAATTTGCAAATGGCGCAATTGCCGCCAATGTAAGCGCCTGATCTGAAAAATTATTCATATCAACCTCAACGCCTTTGAGTTTACCAGTTTCAGGTCCAATTACGACAATACCTTCATCAGTATCCTCGACATAACACCCCATAGTTTCTAACAATTTAACAAACCTGATATCACCTTGCATACTGTCAAAATGCACATTATAAACCAAAGCCTTGCAACTATTAGTCGCAGCCATTGCATAAAAATAGCATGCCGCAGATACATCTGGCTCAATTTGATACGTAGTTCCTGTATACGCCTCGTCCGAAACATAATAATCACCTTCAGAAAAAGCAACAAGTTTTCCAAATGAGGCCATCATCTTTCTTGTAATGTCAATATATGAACCAGTCTTCTTTTCGCTTGTAATATGTATCTTAATTCCACCCTTAACGAGCATTCCTGTCATAAGAAGTGCACTTAAAAACTGGCTGCTCTTACTAATATCAAGGCATATTTCATTCTTAAGCCCCAAATTTCCCCCTGTTTCTATAGGTAGACAACCTTCATTTTCCAAATATTTGATATTTGCGCCCATAGAAATGAGTGCATCAAACAATGGTTTCATTGGTCTTTTCTTCATTTGTTCAGAAGCATCAATCACATAAGTTCCTTCTGACAACGCAAGATATGCCGTTAAAAATCTAGCTGCAGTTCCAGCACTTCCCACATATACTTTAGCGTTTTTATTTGGAATGTCGCCACCAAGGCCATTAACAACAACCTCTTTTTTTTCTTCATCAATATTTACTTCAAATCCTAAATCAATAAGTGCCTGTAAGAAATGTCTTGAATCATCACTAAACAAAACTCCCTGAAGTTTTGTTTTTCCTTTAGTCATTGCAGCTATCAACAAAGCTCTGTTTGTAATACTTTTCGAACCTGGTACCGCCACCCTTATATCCTTAGTTTTCAAATGTTTAACCTTATATTCGTTCATCACATTTACTTCCTTTATATGATAATCATAGCATCGCCAAAACTAAAGAATCTATATTTATCCTCTACTGCTTTTTCGTACGCATTTAACATTATCTCCCTTGAAGAAAATGCAGACACTAACATTAAAAGTGTAGACTCTGGCAAGTGGAAATTCGTAATAAGTCCATCTATCATCTTAAACTTATATCCTGGATAAATAAATATCTCTGTATTCTTACTTTCTGCTCTTAATATACCATCTTCACCAGTTGCAGATTCCAATGTTCTACAACTTGTTGTACCAACAGCTATTACTCGCTTGCCATTCTTTTTCGCATTGTTTATCTTTTCAGCTTCGGCTTCTTCAATCATATAAAACTCTGAATGCATATGATGTTCCAAAATATTATCAACCTTTACCGGTCTAAATGTGCCAAGACCTACATGAAGTGTAACATTTGCAATAACAATGCCTTTATCTTCAATCTTCTTCAATAATTCTTTTGTAAAATGCAAACCTGCTGTAGGAGCCGCTGCTGAACCTTCATGTTTAGCATACACAGTCTGGTATCTGTTTTTATCCTGTAATTTATGTGTAATATATGGCGGCAAAGGCATCTGACCTAATTTGTCAAGTATCTCCTCGAAAATACCTTCATATTCGAACTGAATAAGTCTATTGCCTTCTTCAACCACATCTATAACTGTACCTACAAGAAGTCCTTCACCAAAAATAATTTTTGTTCCAGGCTTACACTTTCTTCCTGGTTTTACAAGTGTTTCCCATATATCATTTTCTCTACGTTTTAATAATAAAACCTCAATAACCGCTCCAGTTCCTTCGCGTTCTCCCATCAATCTAGCTGGAATAACCTTTGTATTATTAATAACAAGGCAATCCCCTTCATTTAAATAATCTATAACATCCTTAAATATCTTATGCTCAATCAATCCATTTTCTCTATCTACATGCATCAATCTACTAGAAGAACGGTCTTCTATAGGGTCTTGCGCTATTAGTTCCTCTGGTAAATCATAATAAAAATCTTTTAACTGCATCCTAAACCTACTTTCTAATCTCAACATTTGTATAATAATGCTGCAATATTTCCTTGTATGTGAATCCGTTTTCTGCCATTCCTCTTGCACCTGACTGACTCATTCCTACGCCATGCCCATATCCCATGCCTGCAAGATAAAATGTATCTGCATCTTTAGGTGCGACTCTTGGATAATTAGTTAAATTATCTGCACTTAAAACCACGTATTGGTCAATATTTTGCGAGGCCTTTGTCGCCCCACCTTTTCCACTAATAATATATGAACTTCCAATGTCCACCGCAGAAACCTTACTATCAGTCACAACTGAAACATAATCCGGATTATCATCATATTTTACCACTTTATATTTTGTACTGTAAATACTAAAATATATTCTTAATTTTTCCTTAGTAATAGTGTGTTTTCCCTTATCTCCTATTACTTCCATTGCATACACTCTATTAGAATTTGTATATATACAAGGTCTAATGTCCGTTATATTTCCAACATCAATGTTATTTTCTAAAAGCACTTTCTTTATATCGTCTTTTGTAAATTCTTTAATCCATGGATCAAGTTCTGGATTCAATTCATATATATCCGAAACCTGTCTTAAATACCCATAAGGACTTCCCCACACATCTTCTACGTTTTCGGTACTTCCACCACTAGTTGAGGAATAATAACCTCTTACAACTTGATTTTTATAATAAATCATCTCGCCAGTTGTCGCTTTAACAGCTGCGATACTTCGTTCATGTTCACTATTATATCCTCTATACACTTGACTTTGGGATGTATCATTTATTGTATAAGGCGAAGAAACATTGGTTGAACCACCAAATCCTGCCTGACACACCGCATAACTTCTTGCACATACCGCTTGCGATTTTAATGCTTCCATATGCCAACTTGCCGTCATCTCACATGCAACAACACTATAAAGGTATTCTTCCAATTCAACAATATTTATAGTTTTCAATTTACTATTACCATATGTACCAATTTCAATTCTGCCACGATATTGTCTCTCACCTAAATCCACATATACTCCATCATCCGATGCG
The DNA here is from genome assembly GCA_017935565.1 of Lachnospiraceae bacterium. Classification (GTDB taxonomy): domain Bacteria; phylum Bacillota; class Clostridia; order Lachnospirales; family Lachnospiraceae; genus SVEL01. The sequence continues at coordinate 32,852 of JAGBHK010000008.1, forward strand.
AACTGTGGGTACTGACCTCTATCATCAATTGTATACAATATATCAATTTCATTTGACTTAAGTCTTACCGCATATTTATCAGTTTTACCACTATTAAGGGTCGCAACTGACCATTGTCCGACGTATGTTAGCATCGGTATTGCATTATTACCTTTGTCTTTAGCGGCTTTTAAAGCATCCTCATAAGATGAATAGCTACCACTTACAGAAAAACTGTCTTTGTATGGAATAAAAGTTATTTCTCCTTTTATTGTAATTTCTTCATTAAATGAATTATTCACACAATATCCTAGTACAATCGACTTATTTCTTATGGTCATAGATGACATATTATGGTAAATGCCCTCAAGTCCAACTCTAATAACACTAGTATCTCCTGGCGCTGCAATGCCCTCAGACTTAGTGTTATAAATGCACAAGAAAAATATAAATATAATCAATATTAAATTTTTAAATATCTTATTTAAATTCTTCATACCTTTTAATACATTTAGCAGTAGACATACATCTACTGCTAATAATTGTTGTTTTTGTTATTTTTACGCTTCTACGCTATTGTCATATCCCTTAAACACATCAAGGAAATTCTTAACATTTGCTGTCTTATCACCTTTAAATACTGCTGATCCAGCTACAATGATATTTGCCCCGGCATCAATTACCGTGTTGACATTATCTAAAGTTATTCCACCATCAACAGAAATATCAACATCAAAGCCTCTTTCATCTATCATTCTTCTAAGTTCACTGATTTTTCTAGTCATACTTGGAATATATTTTTGTCCTCCAAAACCTGGATTAACACCCATAACAAGAACTAAATCAATGTTTTCAAGCACAAAATCAAGCATACTAAGTGATGTCGCTGGATTTAAAGCTACACCAGCCTTACATCCTAATTCTTTAATTTTCGCAATTGTGATGTCAAGCTGATTACACGCTTCAGCATGAACAGTAATGATATCTGCTCCTGCATCCTTATATGCCTGCAAAAATCTAAGAGGTTCTGTTACCATAAGATGTACATCAAAAACTGCATCTGTAACTTTTCTAATACTTCTAATTACTGGCATACCAATGGACATACTTGGAACAAAATTTCCATCCATACAATCAAGATGAATATACTGTGCTCCGGCTGCCACAACTGTTTGTATTTCTTCTCCTAATTTTGAATAATCCGCAGCTAATACGGAAGGTGATAATTTTATCATAAGCCCACATCCCTTTACATTAATATCTTTTTTTATCTTTTATCTCATTGTAAAGTAATACGTAATTATCATAACGAGACTTCCCAATAACGCCTTCGTTAATCTTCATTTTAACCTTACAATCTGGTTCGTTAATATGTACACACCCATTAAAACGACATTCTCCTTCATATTCATATATTTCTGGAAAAAATTGTTTTAATTCTTCTTTTTCACACTCACATACATACATTGAACTAAATCCAGGTGTGTCCATAAGATATGTATTACCTTCAACATTATAAATTTCTGTATGTCTGGTTGTGTGTTTACCTCTTTGTATTTTTTTACTGATATCTCCAGTCTGAGAATTTGCCATTGGCATTATTGCATTAAGAATTGATGACTTTCCAACACCCGATGGACCAGCAAACGCAGTTGTCTTATCTTTGATAACCCTAACCACATCATCAATACCCTGTCCATTATTTGCACTGGCAAACAAAACCTTATATCCTGCACTCTCGTATGTTGTCTTTAATTCCTTTATCTCCTCTTCTGAAACTAAATCAAGTTTATTAAAACATATAACTGTCTCAACGTTTTGAGTTTCCATCATAACCAAAAATCTATCCAATAGATTTAAATTGGGCATAGGACTTTTAAGCGCAAATACTACTAATGCCTGGTCAATGTTTGCAACTGCCGGACGAATCAATTCATTATCTCGTTCTGAAATATCAGTAATATTCCCAATTTTCAATTCTTCATCAAGAATTTCTATTTCAACATTATCACCGACTAACGGCTTAATGTTCTTATATCGAAATATTCCTTTTGCTTTACATTCGTAGGTCCCACTATGTACTACGTGTACATAGTAGGAGCCTGCAATACCTTTTATAATTTTACCAATCAAATCAAACCATCCTTAGTTAAATGCCTGCTGAGATGTGTAAATTTCTGCAACCATACCATCACCATATGTTAAAGTAATAGTAAGTGTAGCAACAACACCTTCTACATCATCTTCTGTTTCATACTTAACATTAAATGATTCTGGATAATCAGCACTGAATGTTGCATTTGGAAGATATGTTGTAACATCAATTTCAACATTCTTATCACCATCTTTGTAAGTAATGATTGCTGATAATTTACCTTCTGATACTGGAACTAACTGTGTTTCTGGTTCATCTGTATTTTCTGATGATTCTGTTGTTTCAGTTGTTTCTGTTGTTTCAGATGTAGCATCTTCTGAACCAGGTTCTTCACCACTATTATCCACAGGTACTTCAATCTGAGGAATATTCATACCCTGAACATAGAAGCTTACAGTAAACTTATCTGCTTCTGTTTCTTCTTCTGTTGTTGTTTCAGATTCTGTAGGTTCCTCACCTAAACTGATAATAAGTGTAACAGTTTCCCCCTTAGGAAGTTTTGTACCTGGTTCAAGGTCTGTACCAATAACTCTGCCCTCTGACAATGTTTCATGGTATTCTTCTTCAAATGCAACCTCAAAACCTAATTCCTTCAATGCTTCTTCAGCTTCATCCTTCATCTTTCCTGAAAGATCTGGAATTTCTGCCATTTCATCCTCACCAAGGCTTACATAAATTGTGATTCTATCACCCTTCTTAAGCTTAATAGGATATTCTGGACTTGTCTTGAATACTGTGTTGTCTTCATGTTCATCAGATTTTTCGTAAATTGGATTAACCTCTAAACCTGCATCTGATAATATCTTCATAGCCTCTGAATATGACTTGCCAATTACGTCTGGAATTTCAAATTCAGCGCCACCTTCACTGATTGTGATAATAACTGTTGTACTCTTTGAAACAACTGTGTCAGGGTCAACGCTCTGCTTAATTACAAGACCTGCTTCTACCTTATCACTTGTTTCTCTCTTAATTGTATACTTAAGGCCAGCTGCCTCTAATGCTGCAGTAGCTTCTGCTTCCTTAAGGCCTAATACTGATGGTACCTTTGTATTCTTAGCATTATTTGCTTCATCGACTGTTGTAGTTTCTTCTACAGGTTCACTTGTACCACCACACTGATCCATACCTTTTGAAATAATCAAAATAAGTACAATCAAAATAACAATACCAGCAATAATTGCACCAATCGCAACAATCTTATCTAATTTTGGATTTCCCTCATCAATATCATCTGAAGCAGACATCCATTCATCATCTTCTGTTACTTCATTCTGTTCAACTTCATTTTCATCAGTTAATTCCACTGGTTCTTCAGCTGAAACCTTTCCTGCATTCTCCTTAATTACAGAAATCTCATCATCTGTAATCATAATAGTCGCATTGTTATTTGTAACAGGCGCAATAACTACAAAATCTTCATCAGGAGAAATCAATGATTTCTTCAAATCTGCAATAAGTGATGAAACCTTTAAATATCTTCTCTCAGGCTTCTTCTGAGCACATTTTTCAATAATCTTAGCAACGCTTACAGGTAAATCTGGCACAAACATCTTTGCACTTGGAATTTCTTCCTGAATGTGCTGTAATGCTATAGTCACTGTTGAATCACCTTCAAAAGGTACTCTTCCTGTAATCATTTCATAAAGAGTTATACCTAAAGAATAAATATCACTCTTCTCATCAATATATCCACCTCTAGCCTGTTCAGGAGAAATGTAATGTACAGAACCCATAGCATTAGAGTTGATAGTATTCGCAGATGCAGCTCTAGCAATACCAAAGTCTGTAACCTTAACCTTTCCTTCTCTTGAAATAATAATGTTCTGAGGTTTAATATCTCTATGAACAATATGATTGTTATGAGCAGCTTCAATACCCTGAGCTACCTGAATAGCGATACTAATAGCATCCTTTACTGGTAATTTACCCTTCTTTTCAATATACTTCTTAAGAGTAATACCTTCAATAAGTTCCATAACAATGTAATATATACCCTGGTCCTCACCAACATCATATACATTTACAATATTTGGATGAGCAAGTCCTGCTGCTGACTGAGCTTCAATCTTAAATTTTGAAACAAAGCCCTTATCTTCACAAAACTCTGATTTTAATACCTTTACTGCAACAAATCTGTTTAATTTGTGATCTTTCGCCTTGTATACATCAGACATTCCGCCTGATCCAACCTTGTCTATAACTTCGTAACGATCTCCAATAAACATTCCTTTTCTTATCATCTTTTTACACCTTGATTTTATGGTTTATACCATATGCCTTTCCAATTATTCTACCTTTGCAAGCAGCACTGCGATATTATCCTTGCCGCCATTTTCGTTTGCTACATCTATCAATGTATGTACCATGTCCTCAACTTCTCCATTACTTTTAAGAATGGTTTTTATCTGTTCATCATTAACCATATTGGTCAAACCATCAGAACACATAAGAATATAGTCACCATCACTTAATTGAACCTCGAAGAAATCAGCCTCCGTACCTTTAACAACACCTATCGCTCTGGTAATAATATTTTTCTTTTCATGAGTTCTAGCACTCTCTTTGTCAAGTTCTCCAATGCTAACCATCTCTTCAACATAAGAATGGTCTCTAGTTATCTGATGAATTTCATCATTTACAAGATACAGCCTTGAATCACCTATATTTGCTACATACATAGAATCTTCTACAATGGTTGCTAAAACCATCGTTGTGCCCATTCCTTCGTATTTAGCATCTGACTGAGATAACTTAATCAACTCATCATTTGCACATGTTATCGCTTCTTGTATAATCGAAACAATATCCTTTTGCTTACTGCTTGTAACAGACTTAACAACTGTCATAACTGCGTTTTCAGAAGCAACCTCTCCTGCCTTATGACCGCCCATACCATCTGCAACAATCAACAAATTGGGGAGAGCACCTACAGCATCTATCGATAAATAGACGTAATCCTGATTAGTAGTTCTACTTTGCCCCACATCTGTCAACGCAAATGCTTTCATGTTTCTCCCTCCTTTACCTTTAATAGTTCATCGTTATAACTTTTCCTTAACTGCCCACATGCACCATTTATATCTCTTCCCATTTCTCTCCTAATTGTAACATTTATTCCGTATCTTTCAAGTCGATTTTTAAATTTTTCTATATTATCTTTTTCAGATTGCTTGAAATCCCTCTCTTTTATAGGGTTTACGGGGATTAAATTAATATGGCAATTTATGTCTTTTAATAATTCACCCAACTTTGATGCGCCATCCACAGTATCGTTAACACCTGCTACCAAACTATACTCAAATGTAAGCCTTCGTCCAGTCTGTTCAAAATAGTATCTGCACGCCTCTAAAATCTCATCAATTGAATATCTTTTAGCAATAGGCATAAGTTCTTTTCTAGTTTCATCATCTGACGCATGTAATGATATCGCTAAAGTGATTTGATACTTTAAATCTGCCAATTTATATATATTCGGAACCAGTCCACATGTAGATAAGGTTAAATTTCTTTGGCTAATGTTCAAACCGTTTTCATCGGAAATCATATCCAAAAATGCTAAAACATTTTCAAAATTATCAAGTGGTTCTCCACTTCCCATTAACACAACATTTGAAATTCTCTCACCTGTGTGTCTTGTAATGGCATAAATCTGCTCAAGCATCTCTGATGCCGTCAAATTTCGCTCCATACCGTCTAGCGTAGATGCACAGAATTTACATCCCATTCTACATCCAACTTGCGTCGAAATACATACCGAATTACCGTGTTTATATTTCATAAACACACTTTCAATAACATTATGATCTGACAACTCAAACAGATATTTTCTTGTCCCATCAATTTTAGATTCAAGCACCTGCAATATATTGAATTTAGTAATATAACTATCTTCCTTTAACTTTTCCAAAAGATTTTTAGGCATATTAGTCATCATATCAAAATCTGTTACTAACTTCTCATGAAGCCACTGATATAATTGTTTCGCTCTAAACTTCTTTTCACCTAAGTTAACTATATATTCGCACAATGAATCGTAATTCATAGACTTAATATCTTTTTCCATTGTACTCTACCCTTTCTTCCTCATTTTACTAATAAAGAAGCCATCTGTATGGTTTATTCCCGGCAACATTTGTATGTAGCCATCCTTCATAGTTTCACATTTGTACTCATCATCGAAGTAATTACTAATATCTTCCGCTTCCAATGGAAACTCATTTAATAACCAATTCAGATTTTCTATATTTTCTTTTTTATTGATTGTACAAGTACTGTAAATCAATACGCCATTAGGTTTTAAATATTTCCATGCATTTGCTAGGATTTTTCTTTGCAATGCAACAAGTTCTTCCTGTTTTTCCATGGTCATATTATACTTAATATCGCTTTTCTTGCCAATCACACCAAGTCCTGAGCAAGGTAAATCTGCAATAACCACATCTGCTTTTTCTATAAGTTTCTCATCCAAAACAGTGGCATCAGCCAATTCTACCTCGACATTTTCAAGACCACATCTTTCAATGTTATCGGCCAAAAGTCCTAATTTATATTCACTGACATCCCTTGAAATAACATTTCCAGTTCCTTCAAGTAATTCTGCCAGATGAATTGTCTTTCCACCAGGTGCTGCACATAAATCAATACAAAAATCATCTTTTTTAGGATTAGCTATATGTGCCACCAACATTGAACTTACATCTTGAACATTAATCTTACCTTCGTTAAATACATTTAACTTTGATAAGTAATCATAATCCTTTATATCCAATGCGTATTTGTATAATGGATTTTGTATTACTGTCACACCTTCAGACTCTAATTCTTTAACAATATCTGAAACCTCATACATTATACCACATCTAACAGTTAAATATTCGTATCTTTTTTCGAAGCCTTCAATGATACGAACTGCATCTTCAACGCCATATTGATGAACTAATTGCTCGATAATCCAATCTGGCATACTATGCTTAACCTTGAGGTATAATACTAAATCTTCACTAGGATTTGGATATTTAATATTATCTTTGTTTCTTGAAATATTTCTTAGCACTCCATTTACAAAGCCTTTAAGGCCACTAAAGCCTCTCTTTATTGACAACTTAACCGCTTCATTACAAGCAGCCGAGTCTGGCACACTATCCATATAAAAAATCTCATACACTGACATTCGAATGATATTTCTTATAACTGGTTTCATCTTACGTACTTTAGTATTTGAAAAGCTATCAATGATGTAATCCAATTGAATAATCTTCTCAACAGTACCTTCTGTAACCTTTGTAATGTAACTTCTTTCCTGCTTTTGTAAATATTGATACTTACTTAACATCTTTTTCAGCACAACATGCGAAAAAGCATTATTTTCATTAATTTCAATGAGCATATCCAAAACTAATTCTCTTAAGTTTATGGAATTAGTCATCTCTTCTTCCTCCAAACAGTATAATAAGTCTTAATAACTGTAAGATAGAAGCCGCTGCTGCCGCAAGATATGTGAGCGCCGCTGCATTTAAAACTTTCTTTACACCTTTTACTTCATTAGTTCCCAAAATCCCTTGATTTCCTAATATTTTCAAAGCTCTATTTGATGCATCGAACTCAACAGGCAATGTTATAAGATGAAATACAACTGCTGCCGAAAATGCTAATATACCTGCTGTAACCAAAATATTTGGTGTTCCATTAGAAATCAAAAATCCAACCAATATAAGTGGCCAAGATATTTTTGCTCCAATATTTGCAATAGGTACAAACATTGATCTAAATGAAAGTGGCGCATATTCCATAGAATGTTGAATAGCATGACCACATTCATGTGCTGCAACTCCTATTGCCGCAACTGAACTGCTGTTATATGTGCTATCTGATAATCTTAAAATTTTTGAAGTTGGGTCATAATGGTCTGTAAGATTTCCACTTATATGTTCTATGGAAACATCATATAACCCCTGACTCTTTAAGATTCTATCAGCAACCTCAGCACCTGTCATATTTGACATAGCATGCACTCTGCTATATTTGCTAAAGTTACTTTGCACTGCTGCCTGTGCCATAAGTGACAATATCATACCAATAATAATCAGTATGTATGTCGGATCAAAATAATACATAATTTTTCCTCCTTATTCTCCCAAAATGGTTCCTTTTTCAATATTATTTCCTCTCAAGAAATCAGCTATGTCCATAGCTTTCTTTCCCTCTAGCTGAAGATTTTTTACATCAAGAATTCCATCTCCTGTTTTAATGTACATACTGTTTTTATCAATATATACTATCTCACCAGGAATCCCTTCATATTCTTCATAAATAACCTTCGCCTGGTATATCTTAAGGTTTTTACCCTTAATTCTGGTATATGCACTTGGCCATGGATTAAGGCCTCTAATTAGCCTTTCTATTTTCCAAGCCGGATTTGAGAAATCAATATTTCCCATTTTCTTATCTAACATTTTGGCATAACAACTATCTTCATCATTTTGCTTAATTCTAGTTATAGTGCCATTTTCCAATTTTTCTAAAGTATCTATAATAAGTTTAGCGCCCGCTTCCATAAGTTTGTCGTGAAGTGTTCCGCCAGTTTCATCATCTGCTATAGGCACTTCAACCTTATCAAGCATGTCACCTGTATCCAAACCAACATCCATCAACATAGTTGTCACACCTGTAACTTCTTCGCCATCAATAATCGACCACTGAATAGGTGCCGCACCTCTGTACTTAGGCAACAATGATGCATGTATATTAACACAACCATATCTAGGTATATCAAGTATTTCTTGAGTCAATATCTGTCCATATGCTGCTACTACAAACACATCTGCATTGCTTTCTCTCAACTTTGCAACAGACTCTGGCTCTTTAGCCTTTACAGGCTGGAAAACTTCAATTCCATGCTCTAAAGCAACCTTCTTAACTGGTGTAAACTGAACTTCCTTGCCTCTACCCTTTGGTTTATCAGTTTGAGTCACTACAAGCACAACTTCATGTCCATTATCAATCAAGGATTTTAATGCACCTGCCGCAAAATCAGGTGTTCCCATAAATAAAACTTTCATTGACAACTCTCCTATTCTTCACTACTTACGGCATCAGCATCCATAAGTTCTCCTTCAACATGTTCAACATATAAAATACCATCTAAATGGTCACATTCATGGCAAATTGCTCTTGCCAAGAGTTCTGTTCCCTCTAATACAAATTCATTCATATCTGTATCAAAAGCCTTTACTTTAACATAGTTAGGTCTCGTAACCATTCCAACCTTGCCTGGAGCACTCAAACAACCTTCACTTCCTGTCTGCTCACCGCTTGTTTCCAAAATAACCGGGTTAATCAAAACTATAGGTTCTGGCTCTTCCATATTAACATCAATAACAACGATTCTCTTTAATATACCTACCTGAGGTGCTGCAAGCCCAACACCGTTAGCCTCATACATAGTGTCAATCATATCATCAACTAACTGTAATAACTTTGGAGTAATCTCTTTTACTTCTTTACATTTTTTGTTAAGGACCTCATCGCCCATATATCTAATATTTCTAAGTGCCATTTTTTCCTCCGTTCTGTAGCAATACTAATAACCGTTCATAGGATTAAAATCGAATTGAACTGCCACATTTTTTAATTCTTCATCCAACTTAATAACATCTTCTAGATAATTCTTAATATCAATTATCTTGTTCTCATTAGATGATTTTATGTATATGACTTTTCGATACAAATCATTAATTTTAGAAACGCTTGCATCTACAGGACCTATACATTTCATATCATTATAACACAAATTTGTGTTTTTTTGTTGTTTTTCAATTATCTCTTTAAGTTTATTAGATGCATTATCTAATATTTCCTGATTTTCATCAGTTATTAAAATAGCCATAATATTTCCAGCAGGTGGATAATCCATTAATTTTCTATACATTATCTCTTGTTCATAGAACTCTTTATAATTCTGATTAGCCGATGAAACTATTGCATAATTATCAGGACTATAAGTCTGTACAACTGCTTCTCCATCCTTTTCGCCTCTTCCGGCTCTTCCCACCGCCTGCGTCAATAACTGAAAGGTTCTTTCACTGGCTCTATAATCATTTCCATACAATGATAAATCTGCCGCAATAACACCAACCAATGTAACATTAGGAAAATCATGTCCTTTTACAATCATTTGTGTGCCAACCAAAATATCCGCTTCCATATCTGCAAAAGACTCTAAAATATCCTGGTGCGCGTTTTTCTTTGAAGTGGTATCCATATCCATTCTAAGAACCTTTGCCATCGGATACTGTTTTTTCACAAAATCTTCAACCTTTTGAGTTCCTGTTCCAAAGGCTGCAATATACTTCGACGAACATTTAGGACATTTTTCAGGCTTCTTAATAGTATATCCGCAATAATGACATTTTAAAGAGTCATCCGCCTTATGAAATGTTAATCCCACATCACAATGCGGACATTTCATTGCCTCGCCACATTTTCTGCAGGAAACAAATCCACCATAACCTCGTCGATTAATAAATAGCATTATCTGCTCTTTCTTGCTTAATCTGTCAAGAATTAGCTCATTAAGTTTATCACTAAATATGCCTCTATTGCCCTTTTCCAGTTCTTCTCTTAAGTCAACAATGTGAACTGTAGCCATCTTTGAAGATTTAGCCCTATATTCTAACTCATGTAATACATATTCACCGCTTAATGCTTTAAAATAAGACTCTACAGACGGTGTTGCTGAACCTAAAACAACTGTTGCATTTGAAAGGGATGCTCTATATATAGCAGTTTCTCTAGCGTGATACTTTGGAATCTGCTCGCTCTTATATGATGCCTCATGCTCTTCGTCAATAATGATTAATCCCAAATTTGAAAATGGTGTAAATATAGCCGAACGAGGGCCAATCATTATATTTACCAAACCCTTTTTTGCTCTTTCAAACTGGTCATACCTTTCACCAGCTGACATCCTTGAATTAATAATAGATACTGTATCACCAAATCTATTATAAAACCTTTTTACAGTTTGATAAGTCAACGCAATTTCTGGTATCAATACAATAACTTGTTGACCTTTTTTAATTACTTCGTCAATCACATCCAAATACACTTCTGTTTTACCGCTTCCAGTAACACCATGTATTAAATGCGCATTTTTAGGAGTCCCACCAAGACTATTTTTAATCTTATCAGCAATCTCTCTTTGTTTTTCATTAAGTTCTATTGCTTGACCTAAATCCTTTTGCTTTATACTTATTGGATTTCTATAAGCAATATTTTCTTCCACCTTAATAATTTGCTCTTTTTCAAGGCTTTTTATTACGTCAGAAGATATTTTTAAAACTTTCATTGCGTATGTGTAATCAATTTCATTGACACTAACTACTGTTTCCAATAATCTAATCTTGGCAACTGCTCGCTTTCTACCATAAACTTCCAATTTTTCATTTACAGTAGTTTCATCCGCAATGAGTTTTATCTTTCTATCCAATTTTTGATTTACCTGATACTTTACAGGTATAACCGTTTTTAAGGCCTGATTCATAGTCGAACCATATGTATTCCTGATAAACCATGCCATATTTATCAATGTAGAATTAATAGGAATTGTCTTACTCGTAAGCCCTATAATATCTTTAATCCTACTCTCATCAAAATCTACAGTCTCTTTGATGTCTACTACATAACCCGTAGTTACTCTATTCCCATTTCCAAAAGGAATATCCACCATACTTCCTATCTGTACGCTATCTAGCATACCATCAGGAATCCTGTATGCAAACACTCTATCTAATTTTTCATGGGATATATCCACTATTATATCTGCAAACATCATTTCACCTCATAGATTCTATGAAATTAACAATTTTGGAATTCAAAAGCCTCCACACAATTGTTCATAAGCATAGCGATTGTCATTGGACCAACACCACCTGGAACAGGTGTAATAGCAGAAGCCTTATCCACTACTCTGTCAAAATCCACATCACCACATAACTTATTATTTTCATCTCTGTTAATACCAACATCAATAATAACCGCACCATCTTTTACATATGTTTCATCAACAAATTTAGGCTTACCAATAGCTACAACAAGGATATCTGCCTGCTTTGTAAGTTCCTTAATATCCTTTGTTCTTGAATGAACGGTTGTAACTGTACCATTAGCCTTAAGAAGAAGCATACCCATTGGCTTACCAACAATATTACTTCTGCCAATGATTACACAATGCTTACCATTAACATCAATATTTGTTCTTTCTAAAAGTTTCATAATTCCGTATGGTGTACATGAAATGAAACCACGTCTACCAATAGATAATGCACCAACATTCATTGGATGGAAACCATCAACATCTTTAATTGGGTCAATTGTTTCAATAACCTTATCTTCATCAATATGCTTTGGAAGTGGAAGTTGAACCAAGATACCATTAATATCGCATCTTCCATTCAATTCTTTAATTAAATCAAGAAGTTCTTCTTCTGTTGTTTCTTCTGGCAATTCATATGCAACTGACTTAATACCAACATATTCACAAGCCTTCTTTTTATTACCTACATATACTGTAGATGCTGGATTGTTACCAACCTGAATAACCGCAAGGGAAATTTCCTTACCCTCTGCCTTATAAGCTGCAACCTTTTCCTTTACTTCGTTTTTAATATCAGCAGAAATCTGCTTTCCATCGATTAATGTAGCCATTTTTTATCTCCTTTATAAAATTACATTTTGCTAATAACTTTCGTTTATAATATGAATAATTAGTGTATGTGTACGAACATCGGAGTGAGAATACACTAATTATTCTATCCTAAAATAATCCTGTTATTGTACCATTCGAATCAACATCAATATTAAACGCTGCTGGAGCCTTTGGAAGTCCTGGCATTGTCATGATACTTCCTGTTACAGCAACTACAAAGCCTGCACCTGCTGACAAATAAACCTCTCTAATATTGATTTCAAAATCTGTTGGTCGACCAAGTTTCTTTTCATCATCTGATAATGAATACTGAGTTTTAGCCATACATACTGGAAGATGTCCATAACCCATATCCTCTATCTGCTTAATTACCTTTGTTGCCGCTGCTGAATATGTTACACCGTCTGCACCATAAATCTTTGTAGCAACTGCATTTATCTTGTCCTTAATTGGTAATTCATCTTCATAAATAACCTTGAAATTACTTTCTTTATTTTCAAGTGTATACAATACCTTTTCGGCTAATTCTACACCGCCTTCGCCACCTTTTTCCCAAACTCTGGCAAGTGCGAATTCACAACCTCTGTCTTCGCAGAACTTCTTAACAAAATCTGTTTCTGCCTGTGTATCTGTAACAAATGAATTAAGTGTTACAACTACAGGCACACCAAATCTCTGTAAGTTCTCAATGTGTTTTTCAAGATTTACAATACCTTTTTCCAATGCAAATAAATTCTCTTCGTTAAGGTCAACCTTTGCAACTCCGCCATTGTATTTTAACGCTCTTACTGTTGCAACAAGCACTACTGCATCTGGCTTAAGTCCAGCCATTCTACACTTAATATCAAAGAACTTTTCCGCACCAAGGTCTGCACCAAAACCTGCTTCTGTTATAACATAATCAGCCATTTTAAGAGCAGCCTTTGTAGCTCTTACTGAGTTACATCCATGAGCAATATTTGCAAATGGTCCACCATGAACTAATGCAGGTGTATGTTCCAATGTCTGAATCATATTTGGTTTCATTGCATCTTTAAGAAGTGCTGCCATAGCGCCAACTGCCTTTAAGTCCTTTGCAGTAACAGGCTCTCCTGCCATATTGTAAGCAACAATAATTCTACCAAGACGCGCCTTTAAATCATCCATATCATTTGCTAAACAAAGGATAGCCATAATTTCTGTAGCAACTGTAATTACAAAATGGTCTTCTCTAACAACACCATCCGTCTTTGAACCAAGACCTACAACAACATTTCTCAATACTCTATCATTCATATCAAGACATCTCTTAAACACAATATTTCTTGTATCAATGTTAAGTTCATTGCCTTGCTGAATGTGATTATCTAAAAGTGCTGCAAGTAAATTGTTTGCAGAAGTAATTGCATGGAAGTCTCCTGTAAAATGGAGATTTAAATCTTCCATAGGTACAACCTGCGAATATCCACCACCTGCTGCGCCACCTTTGATACCAAAGCATGGTCCCAGTGATGGCTCTCTAAGAGCAATTATAGCCTTTTTATTGAGTTTACCAAAAGCCTGTCCAAGACCAACAGTAACTGTTGTCTTCCCTTCTCCTGCTGGTGTAGGATTGATAGCTGTAACTAAAACAAGTTTACCTTCTTTGTTATCCTTAATCTTTTCAAGGTATTCATCGCTAATCTTAGCCTTGTACTTTCCATACATTTCAAGATCATCTGCGTTAACACCAATACCTGCTGCAACTTCAGTAATCGGGAGCATTACAGCTTCCTGTGCGATTTGAATATCTGTCTTCATAAATTAATCTCCATTCTTTTATTTGTATTTTTCTTCAAACTCTGATAGAGTCATTAACACTTTTCTTGGCTTTGTGCCTTCTTCACTTCCTACAATTCCTTCCTGATAAAGCTGGTCTACAATTCTAGCTGCTCTATTAAATCCAACCTTAAACATCCTTTGAATCATACTTGTTGAAGCCTTTTCTTTCTCGATAACAAATCTTGCTGCATCGTAGAAATATTCATCCCTTCCATCGTCATCACCGCTCGTAGAATCCGTATTACTTGGTTGTGACTGTAAATACTCCTCTATTCTATTATCATAAACTTCATTTCCTGCTTGATTTTTCCAGAAATCAACAACCTTCTGTACTTCAGCATCTGATACAAATGCGCCTTGTAATCTCACTGGTTTTACATATCCTGACGGATAGAATAACATATCACCATTACCAAGAAGTTTTTCTGCACCATTAGAATCTATGATAGTTCTTGAATCCACACCGGATGACACCATAAGCGCACATCTCGATGGAATATTTGCTTTAATAAGACCTGTAACTACATCAACTGAAGGTCTCTGAGTTGCAATAATCAAATGGATACCCGCTGCTCTGGCAAGCTGTGCAAGTCTACAGATCGACTCTTCTACTTCTTTTGCCGCAACCATCATAAGGTCCGCCAACTCATCAATTACTATAAGAATCTGTGGTAAACTTTCAAGAGGTTCTCCATTTTCATCTTGCATAGTCTTTATCTTTTCATTGTAACCCTTTAGGTCTCTAACATTTACATCGGCAAACATTTTATATCTGTTTGACATTTCTGCAACTGCCCACTTCAATGTGTTTGATGCCTTTTTAGGATCTGTAACAACTGGTTGTAATAAATGAGGTATTCCATTGTATACACCAAATTCAACCACCTTTGGATCCACTATAATAAATCTAACTTCATTAGGTGTTGCCCTAAACAAAATACTCATAATTATTGAGTTGGTAAATACTGACTTACCAGAACCTGTGGTTCCTGCAACCAACATATGTGGCATCTTTGCAATATCTCCTACCACAACATTACCTGCAATATCCATACCTGCTGGAAAAGTAAGCATTGAACCATGACTTGAAAGTTCTTTTGTTTCGATTAAATCTCTTAAAAGTACCGAATCTCTTCCCTTATTAGGAACTTCAATACCAATAGTCGACTTACCAGGTATCGGCTCAATTCTAATGTCTGTCGCCGCCAAATTAAGTTTAATATCATCTGCTAAGGATGTGATTTTACTTAATCTTGTGCCCGTTTCTGGCTGAATTTCATATCTTGTAACCGATGGTCCCCTGCTATAATCTGTAACAGATGCCCTTACACCAAAGTTCTCTAAAATAATTTCAAGATTTTTAGCCACTTGCTTAAGCTCAGACTGTTCGCCTAAATTAGCCTGTCTTGAACCTTTATTAAGCATAGATGTGCTTGGTAAAATGTATTTTTTATTTTTCTTTTTAGACGAACCCTGCGTTGCCACTTTTTCGCTTACAACTGCTTTTTCAGTCGACACCTTTTCTCCGCTTCTATTAACCGACGCTGTAGTTTCGAAAGGTTTTCTCGCCATAGTTCCCTTAGCTTCTTTGCTAACTATAATCTGTTCCTTTGGCTTAAATAATCCTTCTTCATCATACTGTGGTTCACTGACCTTATTATCAAACGAAGTTATCTCTTCCATATCTGCAGACGGCCTACTGGTTCTTCTTGTCTGTCTTGTAGGCTTTTCGGTTCTTTCAGCTGATGTTTCTTTGGTTTCGTACTTAGCCGTATCTACATGGCCTCTATAAACCTGTGCATATTCAGGTAATTTTTCATGAATATCTCTTATTTCATGTATGTCTTCTTCGTTTTCCCTGCCATCAGACAATTTTTGAATTCTAACGCCTTTAACTTTTTTATTAATTCTTCTATTCTTCTTATATCTTCGCTCTTTTACAATATTTGCTGAGGTTTCTCTAATCTTTTCAACATCATTTTTTGCTGTATCATATACCTTCTTACTGCTTGTTTTTACACCACCAATAAATGATTTTTCAGTAAGGAGTATAACAGTTATTATTATCAATAATATCAATATAAAGTATGTACCAATTCCACCAAACAATGAATATAATGCCTTTTGAATCATCGCACCGAAAATACCACCGCCCGATTTACCTGCACCGCATACCTTATAATATCCTAACACTGAAACTGAAGTATCTTTTCCAAATTTTATCATTTGTATAAATGCACAAATTAAAATGTACATTGATACACCAGCTATCAATTTAACAATACATTTATGATTGTTTCGGTTTGACAAGTAAAATGCAACGCCAATAAATGCGCATACTGGCAATCCGTATGCCAAAAAGCCAAACAAACCAAACATAAAGTATGAAAGGTAATCTCCAAATGGTGACAATAATCCAAAATTCGCAAGGGTAAGCAATACTGTTATAGCCAAACCTACCAACAATACTATCTCATTCTTTAACTTAATATCCTGCTCTGTAGGAACATAAGGTTCTTTTTGAACTGGTTTATTAACTGAATTCTTTGTCACTGTGTTCTTTTTTGCTGGCGCACTTTTTTTAGCTGTAGTACTCCTCTTTACAGGTGCATTCTTCTTTGCCGTAGAACTATTTTTAGTTGTTGTTTTTCTTTTCGTCGTATTTTTTCCGTTAGCCAATTTAGTTGCCTCCGTCTGTTATTTTTTATTAGCAGAAAAATCCAATAATACAAACCGCTCCCATAATGAAACAGTAGTATGCAAAGTATTTATACTTTTTCTGTCTTACAACTTTAAGCATAGTTTTAATACAAATATAACCAACAACTGCTGCAACTAACATTCCCACAGCATAATTAGTTATATCTGAACCTGATAAGTTTTCCTGTCCTAAATCCTTTATTTTTAAAATTGCCGCTCCTAATATTACAGGTATCGACATAATAAAAGAATACTTCACCGCGAAATTTCTATCCATCTTACTTACCAAGCATGCAACAATTGTCATCCCAGATCTTGAGATACCTGGCAAAGTTGCTATACCTTGACATACACCTATACCAAAAGCATTTTTGTATGTCACTGTATTCTCATCTTTTTTACCTTCATGAGTTAAGTCCGCAATCAAAAGCAATACACCTGTAATTAAAAGACAAATTCCAGGTATAATAATCGCTTTAGAAGCATTTTCTATCACATCATCAAATAAAATACCCATAATTCCCGTAGGTATAGTTGTAATGATAATCATCATTGCAAATCTTCTATAAGGTGTGCTTATTACCTTGTGATAGTTAGTTGACTCTTTTTTTATTTTATTTTTAACAAATATGCCAACATTCTTTAACGAGTCAATTACTATTCCAAAGCCATTGACAAAAAGTTCCTTAATATCATTAAAAAAAGCTATAAACACTGCGATTAAAGTTCCTAAATGAAGCAACACATCAAACGCAATGCCCACATCCTTCAGTCCAAAAAAATGTTTGAAAATAGCCAAGTGTCCCGAACTACTTATTGGCAAAAATTCGGCAACGCCTTGAATAAATCCCATTATTATCGATTCAAAAAGATTCATATATCCTCCAACTTAATGTGCATAATTTTTCATAATATATTTTACTATTATTCTTACTTTAATTCAACCAAAATTATTCTAAAAAAACACAAAGAATCTCTAAATTTTCAACATATTGCCGAAAATTTAGAGACTCCTTTTATAATAACTTATTCAATTACATTTACCCTAAAGAAATCAAAATCTACATATCCACCATTTTCAATGGTAGCGTAATTAAACAAACCAATTCTGTAGCCCATAAAATGGTCCAAAGTATAAAGCATCTTAACACTTGCACCTATCAAACTATAGTTTTCACCATCTTTTGAATAATAAAAATCTGCAATGTCTCTGCTATTTTCAAAATCAAAAAAGATTTTCAAATATACCCTTGGCATTTCCGTTTCTACTTGTTCAAGTACAAACTCGCCACCAACACCATCCTTTACAGTCATTGTAATAAATGTTTTTCCATTTTCTTTTTTCACACCAACCGTTCCAAATCTAGACTGTAATGCAACAATGCCTGCATAATCGCCGTCCTTCATACCTTCAGTTTCTATAGCTACTGTTACCTCAAACTTTGGTCCAACAGTACGCTGCGTCAATGTATTTCTTGCACTTAAGACACAATTCGTGAGTCCTACTGTCTTCAATCTAAGATATCCTGGTCGTTCAGTAACAGACCAACTATCATTATCAGGATTATGGTTCCACTGCCATTGCTTTATCAATTCATTTTTTTCATAACTAAACTCATCATCGCAAACAATAAACGATGTTTTACACTCATCAAATGGTACTTCTAATACTTGCGGTGTTTTTCCATCAACGCCTATTACTGGCCAACCGCCTTCCCATTTCACTGGTAATAAATGCGGAATTCTACCTACTGCATCATGGTCTTGGAATAATATAGAATACCAATCACCACTTGGTGTATCAAACAATGCGCCTTGCGCAATACCTTTATTGTAATATCCCATATTGTCATCAAACAGTACTTTTCTTTCGTATTCTCCTAAAAGCCCATTACTTCTATAACATACAACTCTTCTTCTTCCTGCACATTCCTCACTTCCAAAAGGCCATTCAATAAACATCAGATAGTAATACCCATCTTTTTTATATGCATGAACTCCCTCGCATCGAAGAGAAATTCCTTCTTTTTGTGTCGAAAGAAGAATTCTGTCAACACCACCTTCTTTTATGCCAGACAAATCTTTTTCTAATTCTACTATCCTGATTTCTCCGCATCCCGATAAAATATACGGTGTATCACCATCAAAAATAATTGATGGGTCATGCATTAATTGATTAATTCTTACCACATTCCAGTTTGATTTTTCTATATCGTCCGTAGTAAAAATAAGAGTTTGGTCAATATTTCCGCAACTACATGCTGCATAAAAATAATCATCGTGTTTTCCCAAACATGTAGCCCATTGATTCTGACCGTACATATTCTGACCATTTTGCAATGTTGCTTTTGCATTATCAGATGTAATATCAAATAAATATGATACAATCTCCCAATTTTTTAAGTCCTTTGACTTTAATATAGGTGCGCCAGGACTCATATGCATAGTCGTGCTGACCATATAAAATGTATCATCAACTCTTAGTACATCTATGTCTGGCAAATCCGCATAAAACAAAGGGTTCTTTACTATAGTACTCACTATAATCACCTCTCACACATTAAATCTATATCTATTATAAATAATAAAAGAGAAATCTACAAGAGGTTTTTTAATTATGTTTTTGCTTTACGAATACCACGTCAGTCCGCAGGCAAATGCCTGCTCCCGCGCGGTATTCGCCAAATGACGACATATATGTCGTCATTTGAAGATAAAAAGAAAAGACTATGTAACCTTGCAAGCAAGTACATAGCCTTCCCTTTTTATCTTTTAAAGCAACTCAACGTCGCTTGGCTCATTACTTCACGTCCTTGATTGAGAAGCTGATTCTTCCCATCTTGTCCTTACCCATGCATACAGCCTTAACTACATCACCTAATGTAAGAACATCTTCTACATGATTAATTCTTTCGTTAGAAATCTTTGAAATATGAACCATTCCTTCCTTACCTGGAGCAAATTCAAGGAATGCACCAAATTCTTTAATGCTGATAACCTTACCTTCAAATACCTGACCTTCTTCGAAGTCTGTAGTAATTGTTTCGATCATCTTCTTAGCTTTTTCTAACATATCTGCGTTTGTACCACAGATTGAAACTGCGCCTTCATCAGAAATATCAATCTTAACGCCTGTCTGGTCGATAATTGCATTGATTGTCTTACCCTTCTGACCAACAACATCACCAATCTTAGCTGGGTCAATCTGAATCTGGATAATCTTTGGAGCAAATTCGCCAACTTCTGGTCTTGGAGCTGCGATAGCCTTGCTCATACATTCATCCATAATTACAAATCTAGCAGCACGACAGTTCATAATAGCGCCTTCAACGATTTCTCTTGTAAGACCATGAATCTTAATATCCATCTGAATAGCTGTGATACCGTCTTTTGTACCTGTAACCTTAAAGTCCATATCGCCAAAGAAGTCTTCTAAGCCCTGAATATCTGTAAGTAATACGAACTGATCATCTGTATCTCCTGTTACTAAACCTGTTGAGATACCAGCAACCATCTTCTTAATTGGAACACCAGCAGCCATAAGTGACATACAAGATGCACATGTTGAAGCCATTGATGTTGAACCATTTGATTCGAATGTTTCAGAAACTGTTCTAATTGCGTATGGGAATTCTTCTTCTGAAGGAAGCACTGGAAGAAGCGCTCTTTCAGCTAAAGCTCCGTGACCGATTTCTCTTCTACCAGGACCTCTTGAAACCTTTGTTTCACCTACTGAGTATGCTGGGAAGTTATAGTGGTGCATGTATCTCTTTGATGTCTCATTTTCATCAAGACCATCAAGTTTCTGAGCCTCTGACAATGGTGCCAAAGTACATACATTACAAATCTGTGTCTGTCCACGAGTAAACATAGCAGAACCATGAACTCTAGGAATAATATCAACTTCTGCTGCTAACTTTCTAATTTGATCTAAAGCTCTACCATCTGGACGCTTCTTATCAACAAGAATCATCTTTCTAACAGTCTTCTTCTGATACTGATATAAAGCTTCGCCGATAAGTGGTAACCACTCTTCATTTTCAGCAAATGCAGCTTCTAATTTTTCTCTAATCTGACGAATATTTTCTTCTCTAACCTGCTTTTCGTCTGTGAATACTGCAACTTCCATTTCTTCTGGAGTAACAATCTTCTTCATTTCATCGAATAATTCTGCAGGAATTGCACAACTTTCATATGTGTGCTTAGCTTTACCAACTTCAGCAACGATTTTCTCGATGAATTCAATAACCTTCTGGTTGATTTCATGAGCAGCGTAGATAGCTTCAATCATCTTTGCTTCTGGAACTTCATTAGCACCAGCTTCAATCATAATAACCTTTTCCTTTGTAGAAGCAACTGTAAGCTTCAAATCAGAAACAGCATTCTGTGCTGAGTTAGGGTTGAAGATGAATTCTCCATCAATCATACCTACCTGTGTTGTTGCACAAGGACCATCAAATGGAATATCAGAAATAGCAACACAGATAGCTGAACCAAGCATAGCTGTAAGTTCTGGGCTACACTGTGGGTCTACAGACATAACCATATTGTTGATTGTAACATCATTTCTGTAATCCTTAGGGAATAAAGGTCTCATTGGTCTATCGATTACACGTGATGTAAGGATAGCATTTTCTGAAGCCTTACCTTCTCTCTTATTGAAACCGCCAGGAATCTTACCTACGGCATATAATTTTTCTTCGTATTCAACACTGAGTGGGAAGAAATCAATACCATCTCTTGGCTTTTCTGATGCTGTAGCTGTTGATAATACTACAGTATCTCCATAATGCATTAATGCTGCTCCGTTTGCCTGTGCAGCTACTCGGCCTACGTCAACTCGCAATGTTCTTCCAGCGAGTTCCATTTCAAAACTTTTGAACATAACTTTCTATCTCCTTATAAATATATTATTCTTAGACAGAAATTTCCGAAAACACTGAAAAACTCAAACCATACGCTTCCTTTTGAACTTTTCAGTGGTCTCGGCTGAAAATTTCTGCCTATAAATATGGTTAAAGGATAGACAAGTTATTTACTTGTCTATCCCTAACAATCTTATTATTTTCTGATTCCTAACTTAGCGATTAAAGCACGGTAACCTTCAAGGTCATTCTTCTTTAAGTAGTCAAGTAAACCTCTTCTCTTACCAACCATCTTAAGAAGACCTCTTCTTGAGTGGTGATCCTTCATGTTAGACTTTAAATGCTCTGTTAACTCATTAATTCTGTAAGTTAAAATAGCGATCTGAACTTCTGGAGAACCTGTATCACCAGCTGTTCTACCATATTCTTTAATAAGTTCTGCTTTTGTTTCCTTTGAAATCATTTTAAATTCCTCCTAAATATTATATTTACCTAACACCAAGTCCTGGTCGGAGTTGTCCTAAAACTTAGCATTGGCACAATTACCGTAAAAGTATACAATAAAACTAAGTTATTGTCAAACACTTTTTATTTTTCCCTATCAAATCCACTGATTTTATCAAATAAATCCAAATCGATTTTACTCGTTTTATAGTACTTATCTTCATAAGATATTTTATATTCATCAATAATTACGATTTTATGTTCGTCATCATCATTAGAATATACAATTTCATATATCCAACCCTTAGTATTATCATTTTCGATTTCCTCACATTCCAAACCTTTGAGATAATTAATAATAGATTCAATATCTTCTGTATCTTTTACCTCTTTCTCGTTATTCTTCCATATAAGTTTCATCTTCTCTGAATCATCTTCTTTACTTGTACAAGCAAAAAAACAGCTCATAGAAATACATACCATAATTAAAACAATTATTTTTTTCATAAAAACACCTAACCTTCCTTATGCACAAAGCACACTCGTAGCCACACAATACTTTATTTACAGTTCAATGCACCTACTTCCAACCTGCTTATACTCTTCAACATGCGTAACCAAAACTACCGTCTTTCCCTCTTTATTTAATTCAGAAAGTATCCCCATTACAATTTCAGAATTTTTTTTATCAAGGGAGCCCGTTGGCTCATCTGCTAAAATCACTTGACAATTTTTAACCATTAGACGTGCAAGTGCTACTCTTTGTTGCTCTCCACCTGAGAGTTTATATACTTTCGTATTAAGTTTATCTATTAATCCAACCCTTTTTAATGCTTCTTCTATTGATACTGAATTTTTGCTTTTACACCTGACAAGCATTAAATTTTGTCGAACGGTTTTCCTATCAACCAATGCAAAATTTTGAAACAGAAAACCAACAACTTCTCTGTAATACTTCATTCTATTCTTGTGTTTGGTAACCTCAATATCATTTACAACGATACTACCACAATCAACTGGTTCCAAACCGCCAATCATATTAAGCAAAGTGGTCTTTCCTGCACCACTTTCCCCAGAAAGCACTACGTATTCACCGTCAGTAATATCTAAATTATAGTTATCAAAAAGAACCTTTTCTTTAAATCGTTTGCTCAATCCTTTTATTTTTATCATAAACAACCACCTTTTAATGTTTTAATTACATTTTCATTTTCTTGTCTATATATACAAACACTCAAAATAATAATATCCAAAAAGATTAGTACTGCACCAATTGCCAAAATATTAAAAATTGATACTGGAATTCCACTATACTTAATCCCACCTGTGTAATACTTCGTATATAAAACTGCTAATGTATCAAATACAAATGAAAATATATACATTTTTTTATATCTAATAAACACATTGTAACCCAATGTTTTTTTTACAGCAATTTCGATTGAATCTGCAGTATACAATATCTGTACCAAAAGACGATTAACTATAATATAAATTATAATCAAAATAACTATAATACCTATTTTAAACATAGCCATCCGTTGCAGTACAACAAGTTCATCTAAATATTTGTCATACGCATTTGTAACCACAACATTAATATTGTTGTCTGGATCAAGTTTCTTTACTTCTTCTGCGATTTCTTCTTCAGTACAATCCCAAAGAACCAGTTTAAACATTATGCCATACTGCACAGGACTTTTAAACTCACATTTCCTGTAATCAGATATGTTATTTAAGACAATAATCGGATTTTTAGCTACACTCGTTTTCTCCAAAGCATCCTTTGAAATATAACCTATTACCTCTGATTTTTTATATGGTAACATAACATATTCAGGTTCACTCTCGCCAACATACATTCTACGTGATATACTTTTCGCCTCTTCAATTGCCTGATTTGACAATTCATCATTCTCATTATATATTATATATATCTTTTCTTTAAAATCATAGTCACTAAATTCTTTAATTCTATCTTTAATATATTCAACTGAATATTTATTTGCAGATATAATATTTACTCCATTGTCACCAGCAGTATCATCCACAAAATAAATTAATTTTTTACTATTCAAATTATCTCTAAATAATTTTTCCTCATAATACCATAAATCATCTATAACTTCTCTCTTTCTAGCCTTCACAGTAACTGAGTTGTGATTCTTAAAATACGAATAATATTCTTCTGATTTCCTAAACTCATAATATTCCTTTACATCTCCCACGCAGCTGACAACTAATATAGTTATTATTGTAGTTGCCAATAGTTTCAATAAATAATTCAAAAAAACCAAATCTTTTGAAATGATTGCATTAGACAAAACTTTTGAAATGTCAAAAAACACAATACTCACTTGCATAAATGCGCAAATTGCTCCCGCAACATATACCAATGTTCTAACCGAATTTATATTAAAATCGGTAATCTGAACATAACTAAATATATATCGTGCAATCTCAAAACTTCCGCATATCAAAAAAAACTCAATTGCAATATTTTTTAAAACAAGTATTTTAGTATTTGCTCCCAACGATATCTTAATTATATTTTCTTTTTTTTCAGTTTCTAATACATAATACGAGAACAAAAAAACAACAAAAAGAAGTATCCCCCATATATATAACGAACTTCTTTGCGCCTGTATAAGCATATAATCTCCATTACCTTTAGAAATGTTTACATCACAAAACTGTGAAATATCCGAACGGAAATTGCTCACATTTCTACTTTCACCGTATACATATATCTCTGTTTTTTCAATTACTTTATCAAAATTGTTATCTGACAAATTTTCCAACGAATCATATTCTATATTTACAGTTCCTGATATAAAACCTTTATGTTTACCCGCAATCAAATACCTTTGTTTTTCCAACGTGTTTTTTAATTCTTCAGAACAAAAAACTATCATTTCGGAAGAATATGCGCTATTTATCTCATTTACAACAACACACAACTCCGTTTTGCTCTTTTTGGCATATTCATTTAACATAATAATATTTTCTTTATTCTTTTCATCTCTATTATTTATATCCAATACACTTAGATCGGAAAAACTAGAAATATAATCAATGTAAAACTCATTTGAAATTGTAAATCCTATTATCATCAGAATAATAATGATTAAAAATTGTACTTTTCTCATATCCTACCTGCATAATATAATTAATTTATTTCCCACATTTTATTCATTTCTTCATATACTTCGGCTATATCATCCTTATATTCTTCAAAAAATCTTTCTTCCTCTTCTGTCGGCTCATAATACTACTCCATATTTTCGTCAAGAATAATTGTTCCCATCAACTCTTGTTTACCATTTAGACCTGTTTCATCCATCACCATTTTATATATTTTGACATAAATCTCATATCCATCTAATTTAGGAAAAATAAGCATAGATACTTTGGGAATATCTTCAGTTCTTACTTCACCTCTACTTATAGACAAATTTCCAGCGTATGATAAATATTGTGGTAAAAAAGCACCATATATATATCTTCCTTTTTTACCTCTTTCACCCACAAACAAAGAATAGTCACCATCCCCTATATACTCCAATGGTTCACAAAACGGACGCCATCTAATATAAGTGAATACACTCCAAAATATATTGTACACTATAAACAAAACTATAATCCCTATTAGAATCTTAATTTTCAAACTTAATTTTTTCATTTTAACACCATCCTATTGTTCCCTCTGCAACCATTTATACTCCCCTACTACTATTCAATAAATTAACTATTATTAATCATAAATATGTTTTACAGTAAATTTCCAATCCACATCTGTTCCTGTATTTTTGATTGAATACTCCTTTGATACTTCACCATCCTGCATCCATGGTGTGTACACATCATCATACGAAGCATTTACAAGTCTTCCTTGGCACTCCATTCCAAAAGACACTCCACCAACTTCTTTCATTAAATCCTTATTACCAAATGCACCATCTTTAAAACCTACATATGCCTGATATCCATATTCAAAACCAGCGATAATGATTTCTCCTTCGACAGGTTCATACCAAGATTCATCTTTACCCCATTTTTTATCAGCTGATTCCTCACCAACATCACCCGGATCAACCCAAACATATGCAGAATATTCTCCTGCTGATGCCATTCCTACCATACCCAATGTTGCAACTACAACAGTTACTAAAGTTACTAATTTTTTCTTCATTTTGTCGTACTCCTTTATATACTTATTTGTTTACACATATATAAAAAAGTAGTATACTATCCATGGCACTTATTATATATATGTGTCAGTCCTTGGGCTCTGGAGATTTTGTCGCGAATTTTCTCCAGAGCCTCTTTTTATATATAATACTCATAAAAGTATAATATATCGAAATATAAACAAATAAAAAGGTTGCAATATTTCATCAATATTGCAACCGAACTATCATAATAACCATTAACCATCCCAATTAATCATTACTTTAGACTTCTAGCTTTGCGTCCCTACATTTCTATAAGTTTGCTAACATTATTCATACACTTTGCATATTATACCCCCCCCGACAAATTTTGTCAATATTTTCTTACGGTATAACCCTCACCGCACAATATGGTCTTGTATAATACGCATTACTTATAGTAATACCACTTCTTGGTGTCGAAGCGTGAATAATCTGATTATTACCTATGTAGATGGCAACATGTCCAATTCTTGAGCCGTATTTATATAACAATAAATCTCCTGGCTTAATTTTATTCAATGGAATCTGTGTACCAACATACAAATAATCCCCTGATGAACGAGGCAAATCATATCCAAAATGTGCAAAAATTAATTTTGTAAATCCTGAACAGTCTGTCCCATTTGTAAGGCTATTGCCACCTGAAACATAAGGATTACCCAAAAACTGCATTGCATAATTAATCAAATCTACCGCTGTTTGAGATACTTCATCAGATAATTGTGAAGTATCAATTGATGGAACATTCACATTTGGTTTAGTAACAATTACTTCCTTTACTTCAATGGCTGTAGGTAAAATATTTCTTTTTTCAACAAATTCAGCTGAAACATAACCAACAAGATTGTTGATATTTATTTTGTACCATCCATCAACTTCGTCTTCTACTATTTCAAGTAACTCACCATTTGAAACCTGTGTATCAACATCGCAATTTGTATTTGGCTGTTCTCTTACGTTCAAAACATCAGTTGTAACAACTAATTTTTCTTCCATATATTCCATAGCAAGTACATTTGCATCGTAACCTGTAACCATAAGTTCAGCATAAACATAACCTTCTACTTTTCCAGACTTAATTTTGTACCAGCCATTTTCTTCACCCAAAATCTCACAGGCACAGTATCCAGGCATTTTCCCAATAATTTTATCATCAAGGCTTGGACCTTTTCTTACATTGAGATATTCATACGCATTTGAAATACCTAAATTTGTATATCCTGAAACAACTGAATCTTTTGGCACCTCTCCTGTTGTTTCATCAAGATTCTGCACCATATCCTTTTTCTCTTCTTCAGAAATATCTTCCGAGTTAATCAATTCACTATAATTGTTTACATCTTTAATAAACCCAACAGACTCATAACTTAAAAGACCGGTAGGCTTATTTAAAACTTCGTCATTTATAATTCCATTTTCCAAAACATCAGCAAATCCAACCTGACTAGCCGATAATTTTCCTGTATATTCAACCTGAATCTCTTCATTTGATTCAGATTCATTTGAACCATCATTATTTTCTTTTTTTCCAAATTTATTAGCTGCTAATAATAAAACTGCTAATGCACCAACCGCAATACCGGCCATAAGCAATCTTTTTTTCATAGGCTAACCTCCAAAATTATATTCTCTGCAACCTTTTACATCTTCTTCAATCTGAGCCTTCAAATCTTCAACCGAGCTAAACTTCTTTTCAGGTCTTACAAATTTGAAAAACTCAATTTCAACACTTTTCCCATACAAATCTCCCGAAAAATCAAGGAAACATGTCTCAACATTTATAGTTTCATCATTGTTTACTGTTGGCTTTTTACCAATGTTTGTGACACCTTTATATTCATTTCCATCGATACATGCTTTTGTATAATACACACCATTTGGCGGCAAAAGTTTTGTATTTTCAGGATTTATATTTGCTGTTGGAAAACCGAGTTTTCTTCCAAGTTTCATGCCAGAAACCACTTTACCAATTATTGTATAAGTATATCCTAAAAGTTTATTGGCAAGTTCTATTTCGCCAACTCGCACTGATTCTCTAATTCTACTACTGCTGATATCCTTTTTATCATATTTTAATTTTTCTAAAATTATGACTTCAAATCCATATTCTTTGCCAAGCCTATGAAGTAAAGAAACATCACCAACTCTATCTTTTCCGAAATGAAAATCATCACCACAAAC
The DNA here is from genome assembly GCA_017935565.1 of Lachnospiraceae bacterium. Taxonomy (GTDB): domain Bacteria; phylum Bacillota; class Clostridia; order Lachnospirales; family Lachnospiraceae; genus SVEL01. Next base: position 61,898 of record JAGBHK010000008.1, read on the forward strand.
AATATATTTTGCGCCAATCTTATCTACAACAATATCTTTCACAAATTTCTCTGCCGACATACTTAATACTGAAGTATCACACGGATATTCAATGTAGTAATCAACATTTCTATTTTCAAGAAACAACTCTTTTTCATATGAAGTGAGAATGCATTCACCTTCCTCCATACCAAGAACCTTTCTTGGCGCAGTCTTAAATGTAAAAACCACTGATGAAAGACCTTTTTCTTTCAATGAATTCAATCTGTCTATTAACATTTGATGTCCCTTATGCAAGCCATCAAATTTTCCTATTGTTAAGGCTGTATTATCTAACTTTTCAAATTCCTTATTTGAAATTTTCTCCATAGTGCCTCCACTAATTTAAAAACATTTTTTCAACTTTCAAAAGCCCTTCTTTTTCATTGTACGAAAATAAGCCAACAAACTTCTTATTCGTATCATATAACTTTATTTTCTCCCCTGGGGCTATATTTAATTCTTTGTAATTTTCAATAAACTTAAGTCTAAGAGCATTTCCATTATATAAATTCTTTTCGAACTCACTCTTTATATAAGCGTCTTTATATTGTTCAAATGCCTTTGTAACAGGCATAATATATTCATTAATCTTTTCTGGTTCACTATTTATTATCTTACTTATTTCATCTAAGGTCAATGCATTTTCAATGGTAAAATTTGAAACTTTTGTTCTCTTCAAACTCTCCATTGCTGCACCAACACCTAATTTCTTTCCAATATCGTGACAAAGAGTTCTAATATATGTACCTTTAGAACAATCTACAGTCATATATACTCTTGGAAAATCAATTTTAATGTCTGTTATTCCGTTAATAACAACATGTCGTGGTTCTACCTCTATTTCAATTCCTGCTCTTGCAAGTTCATACAACTTCTTGCCATTAACTTTAATTGCACTATACATAGGAGGTGTTTGCATATAGTCACCTTCAAAACTTTTGATTACATTAAGCAATTCCTCATCTGTAAAATCCTCACGATTAACTACAGTTTCTGAAATTACTTTACCAGACATATCTTGTGTATCAGTAACATATCCTAAAAGCATTACTGCCTCATAGGTTTTATCCTTATCTGTAAGCATATCGCACAGTTTTGTACCAACACCAAGACACACAGGCAACACCCCAACCGCATCCGGATCGAATGTTCCTGTGTGACCTATTTTCTTTTGTTTTAATATACCTCTTAATTTAGCAACCACATCATGGGATGTAAAAGCTTTTTCTTTATATACATTTATAATGCCATGGTACATATTTTTTACCATCCTAAATTAAATCTGCTTTTCGATTTCTCTTGTAATATTATTAATTACATCATATACACTACCGTTAAGTACACAGCCTGCCGCTCTTATGTGACCGCCACCGCCAAAATATCCGGCAACCTCATTACAATCAACATATTTTTTAGAGCGTAAGCTCACTTTATATTCATATACATCTGTCTGATATATAAATACGGCCACTTCCACACCTACAGTAAGTCTTAATTGTTCAACAATGCCGCCTAAATCCTTATGTGTAATTCCAAAGAATTCCATTTCTCTTTTTGAGATTTTTGCAATAATACATTTTCCATCAAAAACCAATATGCTCTCCATCAATGCTTTTCCAAGAACCTGATTTTGAACATAACTTCTCGCATAGAAACCTTCATCGATTATGTCAGTAATTTCAATACCTTTTTCGATTAGATTTCCTGCAATAGTCATTGTCTTTTTAGATGTACTTTGATATTTAAACACACCTGAATCATGCACCATACCTGTGTATAAACATTCCGCAGTGTTTTTACTAATTTTTTCATCGTCTAATAACTCATACAACACTTCACATGCAGAACTTGCAGTATGATCAACAATATTAATGTCACCATATTTTGTATTACTAATATGATGGTCAATAACAAGTGTTTTAATGCCTTTGTTTAAAAGTCCCGCGGCTATCCCAATCCTTTCTGGGTCTGCTGTATCAATAACGATAAATAAATCGTAATCGTCATCCTTTACCTCGTCTAGAACTTCATCTAACCCAGCTACATACTTAAGCCTGTCACTGAAATCCTCTAAAAAGGCATGAGCAACTATACCAGAAAAATTATCTCTGATATAGTTATACAAGCCCATCACTGAGCCAACACAGTCGCCATCAGGTCTTATGTGACCTGCAATGGCAACCTTATTAACATTTTCTAAATAACGCTCAAGCTTCACAACTTATTCCTCTTCTTTTACAACGTCATCAATTAATTTTGACATGTTAACACCATACTCTATAGATTCATCTTTAATGAATGTGATAGCAGGTGTATTTCTTAAGTTAATATTTTTTGCTAATGTTCTTCTAATATAACCTTCAGCACTCTTAAGGCCTTTTATAGTATCATTCTTTTCCTCTTCTGTGCCAAGAACACTTATATATGCTTTACAGAATTTAAGGTCAGGAGTAACATCCACCGCAACTACACTCGTCATTGGATGAATTCTTGGGTCCTTAATTTCATTTCTGATTATATTAGAAAGTTCATGCATTACTTCAGAATTAACTCTGACATTTTTAATACTATTCTTTCTCATTATCTTGGAACCTCAACCATAATATATGCTTCTACAGTATCTAATTCAGCAAAATCATTGAAGCCTTCGAATACGAAACCACATTCATAACCTGCTCTAACTTCTTTTACATCATCCTTAAATCTCTTAAGTGATGCCAAAGGTCCTTCAAATATCATCTTGCCTTCTCTCATAATTCTTACATTACATCCTCTCTGGAATGTACCGTCAAGAACATAAGAACCAGCGATAGTACCAACACCTGAAGCCTTGAAAAGCTGTCTGATTTCTGCATGACCAATAACTTTTTCTTCGTATATAGGATCAAGCATACCCTTCATAGCAGCCTGAACATCTTCAATTGCCTGATAGATTACTCTGTATAATCTTACATCAACGCCTTCTCTGTCAGCTGTATCTTTTGCTGTATTATCAGGTCTAACATTGAAACCAATGATAATCGCATTTGATGCAGATGCTAAGATAACGTCTGATTCATTAATTGCACCAACACCGCCGTGGATAACCTTAACCACAACTTCTTCATTTGAAAGCTTAACAAGACTCTGCTTAACAGCTTCAACTGAACCCTGAACGTCAGCCTTAACGATAATCTTAAGTTCTTTTACATCGCCAGACTGAATCTGTCCAAATAAGTCATCAAGTGACATTCTTGATTTAGCCTTTGAGTTTTCAATAAGTTTTTCCTTGCTATCATTGATGAATGTTTCAGCAAAACTTCTAGCTTCCTTTTCATTCTTTGTTGAAACAATAATATCACCAGCATTTGGAACACCATTAAGACCTAAAATTTCAACTGGCATTGATGGTCCAGCCTGATTAAGTCTTGTTCCCTTGTCATTATTCATTGCTCTAACTCTACCAAAGCAAGAACCAACAGCTACGCAATCTCCAACCTTTAATGTACCCTTTTGTACAAGAACTGTTGCAACAGGACCACGGCCTTTATCAAGCTTAGCTTCTAAAACAAGACCTCTTGCCTTTCTATTAGGATTAGCCTTAAGTTCTCTCATTTCAGCTGTTAAAAGAACCATTTCAAGGAGTTGATCAATACCTTCTTTAGTATGTGCTGAAACAGGTACAAATATTGTACTTCCTCCCCAATCTTCTGCAATAAGTTCATACTCAGAAAGTTCCTGCTTAACTCTATCAATATTTGCTGCAGGCTTATCAATCTTATTAACAGCAACGATAATATCGATTTCTGCTGCCTTTGCGTGGTTAATAGCTTCTACTGTCTGTGGCATAACACCGTCATCAGCAGCAACAACTAAGATTGCGATATCTGTAGACTGTGCACCACGCATTCTCATTGCAGTAAATGCTTCATGTCCTGGTGTATCAAGGAATGTAATAGGTTCGCCATTACACTCTACCATGTACGCACCAATATGCTGTGTAATACCACCAGCTTCTCCTGTTGTAACACTTGTCTGTCTAATTGCATCAAGTAATGAAGTTTTACCATGGTCAACGTGACCCATAACACATACTACAGGTGCTCTCTTAACCATATCTGCTTCATTTTCTTCCTCCTCACGAAGAAGTTCTTCAATAGCATCAATTTTCTCTTCTTCTTCGACAATAATATCATATTCAAGTGCAATGCTTTCAGCTGTTTCATAATCGATTTCATCGTTTAATGTAAACATCTGACCCTGCATAAATAACTTCTTAATAAGAGCAGACGACTGAATCTTCATCTTATCAGCAAGTTCTTTGATAGTAATGTAATCACCAACTTTAATAACCTTAATCTCTTCTTCCTCTACCTTTGGAGCTGGAGCTGGCTGTTGTGGTTTATTACCATTCTTTCCGTTATTCTTGTTTTTCTTATTAAAGTTATTATTCTGGTTATTATTATTGTTCTGGTTATTGTTTTTATTACCCTTCCACTGCTGGCTATTCTGTGGATTGAAAACCTGTGTAATATTCTTCTTGTGGTTATCATCCTTTTTCTGATTATTATTCTGATTATTATTCTGGTTATTATTCTTATTCTTGTTCTTATTATTTTTATTATCAGAATTTTTGAAATTATCCTTTTTAGGCTCTTCCTTCTTAGGTTCTTCCTTTTTAGGTTCTTCCTTTTTAGGTTCTTCCTTCTTAGGTTCTACCTTTTTAGGTTCTTCTTTTTTTACTTCTTGTTTTTTAGGAGTTTCTTTCTTTGGTTCTTCTTTCTTCTTAGGCGCAAAAAAGTCTCTTACTTTATTTGCATCCTCTTCCTCGATACCACTTGCAGGTTTTTTACCTGTTATACCAATTTCTTCTAAAACTGCTAATATATCTGAACTTTCTTTTTCCAACTGTTTTGCTAATTCATATACTCTAATTTTCGACATCTAATTACCTCCATAGATTTATTTAACCTGTGTAACTGTATCTGGTAAATTCTTAACAATGGAATTCGCAAATCCTTCATCAGTCACTGCAACTGAAGCTCGGGCTTCTCTACCAATATTATGGCCCAAACTATCTTTTGTACCATATATATACATTGGAACCTTATAAAAGAAGCACATATTGCTAAATTTTTTAACCGTATTTGCTGAGGCTTCCTCTGATACGATTACCAAATATACCTTGCCTTCTTTTACAGTTTTTTCAACCATAAATTCTCCACTTACAATTTTTCCAGCCTTTGCAGCCATCGACATCATCGACATTGCTCTATCATTTGATTTCACTATAAAATCTCCTCTTTCAAACGCTCATATACATCTTCATCAATTTTACATGACAATGATCTTTCGATTGCCTTTGTCTTAATTGCTTTTAAAAGACATTCCTGCGAATGACATATATATGCGCCTCTTCCATTTTTCTTACCAGTTAAATCAATTAATATTTCATCTTCCGGAGTTTTTATTACTCTGACCAAATCTTTTTTTGGTTTCATTTCATTGCATCCGGTACATTTTCTTAAAGGAATCTTCTTTGTTGTAGCCATGGATTATTCTTCCTCTTCCTCAGCTACGCCAAATTCTCCTGCTTCTCTAGCCTGTGTTTCACTCTTGATATCAATCTTGTATCCTGTAAGTCTTGCTGCAAGTCTTGCATTCTGACCTTCTTTACCGATTGCAAGTGAAAGCTGATAATCTGGAACAACGACTTTCGCTGTCTTTTCTTCATCATTTGCAACTACAGAAATAACTTTTGATGGACTCAAAGCATTCTCGATAAATACTGCTGAGTTATCACTCCAATTAATAATATCTATCTTCTCGCCTCTAAGTTCCTTAACAACCGCTCCTACTCTTGTACCGTTAACACCTACACATGAACCAACTGGGTCAACCTTCTTGTGGTTTGAACGAACAGAAATCTTACTTCTAGAGCCTGCTTCTCTCGCAACACCAACAATTTCAACAACACCATCCTGAATTTCAGCAACTTCCATCTCAAATAATCTCTTAACGAGTTCTGGATGTGTTCTAGAAACAACAATCTGTGGTCCCTTTGGTCTGTTTCTAACTTCTACAACATACACCTTAATTCTATCATTAGGTTTTAATCTTTCAGATTTAACCTGCTCTGTTTCGTTTAATATACCTTCTGCTTTACCTAAATCAATACTGATTGATCTGCTGTTAATACGCTGAACAATACCTGTTACCACGTCTTTTTCCTTTGACATATACTTGTCAAATAATACATTTCTTTCTTCTTCTCTAATCTTCTGAGTAATGATGTTCTTTGCATTTGTTGTTGCAATTCTACCAAACTCTTTTGACTTAACTTCGATATTTACAACATCACCTAATTTGTACTTCTTACTTAATTCATGAGCCGCATCAAGGCTAATCTCCATAACAGGATCTTCTACTGTTTCAACAACTGTCTTTTCAGCAAAAATCTTGAAATCACCTGTTTCTCTGTCAATAGTTACCTTTACATTATCAGCTTTACCAAAATGATTCTTGTATGCCTGAATCAATGAATTTTCAATTGCTTCTAACAATACTTCTTTGCTGATGTCTTTCTCCTTTTCTAAAATATTCAACGCTTCAATTAATTCTCTGTTCATTTTTCTTTTTTCCTCCTAATATTATATTAAAAATCAAATGCTAATCTTATGATTGCTATATCTGCTCTATCAAATGATAATTCCTTACCATCATCTATCTCAATACTTATTGTATCTTTATCATATGCCTTAAGTATTCCCGAAAAGTCCTTTTGCTTATCAATTGCTCTATACAATTTAAGTTCAACTTCTTTTCCCATACTTCTGTCAAAGTCTTTATCCTTCTTTAAAGGTCTTCCAAGTCCTGGTGAACTTACTTCAAGAATATATGCTTCATCAATAAAATCTTTCTCATCAAGTTTATCACTCAATGCACGGCTTACTACTTCACAATCATCAACTGTGATTCCGCCTTCCTTATCCACATAAACTCTTAAGTACCAGTTTCCTGCTTCCTTTACATACTCAACATCCACTAATTCATAATTATTAGCTTCAATTATCGGTGTTACAAGTGCCTCTGTCTTTGATTCGTATTCTTCTCTCTTTGACATATTTCCTCCTTGCTCTCATTATACAAAATCGAGTGGACTGTAAAGTCCACTCGATTTCTAGTACATAATTCAACTTGTACTTTAGCAGCTCGTACGGGACTCGAACCCGTGTTTTCGCCGTGAGAGGGCGACGTCTTAACCGCTTGACCAACGAGCCATATTAAAAGCACTTGCATAGTATACAACATAAAAAAGAAAAATGCAAGCAGTTTTTTGCGCGAACTTTTGAGCCATGCTGTCCAAGAGGGTAAAAAACTCGTCGGAAGTTTACTTACGTAAGAGTTTTTTAGACACTTGGACAATACGGCGAATGCCGCGACAGTGAGTAAAACGTTAGTTTTACGAACCTGTCGGCATGGCGTAGACTTTGCTAGGAGCTTGCTCATAAACGGACATTTTCTGACATATTTATATACGGCGAATGCCGCGACAGTGAGTAAGCGTTAGCTTACGAACCTGTCGGCATGGCGTAGCCTTTGAGGCTCTGTTTTTTGACAGTTGTATAAATTTAACGACTGCACTTCATAACACATTTAGCTTCAGACCTTATTATCAAATAGTGAAAATAAATGTGAAATTTTTTCAAAAAAACAAAAGACCCATAGCCATACGACTATGAGTCTTAAATGATGCCAAAACAAATCTTTACCTAACACCATTCTACGGCTACTGATAAAATGGTGTTAGACAAGCTTTTTATTTTAACATTCGTATTAATTCACTAATTAAGGAAAAAATTATCATTACCAACGAAACAGCTAAGAATATCATTGGTATATATATAAATTTTGCCAAACTTATAGCATCAAAGATAAAATCCATTGCAATTATAATTACATTTATAACTAACAAAACAAACGATATGCGTAACATATTTTTATTAATCAATTTAAAATCAGAAAATCTCATTATACCTCCCATATTATAACTTAGTACCATATGTACGTATCACTACCATTATATTATATATGTCAAGTGTCGTTTTTTGACAATTGTACAGATTTGCGCGAAATTTTGAGCCATGCATAAATATGATTGAAAAGTCTGCGGGGAGCTTGCTCACCAGAAGACTTTTTCAGTCATATTTATATACGGCGAATGCCGCGACAGTGAGTAAAACGTTAGTCTAACTCTACCGCCCCTGTATAAAGCTGATAATATCTGCCCTTCTTTAAAAGAAGTTCATCATGTGTTCCACGCTCTATTATCTCGCCCTGCTCAAGAACCATAATACAATCAACATTTCTTACAGTAGAAAGTCTATGAGCAATAACAAAAGTTGTTCTATCATTCATAAGTCTATTCATACCATGCTGAATATGTTTTTCAGTTCTTGTATCAACGGAACTTGTTGCTTCATCTAATATAAGCATTGGCGCTTTTGATATAGCCGCTCTTGCAATGTTAAGGAGCTGACGCTGTCCCTGACTTAAATTAGCACCATCACCTTCTATAATAGTGTCATAGCCATTTGCAAGTCTTTTAATAAATGAATGTGCACTGGCAGTCTTAGCTGCTGCCTCAACTTCTTCATCAGTTGCGTCTAAACGACCATATCTGATATTCTCGCGTACTGTTCCAGTAAACAAATGTGTATCCTGAAGAACCATTGCGATATGTCCTCTTAAACTATCCTTATCAATATCCTTAACATCAATTCCATCAATAGTTATTTGTCCCTCGTCTATATCATAAAAACGATTAATAAGATTAGTAATTGTAGTTTTACCCGCACCAGTCGAACCAACAAACGCCACCTGCTGCCCTGGTCTTGCAAACACATCGATATTCTTTAATACCTTCTTATCAGGCACATAACCAAATGTTACATTTTTAAGTTCAACATCGCCATGGATTAGCACATTATTCTCGTCTGCCTTTTCATTTTCAGATAATTTATCATATTCTTCCTTAGTATAAAGTTTCTTTAACTGCTTATGCTTATCTTCCATTGGCTCATCCATAACTGCAAAAACTCTTTCAGCACCTGCAAGAGCTGAGAAAATCGTATTTACCTGCATTGAAATTTCATTAACCGGTCTTGCAAACTGCTTCGAATACTGTGTAAATACGGTCAATCCTCCAATGTCAAATCCTCTTGTAAGACATAATATACCACCTACAACGCCTGTTATAGTGTAACTTATCTGGCTTAAACCATTCATAACAGGTCCCATAATACCACCGAAGAACTGGGCATTAACCTGATTTGCCCTAAGTTCATCACTTAATATTTCAAAATCTCTTACCGCTTCATCCTCGTGACAGAATACCTTTACAACTTTCTGTCCTGTAACCATTTCTTCAATATAGCCATTTACTGCTCCAAGGGCTCTTTGCTGTCCACCGTAGTATTTTCTACTCTTTGAACCAACTGCGCCGCCAGCCAATGTCATAAATGGAATTGTGATTATTACAACTATTGCAAGAATCCAGTTAGTTGTAAACATAAGTATAAGTGTTCCTATTATAGTGATAACACCTGTAAATAAGTGTACTAATGTATTATTGAGCATTTCACCAACAGAATCCAAGTCGTTAGTAAAACGGCTCATAAGCTCACCATGAGTGTGAGTGTCATGATATTTCACAGGAAGTCTCTGCAATTTATCGAATAAGTCATTTCTAATTCTCTGAATTGCATTTTGCGAAATCTTTATCATCACCTTCTGTTGAATATAACTTGTCACAACGCCTGCCATATATATTGCACCCATTACAATAAGCCCTAATATAAGCATTTCAACCTTTTCGCTCTTTGTAGTATTTTTATCTACAAGATTATTAATAACAGGTCTTAAAACATAACTTCCACCAAGAGAAGATACCGTTGAAATAATTGCACACAACAATACAAAAAGTAGTTTCATTTTATCTTGCGAAATATAACTAAAAACCCTTTTTATTGACTGCGAAGTGTTTTTTCCTTTTTCAAGTTTCATAGGACCACGATTCTTACCGCCACGACCACCTGGTCCAGGTCCCATCATTCCACCTGGCATTTTAGTATTACCATTTTCAGAATATTTCTTTAACAACAATTCTTTTCTTGATTCCATTATGCAGTCACCTCCTCTTTATCCATCTGAGAATAATAGATTTCCTGGTATTCCTCACATGACTTCATAAGTTCATCATGATTGCCAATGCTTGCAATCTTACCATCATCAATTACAATAATCTTGTCTGCATCAATAACAGAAGAAATTCTCTGAGCAATAATAAGCTTTGTTGTATTCTTCAAATCCGTTCTAAAACTATCTCTTATTTTCTTTTCTGTTGCAGTGTCAACAGCACTTGTACTATCATCAAGAATTAATATCTTAGGCTGTTTCAATAAGGCTCTTGCAATACAAAGTCTTTGCTTTTGTCCACCAGAAACATTTGTACCACCCTGACCTAAAAATGTGTCATAACCTTCTGTAAAACTTGTTACAAAGCCATGTGCCTGTGAGGCTTCTGCAAATTTGAAAACTTCTTCATCCTCTGCATTTTCATTTCCCCATTTAATATTTTCCATAATTGAACCCGAGAAAAGAACATTGTTCTGCAATACCATACCAACGCCTTCTCGCAAATTCTCTATAGAATAATCTTTTACATTGATACCATCAATTAAAACTTCGCCTTCGTCAGCATCGTAAAGTCTTGGAATAAGTGAAACCATACTTGTTTTACCACAACCTGTCGAACCAATAATACCAACAGTTTCACCTGGGTTAATAATACAATCAATATTTTCCAAAACCCACTCTTCATTTTCCTTATAGTATTTGAAATTTACATTTTTAAATTCAATTTTACCATCTGTAACAATAGCATCTTTTCTAGCTGCATTATTATCATTCAAATCCACTTCTGTTTCTAAAACTTCTTTAATTCTCTTTGAAGAAGCCATCGCTCTTGAACTATTAAGAAGTATCATACTAATCATCATAAGGGATGAAAGAATCATAACTACATATGTTGTAAACTGGTTAAGTTCACCAACATCCATACCACCTGCAATAACCTGATTACCGCCAAAGTACACAACTGCAAGTGTTGTAATATTCATTGCGAGAGTCATTATAGGCATCATAAATATAACAACATCCATAGCATGTAATGTATGGTCTTTAAGGTCAGCATTTGCAGTTTTAAACTTATTTTCTTCAAAATCTTCTCTTACAAAGGACTTAACTACTCTTATATTGGTAAGATTTTCCTGTGTAGTTGTATTAAGTGCATCGAGCTTCTTCTGCATTATTCCAAATCTTGGGAAACCAATCTTTATAACAATAGCAAGTGTCAATGCAAGAATTGGTATAACAACAAGTATTACTGTTGCAAGTTTAGGATTTGTTGTAAGTGTCATAACAATAGCCGCAATAAACATACCCGGAGCACGAAGCGCCATTCTAAGCATCATTGTCACCATATTTTGTAATACAGTTACGTCATTTGTAAGTCTTGTAACCAATGAACCAGTGCTAAAATCATCAATGTTTTTAAAAGAAAATTCTTGAATTTTTCTAAACATATTCTTTCTTAAATCATTGGCAAAACCGCTTGATGCCTTTATAGCAAAATACGCACCGCCTATACCGCCAATAAGCATAAGCAGAGCAGTTAACACCATTAATCCACCTACACCTATTATGTACGAAACACTTGCATCTGTGCTTTCACAGGCATTTATAATTCTTTTTAAAAGTTCAGGCATAAATACTTCGCCTATAACCTCTATAATCATAAGTATAGGCCCAAGAATAAATGCACTTAAGTATGGTTTTATATACTTTGAATATTTAACCTTCATTTTTCAAATTCCCTTCTATTCTTTCTAGATATTCTTTAAACTGCTGCTTCTCTTCATTAGAAAAGTTTTTAAACATAGTATCTTCAACTGTATCAAACATTCTTTTACTGTCATTTACAATAGCCTTTGCCTTATCAGTCAATACTATTTTATTCAACCTATTATCATTTTCATCAACTATTTTTTCAATATATCCACCTTTTTCCAGTTTTTTCAATGAAACTGCAACTGTCGCTGTCGATATTTTCATATGTGCAGCAATCTCTTTTTGAGACACAAATTCATTATCACTAATGCACATTAGCATCCTATGTTGCCCCTGAAAAACACCTGTAGAATCAAACATTTTTTCCATAACATGCCTATGTTTATGTGAAATATGGATAATCTTCCATGATAAATGTTCATTTCCTCTTTTGTCCAAGGATTCCACTTCCTTTCTACTTTTATTATTAAGACAAGTTTTAAAATGCTTAGCATTTCTGCTGTCCTAAATTAAATAAATATAGCGAGCAAACGGTTAGCCACTTAATCGTTTGCTTGCTAATGATTTTACTATGTCATATATATTTTTTCAAGAAAAAATAGTTTACACCAAAAACTATTTCTGCAACATACTTGAAATACTCTTCAAAATGTTATCATTAATCTTTATAAGTACCTTAAGGAAAGTTACTACCTGTGCCATAATAACTGCATTTCCATTGCATTTTTGAACAATTGAAATACCAAAGTAAATGAAATTATCCTCAAGCGCCATAAATATGTCCGAATTATCCTTCTTTGTTTCCATAATTCTGATAACATTTAACTGATTAGAGATACTAAATATTCTTTGGATATCTGCAAAAAGTGTATCCAAATCAATATTTTGACATCTAGCATCAACATCTGTAAACACTTCATTTACATACTCTTTTATAGTATCTGCCCAAATTTCATTTTCTTCATTCTCAATTATTGAATAAGCAAACTTCATAAGGCACAAATTATAGTTTTCACTTAAGTTTTCCAATGGCTTACCTGATTTCTTAACATAATCAAGATTTCTTATTTCATCAAGTTCCATAGTTGTAGCCATCATATTTCTCTTAAGTTCAGAAACCTCGATAGGCTTATTCTTATCCACACCGAAAGCCTCACAAATATCAGACCAAGATTTCTGTATTTCATCAAGGGTCTCTTTAAATTCATTTACATCTTCTGTGAATTTGTTTTCCATAATTTAAGCACTCCTATAATGTTACTTTCTTGAACATTTTCTTACCCTTCTTGATAACAACGCCTGCTTCTAACTGTTCTTTTGTAATTGTAGCCTTAATATCTGCAACCTTTTCGCCATCAAGTGTAACACCACCCTGCTCTACAGCACGTCTAGCTTCATTTCTTGATGTAACGATTTCTGCTGCAACCATAGCTGTTAAGATATCAACAACACCATCTACAAGTTTGTCTTCGCCAATATTTGCTGTTGGCATATTTTCAGCATTACCAGCTGAGAATAAAGCTCTTGAGCTTTCCTGTGCTGCTTTTGCATCTTCTTCGCCATGAACAAGTTTTGTAAGCTCGTATGCAAGAATTTCCTTAGCCTTATTAAGCTCGCTTCCTTCCCACTTATCCATAGCATCAATCTCTTCAAGTGGTAAAAATGTAAGCATTCTAATACACTTAAGAACGTCAGCATCTGCAACATTTCTCCAGTACTGGTAGAACTCGTATGGAGTTGTCTTATTTCTATCAAGCCATACAGCACCTGACTGTGTCTTACCCATCTTCTTACCTTCTGAATTAAGAAGAAGTGTAATTGTCATAGCGTGTGCGTCCTTGCCAAGTTTTCTTCTGATAAGTTCTGTACCACCAAGCATATTACTCCACTGGTCATCACCACCAAACTGCATATTACATCCGTAATCCTGGAATAACTTGTAGAAGTCAAAACTCTGCATAATCATATAGTTAAATTCAAGGAAGCTTAATCCCTTTTCCATTCTCTGCTTGTAGCACTCTGCTGTAAGCATACGGTTAACTGAGAAATGTGGTCCAACATCTCTTAACATTTCAACATAGTTAAGTCCCAATAACCAATCTGCATTGTTAACAAGCATTGCTTTTCCATCTGAGAAATCAATAAATCTGCTCATCTGTTCTTTAAAACAAGCAACATTGTGAGCGATTGTTTCTTCTGTCATCATCTGACGCATATCAGTTCTTCCTGATGGGTCACCAATCATAGCTGTACCACCACCGATAAGTGCGATAGGCTTGTTACCAGCCATCTGAAGTCTCTTCATAAGACATAATGCCATAAAGTGACCTACATGTAAACTGTCTGCCGTAGGGTCAAAACCAATGTAGAAAGTAGCCTTTCCATTGTTAACCATCTCTCTAATCTCTTCTTCATTTGTTACCTGTGCAATAAGTCCTCTTGCAACTAATTCTTCGTAAATCTGCATTTTTTATAATTTCCTTTCTTTTATTTTCAGGTTTTTATACAACGAAGGCACCTGCCGCCTTTAATAAAAAGGACGACAAGTGCCGTGATACCACCTTTTTTCGTCACAGCCTCACGACTGCAACCTCAACGAGTACTTTATTATACTCTGACATTGTAACGGTTGTCTGCCGCCGTAGTCTACAAAGTTAAAACTCTTCGGTACGGAGCTCCCAGATGTATTCGTTAGTCACTTCCCTTGCGCCTCTCATCAGCCGGCAACTTTCTGTAAGTTTCATAATTAACTACTTGTTCTGTTCATAGCCTTTAATTATTAAGTTGTAGATAATTTTAAAAGGGAAATGTAAATATGTCAAGAGGGATTTTACATAAATTTACTAACTTCGTTTTCTTAACTTATAATGCTATCCTATATTATTATGCATAATATTATATTATTGTCAGGTTCGCATTATCAATATCTTTAAATATTTCAGAAAAAATCTTTATCAAAATGTTCTTCGCTTTGTCTGTGTGTTTACCTGCATCATCAAAAAAAAGACGTTCTTTATGATATTTTAATCTAAAACCACGTTCAATGATCAATTTAGTAATATTAATAAACCACTTTTTCTGTTCTTCAGCATCTTTAGGAAACATGTAATTCTTTTTTCCATTTCTAGATAAAATGATTTCTTTAGATTCATATCTATTATTAACTAAGCAAACCAAATCTTGTAAGCAATTATCCTCTATAAAGTTTTCCCATGATTTATTGCTTCCTTTCCATTCTTTTTGAATCCAATATGAAAATATTTTTTTATACCCCTTTCTTCCTAATGTTTTACCTTCACCAATCATCTTATCAATTTCATCATATAAACTCTCATTAATTTCTTCAGATAAAAATATATCTTTAATAACATCTAATTTATATGTAAAATTATCTATTGGACACCTTCCAAACCCCGGATTTCCACCTTCAGCAACTGGCAGCATATTTCCTATAGTATAATACACTTTTACATATGCTAAAACATACTTTTCTAATTCTTCATTATCTTTAACAATAGATAATGGAACATTTTTAGATGTTAAAATATCTGCCGCCACATCAATATACGTATTCGGACAATTGTCATCATTTTTAGAAAGATAACATCCCTTCGTACTCATTTGACACCTTCTTGTATTCTCATTGCCACAAACTTTCCATTTGTCATTCTCATAAACTGGATATTGATTTTTATACTTCCCCACAGCATACTCTGTCACTTCAATCTCAGCTTTCGAATCGTTTGAAGAAATATCATATAAAAATTCATTTTCTTCAAAGTATTTTTTAAATTCCATATAATCACCATCCTAAAAAAAAATCAATTATTATTATATTTTATCATATTTACCACATTTTCACATTATCATTTATAACAATTTCGCCCATAACACAGCCATGAGGTTTCCCTACGGTTATTTAGGCGCTACCAAACCTTCTTCATGGATTTCAGCATTTATTAATGCCTACCTGAAATTACCAATTTAAATTTCAATAGTCAAGTATTCACTATTCACCATTCATGGTTTAAAGTTAAAAGTTAAAATATCTCGTTCAGTTTTGGAATAATTTTCTCCAATATAAACTTTATTAGTATTTTATACTTTAATTGTGGCGTTACCCCCGCCACGAGGGGCCTAACTTTAAGGTTTTCGTGTTATGGGCGAAATTATTAAATTGTTATGAATGTTGTTGCATTGGATACCTTTATCTGCGTTTCGAGTTCAGATAAAAGCTTGTCCTTCTTCTCTTGAAGCGAAGCCATTTTGACTACTATGTCAAGAGGGTCTGCAAGTTCCATTGTATTTTCCTTGATGTAGGTCTCTACAACCTCTAAAGGCTTGTCGTCCTTTACTTTTACATCACGACCGAGAATGCTAAGTCGCATATCTTCGGCAGTTTGAGCCAATGCCTGATTTTTTCGCTCAATAGCATTGATACAAGCGTCGTAATTTGACTTCATGCGATAGAAAAGGTTTGTTTCAAAATCGGCTTTTCCGTCAAACTTTGCGTCACCTCTCATTCGATTTCGAAGAGAAATCGCACCAGCCACAGAAAATTTTCCATAGCTTGTCTCTATGAATGTTGTGGCATTTGATTGAACAATTGCCACTTCAAGCATATTGTATCTTGTAATTAAGTCACATATCTGCTGATATGCACTCTCTACTTCCTTTTTATATTCTTCTCTAGTAAGTCTGCGCTCGTATACAGTATCTTCGTTATGTTTAACGATATCTGTAAATGTTGCAGCATTTATTTTGTCATTGATTTTTTTCACCAACAAGTCACGTTCATCAAGCGCCTGTGTTACTAACATTTTTGTTTCCATATTCGTCCTCCATCAATTTTTCTCTCGTTCATCCCTGCTACATTTGGTATTATAACGAATATGCAAGACCTTGTCATTGAACTAGTAGTTTAAAATATCTCCATAAACAACAAGAAGAAGCTTTCGCTTCTTCTTGTTCACACAATATTTGTTCCATCGGTGTGTCGAACAATCTGCTCAATGCATACAGATTATCAACTGTCGGAAGTGATTCTCCACGCTGCCATTTGTACACGGCCTGTGGGTTTTCAAATCCCATATACTCACATATTTCACTAACTGAAATATGCTTTTTCACACGAATCTCTTTTATTCTGTTACCTGTTGCTTTAATGTCTAATACAGGAAATGTTACCATAGGAATACCTCCGTTTATACAAGTGCAAGTTTACAGTGAAGTTTTTTTATTATAAGCAAATGTTCCTTCTTTGTCAACACTATTTCTTCTTTTCTTAACTGTAATTTTTTATATAGATCCAATAAGTTTTAGATTCCAATTCTTTCAGTCATACTATGCACAAGTTCCTTTATAAGCAAAGGTAGAAATGGTTTGGTTATAAAGTCATCACAACCAAGCTCAGCAAACTGGGATGAGGTGCTTAGTTTTTTATCAACTGTCATCAGAACAACAGGAATATCATACCTTTCTTTTATGTGTTGTAATGTTTCTAAACCACTCATTCCTGGCATATTTACATCAAGCATAATAAGGTCAAACTTTTCATTTTTTAGAAGTTCAAGTGCTTCCTCACCACTAACTGCTGATTTCATTTCATACATAGGCTCGTCTTTCATAATATGAGAAAGTATCATATTATTCATAGGCTCATCATCTACAGTTAATATTTTTCTTGTTATTTCCTCTTCTTGACGCATAATATAATTTTTATCCTCATCAATCATCTGAAGCATAATTTCTGTAATATTTGGATCAAACTGAGTTCCTTTTCCATTTTCTATTTCAGACCTTACAACATCTTGAGGCAGCGCATTACGATAGCTTCGATTACTTGTCATAGCATCATATGTATCTGCAACCGCAAGAATTCTTGCTGCCAAAGGTATCAAATCGCCTGAAATTCCATTAGGATATCCTGTTCCATCATATCTTTCGTGGTGATACTTTGCTGCCAGTGCAATAAGATTATTTCTTGCTATTCCACGAAGAATGTTATAACTTGTTACAGGATGTACTTTAATTATATTGTATTCTTCGTCGGTAAGCTTGCCAGCCTTATTAATTATCTCAACAGGTATACGTATTTTTCCTATATCATGAAGTAGACCCGCACGATATATTTCTTCCTGTTCCTCTTGTGACATACCCATGCGCTTTGATATCATTTGCGCATATTCAGCAACTCGTTTTGAGTGACCGCTTGTATAACGATCCTTTGCATCTACAGCTTCACTAAGCGCGGTTACAGTCTGCACAAACATTTCTTCTAACGCTTCCTGTTTTTTTATTAATTCTACATTCTGTTCTTTTACTGTCTGTTCAAGTTCTGTGTTGTTATTGGCTAAATAGTTTATACGCTGCCACTTGTTAGTATCCTCGATAAGTTCTAAAATATAGCCGTATACCTTGTTATTATATGTTCTTCTGCTAAATCGACACTCAAAATGACGTTCTCCGGTAGTAAAAGTAGTAATATATTCCTTTTCATCTTTTGGAAAACTTTTAATTGCCTCTTCGAGTTGAGGTATTGCTTTAATAGGATA
Source organism: Lachnospiraceae bacterium (assembly GCA_017935565.1). GTDB lineage: Bacteria > Bacillota > Clostridia > Lachnospirales > Lachnospiraceae > SVEL01. Next base: position 80,362 of record JAGBHK010000008.1, read on the forward strand.
ATCGATATAACATTTTTCAAGTTGAGGAAATACACTCTCCGCCATTTTATTGCAGCCTAAATAGTTTAGATTACCATCAACCATTATATATCCGTTCGTATAAGTTTTTTGTAATGCCTCTGCTACGCTCTCCTCAATGCTATAAAGTCTTATTCTATGGTGGATTACAAGGAAGAACCAACCATTGAATACATATAATGCAGGCATCACTTCAAAATCCACATTGATAAATCTACCAATAAAAAACAAACTGACATTCATAACCTCTAGTCCAAATAGCAAATAAAGATTTTTTCGTGATACAGAGCGTTTTTTTACTATAGAATGTATAAGCATAGCCACCTGAATGATTATTGCTCCATAGAGAATAATATAGAACATAGAATGTCCTATTCCGTATTCATTTACAAGTATAGTCGAATCCCAGAGTTTCTCTATATGATATTCTGTATAGTAAAGGTCGTTGTAACCTATTGTAAGTATCATTGCATAAACAATCAAACAGTACAAATAAACGCCCATTCTAAATGTTCTTCCGAAATTATATTTACATATAGAACATATCAAAAATATCATAATCGGTGAAGTAAAACACCCTCCGATGTATGCAATTTTATTTGCAAGCACAGCCTCCTGTACATTTTGAGACAGACCTAGCGCAAGATAGCCTCCGTTCGATATCGCCATAATAAGCATAAGCAGTATAAAATAATAATTTATCTTTTTGTTATCAACAACGAAAATAAGTGCAAACAAATTAACTATAGCAAGCACTGCTGTTATAATATAATACATTATCATAAGCCATTCACTTCCTCTAATATTATTTTACCAAAAATATCACATATCCTATCATATTGTTCAAAAAGTGTTTCCTGTGCCGAAAGCAACTCTTCGGCGAGGCGATTATCGCTTAAATCCTGCATTTTGGCGGAAAGATCACCAAGCAAGGTTGCGCCTATATTATATGCGTTGTTCTTGAAACCATGAATACGGATACGGTAGTTTTCATAGTCTTCAGCGGCAAGAAAGTTGCTAAGTTCCTCTTTTATAGATAGTTTTACAAAATAGGTAAATATTTGTATATAAAACGCCTTATCACCCACACTTACCGTCAAGCCCTTATTAATATCTATCTCTGGAAGTTCTACTTTTATCTTATTTATAATTCTGTCGATATTATCGGCAGACAACATATCAGTATTTATCATTTCATATCCTCTGTCTTTATCTTTATTATCAGATTTCACGGTTTCATTATCCATTACCTTTTCTTTTGGCAAGTATCTAATTAGCATTTTTTCAAACTTTTTGCCATCAATAGGCTTACTCAAGTAATCATCAAACCCCTCTGCGAGGTACATATCCCTCACACCTGAAACGGCATTGGCTGTAAGCACTATCACAGCAGCATTCTTACTCATATTTATAGGCATTTGCTTAATACGCTTCAATGTTTCAAGACCATCCATTTGTGGCATCATATGATCTAGCAGTACAATATCGTATTTATTTGTACTCATAAGTTCAAGTGCCTCTTTACCACTCATACATACAGTCACTTTTATCTTTGTGCATTTAAGCATATTTTCAACTACAAGCAAATTTATTTGATTATCATCAACCACAAGTATGCTCGCCTCTGGTGCTGTAAATGAAGGCGCATATATCTCAACATCCAAGTGTTCGTCATTATATTCATTCAAATTATGCGCGATTACTTCTTTTCCCATTATCTTCTGCGTAAGAGTGAGTTTGAAGCAAGTCCCCTTACCATATTCACTTTCAACATTTATGCTTCCATTCATAAGAGAAATAAGCCTATGGCTGATTGCTAGCCCCAATCCCGTACCTTCAATATTGCGATTAGTCGCCAAGTCAAAACGACTAAAATTTTGAAATATATTTGAAAGGTCTTCTTTATGAATACCAATACCTGTATCGGAAACAGAAATAATAAGCTGGACACAGTCTCCTGTATCATTAACAACTCCATCTGCCTTAAGTCTAACTGATCCTTCATGAGTATATTTTACGGCATTGCTCAACAAATTTAATATTACCTGCTTAAGTTTAACGTCATCACCGTAAAGACAATCAGGAAGTTCTTCGTTTATTTCGTCATAAAAAGCAAGTTTTTTTTCTGCGGCTTTCATTCGAACCATATTCATAACATATTGTAAAACATCGCTAAGCTTATATTCTCGTTCACATATTTCCATCTTACCCGACTCAATTTTAGTAAAGTCAAGTATATCATTAACTATCGAAAGCAAATTGTGACTGGCATTATTTACGATTCTTGCATATCCTCTTATATCATCCTCAGAGCTTTCACGCAATATCATCTCATTCATGCCAATTACTGCGTTTATAGGAGTTCTTATTTCATGCGACATATTCGCAAGAAAATCACTTTTAGCACGGTTTGCTTCCTCCGCCATAATTTTTGCCTGACGCATTTCTTCACTCTGCTGTGCCTTACGTTCCGCACCCATAAGATAAATCATAATTATAACTATCAATACCCATAAAAGAGCAAAAGTCCAGAGCACAAGCGGTGCTATAATAGATATTTCACCTGCAGGAGCATTTGACGGTACAAAACCCATTATGTATAGACCAGAATAACTTGTTTCTGCTGCAAAAATTACATTTTTTTCATCACCATCGTATGACGCGGCTGAAACATTTGTATTCATACTTTTTTTAATAGATTCAATTGCATCTACATTTTTTTTGGTATTTATCTGTCCAATATTCGCTGTTGAGTTTTCCGAACGAAGAATTACATTTCCGTCAGCGTCTATCAGTAAACATTCGCCTAATCCACTATAACATATTAGATTTATTTTTTTTTCAAGAACAGAACTTGAATATAACTTATACAGTACATACTTAACATTTGAGCCACTGTACACAGGTACAGTAAAAAGAACTGTATCGTTATGCACACTCACTGCAGGCGTTCCACGTACCGTTTGAAAAAAGCAGTCATAATCAGAAAATTTTGGTTCCTTGCCATAAGCTGATGTTCCATCAATGCGCATAACACCATATGTCACACCTTCCTGATTCTCAAACGCATCATTTAATTTTCCACTATCCAAATCAACCGACGCGGCAATGTCGCCTAGCACTGCCAATTCATTATCAAAACTACCATCAATCACTTGTGCTGCCATACGGCTATAGCCTGCAACATGACTTTCAACCTGTGTATGTGTGATATCCATAAGCTTAAACCACATAAGTACACAAACAATGCCAATAATCACAAATCCGCACACTACAAGCAATATGCCATATAAAATCCGCTTGCTATTCACTTTTTTATTCATATATCACCACTCCCTCAACAAACCAATCCATATCTGTTAGCAATGCGTCATCACTGAGGGATTCACCTTCGCCACACCTCAATGTACCGCAATTATCGTAAATAATTCCTGAAAATACATCATTTGAATTATTTAATCTTGTTTTAGCAGTCTCAAGTACTTGTCTTGTTTCATCGCTTACCTGTGGCGATAACTCAGCAAGTCCTACTACACCGCTTCCTATCTCAAACCATCTACGTTCTACCGCATTTGGTTGTCCTTGCACATATTCCCTAATTATCTGATAATAAAGCAAATCCCAATCCCATACCGCCGATGTAAGATATTTGTCAGAAAGCCCTTTGGCAACCTCATTATAACCTATTGAATACACTCCTGCCGCATCAGCAGTTTGTGCTGTATAATGCTGATTTTGATGGTAGGTTATAACATCAACACACTTTTCATTAATCAGCTTTTCGGCTGAGGCTACCTCTTTTTCTTTGTTATCCCATGAATTTGTCCAACTCACATATACCTTCGCTTCGGGATTTACACTCTTTACGCCAAGGGTAAATGCATTTATTCCTCGATTAACCTCATTATTAGACATAGCCGCAACATATCCAATGGAATTGTTCTCGGTCTGCATTCCTGCAACAATCCCTGCAAGATATCTCGCTTGATACATTCTGCCAAAATATGATGTAAGATTATCAGCTACATATTCAGATGAAATCGCATAAAAAGCAATATCTGGATAACTGGCAATTATATCCCTTACTTCCATAGGGTAAGAATAACTCGACAAAATTATCATCCCAACACCTTCATTTACAAGTTGGTGAATAGCTTCAGCACAACTACCATCACCTTCAGCTACATCTTCCTTGACAATAAGCTTTGTCCCAAGTTTCTCACACGCAGATACTACACCATCATAATGTACACTATTCCATCCGCTATCTGTTGTTTTACCCGTTATAATAAGACCTATCTTATGTTCAGGATTTCGTTGCATGCTTGGCAAAATTAAAATAACCAATACTACAAGCAATGTTACTCCTGCAACAGCAAGTAGTATGCGTTGTTTCAGTTTATGTTTATTCATCAATTACTACCCCCTCTACATACCAGTCAAATTCGTTTAACATAGCATTATCTGTCATACTTTCTCCCTCGCCTATCCTAAGCTTACCATTGTTATCATAAATAGGTCCATAAAAGACATCAAAAGTTCCATCATTAAGCCTTTTTCGTTCATCGCTAATAGCCTTTATAATTTCGCTATTCGCATTATTTGATAATGGAGATATATCCATTATGCCCGAATCGGAACTTTCCCAAAAATTTTCACCTTCAAATTTACCTTGTAAGCATTTTAATATGTGGGGAGTATAAAATTTTTCCCAGTCCCATACAGCAGATGTCAGACAACTGTTAGGATAAAGTTCACTATTATCTATGTTATATCCAATGGACATGATGCCATGCTCGTCAGCTACTCTAAGTGGCTCAAGCGAGTCAGTGTGCATAGCAAGCACATCAATATTATATTTGGATATAAGATATTCACTGGCATCAGCTGCTGCCATATCTGAGTTCCAGGACTCTATACATCTAACATATATTTTCGCATTTGGATTGACACTTCGTACGCCAAGCGCAAATGCATTTATACCTCTATTTACCTCTGAAATAGGGAATGCTGCCACATAACCTATCTCATTATTTTAAGTCTGAAGCCCTGCTGCTATACCTGTGAGGTATCTCATCTGATACATACGTCCAAAATATGTAGACAGATTTTTGCGATAACTCGTGCCTGTTGCGTGGAAAAAGAATACTTCAGGGTATTTCTCCGCAGCTACAAGCATTTGTTCACTATATATAGCGGAATTTGCAATTATTATTTCACATTTATCTTCTATAAGTTCATCAATAACGGATAATATGTTATCTGCCGTTATAAATTCCTCATATGTTATATCCAAATTAAGCTTCTTGGCACTTTTCTCAAGCCCCTCATAATGCGACTGACTCCAGCTTTTATCGTCCTTGGAACCATTAAATATAACGCCAACCTTTGTGGCTTTTTCTGTCACCTCTGTGCCTTGCTCTTGAGTATTGATAAAAAATATTCCTGCTAATATACCTAAAATTACAATTAATACAATTAAAATTATCTTTTTCATTTTACCTTCCTGTTTGTAATTTCTTCTTTTTCTTAACAACTACGCCAGCAATAACACCAACAACCACAACTATTGCTGCCACAATACCAATTATAACATAGGCATTCAAGCCGCCTTCATCAGTATTTTCCATAGTTGCCGTAGTTTCTTCATTGACTTTATTTTTCTTTCCACCAACTGGCTCATATAAAAGTTCCTCTGACTCTTTTGATTCACCAGCGCCATTCACTGCCACAACCTTGAATTTGTAAGTTGCCTTCGCATCTGCCTTGCCATATACATATGAATTAGTTGTTGCAAGACCTACAAGTTCATACTCGCCAGTTTTTCCATCAACAACTTCTGCCACATAAATCTGGTAGAAATCTGCACCCTTACATTCATCCCAACCAATTTTTCTAAGTGTTCTAATCTTGCTCAATGCTTGAAGATTTGAAGGTGTACTAGGCTTATCACCTGATACCGCAGATGCAACATAAGCATCCTTTAACACATCAATGTCAAGTTCACACAAACCTTCTGCAACAAATCCACCGACAAGTTTAGCTCCATATTTTTGAAGATGTGTATTGTCAGCAACACCATCCGCATACGCTCCATCATATTCGCCTGCATCGGCGTGATTGAAAATGATTTCTTCTGTTATGCCAATTCCATATTTATTGTTAAGTTCAGTAAATTCCTTAACAGTTCTCGCATTTAAATCCACGAGAAGTGTACCCGTTTCTTCTGCAACCTCACGCATTGCCACAACATATCTTTCAAAACTCACATTGAACTGTCCTGTTGACTGGTTGTAGTCATTTCTATTGCATAATGTTACAAGTACAGGTATACCGCCTCTTTGTTCAATTGGAATTATGTACTGCTCTTTTAAATATAACTTGTAATCTTCAACCGATGTATATCTGTCAACTTTATCTTTTGAAGCGTCATTGTGTCCAAATTCAACAAGTACAAAATCTCCTGGCTTAACATTTATTAGTACCTGATTAAGACGTCCTTCTCTCATAAAACTTCCAGAACTTCTACCGCCTAGAGCGTGATTTGCCACAACTACCTTGTTTACATCAAAATAATCCTGCAAAGTCTGTCCCCAACCTGTCTGTGGTGCATAATAGTCTGTATATGTTTGTACCAATGAATCTCCAATAGTAAAAATCACTGTTTTGTCTTCTTTTTTTATTTCAAGTGGCTTTACTGTAATTTTTGTAATTTTACCACTACCATTAGCCTTAATAGTAAGTGTGTCGCTTGTAGCTGCAACACTAAATGTTCTGCTTTCCACAGTTCCAACTACAACTGTCTCATCAATCAGTCCGCTTCTGTCATTACTTCCGTCTACATTCGGAACCATTTGATCATTAATAACCATATCATATCCTAAATTAATTTTAGAAGCAGCATCTGTAACTCCAGTAAACTCAACTGTTACCGAATAATCTTTGCCAGCTGTTACTGGCACAGACAATTCTACGCTTTCATTTACAATTCCTTCATCACCATATTCGTATACCATTTCGCCCTCCGTTGCATATGTTGACATTGCCCACATCATAGACACACATAATACCAACATAATCTTTATTATTTTTTTCATAAACACCTCCAACCACCTAAATAAAACTAACTAATATTTTACCATAAATAATTGCAAATATAAAGCAATTTTAAAGCATTTCTTCGGTTCTATAGTCAACTAATTTCTCTCTAAATTGGGCAAGTTCTTTATGAGTAATTATCTCACCAAATCTATCCCATTTATCCCACATATGCATTGCATATACTTCTTTTACATCAATCTTCTCTAAAAAATATTTTAGCCCCATATGAGCGTCCTCCATAAGTTTTGGGTCCGCTGGAACAAAAGCAACATCAAAATATTTATCCCCCATTCCATCGATTATTTCTTTATACATTCTTTCCATTTTAAGTTTAATAGTTTCTTCTGCCTCTGGCCACAGCCACATTCCATTATCGCCAGCATGATAAATATCCTTGCCTTCCACATTTACCATGTATGCGACGCCCGTATCTGTGGAAGCAGTTGTTTCTATAAATAAATCACCAATATTAAAGTTTTCGTTCTTTCTCACATATGTTATTCTATCATTCAAATCAATTGGCAATCCTAATCTATCCAAATATTTTTCATTCATTTTGCAACCCTTAGACAAAATATAATGCACCTTGCAATCATCAAATAAATTAAATATTGCTTTATTGAAATGGTCGTAATGCTTGTGACTTACAAACACATATACATTCTTTGTTTTATCAAATGCAGGAAGCGCCCCTGTGTAATAATCAAACACTAATACATTGTTTTCTAATTCAACCATAAATCCACTGTGACTAATATAATAAACATTCATACTTGTACCTCGTCAATTTTTTTGATATACTACTACAAGTATACACCAAAAAGAAAGGAAAATAAACATATGAAACTTTGGGGCGGACGTTTCACTAAAGAAACAAACCAGTTAGTACATAATTTTAATGAATCATTATCATTTGATCAGAAATTCTATAAAGAAGATATCGAAGGCAGTATTGCCCATGTTACAATGCTTGCTGCACAAGGTATTATTTCAAATGAAGATAAATTCGCCATCATTGGTGGCTTAAATTCGATTAAAGACGATATCGAGAATGGTACTCTTGAAATCGGGCCAGGACATGAAGATATTCACTCTTTTGTTGAAGCTAATCTTATCGAAAGAATCGGTGATGCTGGCAAGAGACTTCATACAGGTCGTAGCCGCAATGACCAGGTTGCTCTTGATATGAAGCTTTACACTAGAAATCAGGTTGCAGAAATGGATGAATTACTTAAAGATTTACTTAAAGTTATTCATAGAATTATGGCTGAAAACCTTGATACATATATGCCGGGCTTCACACATTTACAAAAGGCTCAGCCTATTACATTAGCTCATCATTTCGGAGCATATTTCGAAATGTTTAAGCGTGACAGAAGCCGTTTATCAGACATCTACGATAGAATGAACTACTCACCTATCGGTTCAGGTGCTTTAGCTGGTACTACATATCCACTTGATAGAGAACTTACAGCTTCTTTACTTGGATTTACTGGAGCTACACTTAACTCAATGGATTCGGTTTCAGACAGAGATTACCTCATTGAATTTTTAAGTGCAATGGCAACTATTATGATGCATTTAAGCAGATTCTCAGAAGAAATTATTATTTGGAATACTAATGAATATAGATTTGTAAATATTGATGATTCTTACAGCACAGGTAGTTCAATTATGCCACAGAAAAAAAATCCTGATATTGCAGAGCTCGTTCGTGGTAAGACAGGTCGTGTGTACGGTGCATTAATCTCTCTTCTTACAACTATGAAGGGACTTCCACTTGCATACAACAAAGATATGCAAGATGATAAAGAATTTACATTTGATGCCATCGACACAACAAAAGGTTGTATCAAACTTTTCACTGGTATGATTGAAACTATGACTTTCAATAAAGATAATATGGAAGCTAGTGCAAAGAACGGATTTACTAATGCTACTGACGCTGCTGACTACCTTGTTAAAAAGAATGTACCTTTTAGAGATGCTCACGGTATCGTAGGACAGTTAGTTCTTTTCTGTGAAAGCAAAGGAATCGCTCTTGATGATATGACTTTAGAAGAGTACAAAGCTATTAGCCCTGTATTTGAAGAAGACATCTACGAAGCAATCAGTCTTAAAACTTGCGTTGAAAAGAGACTTACAATCGGCGCTCCTGGTAAAACTGCTATGGAACAGGTTGTAAAGATAAACGAAGAATATTTGAATAAATAGTTTTCAATTCCATTGATATATGATATAATACTCCTATCAAATTTGTGGTTAAAATTTAATATTAGGAGGATTGTAATTTATGGCAATGACAAACGGAACACAGACAATCGAGGTTATACCTGGAAGAAAGGTTATTTTATCTTCATGTAATGGCAGAACTAATGTCGACGAACTTAAGTGGCTTTGCGAAACTATTTTAAAAGAAGCTTCTGCTTGGAAGGATGGTTGGGCTTATGTGGCTGACTGCTCTGGTATGAAACCAGTTACTCCAGCAGAAAGTAAAGAATTAGTTGTAATGACTAAAGCTTTTGTTGACGCAGGATGTAAAGCATTTGGTTTTGCTGAAGGTTTTTCTACAATGCTTAAAATTCAGACAAAAAAGAACACTGAAATGTCTGAAACAGGCGTTATGGAAGGCCACTTTGCAACTAGAGAAGAAGCCCTTGATTGGCTAAAAAATGATTTAGGTTTATAAAATTCAAAAGGATGCAGTTTTCGCTGCATCCTTTATCTTTTTAATCATTATTGGTTATCTAACTCTTTCAGTATTTTTTCAACATTGCAACCAACCGCATCTTTCATTGCTATGTCATATATCTTTTTAATATAATCAAAATCCTCTTCCAACTCTTCTGCAATTATATCAACTGTTTTTTGTTTTTGTATCTTTCTAACAATCTGTGATACTAGGAGTTCTATTCTTCCTTCTATTCTTCCTTCTATTCTTCCTTTTTCTCTACCAATTTCTTCACCCTCAAGCCTTACATCCATATCATGAAGCAATGTTTTCATATATTCCAACCTCCATTCCTTGTTTTGTCTTGCTTTCCTTACAGCTATATCCACCTTATCTGTAAAAGCGTTTACTGACTTTTTTGTTTCAATATAATCTAAAAACTCTTTTACTTCTGTTGATACATTTACCCTTTTTCCTTTAGTGTTAAAAAATAGAATTTTACGTCCATCTTCTAATGAAAAATTTTCATCCTTAACACTATAGTTTTCAAACTCATAATAGCATAATGCTTTTCCAAACGGATCAAATGTGCATATAAACATTATATAACAGTTCTTTAACTCCTTATACACGCCTCCGCTTTCAAGTAAATTCAAATCAACCATCCCCGAATAATATCTGGCTCTTTTTGGTAAATCTTCATTTTTATTTTGCATTTCTGCATCATATACTACATTATTACCATCTTCTACATATACATCATATCTAATCCCTTTACTATCATTAGTAACTTTAACCGACTTTTGAGCATTGATAGTTATATCTTCACCAATCTCTTTTCCTGTCAATAATTCAATTAGTTCCGTACATAGGCTCTTATCCTGCATAACTTTACCAAATATAAAATCATTCTTTATGGTTTGATTTTCATACACCATATCCTCTGGTATGTTTGTCAACAGTTCCATTTCATCATATTCTTTTACCATATAAATCCTCCTTAATGCAATTATTTGCAGGAGCATTTATACTCGAAATCTCCTGCTGTTGTAATATTGATTATTTCAGCATAGATTTCCTTAAAAAAATAAATAAATAGACTTTGAAAAATAAATAATATATACAATGATAATTAGAAATTTTATGCTTGTGTTAAGCATAACACAAGCATATGACCAACGCAACTCATTTTTCTTTAAAAATCACCTAAAATTTTTACTCAACCACCTTGCAACACCATCCTCATCATTCCCCTGAATAATGCCTGTTGCTACTTCCTTCAATTCGTCAACTGCATTTTCAACAGCATAGGCTTCGTCTGCCAATTCAAACATATCGATATCATTTTTCCCGTCGCCAAATACAACCAGTCTTTCACATCCAAGTTTTTTCGTAAGTTGCTTTATTGCATTTGCCTTAGAAGCATTCTTTGGCATTATTTCTAACCACTGTGTCTGCGTGTATATGTCCACTTGGAATACAAGATGATATTTTTCCATATACTTTTTAAAAAAAGGCTCCAACTTTTCTCTATCATCAATGCATGTAATATAAAAAATCTCTCCGTTTAATAATTCATTCTCATTATATACAATATTTGTTCTTTTGTCATTTTTCCTAGTATCGAGAAACTTCTGCATTCCCATAGTACACTTATCATGTACATACGAGAATTTCTCAACACCATCTATAAATGAGTAGACAATAGGATATACCTTGTTTTCAAATAAATCATTAAGCAAATCTGCTATGTCATTGCCAAAAAAGTTTTTTATCAAAAACGAACCGTCTATGTTATCAACAACCATCGCTCCATTGTATATAATCAATGGAATCCTTGCATTCAATCCCCTAGTCACTTTATGAGAAGTTTGAAACGACCTTGCTGTTGCATACGAAAATAGCATTCCTTCATCTACTAAATCGTTTATAATTTTATTGGTAAATTCAGATGTCTTTTCATCACTTCCAAGCAATGTTCCATCTAAATCTGATACATATAGAGTTTTGTAATCAGCCATTATCTTTTTCCTTCCCATTCATTCATAAATTCTTCAATATATTCTTTCATGAATTTTCCATAAATCACCTAAAATACATTTTTTTGCATCTTATAAAAGACTGATTTTCGAAAAATCAATGTCTCCTTTTTCATTTACATATTCAGCATTAGCGTGAACACATTCAACTTTACCAATAAACATTTCATGAGAACCTGTAACAATTGAATCCACAATTGTACACTCTATATTAACAGGGCAATCTGTCAATATCGGAGCATTAACTACACTTCCATCAGCTCTTTTGATGTTCATTTTCTCAAGTTTATTTTCATTAGCCCTGCTTACAGAACCGAGGTAATTAAACTCTTTTTCGTAATCTTTTTCAACTAAATTCACAACAAAACATCCTGATTCCTTAATCATTTTATAGGAATATCTGCTTGGAACAATTCCTACCATTACCATAGGAGGGTCATAGCTACAATTGCCACAATATGCAACTGCTAATGCATTTTCCTCTCCATCAAGACTTCTACATGATACTAAAACCTTTGGCATTGGTTGCAATGAACCTCCAATATTTGCATTTTTCTTTTCCATAAGTACCTCCAATTATTTTTATATAATACATTTTAAATCTTAAAGTATACTTGAAGTCAAGCATTAATTATACAAATTATGGAGCGCCACAAAAGCGCTCCATACAAACCAGCCACTAGCCAGTATCTTTATTTAATTAGTCAATAGCATAAACTATCTTTGAACTCTGTGCACCTGCATACTTCTGTGCCCATGTCTTCGCATCAGCTGCGCTTCTTGTAGCATAACCATAGTTAGATGATGGTCTCCAACTACAAGCTGCTGTAGCAAGGCTTGAAACACTACTTGTAAGTGTAGAGCCTGAATCTGTGAACTGACCTACACCCTTGTCATCAACAACTTTTCCTGAATAACTACCCTTATCGAAGTAATTCTTTTCAGAATAAATATGACATTCTGTATAAGGTGTATATCCTAAATTGAAGCCATACACATAGTTATTATAGCAATGGAAATATCCATATCTCATAAGTCCTGGTGCTCTAGTGTATACATTGTAGAAGTAATTGTTGCAGATAGTCATATGTGGATATCCGCTATATGTGCCTGCACCATCTTCTCCTGGATAACCAAGAATTAAACCATACTTATGTCCGCCAAAATAACAACCTGTTACTGATACATAATCTGCTGTCAAACCAACATACATATGCTTATCAACATCATCTGACTGCATTGATGAGTGCCCAGAGAATGTACAATGATCAACCCAGAAGTTATTACCATTTGAAATGTACATCTGAATATCATCATTTTCATTAATTGAAGCATCATGCTTAAATGTAATATTCTTGAAGATTACATTTCCTGAACTGCTGATACATCTAAAATGAATGTTATTCAATGTACCCGAACCAAATTTACCTATAAATGTCTTGTTCTGTCCAACGTTAACCTTTGTAAGGCTAGACTGTGAAAGGTTTGCATTGATAACGATTGTGTATGGTGTTGAACCAGACGCATATGACTGTAACTGGCTTAATGATGTTACATATACAACATCACCTAAAACACCACCTGTAACAGAAGCTTTTTCCTGTCCGTTCATATTCTTTGAGTAGCCTGCAAAGCCTTCTACACCGTATGAGTTAAATCTAAAGCACTGCGCAGATGAACCTGAATATGTGCTTAACTTGTAGCTACTACCAGATAATGTCAATGCAAGATTTGTATTAGCATAGTTTACAACCTTATAGTTAAGCGCTGTACCATTGCAATCTGTCTTAACTGAAACAATCTTCCAATACTGTGAACTACCACTTGGTGAAGATGTTGTTACAACACTTGCACCATTTGAGGCACTATTGCTAGAAGGCGCAAGCACCTGTCCATTTGATGCATTAACAATCTTAAAGTAATCGCTTCCTGATTTTACAATCTTCCATCTATTTGCTGTTGAACTTGTTGAATTCGAAACAACTGATGAACCACTTGCTGTTACATAAGCTCCATCACTTGTACTTACAAATGTCATAAGCTGATCTGGATATCCATCCGCATCAATTGCTGAACTAACTGATCCGCTTGATGATGAACCAGATGAACTGCTTGAACCAGATGAGCTTCCTGAAGTATCTATCGCTTCGAGCCTCCACTGCTGGCCAGTGCCACCCCAGTATGACCACTGACATACATTAGCGCCATCTGCTGTTGAAATATTATAAACATCTAAGCCTTTTTCTTCGCCTGTAAGCTTTGTCAAAATAGCATATACGCCGCTTGACACTTCTTTGAACATAAACTGCTGGCAATCAAGACCATTTGCATCCCAAATACCAATGTTTGTTCCATCTGATGTACCCCAGCCGTATACATCTAAATTGTAATTTCCGAGACCACTCTTAAGTACATAGTAACCGTTTCCAACATTATCTACATACCATCTCTGGCCCTGTACACCTGTACCAGTACCCTGTTCTACATTTGCTCCAGCATAACCATTGTTATCTGTAACCTGAAGATACTTGTTACTGTTAATATTCTTTATATAGTACCATCCTTCTGCTACATTAGCTGCTCCAGTAGATGTTGTTGATGATGAACTACTTGAGCTTGATGAGCTTGATGAACCTGATGATGAACTTCCTGATGAAGGCCATGGTGCCTCTTCGAAATACCAAATCTGGTTTGCCGAAGATTTACTTGTGTACTGAAGTACATTTGCACCACTATTTTTGCTTGCACCAGAAACATCAAGACATTTAGAATGGCTTGTTACCTCTGTTGTAATTACGTATCCATCACCACTTGCTGTAATACCAAAATTCTGTGGTGAAAGACTGTTGTTTTCCCAAATCTGGATATTTGCACTATTCGCTGTGCTACCATTTGAAACATCAAGAGAAACACCACCAGACATATCTGTTGCTGGATGTATACGATATGTTCCATTTGAATTTTTCTCCAATATCCATCTTTGACCAAGTGAACCTGTTCCTGTAGCCTGAACTACATTAGCCCCATTACTAGAAGAATCTCCCTCAACAGTAAGATACATCCCACTGTTTTTGTTTTTGATGTAGTAAATGTTTCCACTTTCAGGTGTAACTGCTGCCGCTTTTACAAAAGCTGGCGAAACACCCCATGCAACCACGCCAAGCACAGCAACCATTACTAATGCAAACATTCTACGTGTGAGTTTTTTCATGTTCTTCTCCTTTACATAAAATATATTTTTTCAACAACACACCTACTATATCAAAAAGCAATTTTTTATACAATGTACAAAGAAATATAAAATTACATCTTTTTTTTATGCATTTTTCACAATAGCATTGTAAAATACAGGGATTGAGACACAAAAAAATCCTGCATGCAAACTTTTTAATTTGCATACAGGATTTTTAATAGTAATAATTAATTATTTTTTACATGTACATCCAACTGCTTAAATGGAATTTCAATATTTTTAGAATCAAATGTCTTCTTAATTGTTTCATTAATTCTAAAATATGTTGTCCAGTAATCCTCAGTTTTTACCCACACTCTAAGTCCAACTGTAACCTGACTTTCAGCAAGAGATTCGATAAATGCAAATATTTCTTGGTCTTTAAGCACTGCTTCATCATTTCTACCAATATCCTCTAATGTAGCTTTTGCAAGATTAATATCAGCATCATATGCTATACCGATAGCAAAATCCACTCTTCTGGTTTCAAATGCAGATGCATTTGTAATCGCTGAATTTGTTAAACCACCATTTGGAATTGTAATTCTCTTATTATCAGGTGTAACAAGTACTGTGCAGAATAAATCGATTCTGTCAACAACGCCTTCCTTACCTGAACCATTATCAATAATATAATCTCCAACCTTAAACGGTCTAAGAATAAGAATCAACACACCACCTGCAAAGTTTGATAAACTTCCCTGCATTGCAAGACCAATTGCAACACCTGCTGTACTCAAAATAGCGATAAAAGATGTAGTTGCAATTCCCACTTTATCACAAATGATAATTACAAGTACAACATACAATACAGCTCTTATAAGAGATTCTAAAAATCTTCTAACACTAACATCTATACTTGTTTTTTCAAATGCCTTATCAACAATCTTAAGTGCGAATTTGATAATCATTCTACCAACAAATAAAATTATAAGTGCCACTAATACATTGATACTAAAATCAATAAATTTGGTTAAATATGTTTCAAACATATCCATTACTTCTTACCTCTTTCTTTCGTTGTTTTTTTTGTTTCAACCACCTTTTTAATTTTTGTCATCTGCTCCTCTTCAATTTCTTTGTTCGCCTTATTTATCTTTTGTTCTAACTCATTTGCCAATTTTGAGTTACTTGTTTTCTTGGTTTCTGAAGGTCCCATATATTTGAAAACTGTAATTGATAATCCTGGCAAATTAAATGTGATTGAATTGTCTTTACCATCACACTCCTCTGCCTTCGAAGTCTTCACACGAGGATTCACAAAACCATTTCCCCCAAATTTCTCACTATCACTGTTCAATATTTCTTTATATTTTCCAGCGTATGGTACTCCCACTTTTCTATTACTATATGCAACAGTATCAAAGTTACATACAATAAGCAATGTGTCTTTCTTGTTTCCACTTTCTCTAATGAACGAAACAATACTCTCTTCTGCTGATAAACAATTTATCCATGTAAAGCCTTCCGGTTCATTGTCCAATGTGTACAAGGCTTTTTCAGATGTATATAATTTGTTAAGTTCCTTAACAAAATCTGAAACATTTTTATGTTTTGGGTCATCTAGGCTAGCCCAATCGAGCTGTCTATCTTCGCTCCATTCACGATAAGATGCAAACTCTTGTCCCATAAAGAGAAGTTTCTTTCCAGGATGAGCCATCATATAACCATAGGCAAGTCTTAAATTAGAAAATCTCTGGCTTTCGTCCATACCAGGCATCTTACCAATCATAGAACCCTTGCCATGAACAACCTCATCATGTGAGAATACAAGAATAAAATTCTCACTGTATGCATAAAACATACTAAATGTAAGTTGGTTGTAATTATTCTTTCTAAAATATGGATCACACTTCATATAACTTAAGAAATCATTCATCCAACCCATATTCCACTTAAAGTCAAAGCCCATACCATCATGTTCTACATCTCCTGTAATCATAGGCCAAGCAGTAGATTCTTCTGCAATTATAAGTGCACCCTTACACTGTTTCTTAAACTGAGAATTCAAATGTTTCAAGAATTCTATGGCCTCAAGATTCTCCTTGCCACCATACATATTCGCAACCCATTCACCGTCATTCTTACCATAATCAAGGTATAACATAGATGCAACTGCATCCATGCGAATACCATCAGCATGATACTTTTTAACCCAAAACATCGCATTAGCAATAAGGAAGTTACTTACTTCTGGTCTACCATAATTATAAATCAATGTACCCCAATGTGGATGTGATCCCTGTCTAGGGTCAGCATGTTCATAAAGACATGTTCCGTCAAATTTTGCAAGACCAAACAAATCTCTTGGGAAATGAGCTGGCACCCAGTCAAGAATAACGCCAATGCCTTCTTTATGCATATAATCCATAAAGAACATAAAATCTTCTGGCGAACCATATCTCGCAGTAGGTGCATAATATCCTGTAACCTGATATCCCCATGAACCATCAAATGGATGTTCCATAACAGGCATCAATTCAATATGAGTATATCCCATATCCTTTACATACTTTGCAAGCATTGGAGCCAATTCTCTATAATTGTAGAATAATTCTCTCTGATCTACTTCTTCACCTTCAGGAACTGGTTTCTTCCAAGAGCCCAAATGTAATTCATATATAGACATAGGTTCGTTTCCAAAAACCTTTTTCTCTCTGTCTTTTATCCACTTCTCATCAGTCCACTTGTAATCCAAACCTTCACATAACACAGAGGCTGTATCTGGACGTTTTTGCGCCGCAAACGCATATGGGTCAGCTTTTAAAACATTGCCTCCACCATACTGCTGAATTTCATACTTATACAAGTCGCCAGCCTTAAGTTCAGGTATAAACAATGCAAATACACCTGTATCGTCCACTCTCTCCATTATATGGCGTCTACCATCCCAAAGATTAAAATCGCCGACAACGCTTATTCTGCTGGCCATAGGCGCCCATACCGCAAATGTGTATCCTTCGATACCATTTTTCACTGTCTTATGTGCACCGAGATAATCATAAATCTCATAATTAATTCCACTATTAAACTTCTTAAGTTGCTTAATTGGAATCTCATGTTCGAACTGATATGCGTCATAATATCTTGATACACCACCATTCTCATACTCTGCACTAATCTCATAAAGCTCGTATTCTTTTTTAGGGATATACGCAACAAAATAGAAATCATCTACTTCTTCCATCTTATGCTCTTCGCCGCTTTTAAATATGACCTTTACTGAAACAGCATCTGGTACAAATGCCTGAACTAAAAGTCCTCCTTTAAGTTTCTTTGGTCCTAATACTGATCTAGGATTATCTATATCAGCATAAATAACACCCTCTATATTTCTCCAGTCTAAAATTTTATATACACTCTTTCTCATTAACACGCCTCCTCGCCACGTACAATCATTTGAAATATTATACCACATAATTCACAAAAAAGGAACGATAAATCGTTCCTTTAATCTAAAATATTTACTTTTTTATCTGTCCTACAATTGCCATCATCACAAACACAATCAAGTTCACAACAACAATACTTGCTCCCGTTGGTATACTAAAAATATATGAGCAAACCATACCAATAAAAAAGCTTACAAATGAAATAACAACAGAACCTGCCATTACATACTTAAACTTCTTAAACACCATTAAAGAAGACAATGCAGGGAAAATAATAAGGCTTGAAATAAGTAATGTACCCATAATTCTCATACCTATTACAACAGTTAACGCTGTAAGTACTGATAAAACAGTCTTGTACAACTGCACCTTGACACCTGTTGCTGCGGCAAAATTTTCATCAAATGTTATAGCAAAAATCTGGTGATAGAACCACATAAACGAAACCGCAATTATAACACCAAGGATAATACAAATCCACATATCTTCTTTGCTAATGGCCAAAATGCTACCAAACATATAGCTATTTAAGTCAATGCTTGTACCAGTAACCAAAGAATTCACAATGATACCAATAGCCAGAAAACTGCTTGAGCCAAGCGCAATGGCTGCATCACCATTTATGTGGCTATTATCACTTAATTTAAGCAAAATAAATGCAGCAATAATTGTCACAGGTATTGCAACTTTTATTGGTGCAAAACCAAATGCCAAGCCGATTGCCATCGCACCAAACGATATATGTGATAAACCATCACCAATCATTGAATATCTTTTTAGCACCAAAATAACGCCCAAAAGAGACGCACATATTGCGACTATCATTCCGACAATCATTCCTCTTACAAGAAAGGAGTACGAAAACATTTGCCCTAAAGTTTCAATCAAAAACATTCTACACGCCCTCCTTGTTCATTTTGTGTATCTTTTCTTTTACATTATGTTCACTACCACAACTGCACAAATGATATCCCTCATGTTTCATATAATCTTCTTTTGTTCCAAAGAAATACTTTGAACTATCCCTATATAAATGCAAAATCATATTAGAATAGTTTAGAGCGTTCTGTGTATCATGCGTAATCATAATAATTGTTATGCCTTTTGTTTTATTAAGGTTATTAATAATCTCATAAAACTCTAATATTGCAACTGGGTCAAGTCCTGTAACAGGCTCGTCCAAAAACAATATTTTATCGGTGGCGCATAGTGCTCTCGCAAGCATTACTCTCTGTTTCTGACCACCTGATAAATCTTTAAAATTTTTATTTGCAAACTCGTCTACGCCCAATAATTCCATATATTCTTTAGCCGTATCTTTGAGTTTTTTTGAATAAAATGGCATTATACCTTTAGATGATAAGCAACCAGACAATACCACTTCGTATACTGACGCAGGAAAACTTTTATAGTTAGGATTTTGTTGAGATATATAGCCAATATGACTTCTTTTACAATCCTCACCAAACAATACCTTTCCTGATTTCAATGACACTAGGCCTAATATAGCTTTTACTATAGAACTCTTTCCAGAACCGTTTTCACCAACGATACTTACATAATCGCCCTGCTCTATCTCAAAACTGACATTATCTATAACTTTTTCTTTTTCATATGCCACCGTAACATTGTTACATATTATCTGAGCCATTTTACTTTAATCCTTTCTCTAAATTGTCTGCATTTTGATTCATTAAATCAACATATGTCACACCCTTTTCCAAATCATCCTTTGAAACATTGTGACAGGAATGTAACAAATATGTTTCTCCATCAACCTCTTCTGCAATAATTTTTGCAACTTTTGGGTCTGCTAACTCTTCATAAAAGACTGCCTTTGCATCGTGTTCATTCATACATTCAATTATATCCACTATACTTCTAGGGTCCGCCTCTGACTCATGCGCACAAGAGGCAAATGGCGACACATAACTTAAATGATAATCATTCACAAAGTAAAGCATAGCAAACTTACCACCAAAATAAAGTGTTTTATTTTCAGCACTTTCACAGATTTCGTGTAATCTTTCATCCACGGCTTCTAATTCTTTTAAATATGTCTCATAATTTTTCACATAATAATCTTCATTATCGCCATCTAATTCCACAACTTCTTTCAAAATTGTATTCATCATAATCATAGCATTATGTGGACTACAAAAAAAATGAGGGTCAATATCGTGAGAATGTGAATGTCCAAAGCCTTCTTCACTTTCCTCATGCTCATGAGAATGCTCATGTTCATCCTCTTCAAATTCTTCATTATGGTTATGCTCGTGAAGAACTTCCCCTGTTTCTATAAGTTCAATCCCTTTTGAAACATCAACGACTTTTAAATCCTCATTATCCACAGCATCTAAAATCGTCTTCGCCCACGCTTCCATCTCATCTCCAGTATAGATAAACATATCAGCTTCGCTTATATTAATAATATCCCTAGGTGTTGGCTCATAACTATGCGAATCGGTTCCTGGCGGTAACAATAATATAACCTCACATTTATCCCCTACAATCTGCTTTGCAAAATCATATTGAGGAAAAAGAGTTGTAACAATAGTTATTTTATCATCATCAACCTTTTGGTTACTACATGAAGCGCTCACGACCATAATAACCATAATAACCATAATAAGGCTCATTAACAATATTTTTTTATATTTGTAATTCATTCATCATACTCCATTCTGAATTTGAAACTCATTCTCAATTTCCTCAAAATAATATCACAAATTCACAATACAATCAAGCATATTTATAAAAAAATAGAGTACCATATATTTTTTTACTTTATATGATACTCTATCCATTTTAATTTCTACATTTTCCACATATTCCGTAAAAAACAGTTTTACTGCTATCAATCATAAAATCATGTTCTTCCAGAACATGCTCTTTTATTCCATTCATTAACTGACATCCAACATGAAACAATTCACCGCATTTTTCACATTTAAAATGATAATGTTCATGACAACTATCACCATCCTTACCATACTGATAGCAGGCACTACTACTTCCATCTATGGTAAATCTTCTGATTATATTTTCTTTGCATAACTTATCCAAATATCTGTAAACTGTAGACTTTCCTATAGGATTATCTTGCTTAGAAAATCGAGTGATAATTTCATCAGCCGTAATATGCTTTTCCTTATTTTCTACAATGTATTCAAGAATTGCTTCTCTTTGTTTAGTTTTATACTCATTAGATTTTTGTTCCATCACTTGCTCCCATGTACATTATGATAACTTATGAATAAACAAGCCACTTCTAAGTTTCGGCTCAAACCATGTTGACTTTGGTGGCATTAATTTATTAGCATCTGCTACTGCAAACAATTCCGCAATTGATGTTGGGTACATTGAAAATGCAATTTCCATATCAAAATCACATCTTCTTTCAAGTTCTGACAAACCTCTGATACCACCGATAAAATCGATTCTTTTATCAGTTTTAGGATCACCAATACCAAGAATTGGAGCAAGTACATTATCCTGTAACAAAGAAACATCAAGACCTGTAACAGGGTCATCACTTAAAATATGTTCCTTTGCAGTAAGCTTGTACCACTCTTTATCAAGATACATACCTACTTCGCCCTTATTTTCAGGTTGATATGCATCCCCACCTAATTTCTCAACAACAAAATCTTTTGAAATCTTATCAATAAATTCTTCTTTTGAATTACCATTTAAATCCTTAACAACTCTGTTATAAGGCATAATCATAAGTTCTTCATCTGGGAATAAAACTGATAAAAAGAAGTTAAATTCTTCATCACCTGTGTATCCCGGATTAGCCTCTCTTCTTCTAAGACCAACCTTAACTGCAGAAGCCGCTCTGTGGTGACCATCAGCAATATAAATTTCATTTATGCCTCTAAATGCTCCTTCTATAGCATTTATATCAGAAGCATCACTGATTTTCCATACAACATGCTTAATTCCATCATCTGATGTAAAATCATTGATTGGAGCATTTTTCTTTGTTTTTTCCACAACCTGGTTAATTATCATATTTGCTCTATACGCAAGGAAAATAGGGCCTGTCTGAGCATCACAAGTATCAACATGAGTTATTCTGTCAATTTCTTTATCCGCTCTTGTATTCTCGTGCTTCATAATTACATTGTTCTGATAATCATCGATTGACGCACATGCCACAAGACCAGTCTGTGTTCTTCCATCCATAGTAAGTTCATAAATATAATAACACTTATCTGTATCTGTTATAAATGTACCATTATTAATCATTCCATCAAGAAGTTCTTTTGCCTTTGCATACACCTTTGGGTCGTATGTATCAACACTATCATCAAACTGTGTTTCAGCTCTATCTATCTTTAAAAATGATAATTCTTCTTTTGAAACTACTTCACATGCCTCTTTTCTGTTATAAACATCATATGGCAATGCTGCTACTCTTCCTGCCAAATCTTCCTTTGGTCTAACACAACTAAATGGTTTTATTATAGCCATTTTTGCACCTCATTCTTTCTTAATTAATATTTTTTCCCTTACATTATCCAATAAAATATGAACCTACCAAGTCATTAAGCGCTTGTTGGTCTTTAACTCCCATTAGTTCCCTTGCAGAATGCATTGCCAAAATTGGAATTCCTACATCTACCAGGTGCATCGGCAAATATTTATTTGCAATCGCTCCAAGTGTGCTACCTGTTGTTCCATCTGAACGGCAACTATATTTTTGATACTTAATGTCCGAACTTTTACAAATCTGTTCAATAACACCAATTGCAACACTATCTGTGCCATAGGACTGATTAGCTGCTCTCTTTATAACAATGCCTTCATTTAGCATATTCACATTTGTTGGATCTGTTTTTTCCGGATGATTTGGATGATGACCATGCGCTACATCCAATGATAAATAAAATCCATTCATTATCGCATTAATATATTCTTCTCTTGCATATCCTAACGCGATGTACAATTTTTCAAGAACCATAGACACGTATGTCGAATCTGCTCCTTGTTTTGTTCTGCTGCCAATCTCTTCATTGTCATAGAAAATACTTACATTTACATTCACATCACTATAAACATTGATAATACCATTTAAACACGCCATAACTGATGAAGTATTATCAATTCTTGGTGCAGATAAATATTCCTTATCAAGTCCTACATATTCTGGTTTATCATTGTTATATACATAAAACTCATAATCCAAAATATCTTCAACAGGTATTCCTGTCTTCTCTTCAATGTATTTCATAAAGAAATTTTCTTTTGACAATTCATCTTCTAAATATGCACACAATGGCGCCATATCTGTCTGCCTGTTAAGTTCAAATCCCTTATTCACATCACGATTAATATGAATAGCCATATTAGGAATTGTACAAATACTGTCTTTAAAATCTACAATCTTTATATTAGGCTTAAATATATCTTCACTCTTGTATGTGATTCTTCCACTTACAGACAAAGGTCTATCAAGCCATGTATTAAGTATTGGTCCACCATAAACATCAACATTTAATTTACCATACTTTGATGTAGCCATTTCCGGATTAGGCTTGATATAAAGAGCAGGGCTATCAGTGTGGCATGCTGCGATTCTTATACCTTTACTTTTGTCCAAACTATTTCCAACAGTAAACGCCATCAAAGTAGAATCATAAATCTTAACATAATATTTTCCTGACTCAATCTTTTTCCAGTCATCTTGCATATTCAATTGTTTGAATCCTTTATCTTGCAATGTTTTTTCCACAGCCAAAACTGTAGTAAACGAGCAAGTTGCGTCAGTTATAAATTCTATCAAATTATTAGTCGCTTGCATCTTTTAACCTCCACTTAATATATATCAATGCGGCGCCAATACCGCAAACTGTTCCATATTTCGCATAATCCAAAACGCCATAACGATAAAAAACACAATAAACACGCCGATTTTATCTAACAAAGAATCAAACCATTTTCCGTTTTTCACATAATATATCGCTCCGGCAACTCCATAAATTAAAATTATAGGCAATAAGAAAATTAGTAAGCAATTGCTATTAAATGCCGCCTCAAAATCTAAATGTATTAATGCCACACACATTCTTGTAATTCCACAGCCTGGGCAGTATTTATGTGTAATACTATAAATCGGGCAAGGAATGTATACATCGAAAATAGATGTAATCACATAATAAATCACACCGATAAGTATGACTTGAAATACATTTTTATATATAAACTTTGCGCGTTTTTTTCTTTCTTCAACGATTTTTTCATTCATTTTTTATTTCCTTAAGTAAATGCGGCATAGGGACTTCTCCCTACACCGCAATATTATGAGAGTTTGAATTACATTTAATTATTAAAATGTGTATGTTTAGCTATCCAATTGTATACTTTTGGAATTACCCAGAAGCTATAAATACCACATGTAATTACAATAAGGACAAACCATTTAATCCAGTTTCCAAATAACTGTGCACCTGTACCATCAAATGTAAGTCTTCTTCCATCGATAGTAACATGTGAAATAATGAAACCAATCATATAGCAGATAGCCCATGGTGTAGCAATACCACATGTAAATGTCACAATCAATGATGAAACTATCATTGCTACTAATGTTTCTAATACACCACCATCCCAACTAGATGTGCTATTTGCAATTGAAGGGTCATTTAACTGTGTAAAGTTATTAAATCCCTGCTGAAAATTCTGCTGAAAATTCTGACCGTTATTAAAATTGTTCTGGCCATTATTAAAATTATTGTTATCCATTACTTTTACTCCTTAACGTATATCATAACTCTCATATTTTTATTATCTCGTGCAGTACTGCTCATGTCGCGAACTCTTCGAGCTCGCGACACACGGATATTCATCCTATACGAGATAATAAGAACCTCACATAGAATGCAAGCATTCTATGTCTCCTTCTTATTATCTCGTGCAGTACTAAAAAATCTACTTGATTATTCTTACTTTAATTACACCATCAATAGCCATAAGTTTATCTGCTACTGCCTGTGTTGAAGGTGAATCAATGTCAAACATTGAGTATGAGAAATCGCCACGGCTCTTGTTTAACATATCAGAAATGTTAATATTTTCTGATGCGAACGCACCTGTAAGCTGACTAATCATATTTGGAACATTCTTATGGTTAACTGCGATACGACCAGGCTTATTGCATACGCCCATATCACATGCTGGGTAGTTTACAGAGTTAATAATATTACCATTTTCAATGTAATCAACAAGCTGCTTAGCTGCCATAATTGCACAGTTATCTTCTGATTCTTCTGTTGAAGCACCAAGATGTGGAAATGCAATAACGCCATCCATGTTAGCTGTCTTAGCATTAGGGAAATCTGTAACATATTTTTTAACTTTACCTGACTCTAAAGCTTCCTGCATATCATCATCATTTACAAGAAGATCTCTTGCAAAGTTAAGGATTACAACGCCATCTTTCATCATAGAAAGTGAAGCTCTGTTAATCATACCCTTTGTGTCCTCAAGAAGTGGCACGTGAACTGTGATGTAATCACACTGTGCAAATACTTCTGCATTTGACTTTACAAGTTCAACCTTTGTTGAAAGATGAAGAGCATTTGTAACTGAAAGGTAAGGGTCGCAACCGATAACTTCCATACCAAGTCCTACAGCTGCATTAGCAACTAATACACCAATAGCACCAAGTCCAATGATACCAAGTTTTTTACCTTTAATTTCTGTACCAGCAAAAGCATTTTTTGCCTTTTCCATTGTCTTACCAATGTTTGCGTCTTCTTTATTGTCAGCTACCCACTTCATACCGCCACGAATATCACGAGCAGCAAGAAGCATACCGGCTATAACTAATTCCTTAACACCATTAGCATTTGCACCAGGAGTGTTGAATACTACGATACCTTTCTCTGCACACTTATCAAGTGGAATATTATTTACACCTGCACCTGCTCTTGCTACAGCAAGTAAAGATTCAGGTAAATCAAGTTCATGCATAGAAGCACTTCTAACAAGTACTGCCTGAGCTTCTGCAAAATTGTCAGTTGTTCCGAATGTTGCAGGTAATGCATTCATACCTACCTTTGCTATTGGGTTTAAGCAATTAATTTTAACCATGTTTTCACCATTCAATGCCCCATTATTCAAAAAAGAGTATATCGGGAATAAAGGACATTTCCTTTCTTTTTTTATTTTTATTATGTATTATCGTGGCTTTTGCCACCGTGATATATTATATACCCGTATTTCAAGAAATGCAACACATTATTAACCCCAACCTTTATTTTCTCTACCACTTCTCATTGCTTTATCATAATTAATTTGTGCTTGAGATTCAAATTCCATATCACCTTTCTTTTCAGGTGGAATATAAGCTTTTCCAGGTTCTCTTTTTCTAAGATTGAATTTGCCCATTGCTTCCTTTAATTCATCCGCATTTTCATTCAACATATCACATGAAGCTGCTGTTTCTTCACTAATAGCAGCACTTGTACTAACCAAATCAGATATAGATACAATGTCTCGTTCAATAACTTTCAACTGCTCATTTTGATTTTGACCTGCCTCTATCATTACCTCATTAAACTTATATATCTCTTCTGCAGTTTTGGCAATTTTATCAAATGTTTCCGAGGTTTCACTTGCTATATTATTCCCAACATTTGCCTTGGCAATTGTATCTTCAATCAGTTCTCTACTTTCAACCACTGCCTCAGCACTTTGTTCTGCAAGATGTCTAACCTGCTCTGCAACTACTGCAAATCCTCTACCAGAATCCCCTGCTCTTGCAGCTTCAATAGCCGCATTTAAAGCAAGAAGATTGGTTTGACTCGCAATATCCTCAATGGTTGTGATTACTGCTGAAATCTTATCTGAAGACTCAGAAATATCCTCCATCGCTTTCAAAAGATTATTCATTTTTTCATTATTTAGAATAATTTCTTTCTTAATATCATCTGACAACTCTTTTGATTTACCTATAGTTTCAACATTGTCACTTAACAATCTAGAGGTTTCACTAACCGCTTCTTTAAAATCTGTAATACTATGTACCTGTTTTGTACAACTATCTGCCAATGAATTGCTAGCATTAGCAATATCATCTGCACCAGAAGATACTCTATCTGCTATATTTGCAATTTCATTAAACATAATATCATTGTTTTGAACCATCTTATACAAATTCTTGGCCAAACTATCCTTTGACGAACGAATATTAACAAACGCCGTCATATCACCCTCTGCAACTCTTTGTACAACCTTTACATTTTCTTGAATACTTGTTGCCATTTCTTTAAATGCTTCTATCATTTGATTAGCTTCATCAAGATTACTTTCTTTACCTGAAAAATCAATGTCATCTGCCCCCATAGCCAATTCTTTGGCCCACTCCGCTACATTATTTACTGGTTCAGCTATAGTCTTTGATAATATTTTTGATGATTTCCTAATATATTTTGGAGTTAATATAGCAAATACAACACTAATTATCATTGCAATATCAAGCACAACTACTAATCTCAGGTATCTGCCATCTTTCACCTTAGAAAAATAATCTGAAACAACTGTCATTTTTTCGTTGATTTGTTCATACTTTTCTGTTATTTCTTCAACATTTGAACCAGATTGAACTAATTTATGAATCTCCTCGTGTAATACTAAAGCTTCATCTAATGCAGCCTGAACCTCATCTTTCTTTATTCTTCCTTTATCAAGATTTGCGTACCATTTTGCATAATCACATTTTTCAGCATCCATCTCAACTTCTGGAGTTTTTCCTTCTGCAAGATGATTTGTTACTTCCAATGTCCATTTATTTTGAGCCGCTATTGCCTGTTCCACATCAATAGCAAAATCTGCATAATTTTTAACACCAAGTCCCGAGCCCCCAAGCAACAACAAACAAATCAACGTTACAACAACCAAAAAAGTCATAATTTTAGTCATTAATTTTGTGTTTTTTTGTATGCTACCCTCTATACTAGTAGCACTTACATTATTTTTTTCATTCTTCTTCATATGCTTTTTTCTCCTTATATTTTCGCTTGTTCTCATACATCATTTTATCTGCATCAGCAATTAACTTAACGATATCTTTTTTTGTCCCACACGAATATCCATATGATACAGAAATATTAATATCTGTATTTTTGTTTGCATCATGTAAAAGATTCTTCCATAACTCTAATTTTTCATCTAACTCTTTTTTCCCACTTCCATTCATTATAAGCACAAACTCGTCACCACCGATTCTAAAAGCCGAATCACTTACCGTAACCATTTTTGAAATAATTTTTCCAACGCTTATAATTAACTCGTCACCCTTTTCATGTCCCTCTGTGTCATTTATCTTTTTCAAATCATTTACATCCCAAAATATAACTGCAACATTTTCATTTGAATCGTTTGCATTCGAAATAATCTCAATATATTTACTCTTATTATATACCCCTGTCATTCCATCATATTCAGCTAATTTCTTCATTTCTTTTGCATAATTCATATTTTCAGTAATAATTTTAGAAACCGAATTAGCTATAGCTGAAACTATAAAACATATCATCGCTCTTGGAACAACATAAAACAATGTCAATGTATACACTACATTATCATTGACCGATGTAAGTGTAAATTCACCATCTTTTACATATGAAGATAGGTTTTCAGTTGTAAGCAATACCATATTAGCATCACAAATTCCGTAATAATATCCTCCAAACACTGACACAAAAATACTCAAAACAACCAAAAAATATGTATATGCAGACATACGTTTATTACAGTACATACCAGCGTAAATCATAGGTATCAATGCCCCGATTACAGTGTGATATGTTAAGAACATAACCATTATCGTACCAATACCAACCGCCCATAACATCAAAACATATTTAACCCATGCTTTTTTAATTCCTATTTTGTAAAAGAATAATCTACCAGCAAAATAAACTACCAATGCACTTATCAAGGCTTTAGTTACTATGCCTTGATTGACGACAAAAATATTTAGCGTATTTAAAATCCACACTATAACAATGCTAGTTGTCATAATTCCCGTACATCTCAACACATATTTATTAGCGGTATATTCTGCCTCATTATAATTTATATTTTCATTTGCACAATTATCCATATAGCCACTTCCTATCTATTAAATTTTATCCGAACTAAAACTGTATTTAATTATATCACAAACTATAGTTATAATAAATACTCAAATTAATTTTTCTTTACTTAACAATTACTAAAAAAAGTGATATAATATGAATATTAAATACGTGAACAATTTATTATTCAGGAGGAAAATGTTATGAAAAAGAAATTTTCGTTTTTTTTGTGTACTCTGATTATTTCTATTGCCTTATTAGCGCCATCTATTATGGCAAGTATAATGAATAATCAACATATAACTACAAGTAAAGCTATATCCTATACAAATATTTCTTCTATAACAGATTTTGCCAAGTATAGTACAAGATATGGCTATGACTCACTGGCGGACAAAACATATGGAACCGAAAAACAGGCATTGTATAATGAGTTCTATAATACTTCTATAGAGTTATGGAATAATACAAACGATGTAGCATTTGAAACCACAGACCTCTCCATTGATCTTACACCATATGATGAGCTTTCTCATCAAGATTATATGGAAGTGTATGTAACTTTTAAGAATGACAATCCATTATTCTATTTTGCATCTAACACATTAACAATTGCTAGCGGACGTTTGTATTTTGTTTCATATGACGATTACGGAAGTGGTTCTGTTAGAAGCAATTGTCAAACAGCCATCATAAATGGCATAAATGAATTTGGTCAACTGATAAATGGTAAATCATCTGCATTTGATATTATGATTACTTTGCACGATAAGATTACAAATAAAATCTCATATGCATATGAAAGCGATGGAAAAACACCAGAAGACGCCGCTTGGGCACATAATATAATGGGTTACTTTGATTCTTCTATAAAGAAAGGCGTATGTGAGTGTTATGCCAGAACATTGCAACTAGCTATGATGGTTGGTGGCATCGACAATTTAATTGTTACAGGTAACATTATAGACCCATACGAACCACATGCATGGAATATTGCGAAATTAGATGATGGTAAGTATTATTATATCGATGCAACCCTTAATGATTCATACTCTACATATGATTATTTGGCAAAAGGAAGCGTATTTTACAATACACATGCTATTAACCATTCAAATTACACAGGTGAACAGTACTTGTACGATTTACCAACTGTAGATGGTAATTATGTTCCAAAATCAAGTGGCACTATAACCATATCCAGTGTTGCTGATTTTAAATATTTAAATTTATACACTGCTGGCAATTTTGTACTTGGAGGAAATCTAGATTTATCAAATACACTTAGTAGTGAAACTGGTAATTCATACTTAAATATCAAATTCACAGGTACCTTTGATGGCAAAGGTTATACCATCAAAGGTATGAAAACATCATTGTTTGAAACAAATGCGGGTACTATAAGCAATTTAAAAACCAATGCTGACTTTAATGGCGGTGTTTGGAATAATGTAAAAGGTATATGCCCTCAATACAAATCAACAATTGCACATACAAATGATGGTACTATTAAAAATTGTGATGTAACATATAATATTACTAATGGTAAAGGACGCGAATTACAAACAATATTTTGCACTGGCGTTTCCATTACAAACAATGGCACAATAAGTAATTGCACTGCAACTATTAATAGTGTTTCCTTTAGTGGCGCTCCAACAGAATTTCTTTTCTTATCAGGTATTGCTTTTGAAAATTATGGAACCATAAGCAAATGTACTGGTAATTTTAATGTTAAAAATACTAGCTCCGATATGAGAATTGACGCCTCAGGTATTGTTAGCGTAAATATGGCAAAGGCAACTATCGACAACTGTACTTCTAAAGGTTCAGTAACAGGTGTTGCAGCTGCCCATACATCTATAAATGGTATTTGTAGTGAAAATAATGGAACTTTAAAGAACTGTACTAATACTGCGACCGCTTCACTTACAACAGGTGAAATGCTTTATACTGGTGGTATTTGTGGTATTAATAATAACTTAGTCCAAAACTGTACTAATAATGGTTCAATAACCAATAATTATGGTGACACAATTATCGGTATGGCATCTGGTTTAGGAGGAATTGCTGGATTAAATGCTCAAAATGCTACCATTAAAGATTGCACAAACACCGCCGCCCTTTCAATACACACAGGTGAAGCAGGTGGAATAGTAGGTTCCGCATTGGCAAACTCTACTATTGATAATTGCATAAATAAAGGAAATATTTCAGGAATCGATGATGACGATGATACCCCGCGAAGAGGTTTCCACGTAGGTGGTATTCTTGGATATGCTAGTTTAGAGGTTTTCACGATAAATCCTGACGGTTCTAGAAACTATCATGAAGGAACAGTCACTGTTAAGAATTGTACTAACGAAGCAAAAATCTATGCGCCATTTGGCGGTGGACATGGAGGCTGCATAGTTTGTTCCATCTACATTGCAAGCAATAAGAGTTCTGTTGAAATCACCAATTGCACAAGCACTGGTATCGCTTATTATAACGAGAGATGGCAGAATAATGTTTTTGGATACTATTACCATGAACCATCAGGTTCTTCTAACCAGAATGAATACCTGGTAACTAAAGGATGTGACACATCAAAAACTACATTTACAGACCTTATAGATAACTCATCAGGTAATGGTGGAAATTCAAACAGTGGTACCTCTAAACCTGGCAATTCAGGCAATGGTGGCAGTTCTGAAAACAGTGGTAATTCCACAAATAATACCACAGGAAATACCAACGAAGAAACTGAGGAAACTACAGTTAATGATTCAGAAACATCTTCTGAAACTATAGCTGAATCCGAAGAAACTTCTAAAGAAGAAACAACTTCTACAACTAAAAAAGAGGATGCAACAAAAGATTCTAACGATAACAAAGATGATGCAGCAGTTAGCGGTACTGATGATTCAAAAGATTCTAGTAATGCAGGACTTATCATATTAATTATTGTAATTGCGTTAGCATTTATTGGTTGTGGTGGAGCTGTTATTTATATATTTGTCATTAAAAGAAAATTACAATCAGAAGAATAAACTATAAAAGTGCCCGCAATCGCGGGCACTTTTTATTGCATATTTACTTGAATATCTTTGTTTTAAATAATACAAAACATATTCCAAATCCAACTAGTAATGCAATAACTCCAACTACTATTATCACCACACTAGAACCTGAATTATCTGTATTATTTTGACTATTAGTTGTACCCTCATCAGTTTGTGTTTCTTTATCTATTGTTGTTTCAGTTGGTTTGGGTTCAGTTGAGATTTCTTCCTGACTTTCAGATTCCATTTCATCGTCAGAATTACTTCCCTCTATTGAAGGAACATTTCCCATATACATCGGCATAACCACAACTGTGATTTTATAGTCTTTAGTCGTACCATCTTCTGCTTTTCCAGTTACAATAACAGTATTTTCACCTTCATTTAAAACTACATTACCAGCTATGGCACCTTGCGCCTTCAAGTCAGCCATAGTTCCATTTGCAGTAAATGTCGTTCCAGCTGCCTCATATGGTAAATAAACTATGTAATCTGTCACCTTCTTTGAAAATACTGGCGACAAACTTCCAGCACTAACAGATAAGTTCCCCAATGTTGCATCATTACTAGCCACATAATTAGGATCCTGCTTTCTTACCACAGTTATTTTATATGTTTTAGTAGTACCATTTTCCGCTTTAACGGTTACGCTTACAGTGTTTTTTCCAACACTCAAACTATTTCCAGAAACTGTAACCTTAGCTTTTGAATCTTCAGTTTTATATGTAATATCCAGTTTTGATGTTGAAAATTCCACCTCTCCAATATCATATGATGTAGTTCCACTCGAAAATGCAGGACTCAATGTAGCTCCACTTACTGAAAGAGAAGAAAGATTTGCATTGGTTGACAATGGCGCCGCAACCTTCACACTATATTTAGCAGAACCAATGTTGCTTTCACTACTACCATCAGTTGCGATTATGTTGTTTATTCCAATATCAATCTTTGTCCCTGTTGCAACTGCATTGTTAACCTTAAACTTAAATGTAATAACAGTTTTATTTCCGCTAATTGGGTTCGACATTGCATCATCATACAATATAAAACTATTTCCATTGGATTCCAATTTCCAACCATTAATGTTTGCTGTAGACGACGACAAGGTAACAACACTGGAATCATATGCTATCGTGCCTTCCACTCCATATTTCCCGCTATCGCTTACGTTAAACTTAAGCGTTATTGTATCTCCTGCTCTAACCGTATCTGGTCCTGTTAGTGATGCTGACGCTGCCAATGTCCACATCGTGTCGTTAAGCAAGCAAATAACACATATCATTATAGTTATAAAATATTTAAGTAATTTTTTCATTTTTATCTCCTACGTATTCAAATCACCTCTATATGCATCTACAAATTCCTCTACGAGTTTCTTTTTCTGATTCCAGATTTCCTTCGCTTTAGCCGTTCTCATAGGATTATTTTGAACATCCTTTAATGTATACTTTTCCATATGTTTAAGCATTGATTCAAATGTAGCATCTTCCACATTAATAACTTCCATCCATACATCCATTACTATACTTTGAGCCCCTGTATCATCTAATAAATCCGCTTCCATTAGCAATACTAATTCCATAGGAATCTCATCATTCATAGATTTCTTCTGCGAATGTCTGGCGATAATATCGCATATAAAATCAACTTTTTCAGATTTATAGCCTCTATCTTCTAAATATTTTCTACAATATTTTGCACTTATTTCACCATGTGGAATTTCACTTTTCCCTTCGCAATAACCAATGTCATGGAATATAGTTGCTATAGTTAAAGCTTCAAAATCAATATCTTCTTTATTATCATATGCTTCATACAATATATTCATCCACTTGTATACACGCATTGTATGATCAAATCTATCATATTTTATTTTTACTTTTCTTGCGCACGGGCATTCATATCGCTCTTTCAAAGTTGTCTTAACATACTCTATCATTTCTTGCTTGCGTTTCTCAAACAAAAGCATCTCTAACAACATTGATTCCCTCTTAACCCAAACACCGCCATTAATTTCACCATGGTTACGATTAAGATTTGACTCTAAAGCATCCTCTATGGAAATAAACTCCAACGAAAGTTGCTCCTCCTCCTCATAATCTTCTAACTGTGTTTCACCTATTTCATCATACACTTCGCAATAATAGTAAAAGTTTTCCTGTTCAAAAACTGTATTTTCAAATACTCTACTTTTACTCAAACGAAGCGCAGAACCAAATTCTCTGATACTTTCAGGAATAACTTTAAGCCCTGTCTCTTCCTTCACTTCACGGATAAGGCCTTGTTCAAAGCTTTCACCTTCTTCAATTCCACCACCTGGAAACTCATAATAATCATATTTCATATTATGTATCAGTCCCAGTTTATCACCTTTCACAATGATGCCTCTCGCTGAAGGTCGTTTTGAATGTGGCCATTTCTCATCATAATCTTTTAAATCAATTGTAAATAAACGCTTCATTTTTTCTCCTATCAATCTCTCGAGCATTTCTCCGCATCAATCGCTAGCACAACCATCAACGCACACAATGCATCACTTGAATTTCTAACATCAATCGTATATGTATCTGTCCAATTAAATATTTCTTTCGAAACATCCGCAATTCTACCGCCATTTGAATCCATTATCTGATAATCCCATTCGAAGAAATTACCATCCACATGCCATCCATTGTAATCTATATTAAAAGCAGGCTTAAAAAAAGTAAATTCCTTGCTGATGCATCCAATATATTCATTTTTTAGGTACATTTCAAACTTTGGAAGGAGTGTCAATATTTTCTCTTGAATACAGCCAAGTTCACGCCCTGCTGAATCATAAATTTTTAGGCAATGGCCCCATGATAACTCACCTTTCACGACATACACTACATTTCCGTATTCATCATATACATCATAACTATCAAACCATGTAAACATTCTTTCTTTAAATAATAATTTCATATCCACCTCAATTTTTTTATATCAAAACTACTTGCTTAATTCTGTGTCAAATGCTTTTTTGCCTTCATCTTTATAAAATACCCAATAAATTTTGTCAATTACACCTGGGTTATTTTCCAAAAAATTCTTCACAACAGGAACACCAACTTCAGCCGCTTTTTCGTATGTAAATCCCATTGTTGTAGCCCCCATTGCAGGAAATGCAATCGTTCTAAATCCACTTTCAACGGCTGCCTTAAGCGTATTTTCATAACACATTGCTAATTTTTTCTCACATTCATCAGTACCATTAAAATAAGGAATAGCTACATGAATAATATGTTTACATGGCAAATCATACCCTTCTGTAAGCAATACGTGTCCTGGATCCACCATACCACATTTATGGCACTCCATAAAAAGTGACATACCTCCTGCTTGCATAATCGCTGTTGTTGCTGTACTACCACCCATAAAAACTCCATTATGACCACTTACAACAACATCCGCTTCTTTAAATTTTGCTAAATCGCCTCTTAATGTTTCTATCATATTTTTTCTCCTGTTCGTTATTGATATCAATTATTTTATCATAAAATATAGGGCATAACAATTATTAAAACTTGATTTTTCTTACACCTTATTATATTATTAGATTTAGGAAATAACTTGATTATAGTAGTTGAAATAACGGAGGTAATTTATGAAAAAAATCAAGAAATTTATTTTAGAGGTTGTAATTGATTTTATTTTAGTATTAATAATGAGTATCGTATTTAAACTAATCGGTTGGTTAGATATTTCACCACTCATAAATGCAGTAGCTTGTACTTGCGGATTTATTGTTGGTAAGATAATTGTAGCATTTATTAATAACAGAAAGAAAAAAGAAGATTAACATTAAAAGAGTCAATATCTAAGCGTAACAAATCACTTAAATACTGACTCTTTTTTCGTAATATTCTACTTTTCAATAACCTCAATATAATCAATATTAGGCGCGTACGCACTATCATTTAATAAACTAATAGTATTTGTGCCCGCATTCAATGTAATATCTAAAGATATCGTTCCCATGTCAGAATTCCAACTTCCATTTGATATACAATCTAATGTTACAGCTTCAGCATCATTTACTTTCACACAAATTTGTCTGTCCTCTTGCGTATAATACATTATTTTCAATGTGTAGTTTCCGCCATTTTCTGAAATCACTTTATCAAAATGTATCTCTCCACCGTTACCAACATATCCCACATAATGTCCTGATGTTCTAGCATCTCCTACAATTGTTGCCGCCTCAGCCTCATAAACTGCTGACATTTTTCCATTTTCATCAAAAGTTTCTTTGCCAGTATACAAGATACCTGATTTATCCTGTGAATAAACCAATGCAATGATATCTCCTTCTTGTACCTCAAACTCAATTTTAGACTCATATGCTACTATGTCTAATTCTTTTAATCCATCATTTCTGTATGCGTATACTGTTATGTGTTTATAAATTTCACTAGTATATACAGGCTCAAAGAACGCTAGCTTACCGCTAAATCTTTTTATCTCATAAATTGACGATATCGTGTCTAATGCATCAAACTTGTCCGTATCAACTACTTCTGTGTCAAATGCTCTATGTTCAGGCTTGCTTAAATAGAACCATAATCCACTCATTTCGTCTTCCACATATCCCTCAGTAAAGTTAGCGCTATCTTGTAATATCCAATCCAAATCGCTTACCTCATCATCTCTAGAGGAAAACTTAAGTGGGTCTGTGTTGTATACTTTTAATTCCATGTAGTCATTTAATCCGTCTTCATCAGTATCTGGATTATACATATCAGTTCCAGCATTGTGCTCATCAATATTTTTGATACCGTCACCATCCAAATCTGAGTGTTGAGTACCATAATCTGCATTAACTATATCTATAGTTTCATCCTCAACCTCATATCTACCTATATTTTCATCCTTAACAATGGTGTCATCATCCAATGATACTACAATCTCTTCTTCGGCTTCATCCGACGAATCATTATCACCAGATTTAATCATGACAAGTGCTATAATAACCGCAATCACAACTATCGCCAGCACAATTCCTAAGATCATAAACAATTTTTTCTTATTTGTTTTCATATATCTTCCCTACTTACTTTCTACGTAAAGTCTACATCTTGTTTCTCCACGTCTAGATTCTTTTGTTGAATGTACCACTGTAAATTCTATATACTCTCCAGTATTTTCATTAGTAAATTGCTTGTTTTCATCAAGTAATATAATTTTATTATCCTTGATTTTATACTGTCCTATATAAGAATAATCCATTTCCAAATGAGTATCTTTTTCATTAGTAATATCAAAAATCTCACCTGAATTGTATGTTCCAAACAATCTAACTGTCGCAGTATTACCTTCCATTGTGTACTTAGCATTGCATGAAATTATATTTTTCATTCTGCTTTCACTACTATCCATATACTGCATTTTTCCATTATCATTAACAAACACAAACTTTAGAGTTCCACCATCTTCTGTTGATGTTTGAAAACTGGTCTGATTCGAGTCAAAATTGTATTTATAACTTTCACCAAACTTATAATTGCCTATATATTCTTCTACCTCTACTTTCGTAAAATCAATATAGTTAAATTTACTTGCATCTTCCTCAGAATATACCCAAGCAGTATCTTCGATACTTTCTCCCTTACTATTCTTCAAATATCTGTAAATAAAATCATCAGGCCTGTTACAATCATAGACATAAACTCGTACAGTATCGTCATCAATCATTTCTGATTTATATGCTACAAGCGCATGTCCACCACCATTTACATGAGGAGATACAATAACAGGGATTCCTTCAGATAACTTACCACACATCAATTCAACATAACTCCAATGGTTATCCTTTACAGCTGGTCCTAACAATTTATTCGCAGCATTACATCTATAGAAACTATCCTCTAGCAAACTAAAAAATGCTGTATCTGAATCAGATAAATCATAGTCATCTGAATCATCAGTTATAGGAGACCAATACGAATTCTTTTTGTCTGCTACAGTATATCCATCTCTAGACAAAGAATCATTAATATTCAAGGACGGTGTGGCATGTTTCACGCTTTCTATATCTAAATCATCCATAGGTGAATCACCATAAATCACATCAGCCCAATCATGCTCTAATACTACCTCATCCTCAATTGGTGGTCTTAATCCTAAAAACTTCATTATAGCTAAATACGCGTATCCTGCACATTTACCTCCACCACCAACTACATCAACATTTTCAAAAGGAAAACCGTCAGTTTCAGGTCTAAATCCAGTGTCAGTGTTGAACCATTCTTGCTGCAATTTAATATTATTTTCCTGAATATACTCTTCAAGTTCGTCCTCAGACATTGTCTGAGTGTCATATGCAAATCTTAACTTATCCGGTATAGCGTCTTCACTGTAAAATTCAACTTCCCAATATCCGCCATCCATCAATGAAGATATAATATCTTTCATATGAGATTTAATACCAATAGTAGCTTTGTATTCTGTAGTACTACTGTCAATTACAGTTAATAAAAGTGTTCCATTTGCTAATTTATTGTCATACCACTTTTCTGGGTCTGTCCATTTCGTAGCATCAAACAATCCATCACCCTTATGTAACCAAATTAAAACTGGCTTACACTTATTGTACTCATCATTTCTAGCTGCATCGATTTCAATATCAACCACTGTATTGCCTGATTCCGCACGCTTTTTAATGAGTATACCAGTATTTTTAATATCCTCCTCGCTGGTGCAATACATCGTATTTTCAATCTCTTTACCATTCTCATCTAAGTAGTGATAACGGTGAAATGATAATCCAAACAACTGCTCTGTCAATGACAGATTAGGATTGTCAACATCTGCTAATGTTATCTTAGCACTTCCAACTGTTATTATCACACATAATAACAATGCAAATAATCTTTTTGATACATTAAGTATTTTCATTTATTGTTTTCTCCTCTTTATGTGTAAATAAAATGTCAATATTAATAATCTTTTTCAACCACTTCGCCTATTTCAATAATTTCAAACTCATTACTTGGATTGCCGAATACTCTGATAACACTAACATCACACTTTGCTTTACATTTAATATAATCAATTCTTTTTTCAGAATATCCAACTAACTGATTAAATAATTCTTCATTGTCCTTTTTATAGATAGTTACCGTCGAGACAACTCTCTTATTTTCTGATAACGAATCCATATCAACAGAATCATTATCTTCGTACCAGTAACATGTATACATAATGTATGCATTCTCACTATCTAAATTTTCATACATTTCATTATATATACTCATTATAAAATTGCCTTCGCCAACCTCAAACAAATCGCACTCATTAATAAAATACTTCTTTGCTTCGTCAACATCGCCATTTACAGATACAGTCTCATTATTATTTACGATTTTATAATCAGTTACTGTGCCTTTTTCAGTTGTATCAGCATCCTTAGCTGCATCGTATGCTATGTATAAATGGAAATCATTGTCCGAATCGGTTGTCAATCCATAACAATAATACCAAAGTGTTTCATACTGTTCTTCCGACAAAAGGAACATTTCTTTTACGCCATCAAACTGAGCATATAATTCATATATAACTTTTTCTTCGCCATCTACTGTTCCTTTTTCAGTATATAAGTCTTTGAATTCTACTTCAATCCATTCAATGTCTTCCTCTGACTTTTCGTTACTTGTTTTTCCTCCATCACTTTCTTTTTTGCTTTCCTTGCTGTCACTTGCCTCATCCTTAGAGCACGCAAACAAACTAGTAATCGCTAATGCTACAATAAGCATCATTGTAAATAATTTTTTCATCATCTTTTTTCACCTCTTATTCTTATTTAAACCTGCACCATTTTGCAAGTTCGATATGAATTATATAACACACGAACTCATTATACAATCATCATATTAACGAAATAAAGGTGGTTAATTCTCTTTTTTTGCGTAAATATGATGATTTTTGTCCTTTTTACATCGTTTTTTCTCCTGCATCAATCTAAAAAAAGAGTCAGCATTCAAGCGTAACCGGTTTTCCAGACCGAATCACTCGAATACTAACTCTTTTACACTAAATGTAGCAAATTTTCTAATATATTACGTTATCACATTTAGAAAACTTAACACTTTTTCTCACTTCACCACCTACAACAACATCTATAACCACACCATCAATTAATTTTTCAATATCTTCTTCCGTCATATCACCAACATACACATACAAACCTACAGGTAAGGTTATAGAATCACCACTATTTATAAAATGATTCATGTCTAATGTATGTTCATATGAATACAATATATTCTCTTCAAAATATTTAATTTCAGACAATACAGCATCTACTCTCACCTGATCCTGTATACAAAAACTTTTAACCCTCACATCGAAACTTATATACCTATAATCTTCAGGATTATCACTCTTTGTTCCCTCATATGAATAAATAGTAATCCCATTATGTTCCTCTTTATCTAGATAATCTACGTCAACCTCCTCCCCAATATCACACTCTACACTCTCCGCATTAGACATTATTCCAAAATTATATGTAAACGAAATAACACATAGCGTTAGAATACATAATGTAACAAACACAATAATTGATATTACTATAAAATTAATGATTCTTATAGTTATTGACCTCTTTTTCTTTTTACTAACAATGTTTATATTATCCATCAACTATTCCCTCCACAATAAAAGCCATAGGTCACTGATACGAGGGATTCTTATAATAAGAGCGCCTACGTATCTACTATGGCTACACTTTAAATATATCATTCTACACATCTTATGTCAATAAATGAAAGAGCCATAAATATACAAAAGCCGGTCATGCACATATGCACAACCGGCTTATCTTTTTCACATTACTATAATTATTCAGAGCTCGCTCGAAAAATTACATATTTTCTTCTTCAAACTTCTTCATAAATGCAACTAAAGCTTCAACACCTTCGATTGGCATAGCATTGTAGATACTTGCTCTCATACCACCAACTGTTCTGTGTCCCTTAAGGTTTTCGAAACCAGCTTCCTTAGCTTCCTTTACAAATTTAGCATCAAGTTCTTCATTACCTGTTACGAATGGAACATTCATAAGTGAACGATCCTTAGGTTCAACTGTACCCTTGAATAACTTGCTCTGATCTAAGAAATCATAGAGAATCTTAGCTTTCTTTTCGTTGTGTTCTTTCATTGCTGAAAGACCACCCATCTTCTTAATCCACTTAAATACCTTACCGCAGATGTAGATGTTGTAGCAAGGAGGTGTGTTGTACATAGAACCATTATCTGCATGAATCTTATACTTCATCATTGTTGGAGTTCCTGGAAGTGTATCTTCTGTAATAAGGTCCTCTCTAATGATTACGATAACTGTACCAGCTGGTCCAATATTCTTCTGAACACCACCGTAAATTACGCCGTACTTTGTTACATCAACTGGCTCTGATAAGAAGCATGATGAAACGTCAGATACGAGTATTTTGCCCTTTGTATTTGGAAGTTCTTTGAACTTTGTTCCGTAAATTGTGTTGTTTTCACAGATGTATACATAGTCAGCATCTTCTGGAATATCAAGGTCTGAACAATCTGGGATGTATGAGAATGTCTTATCTGCTGAAGAAGCAACTTCTACTGCTTCACCATAAATCTTAGCTTCCTGGTATGCCTTCTTTGCCCACTGACCTGTTACGATATGAGCTGCCTTCTTATTCTTCATAAGGTTCATTGGAATCATTGCGAACTGTAATGAAGCACCACCCTGTAAGAATAATACTTTATAATTATCTGGAATGTTCATTAAATCTCTTAAATCAGCTTCTGCTTCATCAATGATTGCCTGGTAAGCCTTTGAACGATGGCTCATTTCCATAACTGACATACCAGTTCCTTTGTAATCAAACATTTCCTCTGCTGCTTCTTTTAATACTTCTTCAGGTAACACTGCTGGACCTGCTGAAAAGTTATATACTCTTGACATAATAATATCTCCTTCTTATTTGTTTTCTAAATCTTTAGCATCAAATGCTTCTGCAATTGCTCCGCCCGGTGCAACCATTGGGAACACCTTGTCATCTTCTGCAATCTGGCATTCGATAACAACTGGAACATCCTGGTTAAGTGCTTCTGCAAGTACTGAATCAACTTCATCCTTAGATGTGATTCTATATGCCTTAGCACCCATAGCTTCTGCAAGTTTAACAAAGTCAACTGCATCATTTAATATTGTATTAGAATATCTCTGGCCATAGAACAATGTCTGCCACTGTCTAACCATACCAAGTACGTGATTGTTAATAACAACCTGTACGATTGGAACATTATATCTAACTGCTGTAGCGATTTCGTTCATATTCATTCTGAAACAACCATCACCTGCAATATTGATAACCTTCTTGTCAGGTCTTGCAATTTTAGCACCAATAGAAGCGCCAAGACCGTAACCCATTGTACCAAGACCACCTGAAGAAATAAGCGTTCTTGGTTCTTTGTATTTATAGAACTGAGCAGCCCACATCTGATGCTGACCAACCTCTGTTGTGATAACAGCTTCACCCTTTGTAGCCTCGTAAATCTTTTCGATTACGTATGGACCTGTAAGTGCATCCTGATTGTATGAAAGTGGGAATTTTTCCTTCATTTCTTTAACTTCAGCAATCCATTCTGCATGGTCTTGTGAATCAAGTTTAGCATTAATTCTAGCAAGAACCTCTTTAGCATCACCGATAATGCTTACATCTGTCTTAACATTCTTGTTGATTTCAGCTGCATCAACGTCAATGTGAATAATCTTTGCATTATTAGCAAACTTGCTAGCATTACCTGTTACTCTATCACTAAATCTTGCGCCGATTGCAATAAGTAAATCACATTTAGAAACACCGAAGTTAGATGCCTTTGTACCGTGCATACCAATCATACCTGTGTAAAGTTCATCATTGTTATCAAATGCGCCCTTACCCATAAGTGAATCACAAACTGGAGCATTAACTTTCTTAACGAACTCTGCTAATTCTTCGTTAGCTGCAGCTGCGATAACACCACCACCAATGTAGATAAAAGGCTTCTTAGCTTCCTTGATAAGTTCGATAGCTGCATCTACAGAACAATCACAAATTGTTTCTGTCTTTCTTTCAATCTTCTTAGGTTCAACTGGAGTGTATTCGCAAACACCTGCTGTAGCATCCTTTGTAATATCCACAAGTACAGGACCTGGTCTGCCAGATGCTGCAATGTAGAAAGCTTCTCTAATTGTATCAGCAATATCTTCTACATTCTTAACAATGTAGTTGTGCTTTGTAATAGGCATTGTAACGCCTGCAATATCGATTTCCTGGAAAGAATCCTTACCAAGAGCTGGTTTAGCAACGTTTGCAGTAATAGCTACAAGTGGAATAGAATCCATATAAGCTGTAGCAATACCTGTTACTAAGTTTGTTGCACCAGGACCTGAAGTAGCCATACAAACACCAACCTTACCTGTTGCTCTTGCATAACCATCAGCTGCATGTGATGCGCCCTGCTCGTGAGATGTAAGAACATGCTTAATCTCGCTCTGGTGCTTATATAAAGCATCATAAACATTTAAAATTGTACCACCTGGATAACCAAAGATTGTATCAACTTTTTGTTCTTTTAAACATTCAATAATAATTTCCGAACCATTTAACTGCATATTTTCTCAACCTTTCTCTTATATATTACTCTTAAGTACTGCACCCTTGCTTGCACTTGTAACAAGGGAAGCATATCTTCCAAGGTAACCATCCTTAACTTTTGGTTCTCTTGGCTGCCATTTAGCTTTTCTAGCTGCAAATTCTTCTTCTGAAATTGCAAGTTCAAGTAAGTGATTGTCAATATCAATATTGATGATATCGCCTTCTTCAACTAATGCGATAGGACCACCTACTGCCGCTTCCGGACAAACATGACCAATTGAAGCACCTCTTGAAGCACCTGAGAAACGACCATCTGTAATAAGAGCTACTGATGAGCCAAGTCCCATACCTGCGATTGCAGATGTAGGATTAAGCATTTCTCTCATACCAGGACCACCCTTAGGGCCTTCATATCTGATAACTACTACGTCGCCAGCAACGATTTTGCCTGACTTAATAGCGTCAATTGCATCTTCTTCACAATCAAATACTCTTGCAGGACCTGAAT
Source organism: Lachnospiraceae bacterium (assembly GCA_017935565.1). Taxonomy (GTDB): domain Bacteria; phylum Bacillota; class Clostridia; order Lachnospirales; family Lachnospiraceae; genus SVEL01. The sequence goes on from JAGBHK010000008.1 coordinate 125,099, forward strand.
GCTTAAGCATTTCAGGAACAACTGCTGAACGCTTAACAACACAAGTATCTGGAGCTAAGTTACCACGTAATACTGCAATACCACCAACTTCACTGTATGGATTTTCGATTGGACGGATAACTTCTGGATCCCTATTTACACAGCCTTCGATATTTTCTCCAACTGTCTTACCTGTAGCTGTAATCAAATCTGTATGTAATAAGTTCTTTTTATTTAATTCATTCATTACTGCGTATACACCGCCAGCTTCATTTAAGTCTTCAATGTATGTATGACCAGCTGGTGCAAGGTGGCAAAGGTTAGGAGTTCTAGCACTGATTTCATTTGCAATATCAAGGTTGATATCTACGCCAGCTTCATTTGCGATAGCTGGTAAATGAAGCATACTGTTTGTACTACATCCAAGTGCCATATCTACTGTTAAAGCATTTTCGAACGCTTCTTTTGTCATAATATCTCTTGGCTTAATTCCTTTTTCAAGGAGTTCCATAATCTTCATACCTGCATGCTTTGCAAGTTTGATTCTTTCTGAATAAACAGCTGGGATTGTACCATTTCCTGGAAGACCCATACCAAGAGCCTCTGTTAAACAGTTCATACTGTTTGCTGTGTACATACCTGAGCATGAACCACATGTTGGACAAGCCTTTGCTTCGAACTCTTCAACATCTTCGAGAGTCATTGTTCCAGCTGCATATGAACCAACTGCTTCAAACATACTTGATAAAGATGTCTTACAACCCTTTACTCTACCTGCAAGCATTGGACCACCACTTACAAAGATTGTAGGTACATTAAGTCTTGCTGCTGCCATAAGAAGACCTGGTACATTCTTATCACAGTTTGGAATCATAACCAATGCGTCAAATTTATGAGCCATTGCCATACACTCTGTTGAGTCAGCAATCAAATCTCTTGTTACTAAGGAATACTTCATTCCTGAATGTCCCATTGCAATACCATCACATACTGCGATAGCTGGGAACTGGATTGGTGTACCGCCTGCCATTGCAACACCTAACTTAACTGCATCTGCAATCTTATCAAGGTTCATATGACCTGGTACTATCTCATTGTATGAGCAAACAATACCAACAAGTGGCTTATTTAATTCTTCCTTTGTAAGGCCTAAAGCATTAAACAAAGAACGATGTGGTGCCTGCTGCATACCTTTTGTTACTGCATCACTTCTCATATCTATTACCTATACCTTTCTTAAACTCTTTCACAAATCAAGTCGCCCATTTCACTACATGAAACCTGCTTCATGCCTTCGGACATAATGTCGACTGTTCTATAACCATCTGCAAGTAAAGACTTAATAGCGTCTTCAATCGCGTTAGCTTCTTTGTCTAAATCAAATGAGTATCTTAACATCATAGCTGCTGAAAGAATAGTTGCTATAGGGTTTGCAATATTCTTTCCTGCAATGTCTGGAGCAGCGCCATGGCTTGGTTCATATAAACCAAACTTGCCTTCTGCTAAGCTTGCTGATGATAACATACCGATTGAACCAGTAATCATACTAGCTTCGTCTGATAAAATATCACCAAACATATTCTCTGTAAGGATAACATCAAACTGCGATGGGTCCTTTACAAGCTGCATTGCACAGTTATCAACAAGCATATGCTCTAAAGTCACATCTGGATAATCTTTTGCAACTTCATTAACAACCTTTTGCCATAATCTTGAAGAATCTAATACATTTGCCTTATCAACGCTGATAACCTTGTTACTACGCTTTCTAGCAATGTCAAATGCCTTGATAGCAATTCTTCTAATCTCATTTTCATCGTATTTTAATGTATCAATAGCTGTCATAACACCATTAACTTCTTCTGTCTTTCTTTCGCCGAAATAAAGACCACCTGTTAATTCTCTAACAACCATCATATCAAAGCCTGCGTCTGCAACACTTTCTTTAAGTGGGCATGCTGCTTTAAGTTCATTATATAAATATGCAGGTCTTAAATTTGCAAATAAGCCTAAACCCTTTCTAATTGCCAACAAACCTGCTTCAGGTCTTAAATTTGGAGGTAACTCATACCATTTATCAATACCGACTCGACCACCGACGGCTCCAAGTAACACCGCGTCACTCGCCTTCGCTGTAGCGAGAGCCTCATCTGTGAGTGGTACTCCGTGTGCATCGATAGACACACCACCCATAAGGACTTCTGTGTAGTTGAAAGTATGACCATACTTTGCACCAACTGCGTCCAATACTTTTCTTGCTTCATTAACTATTTCCGGACCAATGCCGTCGCCAGGAATAACTGCTACGTTAAAATTCATAACTTTTGCCTTCTTTCCATTCGTAATTTAACATAGTATAGTGAGCATTTTATAAATACTCGCTATATCTTTCTATGATATAATATTTTTCAAGTAATTTCAACAAAAAGTTGTTGATTTAGCGAAAAAAAGTTGCAAAGTTTTTACACCTTGCAACTTTTCTCTTCTTTTCTATCTTCTTTAGGTAAATTTTTAAAAAATACTACCACAAATGGTATTGTAACCAAAAATGCTAAAACATCAGTCAATGGCTGAGATAGTACAATTCCTTTTTTACCAAATGCAGCCGACATTATATAAATTGTAGGTAAAAACAAAAGTCCACTTCTCATTGATGAAAGAACTGCCGCGGAAATACTTTTTCCTACACTTTGAAGCATCATTGTCGCACAAACAGCTAGTGGTTGGAAGAACAATGCTCCAAAATAGAATTTAAGCGCAAATGAACCAATTTCGATTACATCAGGGTCATTTCTAAATAATCTCACCAATTCTTCCGTAAAGAACATTCCAATAACTGCAAATGTACCAAGTAACACTTCGCCAATAATCAATGTTGAGAAGAATCCTTTTTTTACACGACTATATTTTCCTGCACCATAGTTAAAGCCTGCAACAGGTTGATATCCCTGTCCAATTCCAAGCCCTACCGCAAAAATAAAGAAACTAATTCTCGAAACTATTGAAATTGCAGCAACTGTAGCATCATCGTATGCTCCAGCTTTATTGTTTAAAACCATTGTAGCAAAACTTGTTAGTCCTTGTCTAACAAAACTTGAAAGTCCCGTTACGCAAATATTTTTCATTCGAATCAATAAATTTTTGAATCCCACAAACAAATTTTTTATTCTTAATTTGCTCTGTGTTTTACCAATCAAAAACAAACTAAGTAATATACAGAAACTTATCGTTTGTGAAACTGCAGTGGATATTCCCGCACCTGCAATACCCATATTAAATATCTTAATTAATACAAAATCACCAAATATATTAATAACTGCACCAGATATAAGGCCAATCATTGCAAGCGCGGCCTTACCCTCATATCTTAAAATATTATTAAGAACAAAACTACCAGTCATAACTGGAGCCGCTAACAATATATAAAATATATATGTTTTTGCATATGGAAGAATAGTTTTTGTACTTCCAAGCAAAATCGCCAAAGGCTCAATGAAAATCAAACCAAATATAGTAACAATAAGTCCTGCAATAAGCGCCGCAAAGAAACTTGTTGACGCTATATCTGATGCTTCATCCATATCTTTTTTCCCTAAACATCTGGAAATAATACTACCTGCACCATGACCAAACATAAAGCCAAACGCTTGAATTACAGCCATAAACCCAAAAACAATGCCAACAGCACCACTTGCACTAGTTCCCAAAGTACTTACAAAATAGGTATCTGCCATATTGTAAATATTAGTAACCAGCATACTAATTGTTGTTGGAATACCAAGGGTAATAATAAGTTTAGTAACTGGCGTTTCCGTCATTTTTATATATTGAGCATTTGAATTATCAGCCATCATCTCACCACCATTTTTTATATTCAATATTAATATTTTCATCACATAATAAAAATATACCAAAGAATAGTCGTTTATACAACTTACTCCTTGATATACTCGTTATTTGCGTAGATTTATCAATATGAATCAGAAATTTTAAATTTTTATATTTATCACTTATAGTGGAGAATATTAGTTTTTCTTAGTGTTTTGTGCGTATCCAGCGACTTGCTGACACGATGTCAGCAAGAGGCTTATTTAAGCCATGGATGGCGCATATAAGCCGTTCGCGTCAAACATATAAACATATACCAAAACACTTAGAAAAACTTATATTCGTAACATTAAGTGCATAAATATAAAAACTATACTTCGCTTGCCTTTTCAATTTCAACAACAGCCTGCTTCTTCATTGGAATTCTACAGTTCTTGTTGTTACCAAATTCAACGATAATTGTATCATCCTGAATATCGATTACTGTTCCGTAAAAACCAGCTGTTGTAAGAACATAATCGCCTACTTCCATAGAAGCAATCAACATATTGTGTCTCTGCTGTTCCTTCTTCTGTGGTTTTACTATTAAAAAGTAAATACCAAGACCAAAAATTGCAATATACGCAATCATAATTATCCAGCTTGCTCCTGCATTTGGCTGTGCTGCTTCAAGTAAACCTAAAGTATTTGTTATCATTATTATTTCCTTCTTTCTTTTAATAATTTATTTTTCATAACCCTGTTCAAAGCCTTCGAGTTTTGCTTTCTTATACTCTTTGTATCTTCCTTGCTCAATGGCTTCTCTGATTTCTTCCATCATTGTATTATAAAAATACAAGTTATGCAATACACATAATCTCATTCCAAGCATTTCCTTTGCTTTTAAAAGGTGTCTGATGTATGCCCTACTATATGTTCTACATGCAGGACACTGACAACCTTCCTCAATAGGACGAGAATCCAGTTCATACTTTGCATTGAAAAGATTTATCTTTCCATGATTTGTATACAAATGACCATGACGACCATTTCTTGTAGGGTACACACAATCAAAGAAATCAACACCTCTATCAACTGCCTCAAGTATGTTCGCTGGTGTTCCAACGCCCATGAGATATGTTGGTTTATTTACAGGAAGATGTGGTACTGTAGCATCAAGCACACGATACATATCCTCGTGACTTTCACCAACTGCCAATCCTCCGATTGCATATCCATCTAAATCCATTTCGGCGATAGTCTTTGCGTGTTCCACACGAACATCTTCCAAAATACCGCCTTGATTAATACCAAACAACATTTGATGCTTGTTGATAGTATCATCTAAACTATTAAGTCTAGCCATCTCATCCTTACATCTTTTTAACCATCTTGTTGTCCTGGCTACTGAATTTTCAATATATTGTCTTTCTGCCAAAGCTGGAGGGCACTCGTCAAAAGCCATGGCTATAGTAGATGCAAGATTTGACTGAATCTGCATACTTTCTTCAGGACCCATGAATATCTTTCTTCCATCTACGTGGGAATTAAAATACACGCCTTCTTCTTTTATCTTACGAAGGCCTGCAAGTGAAAACACTTGAAATCCACCTGAATCTGTAAGAATTGGTTTGTCCCATACCATAAATTTATGCAATCCACCCATCTGCTTTACAATCTTATCACCTGGTCTTACATGAAGATGATAAGTATTTGAAAGTTGAACCTGAGTCTTTATTCCCTGTAAATCTTCTGTCGACACTGCACCTTTAATAGCTGCTGCTGTACCAACATTCATAAATACAGGCGTCTGAATTACACCGTGAACTGTATGAAATTCTCCTCTTTTGGCCATGCCATCCTGTTTCAATAATTTGTACATAAATTAATATCCTTATTCAAAAAATTTCTTAATTCCACTGACTGTGGAAGTCATTGACATAAGTAACATATCTAAAACTGTAATTGCTGTCATTGCTTCAACTACAACTACTGCTCTTGGAACGATAATTGGATCATGACGACCTTTTATCTGAACCTTTATATCTTCACCAACCTTATTTACAGTTTCCTGCTCTTTAAATATTGATGGAGTTGGTTTAATAGCCGCACGCAATACTATCTGGCTTCCATCTGAAATTCCACCTAAAATACCGCCTGCGTTATTAGTTTTTTTAGAAACGTTACCGTTTTCCATTACAAATGAATCATTATTATCATATCCATTTGACTTAGCAACCTCAAAGCCGGCACCAATTTCAAAGCCCTTAACAGCGCCAATAGACATAATTGACTTAGCAAGATTTGCATCTAACTTTTCAAATACAGGTTCACCAACACCAGCCTTAAGTCCATCAACAGTACATTCTATAATACCGCCTGTAGAGTTAAGCTCTTTTAACATCTTATCCAGATATTCGCAGGCTTTAACTGCCGCATTGCTATCTGGCATAGCTACTGCATTATTATCTCTTTCATCTTTATCAAAACGGGTATAGTCAATTTCTATATCCCCAATAGACTTTGTATACGCATAAACACTTACACCAAGTTCTTCAAGTAACTTTGCTGCAATGGCACCTGCTGCCACTCTGCCTATTGTTTCTCTTCCCGAAGATCGACCGCCACCTCTATAATCTCTAAAACCATACTTCATATCAAATGTATAATCTGCATGACCTGGTCTGTAGTAACTTGCAATTTCACTATAATCAGATGAACGCTGTGTCTGATTATATACAACCATTGAAATAGCTGTTCCTGTTGTTTTACCTTCAAATATACCTGAAAGAATTTCAACCTTATCCGCTTCATTTCTAGGAGTTGTGTACTTAGACTGTCCTGGTTTTCTTCTGTTTAAATATTTTTGAATATCATCCTCACAAAGTTCAAGTCCTGCTGGACATCCATCAACTGTAACGCCTATAGCCTTACCATGTGACTCGCCCCAAGTTGAAACCTTGAAAATATTTCCGTAAACTGAACCTGACATATTTGTCATATCCTTTCCATTATTAAGCACGGCTGCCGCTTGTTAGCGACAGCCTATGTAAATTTTCCTTATGAGTAAAGTGGATACTTATCTGTTAATGTCTTAACAAGTTCCATAGCCTTTGCTGAATTTGCATCAACATCCTTAACAAGAAGTGAAATTGCTTCAGCGATAACATCCATATCCTCTGCAACCATACCTCTTGATGTAACAGCTGGTGTACCAAGTCTGATACCGCTTGTTACGAATGGAGAAGCTGGGTCTCTTGGGATAGCATTCTTGTTACATGTAATATTACCTGCATCAAGAATCTTCTCACATTCCTTACCTGTGATGTTCATATTCTGTAAATCAACAAGCATTAAGTGGTTGTCTGTACCACCTGATACAAGATTGAAACCTCTGTCCATAAGGCCCTTAGCAAGTGCTGCTGCATTAGCCTTAACGTTCTGCATATATACTTTGTAGCTGTCATCTAAAGCTTCCTTGAAACATACAGCCTTAGCTGCGATAACATGCATCAAAGGACCACCCTGGATACCTGGGAATACAGCCTTATTGAAGTTGAACTTTTCGTTCATTTCAGCATTTGAAAGGATCATACCACCTCTAGGTCCTCTAAGTGTCTTATGTGTAGTTGTTGTTACAACATGTGCATGTGGGAATGGATTCATATGAAGTCCTGCTGCAACAAGACCAGCGATATGAGCCATATCTACCATAAGGTATGCACCAACTTCATCAGCGATTTCTCTGAATTTCTTGAAGTCGATTTCTCTTGGATAGGCACTAGCACCAGCAACGATTAACTTAGGCTGTGCTTCTTTAGCTATTCTTAAAACTTCATCATAATCAATGTAACCATCTTCATTTACACCGTAAGATACGATGTTGAAGTACTTACCAGACATATTAACTGGTGAACCATGTGTAAGGTGACCACCATCTGCAAGGCTCATACCCATAACTGTGTCGCCTGGCTTAACGATTGCGAAAAATACTGCCATATTTGCCTGTGCACCTGAGTGTGGCTGAACATTTGCATATTCACAACCAAAAATCTTCTTTGCTCTTTCAATTGCAAGATTTTCTACAACGTCAACATACTGACATCCACCATAATATCTCTTTGCTGGATATCCTTCTGCATACTTATTTGTAAGTGGGCTACCCATAGCTGCCATAACAGCCTTGCTTACAAAGTTCTCTGATGCAATAAGTTCGATGTGGCTATTCTGTCTAGCAATCTCATCGTTCATTGCTGCTGCAACTTCAGGGTCAAAATTTAATACTTCGTCAAATGAAAACATTTTTTATTCCTCCGTTTATATGTTTATTATTATTTTCTAATCTCTGTTTTTCCACCCATATAAGGTCTTAAAGCTTCTGGAATTCTTACTGAACCATCCGCCTGCAAGTTATTTTCAAGAAATGCAATAAGCATTCTAGGTGGTGCTACTACTGTGTTGTTAAGTGTATGTGCGAAATACTTTTCACCATCACTACCCTTAACTCTTATCTTAAGTCTTCTAGCCTGTGCATCTGAAAGATTTGAACAGCTACCTACTTCAAAGTACTTCTGCTGTCTTGGTGACCAAGCTTCAACGTCAATTGATTTAACCTTAAGGTCCGCTAAATCTCCTGAACAACATTCAAGTGTTCTAACAGGAATATCAAGACTTTTGAATAAATCAACTGTGTTTTGCCATAATTTGTCAAACCACATCTTGCTATCTTCAGGCTTACATACAACTACCATTTCCTGCTTCTCAAACTGGTGAATTCTATATACACCTCTCTCTTCAATGCCGTGTGCACCCTTTTCTTTTCTGAAACATGGTGAATAGCTTGTAAGTGTATGTGGAAGTTCCTCTTCAGGAATAATAGTGTCAATAAATTTACCAATCATTGAGTGCTCGCTTGTACCAATAAGATATAAATCTTCGCCTTCAATCTTGTACATCATAGCTTCCATTTCAGCAAAGCTCATAACACCTGTAACAACTTCACTTCTAATCATGAAAGGTGGTACACAGTATGTGAAACCTCTGTCAATCATAAAGTCTCTAGCGTATGAAATAACAGCTGAATGAAGTCTTGCGATATCACCCATTAAATAGTAAAATCCATTACCAGCAACCTTTCTTGCACTGTCAAGATCAAGACCCTTAAAGCCTTCCATAATCTCTGCATGGTATGGAATCTCGAAGTCTGGAACTACTGGTTCGCCGTATTTTTGTATTTCAACATTCTCACTGTCGTCCTTTCCGATTGGAACTGACTCATCAATGATATTTGGAATAACCATCATTATCTTTGTAACTTTTTCAGAAAGTTCTGCTTCTAATGCTTCTAATTCAGCAAGTTTAGTTGCAGCTTCAGTTACTTTTTTCTTAACTTCTTCTGCTTCTTCTTTTTTACCCTGAGCCATCAACGCTCCGATTTCTTTAGAAATCTTGTTTCTGTTTGCTCTCAAGTCATCAGCTTCCTGCTTAGCAGCTCTGCTTTTCGCATCAAGTTCAATCACCTCATCAACTAAAGGTAACTTGCTATCTTGAAACTTTTTCTTAATATTTTCCTTTACTATATCAGGATTTTCTCTGACAAATTTTAAATCTAACATTTAAATCCTCCATTCATAATGGTATTTTGTCCATATTTATCCATTATAATTGATAATCAGTATATTTACAAGTTTTATTTTTATTTTACTTCAATTCGCAAAGTATGTTTTTTTATCTATTGACAGATTTTTATTTGTTTTAATAACACTACCGTATTACTAGAAGATTATTATTTTCCTAATCACATAATCTTCCAGATATACGTACGTGTTATTAAAACAAATAAAAATCTTTCAACACTTAAAAAACATACTTTGAGGATTGAAGTGGTTTTATTAATACTTATTTCATGATAAAATAGTTTACAAATAACTAACATAACATTGGAGGTATTTATGAACGACACACTTATTATGATTTTAATCATATATCTTGTAATCATCAACGTTGCAGGATTTATATCTATGGCTTTGGACAAGCATTTTGCTATAAAGGGCAAATGGCGTATTCCGGAAAAAACTCTGTTTTTATTTGCTATTTTAGGAGGTTCAATTGGTTCAAATGCTGGTATGCAAATATGCAGACACAAGACTAAGCATTGGTATTTTGTAGTATTTATGCCGCTTATTCTTATAATCCAAATTGTGCTTGTAATTATGCTATTTAGTTGATAGAATAGTAATAGATTTTTTTGGTGTATATATTACACTGGAATGGAGGAATATTATGAATACAGAATACAATAAACCACTTGTTTTACAGAGAGCGGATCCATATGTTTACCGCCACACAGATGGTTATTATTACTTTACAGGTTCTATTCCTGAATATGACTGTATCGAACTTAGAAGAGCTAAAACTCTTAACGAACTTGCTGATGCAGAAACTTTTGTAGTTTGGAGAAAGCATGAAACTGGTGAAATGAGCCAGCACATTTGGGCTCCTGAACTTCACTATTTAGATGGATGTTGGTACATATACTTCGCAGGAAGTATGGTAGATGATATTTGGAGACTTCGCCCATATGTACTTAAATGTACAGGCCAGGATCCTCTTCATGATGTATGGGAAGAATGCGGTATGATGCAGCCTGCTGATGACGATCCAAAGACATTCATTGATTTTTCTCTTGATGCTACAGTATTTGAAGCAAACGGCAAGAGATATATGTGTTGGGCTGAAAAAACTGGCGGACAGTTTGCAGCATCAAATCTTTATCTTGCAGAGATGGAATCTCCTACAAAACTTAAAACTCCACAGTTTATGCTTACAACTCCTGATTATGATTGGGAAAGAATTGGTTTTTGGGTAAATGAAGGACCAGCCGTTATTAAAAATAATGGTAAGATTTTCCTTACATTCTCAGCAAGTGCTACAGGCGCATGCTACTGTATGGGTATGATGGAGGCTGATGAAAACGCAGATTTACTTGACAGAAACTCTTGGACAAAATCTAGATATCCAGTATTTGGCACACAGCCAGAAAAAGAAATCTACGGACCAGGACATAATAGTTTCACAGTTGCTGAAGATGGCGTTACACCACTTTGCATCTATCATGCAAGACCTTACGAAAAGATTTTAACTGAAGACCCATTATATGATCCAAACCGTCATGCAATGGTTATGAAAGTTGAATTTGACGAAAACGGAAGACCTGTATTTAAGGCTTAATATGTAAAATATTAAAGAGGCAATCATCTATGAATTTTCACAGATAATTGCCTCTTTCTTACTTATCAAAATCAATAATATACTTCTGTCCATTCTCATTTATGGTTAAAACAGATAAATTGAAATCTTCATCCATTACAGTAATAACATACTCGAAAACTGTATCTTCAAAGAACTTTGAAATAATAAGATAATTTCCATTCTCCTTATCCTCTATCTGCTCACATATATCATCGTATATATCCTTACCGCTAACCTCACGTGTATATCCTGATTCTTTAATCTTGTCCTCAATAGCTTTATATAATTCTTCCATTCAATCCTCCTAAATCACACCTTGTTTTCTTAAATATCTAAGAAATCCGAGACATCCTTCATATACTTCCTCATATGTTTCATTAAACTTTCCTGTGTACCATGGGTCATCTATATCTCTTGGATTGCCAGAATAATCTAAAAGTCTGCTCACCTTTCCTTCCGGGTCGCCTTCAACAATTTTTAAAATATTTTTTACGTTTACTGTTTCCATACCAATAATATAATCATATGAATTATAATCGTATTTTCTAAGTTGTACTGCATACTTGCCATCACAAGATATACCAACGCTTCTTAACTTTCTAACAGTCCCAGGATGAACAGGATTGCCTATCTCTTCAGTACTTGTCGCTGCCGAACCAATAAAAAACTGCTCCGACATACCTTTCTTTTCAACCATCGCTTTTAAAATAAATTCTGCCATAGGCGAACGACAAATATTGCCATGGCATACGAATAAAACCTTTATCATCTGCTAAATAACTCCTTAATATAATAGTCACATATAAATCTCTTATAGTATACCACACTAACACACTTATTTACAACAGAAAAAAAGTGATACAATCCGAAAATTGTATCACTTATATTTTATCAATTAATCAAACTTTAAACCTGACTGTTCTACGCTTTCGTCCCAAGATTTATATTTCTCATCTCCACGATGATCAACCAAATCAAATTCTGTTGAAAGATAGTTACCAAAATATGCTGTAACCTTCTTAGCACCTTCATAGTTCATATGGTTACCACCATCTCTTGTATCCTTTGACCAATCAATACCCATTTCTTTATGAACAAAGTTCATATCTAAATAAGTAACTCCGTGCTTAATTGCCCAATCACTTACTGTATTATACTTTGCATATGTCCAGTTAGTTGGAGCTGGTGTAGATACAAGTACAAGTTCTGCACCATTTTCCTTACAAAAATCTTTTATCTCAACCAAATAATCTTCAACAAGTCTTGCGAACTTCTTTCTCTTATCAGTCTCTTCCATCCATTCTCCACCTTTATATGGTACAATTTCTGTTCTGAGTCTGAAACCTTTTCTTATAGTTTCCTTAGAAATATGGTCACGATTATCCGGATCAACAAATTCTTTCCATCTGTTGTGATATTGTAAAACAGGTAATAATTTAGATGCTTTATTTGTAATCTTTGCATCTGGATCCTGATCAATACCAGCATATCTGAACAAGCAGTTCGTTTCAAGAATTACAATCTTTGGTGACTGTTTTTCAAAACAACCCTGTAAAATAGTCTTAGTATCACATAAACGCTGTGCAGATGTACCACAAATATATGATGTGATACCATAATCCTTCCAAATCTGTAAAGGACTGTATGCCGAATATGTTTCACTATCGCCTACGATTACAACATCAATAGTATCTTCTGCTTCTCTGTTGAATTCAAAAATCTTATCTTCAACATGATCAACATTATACGCTGCAACTTCTGGCTGCATAACTACTGATAAACCTATAAGTATTCCGAACAATCCTGCAAGAAATACTAAACCTCTTATAACCTTTTTTAAATTCTCCATAAGTTCTTTCTCCTATACGTCCAGGCTAATAACCTGCGTAAATCATTTCAACTATACTGTAACCACTTCCGTATGCTCCGAAGATGACAACAACTATTATAGCTGCATACCAGAAAGCCCATCTTGCAGGAAGAATCCAGTGCGAAATTTTTTCTCTAAGGTCAATACCTTTTTCGCGGATAAATCCTACAACCGTAACTATTATAAGACCAATTGCCACAACAATCAAGTCTTTTTCATCCATTTTTACACTACCAACTTTTTCAAACCATTCTGATATTCTAAAGTCAGTAATCATTTTCCAGAACATTTTAAATCCATCTGTCAATGTATTTGCTCTAAAGAACAACTCACCAACATTTACAATGATGAAAAGTTTTATTGCCTGGAATAATCTGTAACCCTTTGATTCCCTATTAATCTTTAACTTAGTTGTAAGTTTTTTAACAGGTTCTTCTGTAATATTCTCAATAAATATTAACACAAAATAGTACATTCCATAGAATATAAATGTCCAGTTTGCTCCATGCCACAAACCATTACATGACCATACGCAGAAAAGTGAAATAGTAGGTGCAACAAATTTGCTTACGTTTCTACCATACCTTTCCTTGACCTTCTTTGCATAGTTCTTAACTGGTTTTGCAAGGGATACTGTATAAAAAATATAATCCTTGAAAAAAGTACCCAATGTGATATGTCATCTTCTCCAAAACTCTGAAGCATCTCTAGCCATAAATGGCTGGTTGAAATTCTCTGGAAGTTTAATACCAAATATTTCACCACTACCAATGATAATATCCATACAACCCGAGAACTCCATATAAAGCTGCATTGTATAGCAAAGTACACCAAATGCAACCATTGCACCGCCCCAAGTATCATAATTATCAAAGATATTATCTACTGTAGGATACAATCTATCTGCAATTACGAGTTTCTTAAAAAGACCCCATACAATTCTCTGATATCCGAATTTGATATTAGTGAATTTGATTCCTCTGCATTCATATAAATCATCAGCAACCTGATTAAATCTACATATAGGTCCTTCCATAATAGTTGGGAAGAAACTTAAATACAATGCAATCTTAAGTACATTATGCTCCGCTTTTTGTGTTCCTCTATATACATCTGTCAAATATGAAATAATCTGTAATGTATAGAATGAAATACCTATTGGAATCATAAACTTAATTGGCTGATATTTCCAGTCTATAAAGTTTCCAACCACTGCCGAAACAGTTCCTCCAAAGAAATTAAGGTATTTCAATATTATCAAAATTCCAAGATTAGCAAGTATACCAAATGCTAACACTAGTCTTTTCTTTTTAGTAACAGCTTTTGCTCCACCATTTTCTGTAAGTTCTACATTTTCAAGCCAAATGCCCACATAATGTGTTACAAATGTTGCGCCAATAATGTACACAATTAATTTTTTACTGATGATGTAAAAAAACACATAATTTGCCGCCAACAGTACAAACTTACGATATTTTTGTGGTGTTAACTGATATACTAAAATTACTATAGGTAAGAAGAGGGCAAAATAGTCTATTAAATGATAAGACATCTTTTACGCTTCCTCTCTAAGTCTGCAAATCATCTTCCAAAGACTCTCTGCTGAATTGAAATTTTCTGCTACTAACTCCTGTGGCAATACTTCTACATCAAATGCATCCTCGATTTCAGATACAAGTGAAAGTATACCAAATGAGTCTAAAATATGATCATCAATAAGTGTTGTACATGTGTCATAATCAACACCTGGCTGTATTTCTTCTAAGATTTCAATTAATTCTTCCATTTTCTTTCGTCTCCTTTTTATGAATTGATTAAATTAGTTTCTTTCATCTCTCTTGCAACTGTAAAGCCATCTTTTTCTGAATAGAATAATATCTGTGGCAATTCTCTACTTAAGAATAATGCCATACCTTCAGTTACTGAATAAGCTCCACAATTTTCAAAGATTATGCAATCTCCTTTTGATAACATTGGGAACATAGCGCCTTTTAAAATAACATCATTAACAGTACACAATGAACCACAAATGTTCCAAGGTAGGTTCTGCTCTTCTTCATTAACAGTTCCATCTGCATTTACTAACGTCAAATGAGGTCTCTTCATACCCATTATCTGTCCGTAATAATTAAGTTGATGTATACCACCATCTACTATAGCGTAATTAATATCTTCTGTATTCTTTACGTCCATAACCTTTGTAAAGTAGTATCCACAACAAGTTGCTATAAAACGTCCCATTTCAATAGTGATATGTTCATAGGCCGTTATTCTATCAAGAAGCTCCTTAAGTCCTTCAAGTTGCTCTCTAGCATCTATAGGTGTATCTGTTTCAAAATATGTTACAGAAAGACCTGGACCATATTCTAACTCCTTGAGAGTGATACCATAAGTATCTCTTATATATATAGCATATTCTTCTAAATTAGCAAGTTCTTTTTCGACTTTTTTCAATTTTTTTTGTGTTCCGGAATAGAAATGAATTCCATAAACTTCCATTCCATCATCATCTTTGGCTTTCACAAGAACTTTTTCTAAATTTTCCTTGTCCATACCAAACTGATTTCCACTTGAAAGTCTCAAAATAACTTTTATTTTTTTATCCTGTTCTTTACATACCTTTGATAAGATATCGTAGTGTTCCATTGACTCAATGGTAAATATACCTTTTCCACCACTTATATCCATAATTCTTGTCATAGACTCATATGTTTTATTAACACCTGATACTACTATTTTTTCAGGGTCAATGCCTGCTCTATAACAAATTTCATATTCTCCTGGTGAACAGACTTCATACTTTTCTGTATAGTCATTCATTGGCTTAATAAGGAAAGGATTTGCCTTCATAGCGTAACATGGTACCGCTCTATCGCCTAATATTTCCTTAATTAAATCCATTCTTTCTTTCAATTTATCTAAATCGAAAACATAACTTGGAGTGGCCAAATCATTTAACACTGTTTTGAATGCATTACTTTCCATCTTTGCCTCCATTCTGATACAACTCTTTTAAGTATCCTCTG
This sequence comes from Lachnospiraceae bacterium, assembly GCA_017935565.1. Lineage (GTDB taxonomy): Bacteria > Bacillota > Clostridia > Lachnospirales > Lachnospiraceae > SVEL01. The sequence goes on from JAGBHK010000008.1 coordinate 141,032, forward strand.
TCAATCTTTCCATTTTTTGTAAGTGGCATTTCCTCCACCTGCATAAATACATTAGGAACCATAAACTCAGGAACTTTTGTCTTCATATCATCGATAATTGACTTCTTATCATCTGTTCCAACATAGAAGCAAACAACTTTATTCTTGCGCTCATCAAAGAATGTACATGCTCTTTCAACACCACATAAACTATTCAATGCTGTGTCAATTTCTTCAAGTTCGATTCTATGTCCCATATGCTTAATCTGGAAATCTTTTCTTCCTGCAAAATACATCTGGCCATCTTCTCCATAATATGCCAAATCACCTGTGTGATAAATAAGTTCAGGGTAATTTGGATTAAGCGGATTAACTGTAAATGCCTTTGCTGTCATTTCCGGATTGTTATAATATCCAAGTGCCAACGCTGTTCCCGCAACACATACTTCACCAGAAACCTTAGGTTCTGTAACTTCTTTATTTTCATCATCAAGAAGGAATACTCTTTCATTAGGGAATGCTTCACCCATTGGAAGTTTTTCATCTTCTGAAAATTCTCTATCCAAAATATAATAAGTACAGTTACATGTTATTTCTGTTGGTCCATAAAGATTTACAAACATTGCATTTGGATAATGGTTTCTCCACTGATTAAGCTGCTTAATTGGCATCATCTCACCACTAAACATAATCTTGTTTATAGCTGATGGAACCTTGTACTTAAGTCCGTGTAAACGATTTAATAAGCAAAGTGCCGAAACCGCCCAAATAAGTGTTGTAACCTTATTGTCTTCAAGCATGTCCACTACATTGTTAGGGAACATAAAGTATGCTTTAGGAATAATAACAAGTGTAGCACCTGTCTTTAAACATGAATATATATCCTTAACTGAAACATCAAAATCAAATGGTGCTTGATTACCGATAACATCATTCTCTGTAATATTAAATATTTCAGTGAAATTATCAATAAAGTCGATTACCGAACGGTGACAAATAACAACACCCTTTGGCACACCTGTTGAACCTGATGTGAAAATTCCATACAATGGATCAGTGTTCAAACTCTGCTTTCTAATTTTTGAAAGCAAGTCCATATCCACGTCACAACCCAAATCAGAATCCATCCATACGATTCCTTCGTATCCTGTTTCATTAAGCTTTTCCTTATGCTCTTCTTTTGTAATAACAATTTCTGGATTAAGCACTGAAAGAATCTGTTGAATTCTCTGCAATGGGAAACTTGGGTCTATTAATACATAGAAATCTCCCGCTGATACAATACCCATAAATATCTGTAATGTATCAACACTCTTCTCCATAAATACAGCCACTGGTTTGCGAGTTTCAATCTTTCTCGCAATGCATGTACCTATCTGTCTTGCTCTTGTCTGCAATTCCAAATATGTGCACTGTTTTTTCTCATCTTTTGCTGCAATTTTTTCAGGAAATCTAGCTACTGTACTATCTAGATACTCTAAAATATTATTCATTTTTCTACCCTCTTTGGTCAAATAATTAATAGTTTGAAAATTAAACAAACTCAGTTTATAACTTTATCATAAACTGAGTTTTGTGTCAACCAAAAGCGTCTATTGGGAATTATTGCCGTCCTTAATAATTTTGCAATAAATTTCATAACAGAAATTCATTTCCTCTTCGGTAAAATTGTTATTAGAAAATGCGCTTGCTTTCACAATTTTCATATATTTATCCCAATCTTCTTTTGAAATATCTATATAATTTTCTTTTAAAATTTCTTCATATTCTAAATCAGTTATTAAAGATTTAGAAACTTTTCCTGTAAATCTTAATTTTTTATAAATTTTTCTGTTAATAAGTTTAATAACATTTAATGTTTTCTTTTGTCTTTTTTGTTCAAGAAGATTCTTTTCTGCTTTATCTCTAACAATATAAATAATAACAATTGTAGCTGCAATCACAACAACTAAAACAATGGCAATAATAACATAAATTAAAAACTTATTAGAACTATCAGCTTTATTTGATGTTACAGCACTAGTTGTTGTTTCTTCTTCCATTTTAGTTGTAGTCTGCTCTTCTGTCTCTTTTTCAGCAGGTTTTGTTGTAGAACTTTCCTGTGGTTTTGTAGTTGAAGGTTGTGTAGCATCAGGTCTTGTCTCTGACTGTGTCTCTTTTTCTGAAGTTTCTGTTTCCTTTTCATCTTCATCAACAATAGGACGTTTAAAATCAGAATCCCATGCTTTTTCTACATAACCTTCTGTAACCTCAACAGGCACCCAACCAATTCCTTCAAGATAAATCTCAACCCATGCGTGAGACATATTATCCATAACAGTTGCAACATATCTGTCATCATCATATGTAAATGTGCTGTTTGGTACCATATAACCTGTCACCATTCTTGCAGGCACACCCATTTCTCTTAAAATAAGAGTAGCCGCACTTGCATAATGAGTACAATAACCTTTTTTACTCTTACTTAAAAAGTATTCAATAGGATCTGTATCATCATCAATACTCTTAAGATTAATATTGTACTTTGTATTTTTTTCCATCCACTGAGCAACTCTATATGCTTTAGACATACGATTATAGTTCTTTGTTGAAACTTTCATTCCATCAAATTCATCGTCACCTTCCATATACAGTTCTTCAGCTATTTTGCCTGCACTAGGAACATCACTAGAAATTCTAAGATATTGCTTCATTACAAAATCATTATACCAATCTTCCCATTCTAGTTCATCTCCACTGTTTAACATAAAGATTTTTGCTTCGAATTGATCCGCAAAATACCATACCCAAAATTCAATTTCTTTTAAACTTCTTTTCTTTGATAAACAAGCATCACCTTCTGGATATATCTTATCGTCATCTATTTCAGCGAAATATGGAAAATACGCTCTTGTTCCCACAGAATTAACATACTCAATCTTAATATATTCGCCATAAGATGTATCTGTAAGACTCTCTGCATCATAGCCATCAAGAGCCTTTGATACTGGCAAAAAGTTTAATTCTTCTTTTACAGTTTCATAATCATAACCTGCATCTTTACATGCATTTTTAAAAGATTTTTCGTCATATGTCCATTCGCCATCTTCGTAGTTGCCCACACTATAACCTTTTAAATAAACATTACCATATGGTCTGTTATCCATTTCAACTGACAACATTTCAACATTTTGATAAACCGGTGCATCATTGGTAATCTTTTCAGTATCAGATGTTCCCAAACCAGGAATAAGTTCCCATAAAGTTAAATCCGAAATCATATCTGTAAGATTAAGATGAAAATATCTTACTTCTTGCGAGTAATCCGTAAGTTTACTTGCCTGATTCTCGCCAACCAATTTCACGCCAAAACTTGACACCAACGCTATGGCCCCTACAAGCACCCACACATATTGTCTTATTGTTTTTTTCTTAATTTCTCCATTCACAGAAATTTGTTTAAAATCCTGCACTTTCCACGATGAAGCATTGGCCACCAAGACACCTACAAACATTAATACAAGTCCCATAATATCTGGCGATAATGAAACAATAAATTCCATTATAAGTGCTGCAATCGGAACCAAAACAGTCACCATATTTTTTCCTGAAATCTTTGCTATACACAAGAACAAAAAAGCAAGCACTAATGTAAGAAAGTTAATAGTTGAAGCCACAGCTGAAAAACTTCCATCTTCTACTATATAATTAGTACCATAATAATCGTTCCAATCATTTATGTAATATTCTGCTATCTTTAAGATACCACTTACAACTTCATATAAATGGTCATACACAAATAAATATAATACCACTGATACTATACCAGTAGCCATAACCGCCAGACATAACAGATTGCATTTTACTCTTGATAAATAATAACTTATTTCAAGAACTGCACTAACTATCACTACCATAAGGACCATTACGAAAAAGCCCATTGCATCAAATTCAGCCCATGAATATAAATCCATAAGAATAAATCTAGCCGCAGTCACAAACAAAAGTACACACACTGCATCAATAATAATCTGCGAAATAGCATGGCCGATTATCTCTTTACGATTACCAGTTTTTAAATTGTAATTCATGGAATTATTCCATATAATTTTTTCTATCTTACTCACAATTTTTCCCTTACCTGTAATTACAATAATATTTCTACCTGCGACAATGATGTAGATAAATCTTCACCAGAATACTTAGCCACAACTGTACCATTCTTTGTCAATTCTAAATTCTCATTAATGCTTAACGCATAAATAAATGGCTCATTCTTATACTCATGCTTGTATTCTTCTACAAGATCAATATCTTTTTCCTTCCACAAAACCTTCATCAATGTTCCGATACAATAAAACATACTTTCTTCATCATCAACTCTAAGTCTGTTCATGCGTCCTTCCACACTATCGTACCACGCAACATAATGGCAACATTTTGCATCCATAATTGAAAAAGAAATACTAACTGCTGCCTCCATAAAATCTTCAACTGCATTTTCCTTCTTTAACAATTTTTCATCGTTAAAATCAATTATCAGAACCACAGCACATGCCTTAGGCAATGATGGGTCCTTTACAACAATATCTTCCTGTTTTGCTGACATTTTCCAATGCACACTTTGTAATTTATCCCCCTTTTGATATTCACGAATTTGGAATATCTCATTGTTATCATAACCTGGAGTATGCTCGTCATAAACATTTGCTTCTCCATAAAAATTCCTTGTCCCTAATGTAATATTTACTGGAACATAGTTTAATTTAGGAATAACTTCAATATTAACATTCATTTTTCTTCTTATATCAATATGAAACAATCCTGTGACATCATAAATTCGTATTTTTTTTGAATGAACTTCATATTCACCAAACTTCTCAAAAAAAACATTACTTCCAAAACTTGATACCCCTTTATGTGCGCCAGACATATTCATAATATATTTATTCTTTCTACCCGACATAACATTAACTATTCTTAAATAGGCTTTCATTCTTGTAACAGGAATAAAACAATTGTTATACACATTAATCTTCACCAAATTGCCTTTTCCAGTTTCTGCAATGCCTACAGGGACACTAAGGTCATATTTCAAAGTAATTTTTTGATAAATTGCCCATATTGCAGACACGACAAAAAGTGTTGCTTCCATAAATCCTAGCAACACAATCGCCTCATTCTCATATAAAATCCCTGCATATACAGTTAATACTATTACTATAAGAAATCTCAAAAAACTAAACACTATACTCCGCCTTCTGCATATAAGATGCTGGTTGTTTTACTACTGAAACAATTTCATTCAAAACTGCCTGTGGTGTAACATGAGCAACTCTTGCCTTTGTATTTAACTGAATTCTGTGTTTTGCCACATCAAAGAATATATTAACAACATCCTCTGGCAACACATAGTTTCTTCCCTGTAAATATGCCCATGCTTTAGCCATTTTCACTGTAGCCATTGACCCTCTTGTACTCAATCCCAAATCAATGTAACCATGTTGTCTTGTTGCCTGAGAAAGCAATGTAATATACGCTAATACCTTTTCATCAACAAATACTTTTTCTACAGCTTCTTTCATACCAATTAACTGTTCTTTATCAAGAATAGCGTTAACATTTTCTATATTAGAAGAGTTTCTTCCCTTTAATATTTCAATCTCATTATTAATATCCGGATATCCCATACTTAAACTAATCATAAAACGGTCAAGCTGAGATTCAGGTAACATTTGAGTACCAGAACTTCCCTTTGGATTCTGTGTAGCCATTACGATAAACGGACTTGGAACATTTCTACTTGTTCCATCCACTGTAACCTTGCCTTCTTCCATTACTTCAAGCAAAGCCGACTGTGTCTTTGGTGAAGTTCTGTTAATTTCGTCTGCAAGGAAAAGGTTACACATAATAGCACCATTATAATATACAAACTGACCTGTTTCCTTCTGATACATATTAAACCCTACAATATCTGCAGGCATAACGTCAGGTGTAAACTGCATTCTCTTATTATCTAACGATAAAGCCTTAGAAAATGCCATAGCCAATGTAGTTTTTCCAACACCTGGAACGTCTTCAATTAATATATGTCCTCCCGCCAATATTGTTGCAAAAGTCTTACAGATACATTCATCCTTACCTGTAACCGCCTTTTTTACTTCCTCAATTACTTTGTTTGCTGTTTCATTAAAAACCACTTTTTTCTCCTCCTGCTTACTTATCTTTCTTGTTTTCCTCAATATACTTTGTATATATCTCAACTGCATTCTTTGCAAAAGTTTTTGATGAATATCTTTCTGCAGTTTCCAACGCATTTACAGAAAGTTTTTCCTTCTCTTCTTTTGATATATTAACATATTTTGTTAATTTTTCTATAAATTCATCTGCAGTTTCATACTGCCATCCATTATAGCCTTCAATAACTAATTCATTTAAACAATCATCTTTCTTACACAATATAGGTAAACCTGATGCTAAAGCTTCTACGTAAGTCAACCCTTGAGTTTCACTAGTTGAACCGCATACGAATAAATTTCCTGCTCTATAATACTTTGGAACCTCAGTAGGCAATACCATCCCAACGAAATTAAATCTATGGTTATTAGGCAATTTCTTTGCCTTTTCTTCTAAATTTTCACGATAAGGACCATCTCCTACAATCATTAACTTAACATCTTTTTCCATTTTAGATACTATTCGCATAATCTCAATAGTATTCTTTTCCTTAGCAAGTCTACCAATGGCTGCAAGAACAATTTCATCCTCTTTATATCCCATTGACTTTCTAATCGTTTTACCACAATCATCCAGCCCTTCCTCTTGAAACTTGTCCAACACAATTCCCGTAGGAAGTACATGAATAGGTTTCTTAATCTTATATCCTTCAAGTAAAGTCTTAACCTTAGCTGTAGGAACAATCATTGCATCACATTTCTTCGCAACATTTCTAGAAAGATTAGACACAATTGTTCTTCCGATAATTCTAGATGGTACAATGTAATGAGTATAATCTTCATAAACTGTGTGATATGTATGAACGAGTGGAATATTAAGTTCTTTTGATATCCTCTTTGCAAATGCAAATGTACTAAATTCACACTGCGAATGTACAACCTCTGGTCCCCATTCTTCAATGTGTCTCATAACTTTTTTCATCCTTTTTGCGCGCAATCTAGCCTCTGGATAAATGTGGTCAGCACTTACAGAACCAATATAGTAAACATTATCCTTCTTATATGTTTTAAAAGTTGACGATAATGTAACAATTCGTACTTCATGACCTTGTTTAATTAATTCATCTCTTAAATTCTGTATTGATGTAACAACACCATTAACCGTTGGCAAATACCAATCGCTCGTAATAAGCACTTTCATAACATACTCCATTCTCATTGCATTAATTAACATACTAAAACATTATATCATTATTTATACACCTTCGCAATTAAAATCAGGAACAAAACTTTCCATTGCAACATCCTCTTCCTGAATAAATGCATTTTCTACTCCGATATCTATTGCAAAATCAATCAATTTGTCATACTCGTCCATATCTATTTTTTTCTTTAATTCTGGAAATTTGTCACTCTCCAAAATATGTTTCATCGGCGTATACTGGCTCATAATACTCATATAAATATTATTACCATATTCGTTGTATAAATATTCAATTACTTTCTTCGAATCATTTACATTTCCAGGAAGCACTAAATGCCTCACAATTACTCCACTTTTCAATAATCCAGTATTCTCATCGAAGTCATTCTTTCCAACTTGTCTATACATTTCTGCAATAGCACTTTTAGCAACATCAACGTATCCTTTTGCATTACTATATTTGTAAGCCAAATCATCATCAAAGTATTTCATATCTGGCAAATATATGTCCACCAATCCCTCTAACATTTTCAAACTTTCGACTTTTTCATAGCCACTGCTATTATACACAACAGGTACATTCAAACCATTGTTCTTAGCAATTTTAATGGCCTTCGCCACCTGTATAATATAATGCCCCGCTGTCACTAAATTAATATTGTTGGCGCCTTTATTTTGCAATTCAATAAAAATTTCAGAAAGTCTTTCCACCGTAATTTCCTTACCTTTATCACAATTAGCAATGGAATAATTCTGGCAAAAAACACATTTCAATGAACATCCTGAAAAAAATACAGTTCCTGAACCACTTGTTCCTGATATACACGGTTCTTCCCACATATGCAATGCAGCCCTCGCCACGTATATTTTATCATCGCATCCACAATATCCTATTTTTCCACTAGCCCTATCAACTTGACATTCTCTAGGACATAATACACACTTATTTTGCACACTGAAGCACCTCTAAATATTTCTTACACAACGGACTCATAACCGTTCCTTTTTTCACAATATATCCAATAGTCATTATTTCATCAGAATTTAGTTTTACCGCCTTGTAATCCTTACCATTCAAATCCTCACATATGATTCCTGAACACAATGTGTAACCATTTAATCCCACCATCAAATTAAGTAATGTAGCTCTATCGCTGGCTTTTATCAACTGTTTATATTTGTATGTGCTCAAAACCTCTTCCGAAAAATAGAATGAATTATATTCTCCTTGGTCAAAAGATAAGCATGGATACTCTGATAAATCCGACATCTCAATAATATCCTTATCAGCTAACGGATGATTTTTCCACAAATATACATAAATATTACAATCCATCAATTCATGAAATTCCAATCCATTTTCTTCAAAAATCTTATTTAAAACTTTTCTATTAAAATCATTTAAATATAAAATACCAACTTCACTTGTAAGATTTTTTACATCCTCAATAACTTCATATGTCTTTGTTTCATGCACTGCAAACTCATATTCATCCATACCAAATTGTTTGACCATTTCAATAAAGGCATTAACCGCAAATGTATAATGTTGCATTGAAACACTAAATTTTTTCTTGGTTTTTTCTTTGGAAATGTACTTGCTTTCCATAAGTTCATACTGTAAAACCACTTGTCTGGCATATCCAATAAACTCTTTTCCTTCAGCAGTAACAACGATTCCTCTGTTAGTTCTGTGAAATAATTCAACGCCCACTTCCTCTTCCAATTCCTTGATAGATGTCGAAAGGCTTGGCTGTGAAATAAAAAGTTTTCTTGCTGCCTCATTCATAGATGTTGCATCTGCAACGGTAATAGCATATCTTAACTGCGTTAAAGTCATTTAATCATCTCCTATATTTGTAGGTCTTTTACTATATAAAGGGCAATACGCACATTGCGAATGCCCTTTAAACGTATTATTCTTCAGTTGTTTCTTCTGCCTTGCTAATAGCAATTGCCAACTCTTCAAGCTGTTTTGCATCAACTACATTTGGAGCGTCTGTCATAAGACAAGATGCATCCTTAACCTTAGGGAATGCAATTACTTCTCTAATACTATCTTCTTTAGCCATAAGCATAATAAGTCTGTCAAGACCATATGCAAGACCTGCATGTGGTGGAACACCATACTTAAATGCATTAAGAAGGAATCCAAATCTATCATATGCATCTTCCTTACTAAATCCAAGCACCTCAAACATCTTTTCCTGAACATCACTCTGATAAATTCTTACAGAACCACCACCGATTTCAGTACCATTTAAAACAATGTCATATGCTTTAGCACGAACTCTTGCAGGGTCAGAATCAAGATACTGTAAATCCTCTTCCATAGGCATTGTAAATGGGTGATGCTTAGCTACAAATCTCTCTTCCTCTTCAGAGTACTCGAGTAATGGGAATTCAGTTACCCATAAGAAGTTAAACTGGTTCTTATCAAGAAGTCCTAATCCGTCTGCAATATGAATTCTAAGTGCACCAAGCACTGCAAATACTGTATCATTCTTATCTGCTGCAAATAAAAGTAAATCGCCTGGCTTACCTTCCATTGCATCTACTAAAGCCTTAAGTTCTTCTTCACTCATAAACTTAGCAAATGATGACTTATATGTGCCATCTTCGTTTATTGATAAATAAGCAAGGCCCTTTGCACCGTAACCTTTAGCAAATTCTACTAAAGCGTCAATCTTCTTTCTTGGCATATCACCCTGGCCATTTGCATTGATACCACGTACCGAACCACCATTCTCAAGAGCACCTGTAAACACACCAAATCCACAGTTCTTAACGATATCTGAAACATCCTTAAGTTCCATACCAAATCTTGTATCAGGCTTGTCAGAACCAAATCTATCCATAGCTTCCTTGTATGTCATTCTCTGAATTGGAAGCTTAACATCAACACCAATTGACTCTTTAAACATCTTAGCCAAAAGTCTTTCATTAACATCAATAACATCATCAACATCAACAAATGACATTTCCATATCTATCTGTGTAAATTCAGGCTGTCTGTCAGCTCTTAAGTCCTCATCTCTAAAACACTTAACTATCTGGAAATATCTATCATAACCAGAGCACATAAGCAACTGCTTAAAGAGCTGTGGTGACTGTGGTAATGCATAGAAATTACCTGGATGAACACGGCTTGGTACAAGATAATCTCTTGCGCCTTCTGGTGTACTCTTTGTAAGTACAGGAGTTTCAATTTCAAGGAAACCTTCTTCAGCTAAAAATGTTCTAACAAGTGTTGCAACATTGCTTCTTAAAATAAGATTCTTCTGAAGATTTGGTCTTCTTAAATCAAGATATCTATACTTTAATCTCAAATCATCCTTAGAACTTGTATTCTCTTCGATTGGGAATGGAGGTGTTAAAGCCTCTGATAAAATTCTAAGTTCTGTTGCTCTAATTTCAATATCACCTGTTGCAAGGTTTTCATTAACAGCTGCTTCTCTCTTTGTGACCTTACCTACAACTGCAATAACAAATTCAGAACGTAAAGTTTCAGCCTTTGCAAAGCCTTCTGCCTTAACATCATTTTCATCAAATACTACCTGTAAAAGCCCTGAACGGTCTCTTAAATCAATAAATATAAGACTACCAAGGTTTCTTCTCTTCTGAACCCAGCCCATTACAGTAACTGTTTCGCCAATATTCTTATTTGATACTTCTGTACATCTATGACTTCTATGAAGTCCTTTCATTGATTCTGCCATTTTCACAATTCCTTTCTATTTCAAAGCCTCTCTATAGAAGTCCACAAATTCTGTATAGCCCTGTGCCTCAAGTTGTTCCTTCTGGTGCTTTTTGTTTTTATTCATTCTAGCAACAAGAACCTGCTTTCCTGCTTTTCTGGTTTCTTGTGCCTGTGCAATTATATCACAAAGTCTATCTTTTGCGATACCTTTTTCTATAAGAAATGCAACTTTTTCACTTTCATTTGGAATCTTAAAACCACTTTCAAGAAGTAAAAGTACAATTCTTTCAAAACCAATTGAAAATCCGCACGCAGGAACGTCATTACCAGTAAACTTACCAACCATCTTATCATAACGTCCACCGCCGCCGCAGCTTCCACCGAATTCTGGGATTGCAATTTCAAATATTGTTCCTGTATAGTAAGACATACCTCTTACCAATGTTGGGTCAAATACAATTTCAAATTCTGAAGCCTTTGTAGCTTTAACACTATCAATAATCTCAGAAAGATTTTCTTTAACATCTTCATCAAGATATTCACCAAGTTCAGTAGCTAAATACTCTAATCCATTTTCCGCGCTTTCAATTCCCTTAAACAAACCAAGATATTTATCAACGCTTTCCTGTCCAAAACCAGACTTTACAAGTTCTTCAGCCACCCCATCAAGTCCAATTTTATCCATCTTATCCAAGATAATAAATACTGTGTCAAACTCTTCTTCTGGGAAACCACTGTATGCAGCCATTGCCTTTAAGATTCTTCTTTCATTGATTCTAATCTCAAATCCCTTAAATCCAAGTTTTCCTAAAGTTGTTGTAGTTGCAAGGATAAGTTCTATTTCAGCAAGATTGCTTGGCTCTCCTAAAATATCAATATCACACTGCATAAACTGACGATATCTACCTCTTTGAGGTCTGTCAGCTCTCCACACATTACCCATCTGTAAAGCCTTAAAAGGTGATGGGAGATTAGCCATATTGTTTGAATAAAATCTTACAAGTGGAACAGTAAGGTCATATCTCATACCAAAATCCACTAAATCACTTTCAGTTTCGGCTGTTTCAAGATTTAATTTCTCGCCTCTTTTTAACACCTTAAATATAAGTTTTTCATTTTCGCCACCCTGCTTATTGCTAAGATTTGCAATATTTTCCATGCAAGGTGTCTCTATAGAAGTAAAGCCAAACTTTGCATAAGTTTCTTTAATTACTCCCATAACATAATCTCTAATTTTCATTTCCTCAGGTAAAATATCCTTCATACCTGTTACTGGTTTCTTACTTAAAGCCATAATATTTGCCCTTTCTTTTGCCTACTCAGCCAATTTTTTAATATCTTTATTGACATCCACTTCATGAACAACTTTCATAAATGCCAAGAAAACTTCCATATCAAAGTTCTTTACTTCTTCTATCATAAGTTGTACCGCTGTGTCAATATCTAATGCTTTTCTGTATGGTCTATCGGATGTCAATGCAATAAAAACATCGCAGACACGAAGTATCCTTGCACCAAGAGGAATATCTTCTCCTTCAAGGTTTTCCGGATATCCAGAACCATCATAATTTTCATGGTGATACAATATACTCTCTAAAATAAAATCACTATATCCACCATCTTTTAATATATCATAACTAAGTTTAGAATGCATCCTCACATATCGCAACTGTTCAACTACGAAACTCTGCTCATTTTCAATATATGTGGATAATTTCATCTTTCCTATATCATGCAATACACCTGCAATAGCCAATTCGTTAATCAAATCTTTGGATAATCCCATTTTCTTTCCGATTGCACATGCCATATTACTTACATATATACCATGTTCAACAGCCTCACTTATCTGAATATCCAACATATCATTAATTGTTTGCAAATCATTTTTTTCAATAGCTTCGCTGAAAATGTTTTTCTTTACAGCCTCAAAGAACGTTCTCTTTCTGTCAATCATTTCATCAATACGTTCAATATACTGCTCAACATTTTTAACATTTTCAACTCTCTCAATTCTCTCGCCGTCAGGATATACATATTTTGTCATTGAGCCTGCCCCAAGTGCAACAATTGTCTGCTTTTCTTCCATAATGAGAATATTGTAAACTCCCATTTTACCAGGAACAGAGTAACCTACATTTTCCATATTACCAGTCATGTTTTTCTGTCTGTATAAATAATATGGAACCATTCCCATATCTCTCGCCGCATTTTCAGTGAGTTTCATTATTTCCTGACTATTTGTAGAAGTTAATTCCTTATAATCATCCTTAAACATATTAAGTCTAGCTGCTCGTTTTATTGCTAAAGAATGAATTGTAATACTGTCTGGATTCAACTTCTTAACTTCTTCCATCGTGTATCTAACATCTGTTACATCCTCATTTGGAAGCCCCACTATAAAATCCATATTAATATTATCAAAGCCTAATTCTCTTGCCAAAGCAAAAGCCTCTTTAATTTGTTTGGTGGTATGATGTCGACCAATTATTTTCAATGTCTCATCCTTCATTGTCTGTGGGTTAATTGAAATTCTTGAAACCTTGTGTTTCTTCAACACTTCCAATTTTTCCCTTGTAATACTATCAGGACGTCCAGCCTCAACCGTAAATTCTTTGCTATTAGTCAAATCAAAAGAACTCTCTATCTTTGACAGAAGTCTATCCATTTGTTCAGCCGACAATGTTGTCGGTGTTCCTCCACCGATATACACCGAATTAAGCGTTTTAAACTTAAACTCATTTGCTGCATAATCTATTTCTTTTTCTAATGCCGCAACATATGAATCCGTCATATCCTTATATTTGCTTATAGGATAAGATGTAAAAGAACAGTACAAACAAGTACTTGGGCAAAATGGAATTCCCACATACAAACTATAACCATCCTTATAGTCAATATCTTTGAGCAAATCGATTTCATTTCTTGCAATTTCCATACTTAAATCCAATTTTTCATCAGAAATAAAGTAAGAATCTTTTAGGATTTTTTTAACATCCTCATCTGTATAATCATTTCCACTTTCCAATAGGCCTACCGCCAATTTCACAGGTCTAATGCCTGTAAGTGTGCCCCATGGCAATTCCTTGTCTGACTTTTGACGCAACGCATTATACAAATTTCTTTTCAAAATATTCTTTACTTCTTTTCTCTCTGAATCTGAATACTTTTCAGAGCAAGAAATCTTCTTTTCACCAGAGATAGAAACTGTAATCTTGGAATTTGTTATCTTTACATCTATCGTAAACTCTATTAAATTTTCATCCACTTTCTCTGATTTTGTAACCACTTCTGTGTCATTGTAAAATGCACGAACCAATGTCCAGACATCATACTCAAAATCAGGTCTGTTTAAATTCAATAATATTGCCATTAAGACAACCTCCACAATGGTTTTTCATCCATAATTGTTGTTTCAAATTCATGTCCTGGTAATACTAAAAGTTCATCATCAAGACATAACAATTTTTCAGTAATAGACCTTACTATTTGAGACATACTTCCAGTTGGAAAATCAACTCTTCCATAACTTCCTGCAAACAATGTATCCCCGCTTATGAGTACACTGTCTTCTTTAGAATTAATCAAATAGCAACAACTACCTTTAGTGTGTCCTGGAGTATGAATCACTTTTATCTCAAAGCCACACATTTCAATAACTTGACCATCCTTTAACAAAATGTCAGGTTTAGCAACAACTGTTTCAAAAGTTTCAATTGAAAGATTAAGTTCTACATTTCTTACCACTTCATCTTCCTCTTCGTGACAATATAAAGGAACCTTATACATTTCCTGATACTTAGTTGCTCCACCGATATGATCATAATGACCATGTGTAAGAAAAATACCTTTTAAATCAATTTTTTCTTCTTCAATAAGTTCTCTTATCTTATCACTATTTGAAGCCGGATCAAAAATAATCCCTTCCTTAGTTGTTTCATTATATACCAAATAGCAATTGGTCCTAACTGGTCCAAGCACCATCCTTTTAATTGTTAAATCGCTCATAAATATATTCTCACACCTTTAATTTCCGCTTCTTACAATATCAATGATACTATCAATTTGTCTTAACTTTTCAACAAGTTTTGTAAGTTCACTTTTTCCACCAATAAGGAACGACATCGTAATAGTTGCAACACCTTGCTTACTTGTTCTACTATTAATTGATTCCACATCAATATCTCGCTCTGTTAAAACTTTTGAAATATCTGCAAGAAGACCTTTTCTGTTATTTGCAAATATCTGTATTTCAACAAGATATTTTCTATCTTCAGTATTTTCTTCTTCTCCGATATCCCATTCAGCATCCATAATTCGTACTCTATCCATCTCATCAAGATTAATAACATTTATACAATCTGTTCTATGAATAGAAACGCCTCGTCCTCTAGTTACAAATCCAACGATTTCATCGCCAGGAACAGGATTACAACATTTTGAATATCTTACAGAAACATCATGTGTTCCACGAACAAGAATTCCACCTTTTGACTTAACCATATACTTCTTATCTTTATTTGATGTAAGTTCTTCAAGAATCTGGTCGTCAGTAACTTTCTTCTTGTTCTTTTTCTCATACTCTTCTAATAATCTATTGACAATCTGACCTTCTTTAAGACCACCATGTCCTACAGATGCAAGTATTGATTCCCAATCTTTAAAATTATATTTAGCAAGGACTCTATCCATATATTCTGGTTTTGACAAGTCGCTAAATGTAATACCTTTAGCCTTGCAATACTTATCCATAAGTTCCTTACCACGAAGAATATTATCTTCCTTCAATTCAGCCTTAAACCACTGATTGATTTTATTTTTTGCCTGTGTACTTTTAACTATACTTAACCAGTCTCTACTTGGTCCTTTAGAGTTTTGAGAAGTAATAATCTCAATTCTATCTCCGTTTTGAATAACATAATCAATGTTAACAATTTTACCATTTACACGGGCACCAATCATCTTATTACCAACAGCACTGTGAATACTATAAGCAAAGTCAATAGGTGTAGAACCATTTGGTAAATTCTTTACATCACCTGTTGGTGTAAAACAATACACATCTTCAGAAAAGAGATTTAAATCGCTCTTTAACAAACTCATAAATTCTCTGTTATCAGACATATCACTCTGCCATTCAAGAATTTGTCTAAGCCAACTAAGTTTCTCCTCTTCCTTATCAGCTGTGTGTTTTCCATTTGGGTCTTCCTTGTACTTCCAATGTGCTGCAATACCGTATTCAGCAATCTTATGCATTTCCTTAGTTCTTATCTGAATTTCAAAAGGTTGCCCCTCTGGTCCAATAAGAGTCGTATGTAATGACTGATACATGTTTGCTTTTGGCATTGAAATATAATCCTTAAACCTACCTTGAATAGGTTTAAAGTAATTATGTATAATTCCAAGTGCCGCGTAACAATCTTTAACCGTATCTACAATGATTCTAATAGCAAATAAGTCCATAATCTGGTCAAATGTTTTATTTTGATTAACCATTTTCTTATAGATACTAAAAATATGTTTCATTCTGCCATATACAACAGCATCAATTTCTGCATCATCCATATAACCTTTAACTTCGGCTACAAGGTCTTTTATCATCTGCTCTCCTGAACTTCTTTTAACATTTCTCTGAATAGATATTTCGTTAAACTTTTCAGGTTCTAAATATTTTAACGATAAATCGTCTAACTCGATTTTAACCTTACTAATACCAAGGCGGTCTGCTATAGGAGCGTAAATATCCATAGTTTCTCTTGCTTTTTCATTTTGTTTAGATGTATTCATATACTCCAACGTACGCATATTATGTAAACGGTCAGCAAGTTTAATAAGTATTACTCGGATATCCTTTGACATAGCTAAAAACATTTTTCTTAAATTTTCAGCCTGTTTATCCACTTTATCTTTTGAATAAGACAACTGTGTTAATTTTGTAACACCGTCAACTAACAATGCAACCTCAGCACCAAACATCTGAGTAATCTCATCCAATGTAAGCACTGTATCTTCAACAACATCGTGCAAAATACCTGCAACAATAGTTTCCTTATCAAGTTCTAACTTTGCAAGAATTATGGCAACAGAAACAGGGTGAATAATGTATGGTTCACCCGATCTTCTTTTTTGGTCAATATGTGCCTCGTATGCAATTTTATATGCCTTTTCAATCATTGAAATATCATCTGATGGATGATATTTATTAATTTCCTCGATTAATTGATTGTATAATTCCTCTGGATTTTCGAATTCATCAGGATTTTTAACCTTTTGAATTTCCTCGATTATAAAAGGCCCATCCATTTTTACAATTTTTTCCTCAGTCATATAAACACGCTCCAATGTTGGTTTTAGTATAATTAATTAACCGCCTTATTTACCATCATATGCAATAACACTATGCACTTCAATATCTTTAAGTTTTTCCCTTCCATTTAAGCCCTTAAGTTCAACCAAAAATACCGCGCCTACCACTTCTGCGCCCAACTGTTTAACAAGTTTAATAATCGCTTCAATAGTTCCGCCTGTTGCAATTAAGTCGTCTACAATCAATATCTTCTGTCCAGGTTTTATCGAATCCTTATGCATCTCTATAGTTGCAGAACCATATTCGAGATCATATGAAACTTCAACTGTCTCACAAGGTAACTTTCCTTTTTTTCTAACCGGAACAAAAGGTTTTCTTAAATTATATGCAATAGGAGTGCCAAAAATAAAGCCTCTTGATTCAGGACCGACTACAACATCAAAATCAAGGTCTTTTACCTTATCCTGCATTAAATCCACAGCTAAATGAAGACCATCTGCATCCTGTAATACAGTTGTAACATCTCTAAAAATTATCCCTTTCTCTGGAAAATCCGGAATACTTCTAATATACTCTTCAATGTTTTTCATAATTCCACTCCTTTGTAAATTCATAATTATCTTTTAATTATACAACAAATTCCTACTTATTAACAATAATTATTTACAATAATCTGAATATTTTTCATACCATTGTACTCATTTATGTCTGGATAAAAGATGCAAGACATAAATATATCATTACTTTTTCCCACAAATGCCCGTTGCAATTCATCATTTCCAAACTTACTAATGATAAACTCTGTTATTTCCTCGGTCTTATTAAAAATAACACCTTCGATGCAAATCCCAGATGCATCACGTAAACGTAATTTTACGACATTTTTATTTTTTCCAATTATATTTATTTTTTCCACTTTAGCTTTACTTACAGCAAAAACCGGCTTTTCATTACCTTTTCCAAAAGGTTCTAATTCTTTCAGTTCATTTACCAAACTAAATGTTATTCTATCCGCATTAAGCACAGAATCAATAACTATTTTTCTAACCATATCTTCATCGGTAAGCATACATTCCTTATTAATTTGTTCTCTAAATATGTTTAAATTCTCCGCCTTCAAAGATAAGCCCGCCGCCATTTTGTGACCGCCAAATTTTAAGAATAAATCCTTTACTTTGTTAAGATTTTCAAACATATCATAATTTTCTATAGAACGTCCAGACCCCTTTATAACTCCAGTTTCTTCAGTATCTGTCAGAACAATTGTTGGTTTATTATACTTTTCTTTTATTCTACCTGCTATAATCCCAGCAACAGATTCATGTATATCTTTTAAATAAATAACAAGAACTTTGTCATTCACATATTTTTCAGCCATTTCCACAGCTAAACTTACTCCCTGTTCTGTTATATTTTTTCTACTTTCATTAAGATTTCTAATATTTTCAGCCATTTTCATTGCCTGATTTTCATCCAAACAACTTAATAACTCATAACCTAATTTTGCAGTTTCTAATCTTCCACTAGCATTCAAACAAGGTCCAATAACAAAACCAATATGATACGCAGAAATATTCGTCTTTACCAACTGACAAGCATTAATAAGTGCATTTAATCCAATATTTTTTGTTTTATGAATAGCTGCCAAACCATGTTTTGCAATAATTCTATTTTCGTCTTTCAAATCAACAATATCACCTATCGTTGCAATTGCCGCGAATTCTATAAACTCGTATGCTTGCTTAATATCTATTCCGTATGTTTCATACAAACCAATAATAAATTTAAATGCGATTCCTCCGCCACACAAAAGTTTAAATGGGTATGTACAATCTGGTTGGTGAGGATTAACCGTTGCATCTGCATTTACTCTTAAATACTTCTTTTCACCAGAAATCTCCTCAAATAAAACTTCATGATGGTCAGTGACAACAATAGTCATGCCTAATTCTTTTGCTAAGTCAATCGCTTCAAAAGCCGCAATACCATTATCACAAGTAATAATTGTATCTACACCGTCCGCATATGCTTTTCTAATAATATTCTCATTAATCCCATATCCATCCTTCACTCTGTCAGGAATATCATATGAAACATTTCCTCCTACATGAGTTATACCATGAACAAGAATATATGTTGAACATATCCCATCAATATCATAATCCCCGACTACTCGAATCTTCTTTTTCTCGGATATTTTGAGTTTTATAATATCGACTGCCTTTTTCATATCCTTCATTAACCAAGGCGAATACATCAGACTCAAATCAGAGGACAAATACTTTCCAATATCATTTTTTTCCACGCCTCGATTACGAATGATTTTTGCCATAATATTGCTTATATTATATTCTCTTGCAATCTCATCATATTCAATTTTATCTCCATATCTTGTCCATTTCTCTTTAACCATACTACCTCTTGTATTATAGCATTTTAGCTGCCCCAAAAAAGGGCAGCTATACTATAATTATTTTACATCATATTTTTTCTTTGACATCATATACCATAAGTTACCAGCAATACATACTGATGAATATCCACCTGCTAAAATACCTACAATAAGTGGTAATGCAAATTCCTTAATAGATTGAACACCAAGGAAGTATAAAATCACAATAGTTATAAGTGTTGTAAAGCTAGAATATAATGTTCTTGTAAGTGTCTGTGTAATACTCTTATTTGTGACCTCTTTAATATCAACCACTTCAATAACTTTCTTCTTAGCTGGTACACCTGGACGAGCATACTCATCCTCATCGTCTTCATCTTCCTTAGGAAGATATTCTCTAATTCTATCAAACACTACAATTGTAGCATTTATAGAATAACCTAAAATAGTAAGTATACATGCAATAAATGTATTTCCAACTGTAATCCATGATAAAGAATAGAATCCTATCACAATAAGAATATCATGAATAAGTGCTGCTACAGACCCTATACCAAACGTAAACTTGCTAAATCTAAATGCAATGTAAATAAGAATACATACAACTGATACAAGCACTGCTGTTATAGCACTCTTTATCATTTCTCCACTGATTGTTGAACTTACATCCACAGTTTCAAAACTATCTTCTATAGCACCATACTTATCTATAAGCATAGCCTTTATGTCATTATAAACATCTTCGTCAAGTTCCTGTGTTCTAAATACATATTGATTAGTTCCATTAATTGCATTAGCTAATACATCTCCATCGCCTTTAATTTCGATAATATCTTTAAGAACAGTATCATTAAATTCCTCAATAGTAAAGTTTTCTTCAAAATCTACTGTAGTTGAAACACCACCTACAAATTCAACACTAAAGTTTAACGGATTACCGTTTTTAGCGTTATTAACAAACATTGAACCAAGTCCGATTATAATAACCACAATTGATGCTGTAATAAAGTATTTTCTCTTTCCAACAAAATCTATAGGCTTTCTTTCCTTAGCAACGCCATACATTGAAACCTTATTAAAGCCCATATAATATAAACAGTATACTAATACTCTTGTTACAACCATTGCTGAAATCATAGACACAACAATACCTACTGCTAATGTTTGAGCAAATCCCTTTACAGGACCAGAACCCAAACTCATAAGCACAATTGCAGCTATCATAGTTGTAATATTTCCGTCAACAATTGCCGATGTAGCCTTCTTAAAACCGATACGTATAGATTCTTTAACTTCGTTTCCTGCTGCCAACTCTTCTTTGATTCTGGCAAAAATAACAACATTTGCATCTACAGCCATACCAATTGACAAAATAATACCCGCTATACCAGGCAATGTAAGGGACCAGTTAAATCCATTTATAGCTAACATTTCCATAGCAATATATGCAACAAGGGCTATTGCAGAAGCAAAACCAGGCACTCTAAATACTATTGTCATAAAAATCATAACCAAAATAGTTCCAATAAGTCCAGCCTTAAGGCTTGTTGAAATAGCATCCTCACCCAACTTCGCACCAACTACTTTCGATGCTAATACCTTAAGTTCAATATCAATAGAACCAATGCTTATGTTGTCAGCAAGTAATTTAGCCTCATCCATATCTGCCATACCAGTTACAACAGCTGTATTGCTATCAATTCTTTCACTAGCTCTTGGAGCACTCTTAACTTCTCCATTATATACAATGTACACTCTGCTATCTAATTGCTTTGATGCATATTCAGTTGCATCAGCAAATTTCTTTTGTCCTTCTTCTGTAAATGTCATATTTACAACATATGGTGTGTCATAACTACCATCAGTAACAGTTGCAGCCTTTGCAGAAACCACATCCGCTCCTGTAAGCCATACTTTTTCATTTTCACCTTCATACTCTGTGATAAACTCTAAAGAGCCAGGATTACCTAATGATTCCAAAACTGCTTCTTCATCATCAGCATCAGGAATTTCAACATTTATTCTGTTGTCGCCTTCCTTATATACATCTGCATCAACTCCAGGGAATGAAGCATCTGCTCTTAATTTAAGTTTATATACTGTGTCATTTAAAACTTCCTCTTCAGGAACATCTCCAACAACTTCAAAGGTTACACTAACACCACCATTAAGGTCCAAACCAAGGGCAATATTCCCAACGCGTCCTTTGTTCATTCCTTTGTAATTTACACCAAAGATACATACATAAACCATAAATGCAGTACCTAACAATGCAAGTACAAACAATACTATACTCTTTTGCTTACTCATAACTTACGCCTTTCTCACTAATTATCAGCCAAAGCTGCCTTTATCATAATCGCACATTCAACTCTTTTTCTTTCCATCTCACATCCGATATCATATGCATCATTGATATGACCATGGAATTTAAATGAATTTGCAGCACATCCGCCACTACAATAATATCTTGCAAAGCAATCCTTACATTTTGGCTTTGCATATACATTACATAATTTAAAATCATCCTGAATATCAGTTCTTGTGATACCGTCATAAACATTACCCATAAGATAATCTTCTTCTCCAACAAACTGATGACATGGATAAAAATCGCCCCAAGGTGTAACTGCCAAATATTCTGTTCCAGAACCACATCCTGACAATCTCT
Organism: Lachnospiraceae bacterium; assembly: GCA_017935565.1. Lineage (GTDB taxonomy): Bacteria > Bacillota > Clostridia > Lachnospirales > Lachnospiraceae > SVEL01. The sequence goes on from JAGBHK010000008.1 coordinate 163,440, forward strand.
GTGCCACACAAGGTCCCTGTGTTAAGTCAATCATAAAGTGGAAGAAATTAAATCCTCTGCCTTCTTTTTCTCTCTTTATGTATTCCAATGCAAGTTTGTCATACTCTTCCATTATTTTAGGCAAATCTTCTTCTCTAATAGAATATGGTTCTTCAGGTGCACCTACAACAGGTTCAATCGACATATGCTTAAATCCCAAATCTGCAAAATGCTTAACATCCTCAGAAAAATCAAGATTTTCTCTTGTAAATGTACCTCTTACGTAATAACTCTTATCACCACGGCTCTTTGCAAACTTTTGGAATTTTGGAACAATAAGTTCATAACTACCTTTACCATTTCTAAATGGTCTCATATTATCATTAACTGACTGTCTACCATCAAGACTCATAACAACATTTGCCATCTCTTCGTTAGCAAATTCCATAATCTCATCATTTAATAAAACACCGTTTGTTGTAAGTGTAAATCTAAACTTCTTGTTGTTTGGTTCTTCAAGACTTCTACCATACTTAACAAGTTCCTTTACAACATCCCAGTTCATAAGTGGCTCTCCACCAAAGAAGTCAACCTCAAGATTTACTCTATTGCCAGAATTTGCAACAAGGAAGTCTAATGCTTTCTTACCAACTTCAAGGCTCATAAGAGCACGTCTTCCGTGATATTCTCCTTCTTCAGCGAAGCAATACTTACAGGCAAGATTACAATCATGGGCAATGTGAAGACACATGGCCTTTACAACGGTCTTTCTCTTCTTAAAATCGGTAATATATTGCTGATAAACATCTTCTGTGAACAACATTTCTTCATCGGCAAGTTGCTTTACTTCTTCGTAACTTTCCTTTATGTCTTCTTCACTATATTTATCTTTTAAAGAAGTTAAAATTTCTTCGTATGAACTTTCTTTATACATAGGTATCACGTCATATGTAATATCATCCACAACATGTACTGAACCACTATTAACATCTAAAACTATATTATAGCCATTACTTTTATATCTATGAATCATGGTATCCTCCATTCTAAACATCACAAGGGGATGCCGCAAGGGCGACACCCCCAAGGAAACTTTTCCTATTCGACTAACAAGACGAGAGCCTAAGCCCTCGTCCACATTAATTACTTATTATTTTTATTTTCGCAGCTCTGATTACCAACTGTACAAGATGTCTTACAAGCTGACTGGCAAGATGTCTGACATTCGCCACAACCACCCTTTGCCATTGTATTCTTTAAAGTCTTATTGCTAAGTGTCTTAATGTGTTTCATATCTAAATCCTCCTATTATGAAAGTCATATTTCTTTAGACAGTTTACCACATTTAACAAACTATGGCAACAAATATTTTTGTTTATATTCTTTATACTGTGTTTTAAAGTCTTCATCATCATGCTTTACCTTGTCAATATAACTGTGAGCATCGAACTCATTAGCTAAAACTTCAATTACACATACCGCAATATTTGAACAATGGTCTGAAACTCTTTCCAAGTTTGTTGTGAAATCAGAGAATACAAATCCAAGCTCAATTGTACACTTGCCCTCTTTAAGTCTGGCAATATGTCTAGCCTTCAATTCATCACAAAGATTATCGACAACTTCTTCTAATGGTTCAATAGTCTTTGCCATTTTCATATCTTTATCAACAAATGCCTTCGTTGCATTTTCAAGAATTTCGTCGATTGCATCCTTAAGAACATGTAATTCAGCCAACGCATTTTCTGAAAAACTCTGTCCCTTATCATTTAATTCCTTTGCAGCCTCATATAAATTAACTGCATGGTCAGAAATTCTTTCAAAATCACCTATACAATTCAAAAGCACTGATACATTATTACTTTCAACAACTGTTAAATTTTTGCTACTAATTTTTATAAGGTAAGTACCAAGCGCATCTTCGTACTTGTCGATTCTATCTTCCAATTCCACAACTAATTTAGCATCTTCTTCATTGTAATTATCCGCAAGTCCAATTGCCTTTGTGATACATTCACGAGATAACTCCGCCATCTTTATTGCTACTGTGTTACACTGTTCAATAGCAAATGCAGGTGTATCCAAAAATCTTTCTTCAAGAACCCGGAAATCCTTATCAACTGCAATATCTTCTTCTGTATCTTTAATTGTAAGACATGCAAGTTTTTCAAGACCTCTTGTAAACGGAAGTAATAACAATGTTACTGTCACATTAAATGTTGTATGCACAATAGCAATACTTGTTTCTGTTACAACTGAATCCGCAAATGGGAATTCAAAAATAGCATTTAATACATAATATCCAATTAAAAATATTGTTGTTCCTATAATATTAAAATACAAATGAACTACAGCTGCTCTTCTAGCATTCTTTGATGTACCTACAGACGATAACATAGCTGTTACGCAAGTACCAATATTCTGTCCTAAAATGATTGGTATAGCTGCACCAAACTGAATTTTTCCAGTTTGCGACAAAGCCTGCAATATACCAACTGAAGCCGATGAACTCTGAATAATTGCTGTAAGAAGCGCACCTGCAAGCACTCCAAGTATAGGATTTGTAAACATAAGTAAAATCTCACCAAATGCAGGAACATCCTTAAGAAACGATACAGCGCCGCTCATTGTATCCATACCATACATAAGTATACCAAATCCAAGTGCTATAAGACCAATGTTCTTTTTCTTTTCTGATTTAAAGAACATAATAAGTACCGCACCTACAAGAGCAAATATAGGCCAAAAGTTCGAAGGTTTGAGCATCTGTACAATAAAGCTTTCACCTTCAATCCCCGACAAAGAAAGTATCCAAGCTGTAATTGTTGTACCGATATTAGCACCCATGATAATACCAATACCTTGTCTAAGTTTCATAATTCCAGCGTTTACAAAACCTACAACCATAACTGTTGTAGCAGATGAAGACTGAATTATACATGTTACAACTAAGCCTAATAAAACACCTTTAAGAGTATTATTTGTAAGTTTCTCTAAAATCTTCTCAAGTTTACCACCAGATAATTTTGTAAGGCCATCACCCATTTGGTCCATTCCGTAAAGGAATAACGCAAGACCTCCTAATAAAGTTAACACATTAAAAATGTAATCCATATTTTTTCTCCTATCATTCGAAAAGTTATCGTATACATTTTTCATTCTATAATGTGCAATTTACAAAGTCAAAAAAGATTAGGTTAAACTTATGTTAAGTTTATGTAAAATCGCATTATGAAACCATTCCACCTATTGTTCCGCCTATTACACTTGATAAAAACGCTATGATAGCCATACTTCCATTGCCATATAATTCACCTGTACCAATCACTGATATCAATGTTAAAACAATAAAATACACTAAACCTGTAATTGCACCCCATAAAAATTTTCTTGTCTCTTTTATTTTTCCTATAATAAAACCAGCAACAATATTTGCCATAGTATAAATAACTATAATTCCGATTTTTATTGCCTTATCACTCATTCTAAATTTATAGGCCAATAATGACAACAACAAAACCCCTAACATAGTTATAACAACACTACAAACAATCACTTTTACAATTTGAAACAAACTTCTTTTCATAAATTTAACACCTTAAGTACCTTTTTTTTACATTATATGTGTGCCGTTTAATTATATGTAACAGATTTTTAGTTTGACTTTATTTTCCACATAATATATAATATTGAACTTATAAAGCACATATTTTGCTTTATAATATTATTAATAAAGGAGTTGATTTATTTTGGACAGTTCCAGTTGGATAATGCTTATTATTCTAATTATATTGGTATTGTTGTCAGCCTTTTTCTCATCAGCAGAAACGGCACTTGTAACTGTAAACAAATTAAGAATTAAAACACTTGCAGATGAAGGTAATAAAAGAGCTATAACCTTATTGAAAATTACAGAAAATTCAGGAAAAATGCTCAGTGCGATACTTATTGGAAACAACCTAGTTAATATTTCGGCATCATCACTTGCCACAGTTTTTGCTCAAAATCAATTTGGTAATTATGCAGTTAGTATTGCCACAGGAATTTTAACACTTGTAGTTCTTCTTTTTGGAGAAATCACACCAAAGACACTTGCTACAATTTATTCCGAACCACTTGCAAAATTTTATGCACCAATAATTTGGGGCCTTATGTGTATTCTTACACCTGTTATTTTCATAGTAAATAAATTATCAGCTTTTATTATGTTTGTTATGCATGTTGATCCTAATAAAAAAGGTAATACATACACAGAAACGGAACTTAGAACAATTGTGGATGTAAGTCACGAAGAAGGTGTTATCGAAACCGAAGAACGAGAAATGATTAAAAACGTTTTCGACTTTGGTGATGCCCTCGCAAAGGATATCATGATTCCACGTATTGATATGTGTATGATAGATATAAATTCAACCTATGATGAGTTGATGGAAACATTCCGTCAAACTAAATACACACGTTTTCCTGTATACAGTGAAAATACTGATAATATCATTGGTATGATAAATATCAAAGATATTTTATTATTTGACAAAGCAAAAGATTTATTCCAAATGAAGAACTTTTTAAGAAAAGCTCACTTCACTTACGAATTTAAAAGTCTTTCAGAACTTATGATTGAAATGAAGAAAGATTCTATTAATATCATAATAGTTCTAGATGAATATGGCGCTACCGCCGGACTCATCACATTGGAAGATATGATTGAAGAAATTGTTGGTGAAATCAGAGATGAATACGATTATGATGAGGAAGATGAAATCAAAGAAATCAATGAGTTCGAGTACATCGTTGATGGTCAAACAAAACTCGATGATTTAAATGAACATCTCCCAACACCATTAACCTCTGAAGACTACGATTCTGTTAGCGGTTTTATCATTGATAAATTAGACCGTCTCGCAGATATAGGTGACGAAGTAATTCACGAGAATATTCGTTTAGTAGTTGAGACTATGGGAAAAAATCGTATTGAAAAAGTACATGTATATATATCCCCTGAATCAGAGGAAGATGATAAATAATCATTTAACTTCTTTTATGCAGGCAGCAGACATATAACCAGTTTTTAAATCAAGTTTACTTGATTTAAAATTGTATCCACAATAGACGATAATCAATGTATTATCGTCTATTGTATTTTTATAGGTTTCACCATCATTGTAGGCTGGTAAATACATACCTTTTGTACTTTCATCTATAAGGTTAGAAATAATTTCCACTTTTTCACTATGAGATTCAGTTTCAAAATATTCTTTTTCGCTCCATACACCATCTACAAAAGTATAATAGCCATCATCTTCAACATATAACAATACATTTATATATTCCCAAACAAGGCTTTTCATATCAATACTTTCATAAAATAACAACGACATTTCCTCAAAAATAGTATTTGACATTATTTTCAAATCCACTTCATATTCACCATTTTCTTTAAGCCCTAAGAAACCGGCATTAAGCCCATCCACTACTATTTCATCCATATTATTATTTAAAATAATTTGATTCATTTGGTTCTCATTCAATGCTTTAATTTTTACATCATTAATTGTAAAAAACGCCATAAGTATCAATCCAAATACTATAGAATAATCAATAAGCTTCATTCTTCACGGTTCCTCCATAGCGATATACAATATTTCCAGATTTATCTTCAACCCATATGTTTATGTAGTCGCTTTTTTCAAGATAATATATACCACTCTGCTCTAATTCGTCCTCTATATGATTTTCATAATAAGTGTCATTGTAATATGTTGCTGATTCTCCGTTTTCTTTAGAACTATGAATGATTTTTACATTATATCCGTTTGACAATGAAAAAATCCTATTTCGCATTGAATTATAAACATCTGAATCTATCATTCCAGTATTTCTAAAATTATCAACATTATATGTTATCTCTGCCATAATATAATTATGTTCTAATCTTTTTGCATTTTCACTGTAAAGATAAACAGGAATTACAAACATCTGAATAGCACATAAAAGTATAGCAACAACTTTACCAAATGTATCTTCCATTAACTGCCTCCATTATCATATTATATGTATCTTCAAATTGATTCTGCATAAAGAACAGCATTGCCATGCCCATTACAAAAACAAAAATCGAAAACCCCATATAGATAGCCTTTAAACTCTGTTCCACAATTTACACCTAATCCTGTTGTACAAACTCAATACCAGTAACCGTATTGTTCCCATCAGTAACAACTCTTCCCTTAAAATTGCCATAAGGATTAATGTATGTATCTTTCGAATTATCCATAGCCAAGCTGTATGTATTACTATTGTCTGAAACATAGTCGCCACTTGTTAAATCAAATTCAGTATTATAATATGTGGAACTCTTTCCAGTTTTAACGTATACGCCAACTGTATCACTAGAATATTTCTTAATTACATTTAATACCTCACTTCCAGATACTACCGCACCGTCGTATATGCTCTTGTCGCCTGCTGCAAATTCTGCATTCAAACCGCCAATCTGATTCACACCATTAGTCGCTGTATCTTTCGCCTCTCTTGAAATAAAAAATCCCAACGAAATTACTAGACATGTAATAATTGTTCCTGCTGCCAACATTAATCCTTTTAAACTATTTTCCATAATATAATTCCTCCATTTTTAAAATATTTTAATTTGTCCCATTCCTTCCACCACAAAAGGAATAATAAGTTTCGTAATAATAACCATACACAAAGGAACAAATGATATTACTTTAGCTATCATCGAACGCTCCTCCACCATAAAGTCATTATCTTGCTTGTGTTTCGCAATATAGTATTCTCTTTCCTTATCTACATCCCCAAATGCCTGATTAATACTCATATAGTCACACGCTCTAAAATTATCCATAAGTCTGTCAAACCCTAAAAATCCGCTTTTCCCTTTGATTTCATCAAAAACTTTCATCCCCATATATGGATACTTGTACAAAATTTCTTCAAGCACTCCTTTAAAACTATACGAAAAAATCTCCATTTGGTTTAAAATGTCTTTCACAGAAATTCTATCCGTTTCCTTCAACATAAGAATAATTGTTTGAAATCTAACAAGTTCTTCCTCACGGTTCATAAGCATAAGACTTTCCTTCAAAACAACTTCAAAATATTGGTATGCATACATTATTATCCCACATATAAACACGCTAAGAATCATCCACATACTATGAAATTTAACACCTGTACTCATAGTGATACTTACAATTAAAATCATTGATACACACATAGCAATAAATGTCATCACCAATCTTTTAACATAAAACTCGATAATATCATAAGGATATCCAATATTTTTTAATTTTCTTTCTAACTCCAATGATTTTTTATGCTTCAGCCTAATTATCTTAAGAACTAATTTTCTCATTAAATCGTTGTCAGATAATCGTTTTACCCATTCTGCTTTTTCCATATCCCTCACGTAAGGATACTTAAGTTTCAAAACAAAATTATAGATTGCAAAGCTAATAATACCAAGGATAATTGTTGTCAATATTCCAAATAAACCACTATGCATAGAACTTAATTCAGGTATATTTGAAATCGACCATTTCTCTATAGGTTTTATAGCAAAAACAGGAATAATCGTTATACCCAAAAGCCCCATAAACATATTATTAACTTTGTTTCTCTTTAAAATTTCAATTCCAATATCATCCTTTAAATACGATAAATTCTTTATAAAATAAGACTCACCATCCACCTTTTTATCTCCATACAAAACTACATTTTTACACATCATATAAAATGTCCTAAAATATGAATTTGGTGCAATTTCATCATAATCGGTAATTTTAGTCAAATGATAATCCTTTAGACTTGAATACATTTTTTCACCATGTATAGCCATATTATAATCTGCTATATTTATGGCTTCCTGCAAGGCTTCTTCTAGCATTCCATCAAATCTAAATCGATACTTCACATCTTCCAAAAACTTTTGCAACGAATACAACAAAGACATTTCCAATTTATCAAATTGCGCATAGATTCTATTGCTGGCCAATGCATACAACACCAGAAACACAATTAAAGTATAATAAATTGAAAATTCTGCAAACATCATCAAAAGTAATGCTGCTATCATCACCGTTAAATAAACACCTATTAGATAATCTGCCGTCTTTCTTATCAAAGAAAATCTGGTCGTAGGATATAATATCGACATTCTTTCTCAATCCTCTTTGTCATTTGGGATGTCAAAAAAAATCGCGAACTAAACTGATATATTAAATTTTTCATCAAACTCCTCTTTTTCTGAATCTTTCAAATGTTTACGTATATCATCAATGCAATATTTTGAAAAATTAGCGCATTTAACATACTTACCGTCCCTATATTCAATGATATTTCTAATCTCATATCCTCGCGTATTTGCATTTGGTACAATTTCAGAAATACGTTCCACATACCTGTGACCATAAATATTTTTTTCTAAATGCACATCAAACCTTATCGCCTCAACCACCTGCTCTAATGCCACGCCTTCATTGGTAAAAACATTGTTGGATAATAAACTGTTTCGCATATACTTTATAAGACTATCTGTCGTTTTCGCATGATGGGTAAACATCGTAAACAATGAGCCTGTCTGCGACATTTGAATAAGCCACGATGCAACACCGCTTGTCGCAACCTCACCCAAAATATTTACTGTGCCATCAGTTTTTTTCTGTATATCCAAACCTTCTTGTCCAGAAATATAATCAGTTTCCCTAAAAGTCAATATATTCCTATCACTGTAGATTTCCCTTAAATGAAGTTCAAAAGCCATCTCTTGAATTCTAAGAGTATAACCTTTTGGTATAAAATCAATTAAACTCATAAGAAGAGTGGTTTTTCCACTTCCCTGCGCTCCTGTCACCGCTGTTACCTGACATCCCTTCACTATAAACTTCAAGACATCGCATACAATCTCAAAGCCTTCATCCACTATAAGATTCTCAAGACTTTTCTTTTCAACAGTATCAAACTTTCTTACAAAGAAGGCAAAACTTTCAGCAAACGGAGGCCTGACAACAACAACTCTGGAATTATCCTTCATCTCATTTACAATGTATCCCTTCGACATTGATAGCTGCCCCGGCGAACCAAATCTGTAAATATTCATACAAATTCTTTCTAGTTCACCTTCAGATTCAAATGAAAGAAAATCAAGATGAATATTAATACCCTTAAACAATATCCACACACTATTAAACTCATCTTTTCTTCCTGACACGCCACCTGATACACCTTCTATTTTCATATCACGCAAGTCATCAATTACACCTAATCCTCTAAAATGCGCATACAATCTTTGGACTATAATATCGAGTTTTTCATTGTCATTTAGTCTTCTGAAACATCCGTCAAACACTTTCTCAATATCTGAGCTTTTAACTGAAATACTGTCATCTCCGCCTTCATTTAAAGTATCTAGCACACCCGTCTCATCAATAATCTTTTCCATAGCCTCATTCTTATACTTTTTTTGATACAAAAACAGAATGATATCAAACTTTTCTCTAACAGATAATTTATATTTATCAGAAAACGGAATTATCTTTTCATATTCATCAACATTAACTAACAACTTTTGTGCCAATATATTTTTGATGGTACCTTTTATGTAATTTTTAGCACTACTATCTCCAATACCACAATTCTGCAAAGCCTGACGCAAATCTTGTTTCTTTTTCTTTAACCTATTCACTTCATTTTCATCAAGTCCTATCTCATACAAATTCGCACGTAAAATATCATTTATTTCTTCGCTAAGCCTCAATAAAAGTTCAGCAAATGCATTCGTTTTAATCTGCTTCATGATAGCCTGCCTTCTTCAAAATCATATTTGTTGCGTTAAAAAGGTTGTTGATGAAATCAAAATTATTGTCTGTTCTCTTTGAAAAAATATTTTTCGAAATAAAAGGAACCACCTTACCTTCCTGAATAGAATCATGGAAACTAATATTGTACGGTATAGCTGCAATCTGCTCCCTTTTTATTCCATATTTTTTTCTAATATGCGCTATATTTTCCCTTGAATTACTATCATACCTACCCACTAAAAACACTGTTTTTTGCATTAATTTTTCATTTTGCATAATATCAAGCATATCTTCCATACCCTGGTGCAAATTACACACAATAACATCCGCATGACGCAAAATCTTCTTTGACAAATACTTACTGCCATTAATATTATCAATGAAATTAATATCACCAATGTTCTCCATCATGTTAAGTAATGTTTCAATATTCCTACCGTTTTCTCGCTCTTCCACGCCTAAATGCAATTGACGTGACGGTGGTATGTAAAACATACTGGTATCCTTAACATTTACCATATTATCAATGATATCTTCCTCGCATATATTGTTTAGCTTTATTTTGTCAAATAGATCATCCATTCCCTTTTGATTGTAATATGCAAAATTATCATTAATAACCATCTCATCATGTTTTCCTTCCAAAACAGATTCAATAGATTTACTACAATAATCCACTTGCATCAATACAACTTTAAGAGAATATAACAAAGATGTCATTGTACTGACTGCTAACATATTTCCGGAAGTCGCACTTTTACCTGCAACATTACTCCAAAATGCAATATTCATTTTTCATCACCTTTCTTATAAAACATAGGAATAAGTGACTGAACTGTCGTTTGACATATTAAGATTTAAAAATTTATAATTTAAGATTGAATATATAATAACCTCTTTTTTGAAAAAAGTAAATATGTTTTTTTATATTTTTAAATTGATTTTTTTCTCAATATATAATAAGATATCTTTAGTAAAAAAATATGGAGGTACAGTATGAGACATTTATTAAATCCATTGGATTTATCTGTTGAAGAATTAACAAATGTGCTTGATTTAGCAGCAGATATTGAGAAAAATCCAGATAAATATAGAGAAGTGTGTAAGCATAAGAAGTTAGCCACACTATTTTATGAACCAAGTACAAGAACCCGTCTTAGTTTCGAGTCAGCGATGATTAATTTAGGTGGTAGTGTAATTGGTTTTTCTTCTGCCGATTCGTCATCAGCTTCAAAGGGCGAAAGTGTTGCCGATACAATCAGAGTAATCTCTTGTTATGCAGATATTTGTGCAATGAGACATCCTAAAGAAGGTGCTCCAACTGTTGCTGCAGAATTTTCTAGAATTCCTGTTATAAATGCAGGTGATGGTGGTCATCAGCATCCAACACAGACATTGACAGACCTTATGACTATTCGTTCATTAAAGGGACGTCTTGACAATCTTACAATCGGTTTCTGTGGCGACTTAAAATTTGGTCGTACAGTTCACTCATTAATCAGTGCATTAGTTAGACACAAAAACATTAAATTTATACTCATATCACCTGAGGAATTGAAGATTCCAGACCATATTAGAGAAGACGTTTTAATTGCAAACAACATTCCTTTTGAGGAAGTAACTACATTAGATGATTCTTTAGCAGACTTAGACATCTTATATATGACTCGTGTACAAAAAGAAAGATTCTTCAATGAAGAAGAATATATAAGACTCAAAGATTGCTACATTCTTACAAAGGAAAAGATGGAAAAGGCAAATGAAAATATGCTTATCCTCCATCCACTTCCAAGAGTAAATGAAATTTCAGTTGAGATAGATGATGACCCAAGAGCAGTTTACTTTAAACAGGTTCAGTACGGCGTGTACGTAAGAATGGCTCTTATTATGACTCTTCTTGGCTTACATGTATAATTTCAGAAAGGATTCGGTGACATTATGTTAAATGTAGGAAGTATCAATGAAGGCTTTGTATTAGACCATATTAAAGCTGGAAAATGTATGGAAATATATAAGCACCTTGGTTTGGACAAGCTTGACTGCCAGGTTGCTATTATCAAAAATGCTAAAAGTAACAAAATGGGCAAAAAAGATATTATTAAAATCGACTGCTCACTTGACAATATTAATCTCGACATTTTAGGTTACATTGACCACAACATCACAGTGAACATCATTCACAATGGCGAAATTATCGAGAAAAAGCAGTTAACATTGCCAAAGGTTATTAAGAATGTTTTAAAGTGTAAAAATCCTAGATGCATCTGCTCTATCGAACAGGAACTTGAACAGGTATTTACACTTACTGATGAAGAAAAACAGATTTACAGATGTAAATATTGTGAAGAAAAATATAACTAAAATCAAAAAAGAACTGTCAAACGAAATACGACAGTTCTTTTTTAATATTCAGCAAAACTATAAGCCGGGTTATGTATTAGATGATCATCTATCTAGTTCTAATGTCGCCATTAGAATCAAGCGACCTACCTGAAACTAAGCGGGCAGCTTTTAAACGTTTCTATTCGGTCTTGCTTCGAGTGGGGTTTACATATGCCCTCGCTGTTACCAGAGAGGCGGTAGTCTCTTACACTGCCTTTCCACCATCACACCGCCCTTGCGGGCAATGCTGTTTATTTCTGTTGCACTAGCCTTGGAGTCACCTCCACCAGACGTTATCTGGCACCCTGCCCTATGAAGCCCGGACTTTCCTCACCTGCACCCTTTCGTCTGTGCAGCCGCGACCATCTGTCTTACTAAAATTGCGTTGTAAATATACCACTAGCCTTAAGATTTGTCAAGTTTTAGGCTAAATTTACACCCTAAAGCAACTTCCACCAATAAATTCTCTAAGCAATGAGTTCTTCGATACTTCTTCGCTACTTACTCCCAAGAAATAGTCAAGGAATTTAATAAGTCTCTTCGCTTCCAAATAGCATGGGCTATCCTGTGGAATTCCAAATAACAATGGCTCTGCATACTGTTTTAAAACACTTAATTCATAAATTAAAGCCGAATTAAACATAGCGTCCGCCTCTTCCTGATATGGGAAAATGTGATTTTCTTCACCATTTCTAACAGATTTCCAGCGCATTAATGTTTCCTCTGCATTAGTACCTCTAGTTCGTGCATCTCTTACCATTCTACGAATAAGTCTTCCATCTGTTGTCGGAATTCTATTGTGTTCATCGACATTGAGCTGAGTCAATGCACTTATGTAAATCTTAAATTTAAGACTCTTATCAAGAGAATATGATAATTTATCGTTAAGGCAATGAATACCTTCGATAATAAGGATATCATCTTCTTCCATTTTTAATTTCTTGCCCTTATATTCACGCTTACCTGTAACGAAATTATAGGTAGGCATATCAACTTCCTTACCATCCTTAAGGTCAGTCATATCTTTATTAAACTGTTCTACATCCAACGCTTCAAGAATTTCGTAGTTGTAATTACCTTCCTCATCTCTTGGTGAATTTTCTCTATTTACGAAATAATCATCCACACCTATTGTGTGAGGTTTAAGTCCAAGAACTTTAAGCTGAATTGCAAGTCTATGTGAAAATGTAGTTTTACCTGATGATGAAGGTCCTGCTATCATTACAAACTTAACATTTCCACGCTCAACTATCTGATTTGCAATCTCTGCAATTTTCTTTTCCTGTAACGCCTCCTGAATAAGCATAATTTCATTAATTCTGCCTTTTGCAATCTGCTCATTCAACGCTCCAACAGTATCAACTTCAAGCATTTTACTCCAGATTGCAGACTCTTTTAACACATTAAAAACTTTGTGTTGAGGTTTAAATGGAGGTACAATCTTCGGTTCATTCTTCACAGGTAATTGTAATACGAAGCCCTCATCATAAGGATAGATTTCAAAATACTTCAAATAACCTGTACTTGGAACCATATAACCATAGAAATAATCTTCGAAACGGCTCAAGCGATATACATTAACCCTAGAACTACGTCTAAAATTAAACAATTTCACCTTATCTTCCATTCCATGCTTTGCGAACAAATCAATGGCTTCCTTAGTACTCAAACTATCCTTATCGATTGGAATATCCTGTTTTACAAGGTTCTCCATTTGCTTTTTAACACTCATAAGAAGTTCTTTTGTTACCGTCTGCTTGCCCTTCATTGTACAGTAATATCCTTTACTCAAAGAATACTGAACTGAAATCTTATCAATATTCCTAGCACCACAAATATCGTAAAAAGCTTTAAGCATAAGCAATGTTGCACTTCTTTTATACGCCTCGTTACCACATGTTTCCTTTGTGGTAATAAAAGTTATCACATTGCCTTCTACAGCCTCCTTATACAACTCACTCAACTTACCATCACACATCGCCAAAACAATATCATCTTCAAAGTTCTTCTGATATTCTTTTGCAATATCCAATAGTTTTGTACCGGCGCTATATTCTCTGCTTTCGCCCTCTACATTAATCTTTACTTTGTTCATTTATACCACTCCTTTCGTTTATTTAAAGTCTGGCAAGAGCTTCATCTACGACCTTTAACTCTTCACCAATCTCTTTCATACGTACATTTGATTTATCAGAACCATTTGCCTTTAAGTTATCTAATATGGTCAAATATTTATCTTTCTCCTTAAGCAAATATTCTTTTAATACTTCACTTTTTGCTTCTATCAATAATTTTCCATACTTATAACTTACTTCATCGTAATCTTTTAATGAGCCTTTCTTGGCTTTGATTATAACGTAATATTTCCCCATATCCACAAGCATTTCCTCGCGAATAATGTCGTAACCATTGCTGGCCAAATAACGTCTTACATCCTCCCATTCAGAATGCGGAGAAAGAATCAATTCATCAACTGACGCCAAAACTTCTTCACCACGCATCAAGATATCCACTATAAGCGCTCCACCCATTCCTGCAATAAGAACTGAATCAGCTTCATTTGAAAATAATTTGTCCAATCCATTTGACAATCTTGTCTCAATCTTGTCACATAAACCTTCTTTTTCAATGTGTTCTTTCGCCCTAAGCAATGGTCCTTTATTAATATCCATAGCGTATGCATATGGAACAACTCCATTTTTTACAAGATAGATAGGTATATAACCATGGTCTGTTCCAATATCCGCTAATCTGTTTCCTTCACTTACAAATGAGGTAACCTGCATAAGTCTTTTTGATAGTTGCATTATAAACTCCATTCCGTATTTTACTCTAAATATCCTTCTAGTTTTTCCCTACGACTCTTCTGACGTAATTTACGCAATGCCTTCGCTTCAATTTGGCGAATTCTTTCTCTGGTAACACCAAATATTTCGCCCACTTCCTCCAAAGTTCTCTGTCTTCCGTCATCAAGTCCGTATCTTAATATAATAACTTTCTGCTCTCTATCAGTTAAAGAGCCTAAAACTTCAATAATCTGTTCCTTCAACATTACCATCATCGCTGATTCAGATGGTGTTTTTGTATGTTCATCCTGAATAAAATCTCCAAGATGGCTATCATCTTCTTCACCAATAGGTGTTTCAAGAGATACTGGTTCCTGCGCTATTCTCATAATTTCGCGCACTCTATCCACAGGCATGTCCATCTTTTTAGCAATCTCATCTACAGATGGTTCTCTTCCGATTTCCTGCAATAACATTTTAGATGTCTTCGACAATCTGTTAATCGTTTCAACCATATGCACAGGAACTCTTATAG
>JAGBHK010000009.1 GCA_017935565.1 Lachnospiraceae bacterium
AATTGGATCTGAAATCAAATTTTCAAAAGTCACATAATTATTAAAATCATCCTTAGTTTTAAGTCTTTTCTGATAATACTTCGGTATATTGTCTGTGTTGATCTCATTTTTCGCACCACAATACTCTGCAGATGTATTTTCTGCAACTGCATACACCGGCATTTTAGTTTTATAACTATTTTTAAAATAATCCAACTTAACTTCTTGGAACTCAACATATTCATTCCCAATTATGCGTAGCCCTGCATTGAATATCTGTGGAAGATATCCTATATTATTTGCACCATGCACAGGAGTTTTATTTACCATTTGCATCAAAAAACGATAATTATCTCCTTCATCAATAACATTGCAATAAACATCTATTCCCCATCTCGGTTGGGCTTTTTCTTCTTTTGTACAAGTCACCATTCGAAATCGTGCTTTGTCAGCCATGTCAAAAAAAGTCACTCTTTCAGTTTGAGTTATACAAATCTCGTCAAGTATTTTTCCTGTCAAAGATGTTAGCTTATCACAAATCCTCTGCTCAAGGTGAAATTGCTTTTCTGTAACAGAATCTAAACAAATTGCTATGCCTTCGCCCATTTCATCCTCTATACAAACTCTTTTATATGTAAGTGGAAAATAAAACCGTTCTTCCGGATAACATTCACACAGTTGCTTTATATCTGTGTAAGATACATTATCTTTCTCCGAATATTTTTGCAACAAATATTCTACCGTTTTATCATAATCAGGTTCGACAGAATAAAATAACAGCCCCTTAGGTATAACATATAAAACACCTAATTGATTCTTTTTCACAATAAAAGAAAGACTGATTGATGGTACACTTTCAAATCGAGTATTATTATTCTCTATGTAACCACCCACAAAACTCTCATCCACTCGATTTTCCGCCAATTTTCCAACCATCACGCGTTCAGCCGGAGACTCATCTACAAAAGTATCTTCTATGTCATTACCTGAAATACGTTCAATATATTTAGTAACAATATAGTCAGCTATAATATTATAGTTATTCGCCATAGTTCTGCTCCTTACTTCTTAAGTATTTCCTCCATAGGTGTTCCTGGGGTAATATCACTCAACACATATAAAACATCTCGTGCTCTAGAACACGCTGTGTAAATTCCTCTCATCTGACTTTGAACTTTAGTTTGTTGCTCATCCGTCATATTTTTTATTGCTACCCACGAAGTAATCTCCTTTTTAGTTCCATTTTCCCCAAATACAAAATTGTATGGATATAATCCTGCAAAAATAACTGCTTTAAAATCCAATCCTAAAGAAGAATCTATTGTTGATAAAACCACACCCGTTGTCTGACTATAACGTCTTCTTTCATTAACATTCTCTTCTGATGAAGTAATCAACGAATATGGTATCCCTGCTTCTTTTAGTGCCTCCTCGATCCAGTACAAAAAATAATATTTCACAATACTATGCTTTTTATAAGGAAAAAGAACTGCTATATCCGAATATGACACATTATATTTCGTAGAAATTTCTTTAATTGCCGCTGCAACTTCCGACTTAATGCTCATTCGATTAATTCCAGTTTTTACTTTCAATGCCACAGTTGAATTGTCACCAATCTTAAACGAGTTGTATTCATATTCCATTGAATTGATAAGGTCAAGCATCGACAATCTCTTATTCATTAATTTCAGCATATTCGCTATATATTCAGCAATCCCTTTACTATTTCTATAATTTTTTTCAATATATCGAACTCGTCCAGTAAAATCTAAATTAACACTTTCGATGCGTTTCCATGGTGCATCTCCCTTTCGACTAAGTTTCTTCACTGCTTGATTAAGGTCCCCTGCCATTAAAAAAACATGATTTGGGTCATTCTTATCAAGCAAAAAATAACTCAACTCTAAATACAATGGATCAAATATTTGAACCTCATCTATAAAGATAGCCTTAAACTTTAAACTCACTTTTCCATCTTTTACCCATCTAATGCATTTTTTTATTTCTTCCTCCGTAGCGATATTAGACTCACAATGTAAATGTAAACACTCTTCATATATTTTTTTTACCAATTTATGAAATGTCATTATGTATAAATTATGATTATCACCAAAATTAGCACATGCACGTTTAAAATTATATGAATCTGCAAGATTACTATTATAACAAGTAAGCAGTATATTTGAATCCTTATAGATACTAGCGTATTTAAATGCTTTTGATAATAATAGTACGCTTTTTCCTGCTCCAGGATTTGCAAGAATAACTCTATGCCCTTTTCCCATATCATTCACTTGTGCAACCTGATATTCATCCAAAAAAAACGTCTTGTACTCTATTTCTTTTCCAGTAATACGCAAATCCATATTGAACGCGACATCTTTCTTTTCCGGAACATGAATCATTTCCGTCTCATTCATAACAACTGTATACTCAGGTGCCAACCGTTCGAAAATTGCACAACATTCTTGACTTGTTATTTCATTAAATGTGCTATCATATGGTTTTCTTATCCCGTCAAATATTCCTAGCTGCGATATTGTTTTTTCATTTCCTTTTGATGTAATAGGTCTAAAAAAACTATATGTTGCATAATTAAGCAATCTTCTCATCTGTTCAGATGTTGCTGTAACACTTCCCACTTTTTCATCAAAAAACATAATAATATGCTTATATGGAAATTTTAATGTCTTATATTCCCCACTTCTCACAATCAACACTTTTGAATCCAAAAGACGATTATATATCTTTTCTTCCACCATTTCCACATAAAATTTATAACTAGAGGCATTATCAAAATCTATTTTTCCTTGATATAAAGAATATGTAATAAGCCCCTCTCTAGGTGATATATACATACCCATTTTGACCGTATCACTACTCATTCCAAGTGGGTCTATACCAACTACTATATGACCATTTTTAAAATTACGGTCAGCATTTCTTAACAAAGATTTTTCAGCTTTGGTAATATGATCTTTTCTTTCATAATCTTGTGGCCATAATCTAATTGCCATTATTCTACCTCATTTCATATATATTTATCTACTTTTCTCTTTACCAGATACATACTCCATAATATCTCCATAATCTACATTAAGGGTTTTACAGACTTTGCCCAACACAGCAAGAGTAACTTCTTCATTTCTCCTAATCTTTGTCATAGTATTCGGTGCTATTTCTGCCTGTTTTCTTAAATCTGCTATGCTCATACTTCTGTCAATTAATAACTTCCATAATTTATTGTAAGAAACTGCCATATTACTTTCCTCCACGATAAAACAAAAACAATCAAAATTCTACATATAATTGTACTATTATTTAATTATATATTCAAGAGTTTTTCGCACAACCTTGCGATATTTATTCTTATACTATTTTCGGTTAGATATAAAAAAATCTTCATATTTTCGTCATTTTATATCGCTACTTATTCAAAAATAATATTTTTTATATCATTTATCCTACAATTTGTAACTTATTCTTACGCAAAATAAAAAAATTCAGCCCTATTCTAAAATCAACTTTTTGAATAGGGCATATTGCTTCTACTGCAAACATTTTTAAATACAATTTAATTATTAATAAATATAATCCATTTTTTATTCTATAAAATTTTTCTTATATTCAAATTTACCATTAAGTATCATATCTTTATACTTTTCACACCCTCCTTCTGAAATATAAGCAACATTATCTATCTCATCCAACGAAATAGGTATAAACTTATCTTTATTGCCTATTGATATCTTAAGGAATCTTTGAACCATCTTATTTGATGTTATATCATTAAGCTTGCCGGTATAAAACTTTATGTCGTACTTTCCATCCACTATAACGACACTTTTTTCCAGACAACTAACTTCAAATTCCAGACGCTTCCTTGCATCATAGAAAATGTGTCCCTCGGTTACATAGACACCAACAAAAAAATAATTCGTTGTTTCGCCATACAAAGTTCCTTCTGTATAATTTCCATATCCACCAGACCAATCCCATTCCCAACCGTATCCAGTTCTGTTAGAGCTATTTTGTGCTCTCAACAAATATGGCTTAGAGAATCTAAAAAAACGGTTCTTGTCTTTATATAATTTGATAACATCCTCTGTTACTTCTTCCTCAATATGTTTTCTCAAACCGTATGTTTCATCCTTTTTAAATGCCGTAAATGTTACATCTCCAACGTAATCATTTCCTCGTCCACGTTCAATTACAAGATTAAAAGAAACCATACCCTCCTCTGTCCATCTACTATACTTTCCATTCTCAATTACTAATCTCTTGTAAATAACCTTTTTTTGTTCTCCTATTCCCTCATATTTATCTAATAAGTCGACAGTACGTGTATTATCAAAAACACATTCTACTAATTCGTCAACACATTCTCTACCATCTGATAAATACTGTGTTTCTTTTACTGGCATCTCAACTTCACACTTTATTTTATCCAAAGCCAGAGTCGTAGTCTCTATCACTTCATCTACCTCCGCTTTTAATTCCATATTATTATTGTTATAATCATCAATGACACTTTCTATAAAATCAGCTGGTAACCCTTCGTTACCTGCCCATATCTCAAAAGACTCATACATATATTCTGATTTAATTTTATCCATTGTAGAAACCGATATACAATACTTATACTTCACATCTTCCAATTCATCTAAAAACTTTTGAAATGTAATCTTATAATATGAATATATATCATTTGCATTCTCTCCCCCCAAAAAACTATGGTAGTATTTCATTAATTCGCCATTATCCTTTGCCGAAATCAATGAAAAAACTCCTTGAAATTCGATAATCTCATCACATGAATTATCATAATACAACGAGTATGCATCTGAAATTTGGCTAAAATTTTTTAAGATATTTTTTACTATTTCATTCTGTTGATATGTAGTCAAGCCATAAGCTTCACCAATGCTACTTCCCATTTTTCTTGCCAGCAATTCAACAAAATACAAACCTTCGTATCCCTTTATATTTGATATTTCATCATCTTCTAATTTCTTAATTTCTTCATCTGCTTCATTCACAAGATTTACAAAGTCATATTGCCGAGATAATGAAATCAAAAACAAATTTGTATATATATTATCTATATCCACTTTTGTCATAACCAACATCCTCCTTTGAAAATGCGCATATCATCTATGATGCTATCTATAATTATCTATTTCCTATTTACATTTTTGACAACGTATTATATTTCTTTTTTGTAATAAGCAAAGAAGTTCTATTAATCATTATAGTATTCCTTTCTGCGTTTCATTGCAAACTAATAACATAAATCGACTTTTCTTTTATATTTCCGTTCATAATTTTATACGAATTATTATATCATATTCTTTGACTATATGGAAAGTATCCATCACATAAATTTACCATCAAAGAAAGGAAGCACAGCTGACCATTCCGAAAGTCTCCTTCCCTCATTCTCCTACTGTGCCTTGGTCGACCGAATACTCGGTTACAAATATTTACTTTTCAGAAGAAGGTCATTTCATTCAATATTTGCACTATGAATAACATTTAACAAACACAACTGTGTTTAGACACTACCAACACTACTTCTAGTAATCCCCATCTTCCATATCTTCCAACGCATCATCTACGCCACTTGCATAATCGTCACCTTCCCAGTATCTATCCCAGTCATAATCATCATCTTCGTACACTGCGCCATAACCCTCATCATATGAATTATAATTGTATGAATAACTTGGCTTTTTACTTGTACTACTATTTGAACTTGTCGTCTTATTGCTAGCAGAACTACTACTAGAATTACTTTTTATGGAACTACTTCCACTATAGCTCGATGAATTTGATTTATAAGTACTACTAGCAGAATATAACTTATGCAAGTAACAGTAACTACTATCCTCTGCTCTATCATTGTCACAACCGGATTTAATGCACTTAGGTTCAGCTGCCTGCATTATCAGTCCTACAATTAAAAACATCCCTATAACTATAAATGTTGCAATTATATTGGAATTATCTTTTTTTCCGTACATAACCTTATCCTCCTATCCCACATTCAACTCCACAAGCCTCACTATAAACCTAGCCTTACGCTGTCCGCTCAATTGTTCATACTGGTAGCAAAACAGCTTGTCCATTATCTCATCCACGCTCTTATCACCGCAATTTCTGATTTTCTTCAAATCTTCTCTACAGTTTATGCCTTCCACCAAATCACCTATTGTTTTGTAATTTGCTCGATGTAGGCAATGTTCTGAACGAACCGATAATTCCAGTGCTTCTAAATCTGTTGTTTTTATTTTCTCATTTATGTACATTGGAAATCTCAGTCTGCCGTGCTTTCTTTTTCTGATTTCATTCCAATCTACATTTGGTTCTATCATCATTATTTCCTTAAATACTTCCTGTATCTTTTGGTTCTTTGTATCGCTCATATTCGACGCCTCCCTCCACATCTTTCATTGTTGTCAACAAAAGATGGCATGTAATTTTACGAATCCCTTTCGTGTTCTTGAAAAGCTGATTCACATGTTTTTCTAATGTTACTATGTTAGGAGCAAATCCAATGGCATGCATTCGGCAATCACCAGTTGTTCGGTAAATCTGCCTTAAATACTTGTCATCACCAAGGATGTCTGCCACATCTTGATAGTTTTCAGGCAATGTCTCCACATCCACAAAATATTTTACACCACCTGGCACCATTGCCGGATTTATCACAGTCTTGTATCCTTGGATAATTCCCTTTTTCTCCATTGCTTCCATTCGATTTTTCACTGCCACTCTTGAGAGCCCAACCATTTCTCCAATCTCTGAAAATGTTGCTCGTGCATTATTTTTTATAACTTCCAATATTTTATTATCCAATGCATCCAAACCTTCTATGTACATAACGATTGACCTCCTTATATTACTCCTATTTTTTACAGCGTCGACTCTGTGTGATAATCATAGCAGATGATTTTTGATGATGCAAGAGTGCCACTTTCGGAGCGAAAGCGACACCTTGCAATATGTAATTTTCCATCATCTTACACCACCATTGTGATATTATTTCACACACACCCAAAATATCAACGCAATCATTATAATCACACCCAACAACTCATTAATACCATAGCCAATAATCAGCGCGAGTATATACCAAATCCAACATGTTTTCGGATTTAAATCCGAGCTACTTTTCTTCGAATACGATGAGTATCCTCCATTTCTAATCAAAATCATAATCATCCGGGTCTAATCCCGCATCTTCGAGTGCCTCTCTTCTCTCTTCTTCATCCATATCTTCCAGTTCATCAACATCTAAACCATTTAATGCTAAAGAGTACTCTAAGTCATCATCTTCTTCCTCTTCTTCATCTGTGTTTGAACTGGTATAAAAATCAAGTGCTTCCATTCTTTCAAATGGATCCATTTTTCCATCACCATCATAATCAAACGCCCTATCGTATCCAAAATCATCATCAAAAAACATAATTTTTTACCTCCATTTCTTTTTGTAGTGTAACTGGTTGTTACTAAATTCTCTCACATTCAAAGTCCAATACGAAGTACGCACTGATGTTCTGTCTTATATCCTCTAAATTTTACGTAGTTCTCTATGTTGACTGCATGAACCCTCGCTCGTGCTTTCAGGAATAAAAATAGCCCTGTCCCAGAATTAATTTCTAAAACAGGGCCTGTTGGCATTGCAGATAGCCTTGCGCAGGCTCTACCTACAGTAAACATATTTAATTTTGCCATTTACACTAACCCCATATATTCATCCCCATTATCTAGATAATATTTCTTGCATTCATGCTAATGTTATGCTATATTCATCTTATGGAAGTACTCTGCCTACGTTGGGAGCTATTATTAGCTTGCCATAGTAACAGGTATTTCCATTTTTTAGTAAATTAATATAAAATTTCTTTCTCCTATTCTTTTGTTATACCAATTCTCTCACATTCAAAGTCCAATACAAAGTACGCACTGATGTTCGCCTCAATCACCCCTCTTTTTATTATTACCTTCTTCCACTCCTCTGGCACATTATCATATCCATAATACAGCCCTGACAATCCGCCCGCTATCGCACCAACTGTGTCGGAATCATCGCCTAAATTGACAGCTTTGAGCAATCCTTCCTCAAATGTTTTTGTTGTAATAATGGACCATATTGCGGCTTCTAGACTGTCCACTACATAACCGCTACTCTTGATTTTGTCCTCCGAAACATTGGCAAATTCCGACAAATTCATTATTCTTTTAAAGTGTATCCACTCAGGCAAATTAGCCTCGTCTGCTCCATAGAATTTTTTTGCATTGTCCAATCCTTGCTGCAGCCTTTCTGTCAATGTGCCATCATTATCAAGAATTGACTGAATCATAAAGAAATAGATTCCGCACGCCATCTTCGAACGCAAGTGATTATGTGTCAATGCCGACACCTGATGAACATACTCGATCGCTTGCTTGATTGTCGCTTTTCCCTTTTTGTTTTGCTCATATGAATACAGGCAAACTGGCATAATTCTCATTAGTGCTCCATTTCCATTGGCCCATTCTCCCATTTTACCGCAAGTTTTGTAATCTGCATTTCTCATGTAATTGCAAATAGCTTCCATGCAGGTTCGGCCTTGGTCAAATGCCTTTCCCGCTGGAGTGTATTTGCCATGCATTGTCCACTGCACGAATTTGCGCATAATGTCGTCGTAGTCAATTCCATTTTTCTCCCGAATGCTGTCCAGCGTCGCAATCGTCATGCTGCTATCATCAGACCATGTTCCTGGCGGCATATTATAGGTTCCGTAGCCTTCCATTTTTGTAATCGGATTCGCCTTTATTGTTTTTCTGTCAATAAATTGCACGGGCATCCCCAGCGCATCCCCTATCACAACACCCATTATTCCATCAATCCAAATATTTCTTTTCATCGTTTCACCTTTTCCTTTCGTTTAGAATCTGCTTGTTTTATTTGTTGAGGCTATCATATCACATACTAAAAAAATACAATTCGCCGTAAAGGCGACTTGTATTTTTTTAGTATTATATTCAATTATCTATTTTTCCTAAATTTACCAGCTTATCAAAATCCGATTCAATCGGTTGAATTTTATTATAAATTTCATACTCAGAAAAAGCTTTAATACTATCTGAAAATTCTTTCATAGAGAAAACATTTTCACGTTCTATTAAATCTTCAACATAATCAAAGTACCCTGTAACAGCTCGTTCTAATTGTCTTATTTCTTTTTCATCTAGATAGTTTTTTGCAACTATTGAATCGGATTTAAGTATTCTTCCATCTGGTGCATTTTTCCACGTAGTCAATCCCATATTTTCCTTTGTATGGTCAGCAGCCTCATAAATAATTTCCGCAGCTGTCTTTCCTGTTATAGCATAATGAAATTTATTTTGTAGAAGATGTTTGTGTTTTTCCTTCTATTGCGCCATGTGGAGTGGCTGTTGCAATTTTTGCAACAACCACTTTTTCATTCAATTCATTAGTTGCAAAAATATTTGACAAATGCCTACTTATTCCCGATTTATCAACACCAAACAATTCTGCCATTGCTTTTTGAGTAATCCATATAGATTCATCTTTAATCAACGCGCTTACTGTTACATCATCATCTTCTGTACGATATAGAACCATTTCCATCTGTTTTGTAATGTCGTTTTTCATCTTTATCACCTTCATTATCAGTATAATTTATATTATACACTTTACAATTATTGAAGAAAAGACAATTTCAAGTTTTCACCTGAAATTGTCTTTAATATATCATTTTTACTTATCCAAACTCTTCATTGTCGGGAACAATAACACGTCCCTAATCGCTGGACTATTTGTCATCATCATTGCCATTCTGTCGATACCAAATCCGATACCGCCTGTTGGTGGCATACCGATGTTAAGCGCGTTCATGAAGTCTTCATCTGTTGTGTTAGCTTCTTCGTCGCCTGCTGCCAAAGCTGCTTCCTGAGCCTTGAATCTTTCTCTCTGGTCGATTGGATCGTTAAGCTCTGAGTATGCGTTTGCCATTTCCCAGCCGTTCATGAAGAACTCGAAACGTTCTACGTAGTTTGGATCTTCTGGTTTCTTCTTTGTAAGTGGAGAAATCTCGATTGGATGATCCATTACAAATGTAGGCTGGATAAGGTGTTCCTCTACGAACTCTTCGAAGAAGAGGTTAAGGATTTCACCCTTTGTATGTCTTTCTTCGTATTCTACGTGCTTTTCTTTAGCGATAGCTCTAGCTTCTTCTAAAGTCTTGATTTCGTTAAAGTCAACGCCTGAATACTTCTTAACTGCGTCTACCATTGTGATTCTTTCAAATGGCTTTGAAAGATCCATTGTGTGCTCACCGTATGTGAGAACTTCTGAACCTGTAACTTCCTTTGCAACATATCTGTAAAGGTTTTCTGTAAGGTCCATCATGCCGTGGTAATCTGTATATGCCTGGTAAAGTTCCATAAGTGTGAATTCTGGATTGTGTCTTGTATCAAGACCTTCGTTACGGAATACTCGACCGATTTCGTAAACTCTTTCCATACCACCTACGATAAGTCTCTTTAAGTAAAGTTCAAGAGAAATTCTAAGTTTTAAGTCCTCGTCAAGAGCATTGAAATGTGTTTCGAATGGTCTTGCTGCTGCACCACCTGCATTTGCTACAAGCATTGGTGTTTCAACTTCCATAAATCCTTCTCTATCTAAGTAGCGACGGATTGCACTAATCATCTTTGAACGCTTAATGAATGTATCCTTTACTTCTGCATTCATGATAAGGTCAACGTATCTCTGACGATATCTTGTATCTGTATCTGTAAGTCCATGATACTTTTCTGGAAGAATCTGTAAACTCTTTGACAAAAGAGTTACGCTTGATGCATGTACTGACTTTTCACCTGTCTTTGTTTCAAATACAGTACCCTTGATACCTACGATATCACCGATATCAAATTTCTTAAAATCTGCGTAATCTTCTTCGCCAATGTCATCTCTTGCAACATATGACTGAATATTTCCCTGTAAATCCTGAATATTGCAGAATGACGCCTTACCCATAACACGTTTGAACATAAGTCTACCTGCTATAGATACTTCTTTGCCCTGTAATTCTTCAAAATTATCTTTGATTTCCATGCTGTGATGTGTCACATCATATTTTGTTATCTGGAAAGGATCCTTTCCTCTTTCCTGCAAATCTGCAAGCTTGTCATGACGTACCTTTAATAAGGCATTAACGTCCTGCTGCTGTGTATTCTGTTCAGCCATAATTTCTCTCCTTTTTTATATTAAGATTGTTTGGCGGCGTGGATAAAATACTTTGTATTTTATCCACGCGCGTAACCGCCAAATAGAATTTCACTCAGAAGTGTTCTTGAATGCAAGCATTCATCTCACTTCTGTGTAAAATTCTGTTTGGCGTCAAACAATCGCGTTAGTCGTTAACTCTCTGAATCTCTAAAATCTTATATTTTTCAACGCCGTACTGTGTTTCTACAGATACTGTCTGGCCAACTTTCTTGCCAATAAGAGCCTGACCAAGTGGTGATTCGTTTGAAATCTTTCCACCTAAGCTGTTTGCTTCTGTAGAACCAACAATTTTGAATTCTAATTCTTCATCATATTCTTTATCTAATATCTTAACAAGACAACCAATGCTAATCTTCTTTGTATCAACTTCATCTTCAAGTACAACTTCAGCATTTTTAAGAATCTTTTCGATTTCTTCAATTCTTGCTTCGATATCTCTCTGCTCATCTTTAGCTGCATCGTATTCAGCATTTTCAGATAAATCGCCCTGTTCTCTTGCTTCTTTAATCTTTTCAGCAACTTCTGATCTTCTATTTACCTTTAAATCCTGTAATTCAGCCTCAAGCTTATCAAGTCCTGCACTTGTTAAAATATTTTTCTTTTCTGCCATTTTGTGTTACCTTTCCTTTCTTTGTACCCAATAACTAATGTATTTTATAATTATTTACAGT
Source organism: Lachnospiraceae bacterium (assembly GCA_017935565.1). Lineage (GTDB taxonomy): Bacteria > Bacillota > Clostridia > Lachnospirales > Lachnospiraceae > SVEL01. Next base: position 11,953 of record JAGBHK010000009.1, read on the forward strand.
TATTGTCAAGGTTTTTTAGACTTTTCTTCAATTCGCAAAGTGGTGTTTTTTATTAATGGTCAGATTTTTTATTTGTTTTTACTCAACTCACATATTGCTAGAAGATTATTATTTTTCTAATCACTGCAAGAGAATAATGATATTAAACTTCGCATACACAAACTCGTATGCTACGCATACTCAGACAGTGTGTATTGCGAAGTTACATTTATCCTCTTGCAATGATTGAAAAATTAAATAATCTTCCAGATATATGTGCGTCATCGTAAAAACAAATAAAAAATCCGACCTTAATATACAACACTACTTTGCGGATTGATGAGATTTCTCAAAAATCAGTCTCAAACCTTTAAGTGTTAAGTCTTTATCATACACGTCTATGCAATCTGTCTCCTCGGCGATGATTTTGCCAAGTCCACCAGTTGCAACAACCATTGCATCCGTGTAACCGCTTTCCTCTTTTATTCTTTTTACAATGTATTCTGTTTGACCAATACAACCATAAACCAAGCCCGCCTGCATACTAGAAATTGTTTCCTTCGCCAATATGCTATCCGGCTTTTTTATTTCTATTTCCGGAAGTTTTGCTGTATCCTCCCACAATGCTTTTGCACTAATTCTTATACCTGGAGCTGTAATACCTGCCAAGAATTCTCCGTCTGGACCAATGAGGTCGTATGTTGTAGCCGTTCCAAAATCTATTACGATTACAGGTCCGCCATAAACATCATATGCGCCAACCGCATCCACTATTCTGTCAGCACCTATTTCTCGTGGGTTTGGAACATTTAATTTTATTCCCGTTTTCATTCCAGGACCAACCACCTTAGGTGTCACTCCATAATATTTGATAAATGCGCTATTTAACGAGTACATTACGCCAGGCACAACTGAAGATATAATCACATCATCAATTTTTCCCTTGTAATCCGACAATATGGACTTTAAATCCACACCAAATTCATCTGAGGTTCTCTGCATTTTTGTTGTCATTCGATATGTTCCAACGATTTTTTCACCGTCAAAAACGCCCAATGTGATATTTGTATTACCTACATCAACTGTTAATAGCATTTTCATCAACCTCCCTTTTCTTGTACTCAACTTGGCATCTTGCAACATTTTGTACTATAAGCGAAAGGAAAATCTTTACACTAAGCATCAATGTTGGTGCCGCGTACACTTTTATAATACTTAATTTAGGTACTAATGCAATGGCAAATACAAGCATTACTCCTAAATAAAATTTTATAAAACTCATTCTGTTTTTTCTTGTTTTATCAGCTAACTTTTCTTTTTCATTTTCCTTTAAAAGTTTTACTGTCTTGTTTAAAAATTCGCCAAGTAAAGCGATTTCTAAAACAAATACAAATAATTCAATGCAACCTGTTAACACATTTGTGTATGGGAAAATGAATGCGCTCCACACCCAAAATATTACCGATGCTATTAATACCATTTTCGCCGATTTCAATGAATCTGCAAAGTATTCAATAGCTGCATCATTTACCAATCTTGTGAGTCCAACTACAATCATTATATGTCCAATAAACATTGGAAGTATCTGATATACTCTTCCCAAAATTGGCACTTGAATGTGCGCTGCTGTGAGCAAAATCCCCCACATTATAAGCCTATAGGCTGATGAAATTTTATCTCTTACATTTGTTTCCATTGTATCCTCCATTATCATTATACATCAAGCATTTCTATTATCTCACAAAGTTCATCATAGCTTTCCACCATATTTACTCTGTTTCTTATTGCTGCGGAATTCTTGTATCCGCTTATGTACCATGATACATGCTTACGCATTTCGCATATCCCTGTGTAATTCCCCTTAAAGTCAATGAGCATTCTGCTGTGACGCAAAATCATTTCCTTAACTTCCTCTAATGTAGGCTTTGGAAGTAATTCGCCAGTTTTTAAATAGTGGGCTGTTCTTTTAAATATCCAAGGGTTTCCTCTTGCTGCCCTGCCTATCATAATGCCGTCGCATCCAGTCTGTTCTATCATCGCTTTCGCATCCTCTGGCTCTTTTATGTCACCATTTCCAATGACTGGTATTTTGACCGCTTCTTTTACCTGTCTAATTATGTCCCAATCAGCTTCGCCGTGGTAATACTGTTCTCTTGTTCTTCCATGTACAGCCACAAGTTTTGCACCATTTGCCTCCGCAATTTTTGCAATTTCTACAGCATTTACACTTTCATCATTAAAGCCTTTTCTAATCTTAACTGTAATTGGCTTTTTGCATTTTTTAGCCATTGCGTTAATAATTTTTCCAGCCAATTCAGGATTTTTCATAAGTGCTGAACCTTCGTGATTATTAACTATTTTAGGAACCGGGCAGCCCATGTTAATGTCAATGAACTGATAAGGTCCTTCTTCAATTCTTCCTGCAATTTCCGCCATTATATCAGGGTCAGAGCCAAACAACTGCACGCCTATTGGCTGTTCTTTTGCGTCTGTTTCAAGAAGAATTCCTGTATTTTTATTGTTATATAGCACCGCCTTTGCGCTAACCATTTCCGTGTACATAATGCCACAATCCATCTCTTTGCACAAAAGTCTAAATGGCAAATCTGTCACGCCAGCCATAGGGCCTAGGGCTATATTACTGTTAATTTCTAAATCGCCAATTCGCATTTCTAACCTCTTTTACTGGTAATCCTCACCTAATACGAACACCTTGTAGTACATCTGAAGTGCCTCAAGCAATTCTTTCTTATCCTGCTGCAACTGTTTTATCTTAAGTCCACAGCCGATTTCGTCAAAGAGTAAATCGCCTTCATCGTAAATTACATTGAAATTCAATGTTCCATCTTCGTCATACTCCATTGTAAGTATTCCACCAATATCCTCAGTAAATAATACACACATTATCTTCAATTCGTCTTTAATTGAATCTGGAAGTCTATCGAATTCATCATTAAAATAATACTTTTGTTCGTATGCGTTAGAGCCGCATAAAACTACTTTTTCATTAAACATAACCTAACAATCCTCTCACTTGTATCTCTCCGGAAATGAGTTTTTCTTCCTTTCCGTCAACAAGTATTTTTAAAATTCCATTGTCATCAGTTCCTAATAAAATGGCACTTTCTTTTACGCCATTTTTTTCTATTATTATCTCTTTATCAATGTTTATCAACTTTTCATTGTACTCATCAACCATAAATTCAAGATTTTCATGCTCAAGAAATTCTTTATACAATCCATTGAAATGTTTCACACAAGCGGCTATAATTTCAGCCCGCTCGTAAAAACTTCCTGTTTGCAAATATATGGATGTTGCTTTATTTTCCAGTTCTTTTGAAAAGTCTTTTTGATTAACATTTATTCCAATTCCCACCGCAATGCACAATATTTCATTGCCCTGGTTTTTCATTTCTGTCAATATGCCACAGATTTTTTTCTTGTCACATATTATATCATTTGGCCATTTTACCTTCGTTTTTATGCCTAATTCGTCAAAAGCCCTCGATATTGCTAGTGCAGATACCAAAGTAATATTTACGGCCTTTTTGGGCTGAATTTGAGGCTTTAAAACCAATGTCATATATATGCCTTCGTCTTTTGCGCTTTCATAATTTCTTCCTAAGCGACCTTTTCCCCTAGTCTGCTCATTGGCAATAATCATATCTACATTTCCTGCAATGTCCTTATAATTCTCCATTACATACGTATTTGTAGACTCAATTTTTTTGAAAAACTGTACATTATAATCTGATATGCCAACCTTATTCAATTCATTAATAATTTTATCTCTTGATAAACCTGTCATATTCTACACCAAAATAAGCAATGTAATAATCGAAAGAACCAATAACACAATCGCCTCAATTGCAAGCCATACGATTCGTTCGTATCTGTTAGTCATCTTTGATTTAATGGCTAGCAATATGCACATAATAAACGCCAAAAAGAAGGTTGTAAAAAATAGTATTTCCTTATCAACAATCTCCTTTTTCAAAAAGCCAAAAATGAGTAAACCTGCGGATACAATTGTTAATAATGTAACCGCAAGATATACTCCTGTAAATATTTTCTCTTTTCTTTTTCCTTTATACTTTCTCTCAAGATAATCCATTTTCTCGAATCCTTATTTCATCTCGTAGCCACCCAATGTAGCAAGCATAATCGCTTTAATTGAATGCATTCTGTTTTCTGCCTCATCAAATACAACTGATTTTTCAGACTCAAATACTTCGTCAGTAACTTCAAGTTCTGCAAGACCAAATTTCTCGCCAACTTCCTTACCAATCTTTGTCTTCCAGTCATGGAAAGCTGGTAAACAGTGCATAAAGATTGAATTATCTGCTGTGTTGTCCATAACTTTTTTATTTACCTGATATCCGATTAATTCGCCAATTCTCTCTTTCCAAACATTATCTGGCTCACCCATTGATACCCAAACATCTGTGTAAATAATATGTGCGCCTGCAGTTGCCTTCATAACATCTGTTTCAAGTGTCACTGAACCACCTGACTGTGCTGCGTATTCTTTACATAATGCAACCAACTCTGCATTTGGGAAATATCTTTCAGGTGCGCATGCTGTGAAATTCATACCCATTTTTGCGCAAGCTATCATAAGTGAATTTCCCATATTGTATCTTGCATCACCCATATATACAAAATTAAGACCTTCAAGTTTGCCAAACTTTTCTTTAATTGTCATAAGGTCTGCAATCATCTGTGTTGGATGATATTCATTTGTCAAACCATTCCATACAGGAACGTCTGAATATTTAGCTAATTCTTCAACTATTTCCTGTCCGTATCCTCTATATTCAATACCATCATACATTCTAGAAAGTACTCTAGCTGTATCTGCAATACTTTCCTTCTTTCCAATCTGAGAGCTTGCTGGTTCAAGATATGTAGAACCCATACCAAGATCATGTGCTGCAACCTCAAATGAGCAACGTGTTCTTGTACTTGTCTTTTCAAATATTAATGCAATATTCTTACCCTTACAATATTCATGTAATTCGCCATTTTTCTTTTTAGCCTTTAAATCAAGACCTAAATCTACAAAATACTGAATTTCTTCCTGTGTATAATCCTTTAATGTTAAAAAGTCGCGTCCTACCAAGTTCTTCATAATTATTCATTCCTTTCTTAAAAAAACCTAAAAGGTATCATTAGAATACTATACCATAATTTTCTAACGATACCTATTACTTTTTATAAAATTTTCAATTCGCAAAGTGAATTTTTTATATAGTGACAGATTTTTATTTATTTATCTAACACTCCCGTATTACAGGAAGATTATTATTTTTCTAATCACAGCAAGATAAAAATGATATTAAACTTCGCATACACAAACTCGTATGCTACGCATACTCAAACAGTGTGTATTGCGAAGTTACATTAATTATCTTGCTGTGATTGAAAAATTAAATAATCTTCCAGATATACGTACGCGTTAGTCAAATAAATAAAAATCTGTCACTCTTAAAAAATTCACTTTTCGAGTTTAAACATTTAATAAAAATTATTTTCTTCTATAAAATACCTGATTACCTATTATGCTGTATTCTTCCATCTTTGCGTAATCATCTGCATCTATACCTGTTAATGAACGATAGTTTGCATAATTAGGAATATTATTTACTCCCGATAATGCTTCTTCTACAGCCTTTCTAGCCGAAGGAAGTGGCCCTTCTTCTATAACTTTTTGGAAACTATCATATGTCACAACCGAAAATTGATTCTTTGCATACAAAATGTCTCTTATAGTTATTTTAGGATTTATTTCCTTATTGCCTCTATATCTGTTTAAGATAACATTTGCCACCGCTAACTGTCCTTCATAAACATCATGACCACATTCCTTAGAAACAACACACATCATAAGATATATCTCTTCATCAGAAATGTCTGTTGACGCTGGTGACATAACTACTTCGATAGGCTTGCTCTGAGCTACTGCCTGAGCTAAAAGTTCTTCCTGCTCTTTCTTTTTTCGCTCTTCTTCTGCCTTAATAGCTGCAAGTCTTTCCTCTTCAGCCTTCTTAATAGCTTCTTCTTCAGCAACTGTAACGCCTAAATTATATTCATAACGAATCTTTACATATTCTGCAGCGATATATGCATCATCGCCTTCGTACTTAATCTTGTGCCACTTTTCGCCTTCTTCGATAATTTCAACTTCATCATTAAGATCTAAATATCCTAATACATCTGATGATGTACTAGCACCTTCTCTGATTCTTAAATCAGTTGTTGTAATAGTACCGATTTTCTTTCCATGTGTAGGAAGTTTCGCTTTAGCTTCATCGCCTGTCCAAATGTACTCAGAAAATACATATCCTTCAACATTACCAGACTTAATCTTTGTCCACTCACCAGCTTTTTCGATAACTTCACCGCCACCACCGGCATATACTTTACCAAGAATCTTTGATTCCTTAGAAGCGCTTTCTCTTACATAAACAAAATCACTTAAGTTTACAAGGAATATCTCTGGTTCAGTAACTGGAGGTTTTGTTGTCTCTTCTTCTCCTGAATTATCATCCTCTGATGGTTTTTCATCTGAAGATGCATTCTCTGATGATGGGTCTGTTGAAGCATCACCATTATCAGCAACCTGATCCCCACTAGTCTCGTTATTATCCTGTTCTCCCTCTGAAGTATTACTTGTTGCATCGTCATCGTTGTCTGCTACTTTTTCAGATGATTCCACACTAGGGTCATCAACTTTAAGTCCTGATGCATCACCTATGATAAATGCCACTAAAAAAACAACGGTAAGAGCTACGCCTGTAACTGCTACTATTATTTTATCTTTTTTCGACTTCATTACGGTCTCCTCTCGCAAGATGTATTGTTTTTTGCTACATTTTCTTGTTCGTATAAATTGTTACACAATTGTTACATTTTGTTTTGTGTATAATAACAAAACTATCAATTTTTGTCAACCCCTACTGCTTCATTGCTTCATACATAAGGATAGCCGCAGCCACCGAAGCATTGAGCGATTCGACTTTTCCGCACATAGGAATTTTTATCAATTTATCCGCACACAAGCTAATTTCTTCACTCAATCCATTACCTTCATTGCCTATGAGAATTGCACTACTTGTTTTAAAATTTTCATCATCATAATATATATTACCCTTAAGATGAGCCGCATATACCAAAACATCATTTTTTTTCAAAATGTCGATTGCTTCTTTTAAATTATCGTAAACTAAAAATGGAACTCTAAATATTGAACCCATTGTTGAACGGATTACTTTTGGGTTATATATATCAACCGTGTTCTTGTCCATAATTATGGCAGAAACACCAGCTCCTTCAGCCGTTCTAATTATTGTTCCCATATTTCCCGGGTCCTGCAAACCCTCAAGCACCATAAATGTCTGCTTCTTATTTTTATCAATAATATCTTTTAATTCATATTCATTTTGTTTTACCAAAGCCATTATTCCTTGAGGTGTCACAGTTCCTGACATTTCCTTAAATACCGAGTCTTTGATGACTTCATAAGAATAGTTTTTAATTTCTTCTTTAATCTGTTTATTATCATTAAAGCAACTTTCTGACACATAAACTTTTTCAATTTTATCTTTTGGAATTTCCCAAAACATTTTTATGCCTTCAACGACAAAAAGCTTTTGCTCACGTCTGGCAGAAGCTTTTGTCATAAGTTGCATTACATTTTTTACTTGTTTATTTGTAGAAGATGTAATAACCATATATTTTCCTTTCGTAATTAACGAGCAAGAATTTTACTGATTTCAAATTCGTATTCTGAAATATCTTTTTTCATTTCAAGTGCTTCATTGATTTCATAATCGACATATTTACCGTCCTTGTATGCAACAACTCTGTTTGACTTTCCTTCGCATAACAAATCTGCTGCGTAAGCACCCATAATAGAAGCGTACATTCTATCCTTACATGTTGGGCTACCACCTCTTTGCATATGACCTAAAATTGTAGCTCTTGTTTCCATACCTGTAGCTGCTTCAATTCTCTTTGCCATACTTGTTGAATGACCAATACCTTCTGCATTGATAATAAGGTGATGTTTCTTGCCCTGCTTTCTTGAAGCAATAATGTGGTTAATGATAGACTGTTCATTGTGTGAATATCTTTCTGGAAGAAGAATATCTTCTGCACCACTGGCAATACCACACCATAATGCAATGTATCCTGCATGTCTACCCATAACCTCGATAATACTACATCTTTCATGAGATGTTGATGTATCTCTAACCTTGTCGATAGCGTCCATAGCTGTGTTTACAGCTGTATCAAAACCGATTGTATAATCTGTACATGAAATGTCAAGGTCGATTGTTCCTGGAACACCGATTGTGTTAATTCCAAGGTTTGCTAACTTCTGCGCACCTCTAAATGAACCGTCACCACCGATTACTACAAGACCATCAATACCATGCTTCTTACAAATTTCAGCACCTCTTTGCTGTCCTTCAGCTGTTGTAAATTCCTGACAACGCGCTGTGTAAAGAATAGTACCACCCTTTTGTATAATATCAGAAACGCTGGCTTTGTTCATATCAACGATTTCTTCATCCAAAAGGCCCTGATATCCTCTCATAATACCTTTTACTTTTTTTCCTCTTGCTAATGCTGTTCTAACAACCGCTCTAATAGCAGCGTTCATACCTGGTGCGTCACCACCGCTTGTTAAAACACCAATTGTGTTTATTTCTTTAGACATATATATACCTCCAATTTTATTACCTTCTACATATATACGGACAGCCCGTTCGTAAACGCTTTGCGTTTCCTCACTGTGGACTTCGTCCAATACAATCAGTAATTCTCATATTTTTTCGCAAGCCAGCTTGCAAAAAATATTCCAATTCCTGCTTGTGCTATCCTCAATCTATTACACATCATACCACAGCAATGTTCTTTTGTCCAAATTTTTCTTGCAAATTTGTAATTATTTCTGGTGTTATTTTTACATTTCTTGATGGTGGTAATAAAAGTTTTTGCTTTTCTTCCACAAAATATACTACCACAACATCATTGCCATCGCTGTATTTAAGCATTTCAAACATTTCTTCTTGAAGTTTATCATACTCTTCTTTATTTGCAAATCTAATCCAAAGTTGTGATGGAACTTCATCAAATAAAGTTATCTTCGAGCAGGTAAGACTACTCTTCTCATCATCTTTTTCTGATACTCGTCCTTGGATGAAGACCTTGTTATCTGCAACAAGTTTTTGGCTGTATTTCTCATAATCCTTAGGAAATACAACAACTTCAACTGTTCCATACAAGTCCTCAATAGTAAGAAATGCCATCATTTTATTGTTTTTAGTGGATTTAATACTTACATCTCTAATTAATCCACCAATTACAACTTCCTGTCTATCATAGAGAACACTTTCTTCGCCTTCAGCCACTTCAAAATCCGAAGTTTTTGCTGAAATATGTTTCTTCCATTTAGACAAGTATTCCTCCAATGGATGCCCGCTGACATACACGCCTAAAACTTCCTTTTCAAAATTAAGAAGTTCCTCTTTAGTATATTCAGAAACATTTGGTAATTTAATATCAAAGTTTTCTTTTTCCTGTTCGCCCATTAAGTCGAACAACGAAAACTGGCCATCCATAGAATGTTTTTTATCTTGACTGACACTATCCATTACCTGAGTATATATCATCATTTTCTGGCGTCTGTTTCCTGGAAAACTGTCAAGAGCACCTGCCTTAATAAAACTTTCAACAGTCCTCTTATTTACTTCTTTTCCGCTCATACGCTCAATGAAATCAGAAAGATTTTTGAATTTTCCATTTTCATTTCGTTCTGAAACAATGGACTCAATAACCGTAGTACCAACACTCTTAAGCGCGCTCAAACCATAGATTATATCGTTTCCCTTTACAGAAAATCCGCTGATGCCTTCATTGATATCAGGTGGCAAAATCTTAATACCCATCTTTCTACATATCATAATGTATTCAGATACTTTTGTATTATTATCTATTACCGATGTCATAAGTGATGCCATGAATTCAACTGGATAATAGTATTTCAAATAAGCTGTATGGTAGGATACTACCGCATAAGCTGCCGCGTGTGATTTATTAAATGCATACTTTGCAAAATCAAGCATTTCATCATAAATCTTATTGGCAATTTTTTCATCAATTCCATTGCCGACGCAACCCTTTATGCCCTCTTCTTCATTTCCATATACGAAATTCTGGCGTTCCTTGGCCATAACATCAGCCTTTTTCTTTGACATTGCTCTACGGAGCAAATCGCTTCGACCAAGAGTATATCCTGCAAGGTCTCTAACAATCTGCATAACCTGCTCCTGGTACACTATACAACCGTATGTAGGCTTAAGTATTTGCTCTAACTGTGGGCAATCATAGGTTATCTCGCCAGAATTATTTTTTCCGTCTAGATATTTTGGAATGAAGTCCATTGGTCCTGGACGATACAATGCAATTCCCGCAATGATATCTTCGAGATTCTCCGGTTTCAATTCCTTCATGAAGTTTCGCATACCCGCACTTTCAAGCTGGAACACACCTTCAGTTTTACCCTGTCCTAAAGCATCAAGTACTGCCTTATCATTATAATTTATCTTGTGTAGGTCAATTTCAATGCCTCTTTCACCGCCATTTTCAGTGAATGTTCCTTTTTCACCCGAAGCTATCAACTTCAAACAGTTATCAATAACCGTAAGTGTTCTAAGACCCAAAAAGTCCATCTTCAAAAGACCTAATTCTTCCAATGTAGTCATTACAAACTGAGTTGTAACAGTACCATCTCCTGACTTTGACAATGGTACAAACTCATCAACAGGCTTCGAGCTAATAAGTACACCTGCTGCATGCATTGACGCATGTCTTGACAAACCTTCAAGTCTTTTTGACATATCAATGAGATATTTTACTCTCTCATCGGTGTCATAAGCCTGCTTTAGCAATGGATTTTTTTCCAATGCCAAATCCAATGTAATATTAAGTTCCTTCGGAACCATTTTCGCAATATTATCAACTTCCGCATAGGACATATCAAGTGCTCGTCCAACGTCTCTTAATACGCCTTTTGCCGCCATTGTACCAAAGGTTACAATCTGCGCAACCTGGTCCTTACCGTACTTTTCAACCACGTAATTAATTACTTCCTGTCGTCGTTCGTAACAGAAGTCAATATCAATATCAGGCATTGAAACACGTTCAGGATTGAGGAAACGCTCAAAAAGTAAGCTATACTGTATCGGATCAATATCCGTTATCGCAAGTGTATACGAAACGATACTACCTGCTGCCGAACCTCTTCCTGGTCCAACGCTTATGCCATTAGATTTCGCATAATTGATAAAATCCCAAACAATCAAGAAATAGTCAACGAAGCCCATATTCTTAATAACTGACAACTCGTAATCAAGCCTTTGGGTTAATTCATCAGTCACTTCACTATAACGCATTTTAAGTCCTGTTTCGCATAAATGCTTTAGGTACAAATACGATGTTTCATCATTATTTCCTACCTGTTCCACAAATTCTTTTGGAACCTCATACTTTGGCAATTTTCTTACACCAAATTCAATTTCAACATTGCAACGATTAGCAATTTTATGTGTATTTTCCAATGCTTCTAATGCATATGGAAACAGTTCTTTCATCTCATCTTCTGATTTTAGATAATACTGACCGCCCTCATATTTCATTCTATCCTCATCAGACACTTTCTTCTGTGTCTGTATACAAAGAAGAATATCGTGAGCAGCCGCATCTTCTTTATAAGTATAATGAACGTCATTAGTAGCAACAAGGTCTATGCCTGTATCCTTGCTAAGACGCATAAGTCCTGTGTTAACATTTTTTTGTTCAGGAATTCCATGGTCCTGTAACTCTAAAAAGAAATTTCCTTTTCCAAAAATGCTTTCGTAATACAAGGCAACATTTTTTGCCTCATCATACATTCCTCTTGCAAGGTTCTTTTGAACTTCGCCTGCAAGACAAGCGCTAAGAGCAATTATTCCTTCTGAATACTGTTCAAGCACCTCATAATCCACTCTTGGTTTATAGTAAAAGCCATCAACAAATCCTTTTGAAACAATTTTCATAAGATTGTGATAACCTGTATTATTCTCTGCCAATAACACCAAGTGGTAATATCTGTCTTCACCACCGGCTGTTTCTCTATCAAATCTCGACTTATTTGTGACGTAAACCTCACACCCTAAAATAGGTTTAATGCCCTCTGCATTTGCCGCACGATAAAAATCAATAACACCGTACATTACGCCATGGTCCGTTATTGCAAGACTATCCATATTAAGTTTTTTAGCCTGTGCAACAATCTCCTTTATCTTACTGGAACCATCCAACAAACTAAATTCTGTATGCACATGTAAATGTGTAAACGCCATACCTTTTCCTCTAAAAAAGGGCTATGCTCATCGCAACAGCCCTTTCATGTCTATTATTATTTGCAGCTTAAATATTCTTCAATCTTATTGATTGCTTCTTCTTCATCTGCTCCATCGGCAGAAACTACAACTGATGCTCCCTCGTTTAATTTTAATGCCATCATACCCATAATACTTTTAGCATTAACCTTAATGTTACCTGTTTCAACATGAATTGAACTTTCAAACTGGCTTGCCACCTGTACAAAAACAGCTACTGGTCTTGCATCCATTCCTGATTTAATGGCAATAGTCATATTCTTAGTTATCATAGTCTTCCTCCTAGATTTTACTCAATACTATCTGCAATCTCACAGATTTTTCTCAAACGGTGATTAACTCCTGATTTTCCAACCTTCGGTTCCAACATCTCACCTAATTCTTTTAATGAAACCTCTGGGTTCTCGACTCTAAGTACCGCAATTTCTTTCAACTGAGCTGGCAAATAATCAAGCCCTTTCGTTCTTTTAATTAACTCAATGCTTTCAATTTGCTTCATAGCCGCCGAAACTGTTTTGTTAAGATTTGCAGTTTCACAGTTAACCTTACGATTAACGGAATTTCGCATGTCCTTAAGTATTCGAACATTCTCAAATTCCATAAGAGCCACATGGGCTTCCATAACATTTAAAATATCTGATATAGAAGAACCCTCTTTGATATATACCACAAAATGATTCTTTCTTTCAACTATTTTTGATTCAATTTCAAAATTATTTATAATTTTTTGTAATTGAACTGCCTTTTCATAATCGTTGCATACAATCTCAAAATGATACGCTTTGTTCGGATCACTTACTGACCCCGCTGCAAGAAATGCGCCTCTTATAAATGCACGCTTACAACAACTTTTCATTATGACAACATTATCAATAATCGAAAGATTTTCCTCAATCTCGTTTGATGAATTAAGCAACTTTACAGTCTGCAGTATTCTAACTGCATCCTCGTGCCTGTTAACCGTCACTATGTATAGTCTGCCGTTCTTCAAACCACTATTCTTCCTTATGGTAACTTCCGGTACTATATTAAATGTTTTTTTCAATAATGTAAAGTACTTTCTTGCAACATATAAACTTTCTGATTGAATTTTTACCGAAAATCTATCCTGTGCCGATATAACAATCCGCCCTGTAAGTCCTATCATTCCTGCAACTTCCGCTATCTGACAGTGTCTTGCCGACGGACAATTTTTAGACAATTCTTCTTTTACATCCTGTGAAAATGACATAATTTGTCTCCATTTCCAAAAATATTATCTGTCAATATCTCTATTAATTAATTTTACACCATACTCCTCAATGCTTTTAAGATTTTCATACAAATGTTTCGCAACTGTAATAGACCTATGCTTTCCACCTGTACATCCTATAGCAATGACTAACTGTGTCTTCCCCTCTTTAATATAGTTTGGAATCAAGAATTCTATCATTTCATCAAGTTTATTTACAAACTCATGTGATTCTTTTGAGTTCATTACATAATCGTTTACTTCCTTATCCATACCTGTTTTCTTTCTTAACTCATCAACATAATATGGATTTGGCATAAATCTTACGTCAAAAACTAAATCCGCATCCCTTGGCACACCATATTTAAATCCAAAGGACATTACTGTAACATAAATATTACTAAATGCCTTATCTTGAATAAATATCTTCTCAATCTCCGCCTTGACATCCTTTGTAATAAGGGTGTCTGTGTTAAGGATATAATCAGCTCTTTTTTTCAAAAATGCTAATTCTTTTCTTTCGGCTGCTATAGCTTCCTCAATATTACCTTCAACAGTCAATGGATGAATTCTTCTAGTTTCCTTATATCGCTTCACCAAGGTCTCATTGCTGGCATCCATAAACAATATTTCGCAATTCTTGCCGTCTTTATTTATGTTGTCAATAATTTCTCCAATGGCATACAACCCAGAACCGCTTCTTACATCAATTCCGACTGCAACCTTATTACTATCATCTTTTGCTCTCGCAAGTTCATAAAATTTCTCTACAAACTGGACTGGAAGATTATCAACACAAAAGAATCCTGCATCTTCCAAGATTCTCATAGTTGTACTCTTACCAGCACCAGATATACCTGTAACTATTACAAATCTCATAAAATCTTTACTTCTTCCTCTAATACTACACCAAACTGTTCAAACACTTTGGCTTTTACATCGCTAATAACCTGTAAAACATCTTCTGCTGTGGCATTATCTGCATTAACTACAAATCCACAATGCTTTTCAGAAACCATTGCTCCGCCAACTCTATAGCCTCTAAGACCTGCATCCATAATAAGTTTACCTGCAAAATAACCTTCAGGTCTCTTAAATGTACTACCCGCACTTGGATATTCCAATGGTTGCTTATCTCTTCTTCTAAAGGCTAAATCGTCCATCATTTCCTTGATATCCTCTTTATTACCCGCCTTAAGTTCCATTATGGCGCTTAAAACAATCAAATCTTCATCCATCACAATACTGTGTCTGTATGCAAACTTCATCTCTTCTTTAGTCTTAACATCAATATTTCCAGCTCTATCCATAACTGTAACTTCCATAATGATGTCCTGCATTTCTCCGCCGTATGCACCAGCATTCATAGTTACTGCGCCACCCAATGTTCCAGGGATACCAGCAGCAAATTCAAATCCTGTCATACTCTCATCATATGCACATTTTGCAATTTTAGACAAAAGCGCACCAGCCTCTGCTTTCAAATAGCAATTATCCACATCGACATCTATCTTTGCGAAGTTATCTTTAAGTTTGATTATGGCACCATTGTATCCACTATCCTTAACTAGGACGTTACTGCCATTTCCCATAATATAATATGGATACTGAATAACATTCAAATATTTAATTGTTTCTGACAATGCTTTTGCAGTCTTTGGCAATAATACAAACTTTGCATTTCCGCCAACTTTAAATGTTGTATGATTCTTCATACACTCATCGCGAAGCACTCCGTCTTCACCTAATATTTGACACAATTTTAAATATATTTCCTGCATAACCTATTCCTTTATGACTAATGCTGCGCCACCATAAATACCTGCATCATTCCCCAATGTTGCAAGCTTAAATTCCACGTCACTACATGGTTTGAATACATATTCATTAAAATATTTCTTTACCTTATCCAATAAAAAGTCTCCAGCACGACTTACTCCACCGCCAACAACGAATGCTTTGTTGTTAACTGTACAAGCAATTGCTGCTGTTGCAATACCTAAATATCTTGCAGCAATTTCAACTGCATCAATCGCAACCATATCGCCTTCTTTTGCAAGGTCAAATACATCTTTCGCTGTCAATTCTTCCATCTCTAAAATCTTTGTAGGCATCTTAATCTTCATTGCACGTTCTTTTGCGACTCTAACAATGCCTGTAGCCGAAGCGTACTGTTCAAGGCATCCACGCTTTCCACATCCACAAGTAGCCTGTTCATCTACATTTACAGGAAAATGTCCGATTTCTCCAGCACCACCTGTTACACCTGAAAGCATCTTTCCACCAATAATAACACCTCCACCAACTCCAGTTCCAAGTGTTATCATAACCATATCTGTATAACCTTTTCCACCGCCTTCTAGCATTTCACCCATAGCTGCGACATTGGCATCATTACCAACTATACATTTAATGCCACCAAGTTTTTCCTCAAGAATATTTTTAATATTAACCTGACCCACAAGTCCAAGATTAACAAGGCCGTTTACAATTCCTTCACCATCAACAGGTCCTGGAACTCCAACACCAACGCCCTTTACATCATCTTTTTTAATGTCTTTTTCTGACATTTTATCTAAAACATTTTTTGCAATATCATCAAAAAATGTTTCTTTAACTGTTGGAGTGTCCCATTTTTCGATTAAATTGCCCTCTATATCAAACAATCCAAATTTAATAAATGTTCCACCTAAATCTACACCAAAACAATACATACTAATCAATTAGTCCTCCTCATGTCTAGTTAAGTTTCTCTGAACTCTGTTATATAATTCCTGAGCAGCATTGTAACCCATCTTCTTCTGACGATGGTTAACTGCAGCAGATTCTACGATTACAGCAAGGTTTCTACCAGGTCTGATTGGAACAGTGTACTGAACCACCTTATTTCCAAGATATTCTGTATAATTATCTTCAAGTCCAAGTCTATCGTATTCCTTATCCTTGCTCCATTCTTCAATTCTGATAACCATGTCAATACCCTGTGTTTCCTTAACACTTTCAACACCGAATAAAGTCTTAACATCAATAACACCGATACCTCTAAGTTCGATAAAATATCTTGTAATATCAGGTGCTGTACCAATAAGTGTTTCATCACTTACTTTTCTAATTTCAACAACATCATCACTTACAAGACGATGGCCTCTCTTCAAAAGTTCAAGAGCAGCTTCACTCTTACCAATACCACTTTCACCAACGATTAATACACCTTCACCATAAACGTCTACTAAAACGCCGTGAATAGAAATACATGGCGCAAGCTGAACATTTAACCATCTGATGATTTCTGCCATAAATGCAGATGTATTCTTTTCTGTACCAAGAATTGGCACACCGTATTTTATTGCTGCATCAACAAATTCTTTACAAGGCTCCATACCTCTACTAAAAATTAAGCAAGGGAATTTTCTTGACATCAAAGCCTCAGCACTTTGCTGTTTTTGTTCACTTGTCATCTGGTCAATGTATGACTCCTCAACGTAACCAATAATCTGAACTCTGTTTGCATCAAAATGCTCAAAGTAACCAGTCAACTCAATTGACGGTCTATTAATATCTGGAACTGTTACTCTAATGTCTGAAATATCAACATCTGGAGTATAGTTTCTTAAATCATAATTTTCAATTAATTTCGATAACTTAACACTTGTAGACATATTAATTCCTCCTATCGTACACAATTATTTTTTATTATAATTCAAATATCGAAATTTTCCAACAAGAAGTTGTAAGTTTTTTATTCCTTATGAAAAAACTGATACACACTTCTAGCGGACTCTTCATTCATAGATTCAGCTTCCATCAGTGTTTCAATCGAAGCCTCTTTTATCTTCTCAATAGACTTAAAATACCTCATCAACGCATTTCTACGTTTTGGACCAATGCCCGGTATATCATCTAATATAGATTTAATCTGCTGTTTTCCTCGAAGGCTTCTATGATATTCTATGGCAAATCTATGTGTTTCATCCTGAATTCTAGTAATAAGTTTAAACATTTCTGAACGAGTGTCTATTGGTAATTCCTGGTTATTGAAATACAAGCCTCTCGTCCTGTGATTATCATCTTTAACCATACCACATATTGGTATATTTAGGCCCAACGCTTCATTTACTTCTAATGCTACATTTACTTGACCTTTACCACCATCCATCATGATAAGGTCTGGAAATCTGTTGAAACTTCCAAAATTACTATCATCATTTTTTTCTTTCACCCCATGTTCAAGTCTTCTAGTTAAAACTTCTTTCATACTGCCATAATCATCTGGTCCTACAATTGTTTTAATCTTAAACTTTCTGTAATCATTCTTCTTTGGTTTACCATTTTCATGAACAGTCATAGAACCAACTGATTGATAACCTGCAGTATTTGATATATCAAACGCTTCAATTCTATAATCATTCTTACTGTCTATTCCAAGAAGTTCAAACAACTGTTTTGCAGCGTCAATTGTACGTTCTGCCTGACGTTTAACCTTTTCCTTATCCTGTGAAAGTACCATTTCTGCATTTTTAGTGGCAAGTTCAACAAGTTTTTCCTTCTGACCTTTTTTAGGAATAAGTAGCTTAACCTTTGAGCCACGTTTTGTAGAAAGCCACTCTTCAAATAATTCCAAATCTTCAATTTCTTCAGACAAAAACAATTCTTTTGGTAAAAACGGTGTGCCTGAATAATATTGCTTTATAAAGCTAGACAATATGTCGTTGCCCGTGTCATGAGGCGACAATTTAAGATAAAAATGTTCTCTGCCAATAAGCTTACCATTTCTCACAAAGAACACCTGCACCACCGCATCATTACCTTCAGCTGCATATGCAATAATATCTCTGTCTTCAAAATCATCATTTGTAATCTTTTGTTTCTCGGCCACTTCTTTTACACTGTACATTAAATCCCTGTAATTTGCAGCCTCTTCGAACTGCATTTCTTCGGATGCTTTATACATTTTCTCTTCAAGCATCTTTATAACATCAGTATATTTACCATTTAAGAAATTTAACACACCTTCTATCTGACTCTTATATGCATCTTCTGAAATATATCCCATACAAGGCGCACTACATTGCTTAATGTGATAGTTTAAACAAGGTCTGTCCTTACCTATATCTTTCGGCAAATTCCTGTTACACGTTCTGATTTTATAAATCTTATGCAATAATTCAATGGTATCCTTAACCGATGACACACTTTTATATGGACCAAAATATTTACTTTTGTCCTTCTTCATATCTCTGGCCAAAATGACTCTAGGGTACGCCTCATTAACTGTTACCTTAATGTAGGGGTACCCTTTATCATCCTTAAGCATAGTGTTATACTTCGGACTATGCTTCTTTATTAAATTGCATTCAAGTATCAATGCTTCTAACTCAGAGTCTGTAACAATATACTCAAAATAGCTTATATTCTCAACCATCTTTAAAATCTTAGATGATTTTCCTCTGCTACTTTGAAAATATTGTCTGACTCTGTTCTTTAGCACTTTAGCTTTGCCAACGTATATTATCTCATCATTTTTATCATGCATCAAATATACGCCCGGTGAATTAGGAAGTTTCTTCAACTCCTCTTGAATCACAAACATCTTCTATTCCTCTTACCTTATTGAATATTTCCATAAATGTTTTTCCGGTAATTGTTTCTTTTTCGTATAAATATTCAGCAATCTTGTCGAGAGCCTCTCTATTATTCGAAAGAAGTTCTTTTGCCTTCTTAAAGCAATCCGCAAGCAATGTCTTAACTTCTGCATCAATTTCAGCAGCTGTCGAATCCGAACAATTCAAAACTGTATTTCCATTTAAATATCTGTCTTCAACAGTTTCAAGGCTCATTAATCCAAATTTCTCTGACATACCATACTGTGTAATCATTGCTCTTGCTAAATCTGTTGCCTTCTCAATATCATTTGAAGCGCCCGTAGTAACTGTATCAAAAACAATCTCTTCTGCAGCTCTTCCACCAAGAAGTGTAGTAATTCTTGCAAGCATTTCATCCTTTGTCATAAGATACTTCTCTTCTTCTGGTACCTGCATTACATAACCAAGTGAACCCATAGTTCTTGGAACAATTGTAATCTTTTGAACTGGCTCTGCATCTTTTTCAAGTGCAGTAACAAGCGCATGACCAACTTCGTGATATGCCACTGTTCTTTTTTCTTTGTCGCTTAAGATTCTGTCCTTCTTTTCCTTACCAGCAATAACCACTTCAACAGATTCAAATAAGTCCGCCTGTGAAATAGCATTTCTTCCTGATTTAACAGCTAAAATAGCCGCTTCATTAATCATATTTGCAAGGTCTGAACCAACTGCACCACTTGTAGCTAAACCAATCTCTTCTAAATCAACAGTTTCATCCATATTTACATTCTTTGAATGAACCTTCAACACTTCAACTCTTCCCTTTAAGTCCGGCTTATCTACGATAATTCTTCTATCAAGTCTACCTGGTCTTAAAAGAGCCTTATCCAAAACTTCTGGTCTGTTTGTTGCAGCAAGGATAAATATACCCTTCGATGTATCAAAACCATCCATTTCTGAAAGCAACTGGTTAAGGGTCTGCTCTCTTTCATCATTTCCGCCACCGTACTTAGAATCTCTGCTTTTACCGATAGCATCAATTTCATCAATAAATACTATACAAGGTGCATTTTCCTGAGCCTCTTTGAATAAATCTCTTACTCTTGAAGCACCTACACCTACATACAATTCAACGAAATCCGAACCAGATAATGAATAAAATGGCACTTTTGCTTCACCTGCAACTGCTTTAGCAAGCAATGTTTTACCTGTTCCCGGAGGTCCAACAAGTAATGCACCCTTTGGCAATTTAGCACCGATTCTGCCATATTTACCTGGATTGTGAAGGAAGTCTACGATTTCTGTCAATGATTCCTTCGCTTCATCCTGTCCTGCTACATCCTTAAATGTAACACCAGTAGTCTTTTCCATGCCATATTTTTTTGCATTTGACTTTCCAACACCAAATGCTCCGCCACCCTTTGACATTTTTCTAAAAATAAATGTAAAGAATAAATAGAACATTACAAATGGTAGTATCCATGACAATATAAAGCTTAATACCGTAGACTTAGAGTCCGTAGCTGCAACCTTATATTCTACGTCTGCATCCTTTAATTCCTTATGAAGTTCATCCACACTCAAAGCTGTTGTCCAATATGTGAATGTAATCCCTGATTCAGACTGTTTTTCGTCTTTTTTAGGAGTAATAGTTAATTTTCCGGAACTTGAAATCTCAACGCTCTCTACCTCGTCTTCATCAAGCATTTCAAGAAATTTATCATAGGTAATCTCTTCTGATGTAGCATTCTCAAGCAATGACGAAAACATAGTCAACATCAACAATGACAAAATCGCAACTATGATAAATATCATCGCACGGTTTGGCTTCTTCTCGTTATTGCCACCATTCCCGTTGTTACCATTGTTACCATTATTTCCGTTATTTCCGTTATTACCATTCCCATTAGTGTTATTAAAGACATTTCTGTCAAAATTATTTCCATTTCCATTACCCATTCCCGAATTTGGATTCATGTTATTATTATCCATCTCTTTATACCCATACTCTTCCTAAATATTTTATTCATCATCTTCATCAACAATGATGTTTAATGTTTTTATCGACTCTTCTTCGCTGACACTGTCAATCTTTGTAAGTCTTCTTTGAATCATCTGGCTTCTATGCTGCATATCATCTGTATACTTCTGAGCCTCTGAAAGTTTCTTTTGTGTCTTGCTAATAAGTACACCAAACTTATCGTACTGTGTCTTAACTGCACTAAGTGTCTTTAAGATTTCTTTTGAATTTTTATTTACTGCAAGATACTTAAATCCGATTGACAAACTATTTAACAATGCTGTGATTGTTGTAGGTCCGGAAATAATAATCTTTGCTTCATTCTGACACCATTCTGTAAGCCCTGGAATTCTAAGAACTTCAGAATATAAACCTTCTGTTGGAAGGAACATAATTGCAAAATCTGTTGTTCTAGGAGCATCAATGTATTTTTCTGAAATAGTCTTTGCTTCTTGCTTAATTCTTGTTTCGAGTTCTTTAGATGCATTTTTAACACCATCAGCATCACCAACATTTGACGCATCAACAATTCTTGTATATACATCTGCTGGGAACTTCGAGTCAATAGGAAGATATACATAATCTCCCTTGTCTTCCTTATCTGGAATCTTAATCGCAAATTCTACTCGCTCGTTAGAATCTTTCTTTGTCGCAACATTTTCTTCATACTGTGAAGGGTCCATCGTACTAGATAAAATGTTTGCAAGCTGAATTTCACCAAACACGCCTCGCGTCTTAACATTTGACAATGTTTTCTGTAAATCCATTACACCTGATGAAAGGCTCTGCAATTCACCAATACTTTTATTAAGACCTGCAAGCTGTTCGCCAATCTGTCTAAAGCTTACATCAAGTCTTTCATTTAATGATTTATCTAACTTTTCGTTAACATTATCCTGAATTTCAGTAAGTTTACGTTCATTTGAATGCTGCATCTCCTGAATAGACTCTTTTAATGTTCTATTCATCTTCTCATTATGTTCAGTATTCTCCTTGAACATATCATGCTTAAGATTTGAAAGATAATCATGTTCTTCAGTAAACTTAGTGTTGATAAGTGTATCTGTTCCACTTCTTGCATTTTCAAGTTGTTTTGACAAATTATCAATCTGTAATAAATTCTTTGCATTCTGTGCCTTAATATCCTCTATCTCCTCAATAAGAGGGTCTGTGATTTCATCGTAATTTGGCTTCGTAAAATATTTAGCAAGCTCTAATACCACAACCACAATAAGCAATATCATAATCAATGTATCCATATGTTTTTCTCCTTTTCTATAAGTATTTTATTGCACATACGTAACAATTTACATTTAAATAGTCAGTTACAATTATTGTATCACAAAATCACGGAATTACAAAGAATTTTTATGTTTTTAACAAGAAAAATTTGCAAGTTAAAATTTACTATGATACAATTATTAAATACTATATGATTATGAATGGAGATAATTACTATGAGCGGAACTCTTTATGTTATTCCTACACCCATAGGAAACCTTGATGATATAAGCCCTAGAATAATTAGCGCACTTGAAAGTGCAGATGTTATAGCTGCAGAAGACACGAGAAATACATTGAATCTGCTTAACTATCTTGAAATTAAAACACCTTTAATTTCAAATCATAAATTCAATGAAATGTCAAAAACTGCAACATTTATTGAAAGATTAAAAAATGGAGAGAATGTTGCCATCGTATCAGACGCCGGAACACCTTGCATTTCAGACCCTGGTTATATTCTTGTAAATGCAGCCGTACAGGAAGGCATCGATGTAATTGGTATCTGTGGACCATGCGCCGCGACTACAGCCCTTTCTATCACAGGCTTTAATGCGGACAGATTTACATTTATGGGATTTTTCCCTAGAAAAGAACAAAATATTAAGGAATGTATAAATAAATCCATTGCTGGCGGCGTGCCAATTTTAATATTTTACGAATCCCCAAAACGTATTCTTAAAACTATGGAAGTTTTGGCTGAAATCATACCTGATTCAAATATCTGCCTCTGCAATGATTTAACTAAAAAATTCGAGAAAAAATATCGTGGCACACCGTCAGAAGTTGTCGCACAATTATCATCAAACCCTAACCATGAAAAGGGCGAGTACGCTTTAGTTATCGAGTTAAACGCTGAATTATTTGAAACCGATAATGATGATAGATTGTCACCTGAAGCTGCCTTGATTGATGTCATGTTTAAAAACGATTGCAGCATGAAAGACGCCATGAAGATTTTAAGTAGCAATGATGAATACAGCAGAAATGAATTATATAAGGCTTCTTTAAACTTGAAGGAATTATAAAACTAAAAGGTAGTAGATTTTAAAACCTCGTTCGAACGTGTTTTAAAATCTACTACCTTTTTTTGTTGTGTCTTAATCTACAAACTCAACTTTAATTTTTCCATCAAAATACTCAATCTTAACATCCTGCTCCATGTCAAGTAAAATTACATTATCATCGATAGTGACATTAGTAAAATCTTTATAAAAATCGGCTAACTGCTCTATTTCACAGTCAACACTCATTTCCTCACTATATGCACCTTTTACGTCCAAGTATTCTTTTGGAAATGGAAGCAAAATTTCACTACCAGAATGTTCAAGGCCAAACGCTTGCATTTCCATGTCATAAACATATCTCTTAATCCAAAGATAATTCTTACTCTCTTTATATTTAATGAAATATGCCTCATTGTCTTTTACTACCTTGATAGTATCATCCTCTAGTACAATTGAAGCCTCAATATATTCATTTTTCACAATCTCATATAGATAATCAATGCTATGAGATGTAACAAACTCTTTGTTTAAACTACCTTTGCTTAACAATTTATTATCTATTTGTAAAACAAAGTCCTCTACTGCAATTTCATCATCGCTATAATAAAAGAATATATTATATC
Organism: Lachnospiraceae bacterium; assembly: GCA_017935565.1. GTDB lineage: Bacteria > Bacillota > Clostridia > Lachnospirales > Lachnospiraceae > SVEL01. The sequence continues at coordinate 36,125 of JAGBHK010000009.1, forward strand.
CAGTGATACATAAAGCTATTATTACCACAATAATGCAAATTATTTTACGCCATCTTTGCATATCTTACATCTCCATAATTATCTCTCGTGCAACTGCCTCATCTATAGGAATAGCAAATACACCATCACTATACTCCACAATCCTTCCAATGCCTTCCTGCACAACAAATCTAAGTTGGCCGTTCTTTACCTTCTTGTCTGTGTACAATTTCTTCACAAGAACTTCTCTGTCAATATATTCAGGAATTTCCACTGGAAGTTTCGCGCGCTCTAACAATGAAATCACTCTTGCAACTTCTTTCTCATTCATATATCCAAGTTTTCTTGCAAGATGAACCTCTGCCACCATACCAATTGAAAGTGCCTCACCATGCAACAATCTATAATCACTTACAGTTTCAATGGCTCTACCAACAGTATGACCGAGATTCAAAATCTCTCTAAGACCACTTTCTCTCTCGTCTTTCATAACAACATTGTACTTAATCTCGCAATTTTTCTTCGCAATATATTCGCAAGCATCCTTGTCGTTTTCAAGAATTTTATCAACATTTTCTTCAAGGAATTCAAAAAATCCTTCATCTGCCAAACAAGCGTGTTTTATAGTTTCAGCCATGCCGCTATAAACCTGACGCCTTGGCAATGTAGACCATGCTGCAATATCAAGATAAACCTTCTTTGGCTGATTAAATAATCCAATAAGATTTGTTGCAAGTGGTGTATCAACCGCTGTCTTTCCACCAACTGACGCGTCTGCTGCCGCCAACAATGTTGTTGCGTAATTAATAAATGGCACACCTCGGCCATATGTTCCTGCCAAAAATCCAGCCAAATCAGTTACAACACCACCGCCAACAGCTAACACGCAGCAATCTCTTCTATATCCTTTTGAAAGCATATCGTCTTCAATCATTTCTTTTGTCTGTCTTGTCTTGCTTTTTTCACCAGCTTCCATAACAAACAAATCTGCAGTGTATCCTAAATCAATCAACTTCTTATACACTTTATCCGCATATAAATTCACAACATTTGTATCTGTAATAATAGCAAACTTCTTAATATTTCCAACAAGACCGTTCTGTATATCACATATCAATTTTTCAATAAGACCAAAACCAATCTCAATATCATACGAATCATCTACTACTTTTTTCAACTGTACATTATAAACGCTCATCTTTATCTCCTATCACTTTGACAATTCAAATCCACATGCTGCGTATACCGCAGCACCATTAATTAAAGTTTTCTCATCAAATCGAACCTTGCTATTGTGCAATCCGTGCACATAACCTTCATTTACATTTCCTGCGCATATTCCTATCATAACAGAAGGAATCTCATGGCTTACATACGAAAAATCTTCTGAGCCTGCGCCCGACTTATTTCCTTTAAGTTCATTTGACATATATACTTTTTCTCTGCCTAACAATTCTATCATAATTTTTTTAATATGGCACGATAATTTTTCATCATTTAATAAAGTTGGGCATCCAATATCAAAAGAAACCTTTGCTTTAGCATTAAAAGCCATTGCAATATTACTTGAAATTTCTTCTATTCGTCTGCGAATTTTATTTCGTACATCCTCATCAAAACATCTCATAGTACCCTTTATAACAATTTCTTCCGGAATAATGTTATAAGTATCATTGGACGATATTGAGCAGGTGGTTAGTACCGCTTTTTCTCCCATCGAAAGTTCTCTGGAATTTATATTTTGTAGTGCAAGCAATATATGTGCCCCTACCACCAATGGGTCCACTGTTTTTTCAGGCATTGCACCATGTCCACCCACTCCTTTAATTGTTATTGAAAAATAATCGGCACACGGCGCACTAACCCCTGGAGAAGACACAATAATCGTTCCAACTTCAAAAGGCATCCCCGACAATACATGTAACATCACAGCCTTTCCAATCATAGGATTTTCCAATGCTCCTCCTTCTATCATATCTTTGGCACCTTGCAAAATCTCCTCTGCTGGCTGAAACATAAGCCTAACTCGGGAATTAATTTTGTTCTCATTTGCTTTTAATATTCTCGCCGCACCTAGCAACATACTTGTATGCATATCATGACCACAAGCATGCATATTTCCATTGTTTGATGAAAATGCAACTCCACTTTCTTCTTTTATTGGTAGACCGTCCATATCTGCTCTTAGTAAAACCGAATTACCTCTTCCATTGCCAATATCCGCAATAATACCTGATTGTCCACACTTTTTAGGTTCACACCCCAACTCCAATAATGTGTTAAATACATAATCAAAAGTTTCTTTTATATCAAACCCTACCCCTGGACATTTATGCAAATATTCATAATCCCTTCGCATTTCTTCATAATATTTTTTTGCTTCATTAATTATTTCAATATTCATACGCACCTCCTTATTACTATTATTCCCAATTTATTAAAAAATAATTTCGCTTGCGAAATTATCGCGCCGAGCGCGGTCGCATTTGTGACATCTTTCCATTGGCGCGAGTGTGCATCCTCGCAGAGCATTTTTTACTATATAAGGAAGTTCGAAGAACTTTCTTATATAGCAAAAAAACACCGGACAAGTACTTAATACCTGTCCGGCGCATATATATTTTATAATTATACCTTGAAGAAATCCATCATCTGAACCATAGTCTCAACCTGAGCCTTCTGTTCTTCACTAACAGCTGCTGTTTCTTCCGATGTAGCTGAATTACTGTCAACAATGCTTGATACTGAAGCGATTGTTTCGTTAACTTTATGTACATTTGCAACGTCATTTTCAAGCATCACTGCTATCTGCGACATCTTTTCTGTTGCCTGCATAGCGCCACTCATAACTTCCATCATACTTTCAACAGTTTCATCAGTCATCTTTATACCTCTGTTAACTGCTTCAATTGTAGTTTCGATAAGTTCTGTTGTCTTACCAGCTGCAACAGATGATTCTTCAGCCAACTTCTTAACCTGCTCTGCAACAACTGCAAAACCTCTACCAGCCTCACCTGCTCTAGCTGCCTCAATAGCCGCATTGAGTGATAAAAGGTTTGTCTGAGAAGCAATATCTTCAATCGCAGCAATAATTGTATTAATCTGTTCAGAAGCATCACTGATTTCAGAAATAGCAACCTTAAGATGATCCATCTTCTTGTTACCTTCTTGCAATGCCATTCCTGCATTCTGTGCCAATGCAACAGATTCTTTCGCCGCAATTGAGTTAGATTCTATACTTCTAGCCATTTCATCCATTACTGTAACAAGTTCAGCCACCTGAGTAGTCTGATCCGAACTTCCCTCTGCTAAATCTTGTGCAGCACATGCAAGCTGTTCTGAACCACTGTCAATCTGTTCTGTAACCTGTCTTAATGTATTAAATGTACCTCTCATCTGTTCTGTGATAACTTCGAATGATTCCTTAATCTTCACAAATTCACCAACAAATTCAGAATCAATAGTCACAGTATAATCACCATTGCCCATCTTTTCAAGGGCATCTGAAACTTCAACTATCATCTCATGCATATTTTTCTTCATAAATGCAATAGATGTTACCATCTTACCAACTTCGCTCTTATCCTCTTTCAAATCAAGAGTTGTGCTGAAATCACCTTTTGCAAGATATTCCATATCTTTTGAAACTTTAACAATAGGTGTAAGTAATTCTTCACTTGCAAACTTTGTAGCTCTATATACTACAAGAATAATGTATCCACACGCACATGCCAAGAATACCTGTGAAATAATCTGTAAAACCTGCACAATTGTTTTTGTTGTGGCTTTTCTTCCTTCAATTTGCTCAATGACTTCGTCAGTTAATTCATTGATTTTTTCGAAAGAATTTTCGTATTCAGAAGAAAAAGTCTTTCCCTGTGCTCCCTCTAAATCGCCTTTTCCAACTAATTCAATGGCTTCATATTCAGACTTAACCATCTCGTTTGATATGGCGATAATCTCATTAAGTGTTTCCCATTCCTTATCATTTATGCCACACTCCTTCAAATCAGCCACCGCTGTATCTCTGTTCTTGTCTTCTTCTATTTCCTTTATATACGCATTATAATACTTCTCATCACCTGTAACAGAGTATGACTGAATATTCGATGTCATAGTCTTAGATGCTAATCTAAATCTATTCAATGCATCTGAAACATTAAACTGTTCTGTCTGCACTGATGACAACATAATATTTGAAATCATCGCAATAATAAGTAATACAATAACACCTAATGTTGTGTATTTTGTATCACGCATCAATAATTTTAATCTGGCAGCCTGAGACACCTTGCTCTTTTTAGTTTTAGCTGTATTCTTAGACTGATTCGCCACTTTTGGTTGGTTATTTGATTTCACAACCTTAGCCTTTTTATCCTTCTTTACATCCTTGCTCATCGTCCTGTCCTCCTATTCAATTGTCCCGATTCAAAATATTTCAATTATTATACTACATTTTTCAATCTTTTTCAATACATTTGTGTATGCGAAGTTTAATATCATTATTATCTTGCTGTGATTAGGAAATAGAAATCTTATAGCTATGTGCAAATTAGATGAATAAAATTTTTTTCTTTACCAAATTTTATACATTTTTTCATTGACTTTAATTTTCAAAGTGTTATGATATCTAATCGGGGATAAAAAAGAAAGGAATTAATTGTTATGGAAACATATGAAATTTTTAAAGACCTGGCGATAATTATCGTATTTGCCGAATTATTTGCACTCATTGCAAAGAAATTAAAAGGACCTAGAGTTGTAGGGCAAATTATTGCCGGCTTACTTATCGGACCATCTATTTTAGGATTGGTTGATCAGACTGAATTCATAGCAATGATGGCTGAAATCGGCGTTGTTCTTATCATGTTTTCAGCTGGTCTTGAAACTAATTTGTCTGACTTAATTAAAACAGGACCAAAAGCATTTCTAATTGCTTGTGTAGGTGTTGCCGTTCCACTTGGTGGAGGATATCTTTTAAGTTCATTCTTTAACGGATTCGCACAGCCTGGCACTACAGAGTTTGTTTCAAACTTATTTATCGGTGTTATTTTAACAGCTACTTCAGTAGGTATCACTGTTCAAACTTTAAAAGAAATGGGGCGACTTAAAGGAGAAATCGGAACATTAATTTTAAGTGCTGCAATCATTGATGATATTATCGGTATTATTGTTTTAACATTTGTAATTGGAATGAAAGACCCAAGTTCAAATGCTTCAGGAGTAATTATTAACACTGTATTATTCTTTGTATTTGTTCTAGTTGTTGGTGTTGTATCATATTGGATAATGAAAAAAGCTGATGCTAGATGGGAGCATCACAGAAGAATTCCAATTTTAAGTTTATGCATCTGTTTCATATTTACATATGTGGCAGAACATTTCTTTGGAATCGCAGATATCACAGGTGCTTATGCAGCGGGTATTATCCTTTGTAACTTAAAGGATGCTGATTACATTTCAAGAAGAGCTGATATCAATACATATATGTTATTCGGACCAATCTTCTTTGCAAGTATCGGTTTAAAAACAGAAATTAATGAATTAGGTTCAAGCCTTATAATCTTCTCAATCGGCTTTGTAGTTGTAGGTTTATTAACAAAAATTATCGGTTGTGGACTTATCGCTAAACTTATGAAATATAGTTGGAAGGATTCATTAAAAGTTGGTGTCGGAATGATGACTAGAGGTGAGGTTGCACTTATCGTTGCACAGAAAGGTTTATCATCAGGAATCATTGAAGCTAAATATTTTACATCAGTTATTTTACTGATACTATTCTCTTCAATACTTACACCAATCATTTTGAAACTCTTATATAAGGGCGAACCTATCGAAGAATAAATATGAAAAAAGAGAATAATTTAAAACCACTTTCAAATGGTTTAAATTATTCTCTTTTTTTATTTATTTGTTATTTCACGCAGGCACTAAACTGCATTTTTGTTTCCTGTACTTTTTGCTGTTCTGCTGCTGGTGTTGGATAATATCCTTTTGCGTGCATCATGTTAAATACATCCTGCTGAATAGAATGTTCTTCATTTAAAATCTTCATCATTGTCTGTCTAACATCTTCATGTACACATTCATTTGCACTCATATTAAAATTAGCTGTTGCTGTCTTCTGTGTTGCAAGCGCATCACCCAAAATTTCTTTTTCTGTATATACCCCTGTCATCATCCTTACCTCCTATGATAATTTTGAATACAATTCATTAAAATGACCTTGATGTTTCTTTGAAATATCCATCATTTTGTTTTTTACATCTTCTGTTTCAGCATTTTCGGCAAGCATTTGAAATTTTTTCACTAGTAAATCCTCTTCATTCAATAACATTTTGATAGAAGATAATTCTTTTTCTGAAATCTGCATAAAATACTCCTCCATATAATTATTACATAGAGGAGTATAAACACTTTTTATATTAATTATACATTAAAAAAGTTTTTTAAATGCACCAAGAGCATCTGAAACCTTATCAGAAGCCTTATCTAAATCAATCTTAGCTTTTACGGCGTCAACAACCTTGTCAACCGCTCCATCAGGAAGATCTATACCTGCTACAGATTCAACTGTTTTCACAGGATCATCCTTAAAATCAGACACTAAGTCCTTATTGCTTGTAATTTTCTTTACGATTTCTTCAATTTTTTCTTTAATATCCATATTATTCCTCCGCTTTTATCGCCCATCTTAATTTTGTAGATTTGGCTCTAGGATTTCGTAAACACTCCTTTGCCGTAGGGCGAATTACTTCATCATTTACATCGGCATAAATGCCTAATTTTTTTAGTTCTTTAAAAGATTTTTTGACAAGTCTATCTTCACCTGAATGGAATGTAAGAATTGCAACTCTTGCCCCAGGATTCAATATATCGGGTAACTTTTCCAAAAAACTATATAACACTTCAAACTCGCTATTTACATCGATTCTAAGGGCTTGAAAAACTCTTGCACAAGACTTTTTAACAGCCTCATCTCTTTTGGCTTTAGGCAGTCTAACTAAAGCTTCTGCAATAGCATTTTTAAGGTCCGTGGTTGTCTTTATCTCCTCTCCACGTTTCATCTTAAAGAACACTTTAGCTGCAATTTCTTCGGCATATGGTTCGTCAGAATTATCAAGCATCATCCCCACAAACTCTTCTTCAGTAATATTTTTAAGTCTATCTGCTGCCGATTCGCCATGCTCAGGGTCAAGTCGCAAATCAAGGGGACCATCAACCTTATAAGAAAATCCTCTTTCAGGATTATCAATCTGCATCGACGACACGCCCAAATCCGCTAAAACAAAATCAAATTTTCCATACTCTTTTGAAACTTCGTCAATATTAGCAAAATTAGTTTTACACACTGTCAATATTTCAGGACCAAAGCCTTTGTCAGCCAACCTTTTCTTTGTCTTTTCAATTTCAATTGGGTCAACATCCAATGCATACATATGTCCCTCGCCATTTAATTTTGCAAGCATTGCACTAGTATGTCCGCCATATCCAAGTGTTGCGTCTAAACCTTGCTCTCCTGGTTGAATTTTAAGCACATCCAATATTTCATCAACCATTACGGAAATATGCATACCTGCGGGAGTACTGCCCTTACTTATAACCTTTTCAATGGTATCTGCATATTTTTCAGGATTTGCTTCTTTGTACTTTTCATGAAACGAACGTGGATGCGTTCCCTTATAACGCACACGACGTTTATGTGGTGTTTGGTTATTTTCCATATTTTTTCTCCATTTCAATCATGTTAATATTGCAACTAGTCATCCTAGTTTATTAAATCCTCAACCTGACAACCCAATGTTTTTGCCAGGCTTATAACTACATTTACCTGTGCCTTACTTATATCATTCTGTTTCTGCTCATATAACTGTATCATTCTAAGCGAAACACCTGACGCTTCGCTTAACTGTTGCTGTGTAAATCCCCTTGCCTTTCGTATAGTTTGTAGCTTAGATATTTTTCTTTCTTTTGCACCTTCTAGAATCTTATCAGCACACTCCACAAACTTACTGTCATCTGCTTCATGAAGAATATACATATTCATAACCTCTGATATCTTAAGACCATTTTCCATCATATCCTCAAATCGTAGATTCTTCAACCACTGATAATACGCAAGAATCCATCCTGCCCAGTATTCTCTACTTTTGTCTATTCTTCTAGGTGTTTTACCTTTTTTTGTAGAAAAGCCAACTCTTTCCAGAACAACATTTGCCATCTCAATCCCAGACATTCCCGCTACATATCTCGGGTTTCCATTCTCAAATTTGTCAGCTACTTTAGTTGATATAAACCAATCAAAAAAAACATCTGGATCACATCCACACTCATTCACTGCATAATCCATCATATCCCCCATATTCTCTCTTGCATCATTTAAATAGGATTCGTTGTATGCGGTTATCATCGTTTTTCCACCCCTCTCTAATAATATCCATAATAAAGACATCATTTACAATATCAATACTAGTCTTTTCTTGTTTATATGCTTCTCTAGCTTTAGTATCTCTAGCCAACTTCTTTGGATAATAAATCTCTTTTTTTGCAGGCATATGTCCTTCAAACTCAATCTGCTCAAATGCTCTTCTAGACTTAAGTACAATTTGTTCTCCTAGTTCACCTAAATACATAGCCTTTTCAAGACTTGCTAACGAAAGCGAATTATTAATAAATGCTGTTGCGAACGAAAAATATGAATCATCTGCCCTATACCCCTTTATTATATCATACTTCTCATATACTACCCTGAAATTTTTCTGTAAATATTCTTTTGCTGCTATAGCAATATCTCCCCCTATCTTAAAAGTACGATTTTCCAACAAAATAGCTAACCAATTAAGAATGTTATAATCCCCGTTACTCATATCCAATATTGAAAGTCCATCAGTATTCAAAACATACTTATTAGCATATCCGTCCATTTCTTCAGTACAGGCCCATTCTTTTGCTAATTCAAGCACCTGAGTACAATAAAAACCTTGCCCATAATCATTATAGACATTTCCTACTCCATACACGGGTTTATTTATTATTTTTCCAGAACCATGATATAATGTTAACTTTCCCATAACAGCACCTTTCCGTATCGGCATAACGATACTTTTTCTTAATTATATCGCCATAACGATACTTTTGTCAACTTTAAATAAAAACTCGTAGTAGAAAATTTCCTCTACGAGTCTTTTATTTGTATAGAATATTTTTTTGCTACTTCAATCCCACATTTCCATTCTCAAGTATTCCCATCAAGCCTTGTTCTAAAGCCTTATTTATCGCAAATTGAATAACTGTATCAATCACACTGCCAAGTCTTAAATACCCAAATTTCTTTGCAGTTTCTTTTATCAAATCTGCTTGTGAAAGGCTAATTTGCTCATTAAGAACTTCTTTTATTGCATTGATTATTTCCTCTGATGGAACATCATCCATGCTTCTCTTAATTCCATTAGAATCTTCAACTCTGTATTCATTGTATTCTTCCGGAATTTGTTCTGACTTCCATACAAAAATTCTGTCATCATCACCAGTAAACTTAATGTCCAGTTCCTTCATAACCTTTGCAAATATACCGTCCACTCTAGCTCCGCCTCTTGTAATTTCCCAAGCAGCATACAATTTCTTCATAAGATATTTTCTGCTAATTGGCGCTTCAGTATCAACGATTTCTTTTGCAACTGCTACAAGTTTTGGAAATGCCGCTTCTTCATAAAACTCATCAGTTGCACCTTGAACTGCTATATCGGCTGACACATAGTTTTTCTTATTTTCAAGTAATATCTGTGTTTCTTCAATCTTTTCAAATTCCATGCCACCTATGACTGTAACATTTTCTGGAACTTGTTCAACCTGTTCTGCTTTCATAGGTTCATTTTTAACATCAGTTCCTGCATTTGCACCATCCGCCATCGCAGGTTTTTCAGGTACATTTTCTATGGCGATTTTTATGTCCCTCTTCACTCTTTCAGGGTCATCAAGCCAATCAAGCGTCCAAATACGCATTACTGACCATCCAAGACCTTCCAAAACTCCTGTCTGCGAAACAAATCTATCACTTGCAGTTGCAGTTTCCTTGCAATTCTCACCGTCAATAAGAATACCTAAAATATATGTATCCTTATTCTTTGGATTTACAACACCGATATCCATTTTATATTCTGAACATCCAATATTGCATTTAACATCGTATCCCATATTTAAAATTTCATTTGCAATTTCCTCGATAAGATAATCCTTGGCTTTTGAATTATTATTTACTCGTGAAGCTAACATATTCTTGCCACGCTCAGCAAATTCAAGGAAACCTTTAAGTCCTTCAACACCTTCTGAACGAGTACGTGATAAATCAATCTGTTCCGGTCTTAAAACCGAATAAACAATCATACTCTTACGCGATCTTGAAATAGCAACATTTAAACGTCTCCATCCACCATCGCGGTTCAATGGACCAAAATTCATAGAAACCTTGCCATCCTTATCAGGACCATATCCTACAGAGAAAAGAATTACATCTCTTTCATCACCCTGTACATTTTCAAGATTCTTAATAAATATCGGTTCTTTTGACGCTCTATCAAACTCTTCTAATTCAGGATATTTCTTAAATTCTTCATACAGCAAATCATCAATGAGATTCTGCTGAACAGAACTAAATGTTACAACACCAATACTATCATTTTTAAGTTCATCGTCCTGCAATCTTCTAATAATTTCTGCAACAATCGCTTCCGCTTCCGCTCTATTTTGTTTAGATTTACCCTTATCATAGAAACCATCAAGATGTACCATCTTAACTTCTGATACTAAATCTCTTGGCGATGGGAATGTATAAAGTTTATTGTCATAATACTTCATATTGCTGTACGCAATAAGGCTTTCATGACGTGAACGATAATGCCATTTTAAATGTTCTTGTGGCATTGAAATCGCCAAACAGTCATCAAGAAGACTTTCCAAATCCTCCTGCTCCATATTTTCTTCATCCACAACATTTGCCGAGAAGAAACTTGTTGGTGGCAACTGTTTAGGGTCACCTACGATAACAACATTTTCACCTCTTGCAATAGTACCAACAGCCGTTGATGTTGGAAGCTGCGAAGCCTCGTCAAAGATTACCAAATCAAACTTAGGGAAGGATGGGTCAATGTATTGAGCTACAGAAATAGGGCTCATAAGCATACATGGACACAATCTTCTAAGAAGAGTCGGTATCTGCTCAAATAACTTTCTCAAAGGTAACATTCTACCATTATTTTTAATTGCTTTTTTGAGAATTCCAAGTTCAGAACTTGCAGCACTGGCAGTATTATTTGCAGGCACATTTGCTGAAAGTCTTGCCACCAATTCCTGAACCGTAAGTTTTTGATATTTATCAATTATTTCTTTATAATGAACAATCATGTCATTGTACTGTTTGCCATTAAAATCTGCCAATCGCTCATCTTTAGCAATAGTATGTAATGCGAGCGCATAATACAAATTAGATGAATATGAAGCCATCAAATCTGCCGCGCTAATCGCACCATTCTTATACGCTTCACTGACATTAGTAAGACCTTCATTACATAACTTTTCATTAATTTGGTTAAATGTAACTTTATTTCTAAGTTCGCTAATATTATTTACATAGTTAGAAAGCGTATGTTTTAAGGCCGAAATCCACTCAACATTACTGTCAATCTTATTCATATCAATGATATATTTGGTTTTCAATGTATCAATCAATGAAATATACGCCGCAACCTTTTCCTTACATTCACTAAGAGCACTATCTGTTTGCACTTTGTCTGTTGCATTTAATATTGCAGTCTTATCTTCGTCTGGCATTGCACTCACAATCTCGTGTATAGCTTTTGTTTTATTAAGCGCCATCAAAAGATTATTCCAATCTGATGAAAGTCCCAAAAACTGGCCTGATAAAGCACCGCTTACTTCTGCTGGTGTAAGTAAAATTTCTTTCTTCTTATCATTTACAGATGAAAGTTTATCGTATATTGACAAAATGTTTGACTTATTTATATTACCAGGAACCTTTGCATACATTTTCATTTCTTTGACCAATTTTTTCTGACCAAAGAATTTAGGAATAAACCAAGAAGTATCTGCTTGCTTCCACATAAGTTTTGCATTTTCCACATTGTAATCAAATACAGCATTTTCAAACTGATTACCAAGTTCGTTACACTCCACCTTGTATGCATTTCCTGTATTAATCAATGTTTCAATGTGGCCGATTAATCCCTCATAATTTTTAGAACCTAGAACATCATTTAAAACTATAGCCTTGTCATACGACACGTCCACAGCTTCCATCAAATCTTCTATCATCGGTCTATTCTTATGGGAAACTCCTGCCCAATTAAAAATAATATCCAATTCCTTTGCGATATCATCAATTTGCGATAATGCATTGTTTAAATCGTTTTGCAACTCACCTCGAAGTTCAATTGAATATTCCTTGCCCTCATATCCAACAAGTGGATGGTATGCATATTCTCCAATTTCTTCTATTGCTACACCATACTGCCTAATAATTTCATCCCACGATGCAATCTTTTCTTTAGTAATATTCTCAATGCCTTCCTTTGCAAAGACTACTTTATCCTTCTTGTCCACATTTTTTTCAAACATTTCAATGGCTTCGTATAAAGAACTGCCATAGTCTCGTTTTTGATGAATTGCTTCAATTATGTAATTTAAATCATTTTTAAGTTCTGCCAATTTGTCCGCAGTTTGTTCATATTCCTCTGGCGATTTGATTCTTCCAACCTCTAATGCCTTGTTAAGTTCAGACAAAACTGAAGATTTATTAGTCTTGTTTGAATGCAATTCAAGGCAGAATGGATCAAGTCCAATCTTTGCAAGTCTCTTTTGAACAACGCTTAACGCCGCTTGTTTTTCCGCAACAAACAAAACTGATTTTCCATTATACAATGCATTGGCAATCATATTCGTAATAGTCTGTGATTTACCTGTTCCAGGTGGTCCGTGAAGAACAAAACTCTGGCCTGCTGCCGCCTGTGCGATTGCCACTAACTGGGATGAATCAGCAGCCATTGGAACAGCCATTTTCTTCATATCTAACTTTTCATCCAGTTCCTCTGCAGTAAGCATATTTTCAAGGGGTTCAAAACTTAATGCACCATTAATAAGGCTGTTTACCACCTTATTGCTCTTAAGTTCATCAGCCCTATTTCTTATATCATTCCACATTACAAACTGGCCAAATGAGAACAGTCCCACAAACGCCATTTCTTCAATATTCCAACGCTTTTTTGCCATTATCCCCTGGCGAATTGTGTTATATACCAAAGGTAAATCAATGCCATGTTCATCTTCTGGCAATGGGTCAAGCCCTGAAATATCCACCCCATAATCCTGTCTTAAATATTCAAGTAAAGTTACATTTATCTGCGCATCTTCCTGACGGCTTCGAATAACATATCCTTTATGTTTAAGGCTACGAACAATTTCAACAGGCACAAGTACAAGTGGCGCATATCTAGCCTTTTCTGCCACATCTGTTTCATACCAACGAAGGAAACCTAATGCCAAGAACAACGTATTGCTACCGTTTTCTTCCATGCTCACTTTAGCCGCACGATAAAGTCCCTTTAAATTCTTTTCAAGTTCCATTGAATCAAGAAATGTTCTAATTCTAAAACTCTTAAATTCTTCTGTGGCAATATTTTTAATCAAATCTTTCTCATTTTCGATTTCGAAAATTTTCGAGTCTTTCAAAGTTACAGTCCACTCGCTAGGAGCCTCCATAACCCTAAATTCCTTACCATCAGAAAGCATATCTTCAAGTTGTCCTAAATCTGCAGTCATAATCTGGAATGCATTTTTATTTACACGGAAATTAAGCAATGTATTTCTCAAACTGAAATCAAGGAGTTTTCTCTCCCATATTTTCTGTTTTGTAATAGGCTCATCACTCTTTGCAACTCTTGATAAAAGCGAATTATCCAATGTGCTAGGGGCAACATAATTTACCCAGCCTTCCTCTGATTCTAATGTATTTGCATCGGCAATTTCCTCTTTTTTATATGTGAGAGGAATTGGACGAATTCCACTTCCTCTGCTTCTTTGAATATCAATAATACATTCAAATTCATCAGATTTAAGTAAATGATCCTTACCATGTTTCAAACTAAGGTCAAAATCCACAGTTTTTCCATAAACCATATCTGTACATTCAGCTAATAATATTAATTCAGCACCTTCTGCCACTCTTTTTTCCAATGCAGAAATATCATCAATCATACAATCTGCAAAGGTTTCTTCTTCAAGCCAACAGCCTATGTATGCATGTGTTTTATTAAACACCAACAACGGATGTAAACCAACTGCTTCAATGCAAGATGCATAAAGTACAGCCAAATCAATGCATGTTCCCTGTTTATCTTCAAGCACTGTATGTGGCAATCTAATTCTCTGTCCTACAGTTTCATAACTGGCAGGTGGATTATTGTAAATAATATTCTGTTTCTTTATAGCTTCATATATCGCTGCCATCTGTAATTTAACATTATTTGCATTTCTTGTCTGATACCCTGTAAATGAAGGATTGCTTGTCCAACCATTTAATACTTCGGCAGCATCTTTAATAATCGCAGAAATCGCAGGATGATTTGGAGTCACAAAGGATGCTATTATTTCTGGCATCACAAGTAAACCACTCCACTCATTTAAGGCAAGCAGTTCAATGCTATTATCTTCTGAAAACAATACATTTTCGCCCTGAACAACTTTAATATTAATAGTTCCAACCATCTTTTCAGTCAATGAAAATAAAAATTCACTTTTCAAACTAATTCTAACAGGTGCAATCTCAACAGATGAACCCGCTTTGATTTCTGCCACATTATATACAAATTCCTTTGCAAAATCTGGTTCAAAACTAATCTTCACATCAATATTACTAACGTTTTCCTGTGATTCATTATATATCACCAAATTTCTCACTATAGGAACATAATTTTGCTGCATTGCAAAATTAATTGTTTTAGTTATATTTCCACCTACTTTAATATATCCTTCCACGGCTTTCCTCCTACGCAAATTTATATCTCATTATCAACTTCGATTCCCATTTCACTAGCACGCATAGCATATCCTGCTGTCAATCCCAAGCCTGCAACCATAATCTTTTTAGCGTATTTACCGCCAAATCTATTTGCAACAGTCTCAAGTTCATACAATGCCATCTGCGTAACTTTTCCATTTTTGCAAGAAATAAATACTGGCCTGTAACCTTCAAGAAGCATTACATCCACTTCATTTTCAACACCATCGTCCGCTTTACCTACATCAGCATCCCAATTGATGTTTACTCCCACTTTGCAATCCTTATATTTTTCTGTATTTTTGTATTTATAAAATGTATTTAATTCTAGCAGTTCTCCCGCTTCAGTTATACATTGTTTAACCATTTTATTTTTATATTCAAACTCTAATTTCCCATCACTATTCTTAACATTTATAATGACTCCAATATTTTTTAAGTCATAAAAATATTTCTTAAATACCTCATATTCTTCAACCCCCTGTGTAGATGTAACAATAGAATTCACCTTCTTGCTCCATACTGATACTTTCGTCTCAGAAGTCTCATATCCTGTAAAACTTTTAAAAACAGTAGAAATGCAATTCCAACGCTTCTTGTTTTTCTTTGCAATTTGCCACATATTTTTTACATCACATTCAAATTCTTCGCTATTTACATAGTAATCATCACTCTTTTTTTCATTATAATCAATAGCTCCACCGTACATTTCTATTATATCATCTAAGGTAATCTTTACTTTCCTCGCTTGCACAAGTGTATCAATTCGTCTTCCACCATTTTCATTAAGTACCTGTAACTTTCCTGTTACAATATCAAATCTATGCATCGGCAATTGATATTTTGCCGATAAAATACCCATGGCCACAAGCTCAAGCTCCTGGCCTCCTGTCAATTCGAAGAAGCATTGGTTACCATTTGCCGTTTCGCTTTTGATAACCTTTTCAACTTCTTCTACTATCTTATCCAAATTATTTTTATCAACGATTTTAAACTCAACATTTTCAATATCGCAAATTTTTTTCAATGACTTTTTTGTAATATTGCATTTTTCAGGTGTCATATCCGACTCGTAACCAAAATAAATAACCTTATCCATCTTAAAATTTATGCATGTTATAAGATTCTCTATAGGCTCATCGTCGAAAAATTCAATATCTATATTCATGTTCACACTCCATATTTTTATCATTCAAGTATCATTTTATCGTAAATTCAATATATTGACAAGTGTGACTTTACACCTCTTTAAACGCATCAACTCCATGTTTACAAAGCGGACAAATAAAATCTTCTGGCAATTCACCTTCATGCACATATCCGCAAATTGTACATACATATTTTTTTGTACCATCATCCTCTTTTTCTTCTTTTTTAGGAGCCTGTGGCTTTATATTGCTATGATAATAAGCATATGTCACAGATTTATCACTATTTAACACTTCACCATCTGTAATTTCAGCAAAAAAGACTGTATGCGATCCCATATCTACTGTCTTTGTTACTTTGGCTGAAATATATCCATTTGTTCCTTCTGTTACATATAAAATACCGTTTGATGCTCTTTTTGCATTTTCATAATTTGCAAATTTATTAACAGTTCTTCCACTCTGAAAACCAAAATGCTTAAACAATTCAAAATCCGCTTTCTCTGAAATAATAGAGATATTAAACTTCAAAGTCTCAAATATCATTTCATTTGTATAATTGTTTTTGTTTACAGATATCATTAAAGTTGTCGGTTTGTCCGCTACCTGCATCACTGTATTAACGATGCATCCGTTATCTTTTCCCGCCCAATTTGCTGTTAAAACATATAATCCATAACCTAAATTAAATAAAACTTCTTTTTGCATAAAATTCCATTCCTTTCTTGATACTATTTTCACCTATATTAATAATTTTAAACCATATAAAGACGTTTTGCAAACATATTATTTATCTTCAATTCGCAAAATACAGATTTTAAGAGTGACAGATTTTTGTTTGTTTTAATAACTCGTACGTATATCTAGAAGATTATGTAATTTTACAATCATCGACAGATGATAAATGTAACTTCGCAATACATACTGTTTGAACAAGCGGAGCTTGTGAGTTTATGTATGCGAAGTTTAATATCATTATCATCTGTCGATGATTAGTAAAATAATAATCTTCTAGCAATACGGGAGAGTTATTAAAACAAACAAAAATCTATCACTATATAAAAATTGTACTTTGCGAATTGAAGTTTTTTATCTTACTATGATAATACGCTCTAGTTCTTCAAGCCACATTTTCCCCGAAGGTCGCTTCACACTTAAAGGTGTTATCATACAACTATGAACATTAATTATACTTTCCTCTTCCATTATTCTTGCCGTTTGACTTATCACAAAATACTCGCCGTCAATCTCCCCTAAATACAACATTATATGCCCTTCAAAGTATAATAAACTGCCTATCAAAGTGTCATTTAATATCTTCTCTTTTTCATTATTATCCATATTTTTTAAATCAATATTTTCGAAAGCCATTTCTGACTGAGCCGCTGAATTCCTTGGAAATTCAAAGCCAAACAGACTATATATTTCCATAACATATTGTGAGCAATCTCTAGAATTATACATTCCACCCCAACCGTATCTGTCACCATTTATTTTAAACATACACGATATTAAATTTTCCTTTGTATAAGGCAAATAACCAATATGTACATCTCTTGAAACCGGAACAAATCCATACTCGTATTCTAATTTTCCTTCTTCGTTTTTTACAGGTATCTTGACAATATAACACTCATAAGGCACTCTATTATTATTTTCAGTTTGAAAATCCTTGTATTTTACCAGTTCTAATTTTGTACCCATATATAAAATTAATTCTGAAGATGCGAGATATTCTTCACTTACATCCAAGATTTCTTTATTGCCTGTTACCAGCAAAAATTCATCATACTCCAATAAATTTTTCCACTGTTTATAATCACTAACCACGCCCACATTTTCTTTTAATACCCATCCACTACAATATCTGCAAGTTATATAATACCACTGACCCAAAGCATCTTCCTGATGAATTATTACAGGCTCGTTCATCAAAATACTACTAACCTGTAATTTGCAAAAATATTTATTTTCCGCATCTTCGTAAACCTGTTCCTTAGTCGGCATTTCTCTTATAGATGCTCGATTAACAGTAAATCCATATTGAACATTTTCAACTTCTTTTTGCAGAGCATTTTGAAAAAATGCACCACTACTTCTTAGTTTTTCTCTATACTTTTCATTCCAATTTTTTATTTCATCTTCAGTCATAATGACTTCCGATTTGTCCGCTTGAACATTAATCCAAAATTTAGGATTTAGCATATCTATAGTAACATTATCAGCGGTACGAATGTAGGGATTTTCTTTTGAATATACTTTTTGATTTTCACTTCTTTTAGATGTGAATAAGCCCATTAGTAAAAGCATTATTACGCAGAATATTATTAATATTTTTTTAATCATAAATTATCTCTATTGTTTTTTTATAAATATATGATAAAAAGGGAAATCGCTTTCACGATTTCCCTAGTAATGTACGAAAATTTATTTATTAATAATTAGTTAAATATATTAAAGTATACAGCACCTGGAATCTTATTTGCATAGCAAGAAGAAATGATGCTATTCTTTGTTGAGTTTACTGTGTTTCTAATTGAAGACTGCTGTGATGAGCTAGGTGTTGTAACTGATTTACCACTTGGAAGCTTATCACTTGAAGAACCAGAGAAGCCCTTGATTCCGCTAAATGTCTTAAGTGTTAATGGCTGAATGTAATAGTTGTAACCATTATCAAATGCCACACAGTTAGTCATATAAGCTGTAACTGAACTGTTATTGTTATCAAAGCCCTTCTTTGCATGGTCAAATGCGAGACAATTCTTCAATGTTCTTGTACAAGAACTTGTTGTGTTAACTGAACCAAGCTTAAATCCGTTTGGATTTCCACCATAGTTGCTTCCTGTCCATGCTGAAAGTGTAAGTGTTCCATCTTCTGTTGCAATAAAGCTTGATGTTGGAAGAGAGAACTTACCATTCTTATAGTTATTTGCAAATGATGAGTCTTTTTTCATAATAAACTGAATTAAAAGCATATTTGTATCAAGAGCTGCACCATTATTAAAATCGTATTTACCTGTGAATACATCTGGATTACCATTATTCCAGCATGCACACCACTCATATGAAAGGTCATATGTTAATCCATCAGTCTTATCATATGAATCCCAACCATCATCTGAGTTGTCCCATGCATAACAGCAATAGAATGTATTACCTTTACCTGCTGCAAGTTTTGGTGCAAAACCGTCTGCATTTCCACCTAATGTATAAACATCACAGTTACGATAGCTGCATACATATTCAATTTTATTGCTATATGCACCCTGAGTAATCTGTATACCAGCATCATTACAGTATCTAACGATACAATTGCTTACTGTATTGTTACCAGCTGAACTACCCTTAATCTGGATACCATTGTCTGGTGCCTTCTGTATAATTAAATTCTTGATAGTATATTTGCTACCTGTAATACGAATACCTGCTGCTGAATCAGAAGATTTCTTTCCAATATACTGATCAAGGAATGGTGCAAAATCAAGTACTGGATATGTTCCATCACTATTCTGTACACCAATAATCTGTACATTTGAATTGCTTGTTGAAAGTGCAAGCTGTGCGTTACAAGAAATAGATGTTCCCTTTACGTAAACCTTACCACCGCCTGCTGCTTCTGCCTTATCAACTGCACTTACAAGTGCTGAAAAACTTGTTACAACAGTTCCATCTGATGTATTTGTTGAGCTTGATGAACCTGATGATGATGAACCTGATGATGACGAACCTGATGACGATGAACCTGATGATGAGCTTCCACCGCTTGTTGCTTCCAAATACCATTTCTGGCAATTTCCGCCCCAGAAATTCCACTGATTTACATTTCCACCAGATTCTGTACTCCAGTTATATACATCAAGACCTGATGCTGCATTTGTTACTCTTGTAAGAATTGCGTATGAGCCATCAGACTGTTTTTCAAACTTAAACTGCTGATTTGTGCCACCGCTGTAAGCATACTGTAAAATATTTGTACCGTCTGCTGTCTTCTTTCCTGCAACATCAACTACCTTTGAGTAACCAGATGCGCCTGTGTAAATGTAGTAATAGCCATTTCCAGCTGATACTAATTTAAACTTCTGAGCATCCAATCCATTTCCAGCCCACTGCTGAATATTTGCGTTATTATCGCCACTTCCATTAGTTACATCAAGATATAATCCAGAATGAACATTCTTGATATAATATGTTCCTTCAAGACCTGAAGAGCTGCTTGATGAACTACTTGAGCTTGATGAACTGCTTGAACTTGACGAACTACCTGAACCTGATGAATCAACCTGAATCTTGTAAATATTAATTCCGCTTCCTGCTGAATACAAATAAACATATCCTGAACTTCCAGAATAGTTGTATGTACCAGTTGAAGCACTTGTTCCAGCTGTCATTGTTCCAAGTTGTTTTCCTGACGCGTCTGCTACAACCAATGTTCTTGAAGAACTTCCTGTACTCTTCAATACTACTTTAATTGTATCTTTGCCTGAAACAGGCACCTTTACAGCACGATATGACGTGCTACCACCACCGCCAAGTGAAAGGGCATGTGTGTAGCTTGTACCATCAACTGTTTGACTATTACTTACTACAGACATTGTCTTTGAACTAGTGGCAACCAATGTAAGACCATCAACTGTTACTGTTGATGAAATAGTACCCAAGTTTTTAAAACTTGAGTTTTTGAAATTCCACGACGTAGATGTCGCAGCCGCTTTCGCACGACCTACATTTGCTAAAAATGCAACAAGCATGCAACATGTAAGCAATATCGAAAGCCAAACTTTCATGTTTTTCCTCATAAAAACCTCCAACCTTTTCGTACGGGGTAAATGTTACCACATTTTACCTGTGCATTGCATTAGCCAATACATTAGAAATTTTCGCATTCTTTTTGTGCATTTTGCACAAGCGAAGCAATACCATTGTGTTTTTTTAGTATATTTTGTCAAAAAAGGGAAATCGCATTCGCGATTTCCCTAATAAACTTAAGAAAATATTATTCTGTAACTACACTGTTAACCATAAGGTAGCCACCTTCGATTGTTAATGTAATGAATAAATCTTCTGCTGTTGCTTCAAATGTAACTGTTCTTTCATATGACATTGTTGGATCTTCGATTGAAGTCACTAATTCATGAACTGTCACGTTCGAACCATCTCTTGTAATTGTCATTGTAACATTTGCAGCCTTTAAGATTTCCTTAAATTTTTCCCAATCATTATGTGTATTTGAGTAAGTCAATGTATGTCCCATTGTTCCCCAACCATAATCATCTGCTCTTACCACTGCATATTCTTGATAATTTGCTGACTGCTCTACAACAGCTGTTGCAGCTTCATTTGTAAATACTGCTACAAAGTTTTCCCATAAATTATTTTCTGCACTGTAATTTTCAAATTCGATTACTGTTGTCGCATCTGCTTCCAATTCATAGTGTTCGCTGAATTCTGTCCACCAAATTGTAGACATATCTTCTTTACCTACTTTGTATGTATCATGCTTTTCCTGTTCAATACTGTTAATCTTAAGGTATCCGCCTTCGATTACCATTGTTGCATATAAATCACCATTTGGTGCTTCGAAAGAATATGTTCTTTCATATGACATTGTAGGATCTTCAAGAGATGTAACCACTTCATGTACTGTAATGTATGAACTATTTCTCTCTATTGTCATTGTAACATTTGCAGCCTTTAAGATTTCCTGGAATTTAGCCCAATCATTATGTGTATTTGAGTATGTTAATGTATGAGCTAATGTTCCCCAACCAAAGTCGTCTGCTCTTACTACTGCGTATTCCTGATAGTAACCTACTGTCTGCTCTACACCATGTGTTGCAGATTCATTTGTAAATACTGTTACAAAGTTGTCCCAGATATCAACCTGTGGGCTATAGTTTTCAAATTCAATTACTGTTGTTGAATTTGTAGGAATTTCATAATGTTCACTGTATGCTAACCACCATAATGCACCCATATCTTCGTTACCTACGATATATACTTCTGGTTCTTCATACTTAAGTTTCTTTGTTTCCTTATTGTTCTGTTTTTCTACAGCTTTTTTATCAGCCTTAACCTTATCTTCTGTCACAACGATACAAGAGATGTCGTCTGTTCTTACCATATAACGACCATTTTCAAATTTAACCTTTAACTCTGTTAACTTTCCTTCGCTATATGCATAAATGCTTGCTTTTTTAGCATCCTTTGAATCACTTAATGTTGGTAAATATAATTCATAAATTGATTCAGGTTCTTTTGTGTTTGTCATTGAATAAACTGTTACATTTTCTGTATTAAGCTTATCAACAATATCAACAACCATCTCATTTTCTGAATCTAAAACTGTAACATCAAGTCTTGGTCCAATGTTACCTTCTTCGCCGTAATTAGCAACTGCGAAAATACCAGTTTCTGCATCTTCTACAGTTAATGTTCCATCTACATAATACTTTCCAGTAATACCATTTCCGATATGTGAACAGTCAACGCCACATCCTGTAACTGTTGACTTAATCTTATTTACCTGTGAATAAACACCAACACTTCTCTTAGCAATAAGATTCTTTAAATCAATCATACCAATAGCCATATCTCTTGGCTGAATTGCGCCATTCAAATAAAATACATTGCTTGGCATTGGTTCCAAAGCCGCTTCAATAATCTGTGGATATAATGTATCAATTGCATTTGCAAATCTACCTGCTTCAAAATATCTGCCATCAGTTGTTGTACCACCAAGAGTAGCAATCTTTGCACAGTCTTCCATATATCCTTCAAATCTCTTCATTAACTTCTTGTTCTGATAAATTACGTTAAACAAAGGAAATTGTGAATAAACTTCTTCTTCAGTCATAAACTTATATCCATTTAAAAACTTTGGATAAAGATTTGTCAATGGATTGTTTGCAATATCTTCTGGAGTCATTGGATCGAAATATCCACCCCAACCAAGGTCATAGTCCCATGGAAGTAACATAGATCTACCATCTTCTCCAAGGTAAAATCCGTAGTTCTGGAAGTTACCAAACATATTATCCTGCTGTACAATAAAGCTATGTGTAGCAAAATATCTAATCATTTCATCTACATCGATAACTTCTTCCAATAAATCAATGTAGCTCTGGCTATTTACATTAATTTCATTACCTTCGAAATCCTTACCTTCGCTAAGTAAATTCAATTTACTCTGCCATGTAAGAATTGTAGGCATCATTTCAGCAATATCCTGAAGCATATCATCATCTTCTTCCCACATTGCCGCACTATTAGCCAATGCACCTGCAACTTCATAGTCGCCGTCTTCATTTTCAAATAAAACTTCGCTTAAAGATTCCATAGTGAATTCACCATTTTCATCTTTGTAAGCATCAAGTGCTGTATCATAAATAAATTTTGTTCCTGTAGGTTTTGCAACGTAGTCTGTAACTTCATCTGTTTCTAAATGACGTTCCAAAATTGTCTTATCCATAGCTTCAACCATAAAGTAAACTCCATAGAAGTCACCATTGATATATAATTTTGCAATACCGTATTCTGGTGTTGGAAGACCCATTTCATCCATTAATTTCATGGCTGTGTATTCCTTCATTGCAGTCTTATCAAGGAACAAGTTGTTAAAACTTACTTTTGCCAAACCATAAAAATTCTGTTTTGCGCCGTAATCTTTCTTTTTAATAAACTTACCAAAATTTACTGTAAAAGAAAATCTGTCGCTTTCAGAATCATTTGTTGCCTGTAATGTCCAATTACCTTTTGTTTTGATACCTGCATATTGGATTGTTTCATCACCAATTGTGATTGAATCAGTCAACATGTATGGTTCTTCTAATGCATTCTGTAAAAGATAATTGAAATTGTTTTCATCGATTGTAACTGACACTGTCTGGATGCTGTCTTTTAAGAAGAATCTGCTATATAATCCTTCTGAAGCATCAGCTTGCATATCCCAATTGATTTCATAATCTTTTGGTGCTTTCTTAATCAACATGTCCTCTGTGATAATTTCAGTTGCAGTACCATGCATTGCATTTGCTTCAATAGTTGGAATACTTGTTCCTACCATTACAACAAGCATAGCTGATGCAACCAGTTTCTTAGCCCATTCAAGCTTTCTCATTTTTTTAATCCTCCTGTATTTATGTTTTTTCTAACACAATTATTGATTATACATTATTTCAAAAATATTTACAATATTTTTACATATTTAATATTTTATTTATATTTTTACATAAAAAAACAGACCCCATTATCGAGTCTGTTTTTATCATTTATGCAAATTTAATTACTGTAACTGAATGTGGTTTAAACACATATTTAAGATTATTATCTTTTACTGACAATGACTCCTCTTTTGGACTTATCTTGTCTGGTTCATCAAATGTATTTTCATCTCCAAGTTCATGGCCTGAAAGATAAACAATCTTTGCAGTTGTTCTGCTCTCTCCATCAAGAATCAATGAAACATCCTTTTCATCACCTGTTAAATTTACAACTTTAAGTATTGTCTCATTTGTATTCTTATCAACACTTGCAGTTACATAAAGTTCTTCAAGTTCTGGAAGTCTGTCTGTTGTGTCATTCCATTTCACACCATTTATATATGTTTTAATATTTCTTCCACAAACCTCAAGTTTTAATGTATATTCAATATCTTCAACATGGAATATTCTGTGAGAAATAACAGCACCTCTGTTGTTTGTGTGAGATGCAATGTTACAATCCCAGTTGTCCCAACCGCCAAAATCCCACATAATATTATTTCTCTCAGTTTTTCCACAGAAAATTCTTAATCCCTTGCGGCCTTTACTTCTCTTGAAGTTAAACTCCAACGAATACTCTTTGCTATCAATTTCACCAAGTTCGTAGTCCTTATTGTCCGTCAATATATCAATATCATCAACTTCAAAAACTTCGCCAGTCACTTTGTCTGTTATCTTAATATTGTATATTTTTCCTTCAATATCATTTCCTCCAACAGTAATTTTACCTGCAATATTTTCCTTATCCACAAGTTTAATTACTTCGTCAAGGTCAGTTGTCTCGAACTTAATAGCATCAGTACCTTGATTTTCCATAAACATCTTTTGAACATAATAATTTGGAGTTTTCATAATTCTATGATTATCAAACCAAAGCATATCCGGACGCCAATTTACATAGTCTACATTTGCAAGCATTGGTGCATAACAAGCCAGTGCAACCGCCTTAGCTCGTTCCAAATGAGTCATATATGCAGCCTCAACAATTGCATTATAATATGTATTTGCGCATGATGCATATTCACCTAAAAATACTTTCGGTCCATTACAATCAAAGTCATCGTAATGATGCATATTTGCAAGGAACCATTCAGGTGCACAGTAATAATGCTCATCAACCAAATCAGAACCATACTTTTTAGCCGAATTCCATCCAACCTCGTATCCTTCACCAACTGAAAAAGGTCCTGCTGTATTTATAATTTTGATATCCGGATATTTTTCTCTAATCGCATTGTGGAAATATGGATATCTCTCGAAGAATCCGTCACCAATTTCCTCATTTCCAATGCCTACATATTCAAGATTAAATGGTGCCGGATGACCCATTTCGGCTCTAATTGCACCCATTTTTGTATCCACTGAACCATTGGCAAATTCAATTAAATCAAGAGTTTCATCTACCCACTCTTTAATATTTTCCATTGGAACACCTTCGCCCTTGTGAGGATTAAAACCGCCTGGTACTACAGGCAATGCCTTTGCTCCCATATCCTCACATAAACAGAAATATTCATAATAGCCAAGGCCTAAAGTTTGATTATATCCCCAATTATTTCTCCAACTTGGGCGTTCTTCCACTTTGCCTATAGTTCTCTTCCAACGATACATTGAATTTCTATCATACGCATTAAGGCTTCCATCATGAGTTAAGCAACCGCCTGGAAATCTCATGAATTTTGGTTTCATTTCTTCCAACGCTTCTGCGATATCTTTTCTCATTCCACCCTTTCTACCCTTGTATGTATCCTGTGGGAATAAAGAAATCATATCCAAATCATAGCGACCCTCTTCAAATTCAAGATAAAGTCTACCACAATATGTTGTGTCCAAGCCTTCTAATACTGCTTCGTATTTTACCCATTCATTGCCTGAAATTTTAATGTCAATTTGTGTCGTATTGATAGATGCGTCTTCATTCTTTACCGAAACCTTTATTGTTTCTACATTTTTCGCACATTCTTTTGCAGGAATTCTTGCAAAAATAGAAAAATCATACTTTTTGCCTGCCTCTATCACTATACCTGTATTAAATCCCATATTTAGTATATGGCCATTTTCTTTTGAATCAACATTTAAGTAATGTTTATTTTCTTTATTTAATGGGCTTTCATCACATACTTTCCATTCTACATTGTCTGATTTTTCCCACGCTGTAAGAGAATGATAATCAAATCTGTCAATAGGATCGAATTCGAAAGACCTGTTTTGAACTAACTCTGCGTAAAGACCCCCGTCAGCAGCATGGTTAATGTCCTCGAAAAATAATCCGAATAAATCACCTAACTCTTTGTAATTATCATTTTGATACACCTTAATTGTTTTCACGAATTTACACCTCTTTCTTCGTTTTCTTCTTTTTTAAAAGTACGATTACGCATACTGCAATCGTTATTATAAGCACTATAACTATAATACTTATAACCATTCCCATACTAACACCTGATTCATCATCTTTTTCAGAGGTATTATTCTTACTAGTTGTATTTTCCTCTTCTGATGATGCAACTTCTTCCGAAGTGGCTTCCTGGTTAATTTCACTTTCCATTTCAGCTGTTGTTTCATCTTCTGACATACTTTCGTCTTCCGAAGAACTACTTTCATCTGATACAGTTTCATCTACAATATTTTCATCAAATGTTGTAGTTTCGTTATATGTCTCATTATCTATCTTTTCATCTTCCACACTTGGTTCTGTAGGCGTAGTTACAGAACCCGTAGGAGTTTCAACCTTATCAGTTTTAAATTTGTACACTAATGTAGCTGTTCCATTTGAATTGATAATTACTTCTACTACTTTTCCATTAATGGTTGCACTCATTGCACTATCAAACACGTATCCTGCCTTTGGCTTAACTGTCACTTTTACACTATACTCAGTATTTCCTTGTGCTTTGCCAGTAACCTCTTTATTTCCTTTTGTGAAAATAACCGACTCAACGCTTCCAATCCCCACTGAACTACAAACTGCACTGCTAACAAGATTTTCATCCACATTAGGAATCTTAACTTGAGAAACAACCACTTTTTCAATTGGTACTATTGTCACTCTTATCTCAACCATATTAGTTGCGTAATCAACAACATTAACTGTATCTGACGAATTAATATCCTCAGCAAAAACGTAAAGTTTGTAATTACCCGCAGTTAAAGAAGATGGAATACTTACTTTGATTTCTCCTGTATTTACATTGTCTGAAATCTTACCATATGCACTTACATTATTATTCGAATCAAGTAACATTGCTGATATTTGAGTATATTTATCTGTACTAACAGGCGAAGGAATATTTGTAACATTTACTGTTACAATCTTTCCTGGTTCTATAGCTGCTAACTCACCAATTTTTCTCTCTGCTTTAAATCCGCTTGCATCTTGAATCGTAATATTCCATTGATTATTTACTTTATCATTTCCTACAACCCCAAATGCAGTCTTCTTATAGCCAACAGAAGTATTAAACATTATAGACGACTGCTTTACATTCAACGCAGGGGCAACACCCATTACTGAATCAACATAATAATTATCATGAATTCCAGGACAAATGCTCATTCCTACAACATAATCATGATTTCTCACTGGCGAGCGAAACATTGAATAGTTAATTGTATATCTAGTTCTATCTAATTTTGCAAACTCACTTCCATATATTCTTAAAGTATAATTTCTTTGTGATATTTTTGTTGGATAAAAACCATATTCTTTCATTGATACTTCTCTACAGCTCAACAAAAACACCTTATCGCCATTCAAATCGCAACCTATCATTGGATCATTATTATTTTCAACATATGCCTTGTCATCTTCTTCATCTACATATGTCAATGCAATCGCATTTTTTTCGCTTTCTGTAAATGCAGTATCAAGAAAGCCGCCTGACATTCCAGGGCTTACTCCCCCTTCCATTGAATTCAACCATTTTCTAACATTTGATGTGTCCCATTTGCTTCCATCACTTCGGTTTAAATTGAACTTAACCTTATCCAATTCCTTGTGCGAATACAAAAACACACTATCCGCAACTCCATCTCCGTCGGCATCATTATCACAATCTAACACTCTCCACAAAATTGGTTCAAATGTTTTTCCAGTAGTATCTGACTGTGGGTAATTTCCAAAAAAGACATAATCTCCGTCCCCTTTGGCCCATTCGTCATTTCCTGATGTAGGCTCACCAGGGTTCGATATCCCATTTGTACCAAGATTAACATTATTTGCACCATACGCTCCAATGCTAATCAATGTTCCCGATACTAGAACACAAACAGTTGTCATTACTACTTTCATCCAGTTGTTTTTTCTCATTTCCTTTATCCCTCTATTCACATAGTATCTACTGCCATTTTCATTACTTTCGCAATATCATCGTGAATAACTAAATCAGCATTCGAATCTGCACTTGTACTGGTTTTATTTATTAATACAAGATTATCTCCACCAAAATATCTCAAAAGACCTGCCGCAGGATACACAACCAACGATGTACCACCAACTATCAATGTATCCGCATGCATAATGGCATTTATGGCTCCCGATACAACATCATCGTCAAGCCCTTCCTCATACAATACCACATCTGGCTTAATAATTCCACCACATTTACATTTCGGTATCCCTGTTGAATTTCTAACATACTCACCATCATAAAACTCATGACAACTCATACAATAATTCCTAAGAACTGAACCATGTAATTCATAAACCACTTTACTTCCTGCCGCTTGATGTAAACCATCAATATTTTGCGTCACAACTGCTTTTAGTTTCCCCATTTCTTCTAGGGCTGCCAATGCTTTGTGACAATCATTTGGCAACGCATCAGGATAAACCAAATGTTCTTTATAAAACTCGTAAAACATCTCTGTATCACGAACAAAAAATGTATGAGAAACCAACTCTTCTGGCGATAGGTTTCTTTTATATTTCATACTATACAAACCATTTGCACTTCTAAAATCAGGAATTCCACTAGCTGTACTCACCCCTGCACCACCAAAAAACACTATATTATTTGATGCTCTTAAAATTCCTGCCAATTTATTAATATCTTCACTCATTACTCTGCCTCCTATTTAACTTCAACCCCAACAATTGTATCTTTTTTTAGTAACGATGCTTTTACTTTAATAAAATCAGTAATATTAATTTTTCCATCACCATTTACATCCGCAGCTTCTAAATACACACCATCGAGTTTAGATTTTTTCAAAATATTTGCCTTTACCGCTATCATATCTGTAATGTTAATCTTTCCATCACCATTTGTATCACCTGTAACTACTGTAAAATACGAACGAACAACGTTATTATTGTAAATAATATCAACTGTCATTCCCGTGCCCAATAAACTATTTTTATCAATAATTTTATTTGCTTTTCTTACATAAATGTAATTACTTTCATATATAGTTGATAAAAAATCTTTAACCTTTGTACCTTGAGTAATTTTACTTATGTTCAAATTCGATTGGTTAACACTATGTACGGCCGAATTAATAATACTTGGAACTGCTGGAATAATTTCAAATGTATATTCTCTTCTACCCGTATAATTACCAATGTATGAAACCACCATCGTTGCTGTTCCTACCGAGTCATTATCGCTATATGACAATACATAATCTTTTCCGTAAACCAATGTCTTATATGCACTTCTGATAAACACTTGTGGTTCTATAGCCGCTCCATTATAAAAATGTTCTTTATCATATGATACTGAATAATTTTCCGCTTTGGCACGTTTAATAACAAAGTTTATCATTTCCGTACCTTTATAGCGTCCAATAAAGTTTACTATAACAGTCGCTGTACCAATATTAATGTTATCTTTATAATTCAATGTATAATCATAACCTTCTCGCAATACAACTTCTTCATTTTTCACAATAGGTTTTGGCATTATTGGTAGCCCTGTATATTCATATTCCTGTATATCTTCTATGATGTAGAAATTATCACTTCTTCCCGTAACTTTAGTTTTCTCACCATCAGCATTAGTAGTTGTAAGAATTATTGTTTCACCATATCTAACAGTTATCTCACAATAGTAATACTTTTCTTCACCTTCATTTACAATAACCTTACAATGCTCTTCGTTTTGATTCTCCATTGGTAAAAATTCTGCATCTTTCGACTCAGCTTCATACCATTGATACAAATATTCAAAGCCTTCCATCTTATCCAAGATGCTTGCATGCAAAACAGTTTCTGTGCTACCATCATCAAGACTGATATCATAAACCACGTCAACCATCGGTTCCACATATGCTCCATTTACAATCATTGCTTCTTCTTGGAACATAGTTGTTCTATCACTGTCGGTAATATATATTTCCACAGGACTCATATGTCCAAAATCTATATATGTTGTAATATAGCCTTCTTCATCCTTTTGTTCATCAACAAGTACACAACCTTTAAAATTATCACTTTCAGATAATTTATACCAAATATAATAATTATCATAGTCAGAAGCCTTAAATCTTACAACTGTAATATTTTTCTCATCAATTTCTTCTACATACCACTTAATATAATCAACATTTATAGGTCGTTCTTTTACAATTTTAGAAACCACAAGCTGCATATCGCCATAAATCTTTTCATCACCAACCATTACATAACTAGATACACCAAAGTTACAAACAGTTCCTGATTCCAATTCTTTTGTTGAAAATGAATATTCTCTCGAATCTGCAGGTAGACTATCAATTAAAGTATAGTTTGAATCCTCTCCTACATAAGCAAAAACATCAATTCCATCCACTTCATTTGATGGCTTATTCCATGTAATAATCATTTCTTCATAAAATCTATTATCAACAGACAAATTACCAACTGCCGCAACTGGCTTATTAGCACTATATGCAGCACTCTTTTTAGATTCATAAATAATATCATCTATAATCACAAATGAGGTAATCGTATATTCGTAATTTTCACCATATTCAATATTATCATCACTATAAGACTTTTCTTCTTTACTTAATGTAGCAATCAACTCATAATCGCCACCGTCTGTAGATTTGTAAACATTATATCCATCCACCAATGGGAGCGGAGTCCATTTTAAAACTACAGACTCACTAAATGTATGTCCCGAAAAAAGCACCTCTGGTGACATAATAGTAATAGATTTCTGTTGAGAATAATCTCCATTTATACCTGAAACTACTGCACACACCTTATAGTAATATTTCGTATTAATTTCTACATTCTCATCAACATATGAATTTCCAAATATTTCATCAATGACAACTTCATTTTCACCGTCTGCGGATGTACTTCTTACAATTCTATACCAATCAGCATTTTCAATAGTTTGCCATTCAATAACAACATTTGACACCGTAGAATTGTCAAGTTTTGTAATCTGTGGTACATCAATATTTTCCCCCGCATTCAATGTAAATGCTTTAATGCACAAATCACCATACTGTGCAGCATCCATAAATTTTCCGTTAGAATACATTTTTCTATATGTATGTCCTTCTTTTGCAGTACACACAGTCTTTGTATTTCCCGCAGCCCCCATATTAAATCCATTATACTCATGCATCATCCAAACATTGTCCTCAAATACAATTACAACCGTAATAGTATCGCCTGGCTGTAAAACAACTTTTTCTGATAGCATTACAGTATAATAGCCTTCATGAGTAACCACTCCGCCCTGTGTAGCAATCAGTTCACCATTGTCCAATGTATTTTCGCCTTCATTTTTGTATACATTCACAGTAAATCCTGTATTTACAGAATAAATAGCAAAGGAAACTGCTTCCAATGTTTGCTGTTTTTCGCCTTCAATCTCATAGACTGCAGCAAATTCGACACCATATCTACTTGAATAATAAATAGTTGCTCCATCGTATTGATACACATTTGAAAACATATCTTTTGGCGCAATTTCATAAATAACCGCATCCTGACTATTAAGTCCCACGTCTTCATACGAAATCCAGCAATATCCACCATCACCAAACCCTGTACCCCAACTATTTTTAATTAACCATGCACCATTATTACTAGGAATACGCGTCCTGCCATGTCTATCTACCATACCGAATAAATGCTTATCCATATTGTCATCCCAACCGACAATTGTTATGGCATGATTTGTACTTTCCAACTCATAATTATATAAGTACAAGTAATTGTTTTTTGCATATGCTGCCGCAGAATAATAACAAGCTGCAACAGCTCCATTATTGATAATTGCCGTTTTAATCTGCTCTGTATCACTCATATTCAAATAATACTGACCAGTCAAAACATAATCCATTTCATTTTCATCTGGAACATATTCTGGAATCACACCTTTATTTGTGCTGTAATTATAAGTAGCTTTATCGTCATTATATATTCCCGCCCATTTACTAAGTGTTTTGAATGCGTATTGATTATTGCCACCCTGATTAAATCCAACATAATAATCTGTTGTAACAGTATAATCGCCAGTATCTTCCATATACATATCATCCGAATATGATAAATAAGCCAATGCATATTCAGAAAAATCAATATCATCTGCACTATCTGCCATTCTATGTGTCAATGCGTATGATTCCATTACTGCACAGGCTGCAAATGCCCAACAAGTTCCCCATTGTCTCTGATTTTTCACCGAAGTTACATATCCATTTTCCACGGAACTATATTTGTCTGGCAATATCGTTGCATAGTTAATAGAAAGCACAGGATTACTATCCGCGCCTTCTTCAATACTCTTTGCATTATAGTCATTAGGAATATAGCCATTTAATGGCATTTCCGTGTTAACACTTTCACTATCCACATTTGCGTACTCAACATAAGCATCACAAGTAATGTTATCCTGCGATGCATACAATACCGACATATCAATGCTAGTAAAAAAAGTGATAGCCGCCATGAATACGCCAAGGGGACGTTTAAAAAAACATCTTCTTTGCATAATCCAAGCCCTCTATTTTTAAATTTTAAGTCACAATAAATATGTTAGTATTATACCATTTTTTTTGGTTTTGTTCAAGATTTTTGTTTTAGTTACTCTCCCGTATTACTAAAAGATTATTTGTAGAAATGAATTTATTATTGTAATTATAAAAGTATGTGTTATAATATAATTAATAAAAGGCAATCGCCACAGAGTGGTTGACCTAAGATTAGAAAGAAGACCTTCCCTATCCGGTCAAAGTACAGGGAAGGTCTTTTGCTACTTTAGTGACAAATCAAATAAATGAATGTCAGTAGTGCCAATAGGAACATTCCGAAAGACATTAAGTCTTTAAAATCGAATCTATTCTTCATGAGCATCACCTCCATTCTATGTAAAAATGGAGGTCAACCACCCTGTAACACGATTGCCAGTAGCTATAAAGCTACTAAAATTATTATATCATAAAACATCACAGAACACAAGTTCGAAATAGTTGTTTTTAGCAACTATTTGTTCATCATTTCCATATATGCCAATATATGAGAATTTAATATTTCACTACTTAAATACATTTTGTATTCAACTCCACTTGCAATAGCCATCTCATTAGCAGCTGCGGCCTTGGCTTTTACAACAGCATCATCTTTTTTATCATCACCTTTAACCTCAATTAATTGATATGAATCATCTTCCATTTTAGCTAAAAAATCTGGATAGTAATGCCTTATACGTCCAGACTCTGGATCATAATATTGTACCGAAAGATCCCCTTGATTTGCTGTAAACATACCTGTAAAATACACTTCTTTCACCTTGTTATTTGTGATATATTGCAGGAAACATTCCTTTTCCGACATAGAATCAAAACAATATGTATCCGCATGAAAACTTTTTGATATCTGTTCAGGTGTCAACCCACCATACTTATTAGTAATAACAAGATCTTCTCTCGCCGAGAATTCATAATAACCTGCATTTTCAGGTTCTCTCAAAAGAACTATCTCTTTATCCTCACTCTTAACTTCGCTTTTTACTTCATATAAAGTATGAAATATTGTAGGTACTATAATATCGTCCAGTATCTGATTATATCTATTCACTGCTGATAATATAGTTTCAACTCCGTCCACAGCTTCCCTTAATATCCTTGTTGCAAGAATACAAGATATATTCAAATAACGCGCTACTTCACCTGCAAGTGAAAACATACTGAACTTCATCTGTTCTTTAATATAATCAATATTTTTTTCCTTTAATGACGAATCTCGTGCAATACTATCCTTTTCATACATTATACTTTGATATTTAGAATAATCAATTTCACCAATTTTAAAATCAACAGGTAGCAAATATTCTTTTTCTTCTAGCGAATATTCATGCCACACTTTTTTAAGGATTATTTTTCGTGGTGGTGGAAGAACTCGAACCTTTTGAGGAACCTTTTTCTTCACAGTATTGTTCTTCATATCCTTAATTTCCATATTAAAATTCTTGTTAAGTTCATCATTTAATGTATCATAATTTTCTTTTGATAAGAACACTGTAGCTGTCTGTCTTTCGTCTGTTATGTTTCTTAGACAACGCATCGTAGCCTGTAATACAAAAATTTTAGAATTAGGATTTCTAAACATCGCAACGCCAAATAACGAACGACAATTCCAGCCTTCTTTTCCCTTGTCTACAAGGATAATAAACTGCTTATCATCCCCCTGACTTCCCCTAACATCCAAATCATTAAAATTACGTATATCCTCATTTTTTGTATATTTTGTATCTCCAACATTAAGCAATATAGTACTTGTCGGAATACCTAAGTCGGCTAATATTTCTTCTAACACAGGGCGCACTTCATTTGCCGCTTCCTCAACACCTGAAGCATAAATAGCTAATTTAGGATTCAACCCTTCATATTTTT
The DNA here is from genome assembly GCA_017935565.1 of Lachnospiraceae bacterium. Lineage (GTDB taxonomy): Bacteria > Bacillota > Clostridia > Lachnospirales > Lachnospiraceae > SVEL01. The sequence continues at coordinate 71,413 of JAGBHK010000009.1, forward strand.
TTCCACCATATCTATCCCAAAATGTACTAACAGCCATGCGCAAAAATTCTGTGTTTTTTACATTTTCAAATGCAATAGGATCTGCGTCTTTCAAATATCCATTCCATATTGACTCTTTCAACCCATACGCATACACCACTTCCGGCAAAACTTGCTTATTAACATACGGAGTTCCAGTATAATTATAACAAGCCACAATAGACGTTCTTTCCGCCAACATATTGATAGTATCTCTAAGACTTGTTTTATTTGCAGTCTTTGAACGAATCTGCTTCTCAAGATCCGCTCCAAACAAATGATGTGCTTCATCCACATATACACCAAGTTGTGGTAAACGACAAATTTTCTTAAATCGTTGATTATCCATTAACGATGCATCATCCCATATATCGTCCAAATCACTATTATCATCGCCATAAACAGATGATAATAATGACCCTTGACCGAATAGTACTTCCTCTGGTTTCGGATCTTTTCTTTTCTTTTTTACAATAATCTTTTGCGTATTAGAAATGATAATGTTAAAATCCGAATCATCAATAGTATGCAATGTCGTACCCGTTTCCTCAAGGAAATGAAACTTAATATTAGAATCTAATACACGAGCGTATTCTGGCGGTACAACCTTGTTTTTATCAATGGTTATAATTTCTCTTAACGACTGTAATACTGTTTTATCCGGTGCAAATACCAAAGCATTATGACAGAACCTTTTATCTCTAGGATATTTGTTGGCAAGTAAAAACTCATAAAAAATACAAGTGGCCATTAAAATTGTTTTTCCTAGTCCCATAGTAAGTGCATAAATATAGTTAGGATAACTTTCTTTATACTTTTTCATCTGTTTAAAGAGTATATCTGTCACTTCCGCTGATTCTCTATCAAATAACTTAATTTGTCCACCTTTACTTACTGAATAATATGATGCGTCAGAAAACTTGTCTCTTCTATTTCTCCAGTCATCAAACATCTCATAAACCTGAGGATTGCCCATAAATTCTTTTATAAACACATACATCTCCAATGCTTCAAACTGCGGTAAGCGTAAAAATGCATCAGGATTTTCTTTTTTATCATTATATGCAAGAAATTTTTTTGTAAGGTCATTATATCTCGAACGGATTTTTCCACGATTCATATCGTAGTAATACTTCAATTGTTGATAAAACGCAAACTCTTCTGAATACTGTACATTAGGCATAAATCTACACCTCCATTTCCAAAGACTCAGAGAGTAAATCAGTAATCTTAATCTTAATTTTTCCTGCATTCTCTGGTATATCATATATACCTATAACTAATCCCTTTTTATCCGGCACATCTGTAACTATTGGTTGCATAACTACTCCATCATAGTTCCAATCAATCATAATAGACTCAACCAATTGTCTCCAATCTTCAACATACTCTTTTTGAAGAGATAATTTTTGCATAAGATTCATAGGATAAAATGCACGCACAACAAGCTTATTACCCTCTCGCACAATCTCTGCCTCAGCCTCTCTCTTAAGTTGAAGTTCTGACTTATCACGCAAGATATCAACTATCTGAATGTCAAACTTATAATCTGATAATTCTGCTTCTAATGAAACTTTTAAATCTGGTTCATGCCCCATACACACTATAGTAATTCTTTCAACAGGTAAAGACGGATTTTCTTCTTTACGTTTCTCATATGTTTTATATGGCATATTAGCTTTAAGTTCTTCTAAATCCGCCTTTGTAGCAATACGATTTACTGGCATAATCTTAACCATACGCCCATCCAATTCGCCATCCCACAAATCACTTTGAGGAAATGGTTGAATTTCAAGTGCTTCTATAAGCAATTCTCTAGCTTCAATCGGATTACGGAAGAAATCATAATTATTAACATTATAAACTTCAAATCCTGTATATTTATCATTTTCTTCGTCTGATGCATTAAGTTCATCAGCAACGTTTATAAGTCTTTTAGTTGTAGTTTGAATTGCACCCAAATTGATATCTGCACCAATAAATCTACGTCCAAGTTTCATTGCAACAGCCTGTGTTGTACCCGAACCCATAAAACAGTCAAAAACAAGGTCTCCAGGATTAGATGATGCTTTTATAATTCGTTCTATTAACGCCTCTGGTTTTTGAGTTGGATATTCCGTTGACTCGGAAAATCCACTTTTCAGCGCCGAAATATCCACCCACCAATCTGATAAAGGCGCGCCATTATTAATATCCAACCACGCAGAATCCAAATCCTCTGGAATTCCCTTAAGTTTAGCAAAAACACCTGGATTTGATTCCTTTAAACTTCTATATGTAATCTTCCCTTCCGTATCAAAATATGGTTTATATCTCTTTATTGTACTTTCAGAAAGACGTTTTCTCATAACATTAAATGTACGATTTTCTGAATTCGTTTTACCATACATAAAAACTGTATCATGTTTTCGCTTGAAATACTTAACTGTACGGCTTCCGATATCTTCGTATCCCCAAACAATCTCATTAATAAAATTATCATGGCCAAACACTTCATCTAACACGCATCGTATATATCCAGCTTTATGCCAGTCACAATGCAAGTATAATGTACCTGTATCAGCTAATAATTCACGCATAATTATCAATCTTTCATACATAAATTGCAAATACTCATCATTTGTCCATATATCCCCATACTGTTTTTCTTCAAACGAAGTGCTATCCGTCTCTGTTTTTCCAATCCCTTTTACTTCAATTTTTTTCTTATAATCCGCCTTGCTGTCAAATGGTGGATCAATATAAATCAAATCTATTTTTCCACGATAGTCTTTATATAGATGACTCATCACCTGAAGATTATCACCCCAAAATATTTTATTTATCCAACCATCCTTGTCGTCACCATAACTCTCACGTAATTGGGCAGGATAATATTGACTAAAACGATAAGGTCTCTTACCAGTCCATCTAAGTTCAGGAAATCCCTTTATCGTAGGTCTCTGAGTAAATTCAAATGTCATTTGTTCTTCCATAATCGCCTCCACATTGCTCTATATTAATTATGACAATAATATCTAAAGTCACATTCTCTACAGATTTTCAAATTATTTGCACATTTCCTATAATCTTTTTTCATAATCTGATGCACTGTTTCATCAAAAGACGCTATTGTTCCTTCCACAGCTGTTTTTGTGTACGGAAATGTAATTGTCGGTACACCATTCTCTTCACCAGTATAATATATATGCATCTTACTAACCTTTTGGCCTGTCCGCTCTTCAATTAAATACGCGTATATATGAAGTTGTCTGCGATACTGTTCCAACCGTTCTGCCTGTACTATCAAATCAGGCTTTTTCTCTGACTTAAAATCCACAATCTCAACTGTTCCATTTTCTCCCTTTACAAGGTCTATTTTCCCTTCAATAATATAATCAGACTTTACAAGGCTTACATCCACCTCTGCCTGTTGAATAAGCGACCAATCATCGTTCTGCCTTTCAACATATCGAAGAACTTGATTCAAAGCTGCCTCCAACTGTGGTTTTGCAAGATAACTATGTTCAGTTTTTGATAAGGAATCATAGTTCGCCTCAAACCACTTAGTTATATTATCTTTGTTGATGCTCGATTCCTCTTTTCTTAATGCTGCTCTATGCACATCTTCTATAGTTTCATGTACCAACTTACCAAAAATCATTGCACCCGCACGTACTGGTGTGAACTCTAATTCTTTATAAAATTTATATTGCAAAGCACAAGTTTCAAACACTGTTATATGCGAAGTAAATGAGAATGTATCCTTCAAATTTACCTCCTTTATATCTTTGAATGTAAAATCATTTATATCAAACGATGCTGATTCTATGTTTTGCAACTCATCATACATATCTTTAAAATAAACACTTGGCGTTCGCCTATTTTCATCACAAGTTAATACCAACAAATCTTGTGCACGAGAAAAGGCCGTATAGTACAACCGCCAAAAGTCAAAGAACTTTTTCTGTTCATCTGGTTCGTATGCTGGTCTCTTAAAATACTTTTCTTCTATATCAAGTAGTAACTCTCGCTGATTTTTACGAGGTACTGATGAAAGCGAATCAACCAAAACAATAGGAAACTCCATCCCCTTTGACTGATGAATTGTTAAAAATGACACACATCCGCTAGGTGCATATTCTGCATCATCTTCATATTCATTTATTCCTCCATCTAACAGCAACCTAATATAAAGATTGAAAAATTTTTCAGTATTTGTATCTATTGTTTTTCCGTTTAAAACATCAATTCTATGTAAATATTCAAACTTGCCAATTACCTGCGAAAGTAATGCAAGATTTCTAACTGGTCTAACATCTACAACACCAGCCCTCATATCTATTGATAACATAGTACGAAATGGTTCAAATTCAAACATACGATACAGTAACCCAGAATACGTATAATCCGTAGTTCCCGTTAAACCCGTATGAATTTTCCCATGATGACGTATCCATTTTAAATAATCTATACTCTCAGGCTTTATCAAAAAAGAATTTGCTGCTACTATACATTCTCTAAAATATCTTACATGATCTGGACTTAAAAACTTATATTCATCCTGTTCTAATTGCATAACATACTTAGGAAATAATAACATCATACTTCCTAACGCAATTTTTATTTCTTCCCTCTCAAAAAACATATCTGAACGAGGCGAATATACACTAATACCATTTGACTCCAAAAAAGATGCTAATTTTCTCACTCTATCATGCTTGACTGAACTAAACAGAAAAGCTATTTGATTATAATTTTTCACCTTTCCAGACTCTTTTAGTTTAATAACAAAATTCAAAACCTTCTCATGCCACTCATCTTCGTCCTCCACACTAGAAAGTTTCACAACTTGTGGACTATTTATATCGCTTTTTACGTGAGGTACAATCCTTTTATCATAACGATACTTGCCCCAATCAAATTTAAAGTTTCTTCCATCTGTAGTTAGCATCCATCTATTGTAAAAATCAACTATATCACTGTTAGAACGATAATTTATAACCAATGGAACAATTTTACATTTATCCATTTCAAACTTTTCAGGAAACTCTAATATGTTTCTAATTGTAGCACCACGAAATCGATATAATCCTTGATCATCATCTCCAACAACACAAATATTTTGTCTATTTCCACCAAGTAAGAACACTATTTGTTCCTGAATATAATTTGTATCTTGGTATTCATCAATCATAATATAATGAATTTTTTCTTGTAACTCATTTAGTATATGTGGATTGTCCATCAACAAACGATATGCTTCAGTCTGAATAGACGCAAAATCCATCAAATTATTATCTTTCAATATTTCTTTATATACTTCAAGACTCATCCCCAACGCTCTTATCTTTGGATTACCATCCCTCTTTAATTCACTTGGTTCAACCAACTCTTCTAATAAGTTGTTTACATAAACACATATCTCTTGTGCCATTTTCCATGCACTTTCTGGAAAAACATTTTCTATACCTTGTATACTTCTAAATCTATTAATATTTTGAAAAACCAAATAGCTTTGATCAAATGCATCCAATGTCCTATAATTTCTTTTTAAACGAGTATATTCCAAATGCTCTTTTATAAATCTTAAACACAAAGAATGAAAGGTTCCAATATACATATCATTGATATTTACAACAATTCCAAGTTTAGTCAATTCATTAGTGATTCTTGTAACTAACTCCTTCGCCGCTTTCTCGGTAAAAGTTGCTATTAATATCTGCTCTGGTTGTACATTGCATTCCTGTATCAAATATATAGCTCGCTGTACTAAAGTAAATGTCTTTCCTGTACCTGGACCAGCAGTAATAAGTACTGGCCCTTCCGTTGTTTCTATAGCTAACTTTTGACCTTCATTCGCTTTTGTAAAATCAAACATAGTACCTCCTTCTGCATCAATAAACACTTATCACAAACCACATTCTAAACCTTAAATAACACTTTTTTAAATTATACCAAACCTTTTAGGTCTTGTCGAATATTTTTTATAAACCCAAAAGGTTATACATAAAATCATAATATCCCCCTAAACTATACCTAGGAGATTTAGTTTATGAATAATAATGAATATTTAATCTCTATTGGAGAAAGAATGAGTGAAATAAGACGAGCACATAATCTTACTCAAGAAGAACTTGCAGAAAAACTTGATATTAGTGTCAAGCATGTATCCCATACAGAGCGTGGTCTTTCTAGCCTATCACTAAAAAATATGATGGAATTTTGTAGAATATTTGATTGTAGTCTTGATTATATTATCTTTGGTAATCAGAATAATTCTCCACTTTCTAAAATTCCTGATAAGATTGCAGAAATTCTTTATACTGGTAACGAAAAAGAAATCAATAGATTAAATCGATATTTAGAAATGTATATTGAACTTACAGAAAAACAGGACTGATGATATCATCAGTCCTACTTTTTTTACACACTATCAGCTCTAAACGGTGCCACTGGCAATCCGTTCTTTCCAAACAAGTTTACCTCTCCGTAGTTTGTCCATAAATATCTTACATATAATGGACGTGCTATTTCTTTTGATGAAACAAATATTTTGCTTCCTTTTATTTCAACATCTGCCTTCATAAATTCCTTATTCTGTCCGGCAATTTCAAAGCCTAAAATTTCAGTTGTTCCTGCTGTAATCATAAAGCCGTCTTTTGCATAATCGAATAATATCTCAATCTTATCTCCATGACAAATGCATGATTTATACACAGGACCATATGCATCTTCTCTATCCATAAGTCCATATACATATGTAAGCGCCTGAAGTTCAAGACGATATCCAACTGGTTTTTTATCAAGTGGATGGATATTGTTAAACTCACCCTTATCTATAATTACTGCAATACCTGTATTCTTTATAGTTCTGTGAACCGCCATCTGTGCTTCACGAATAATTGGCCAATTCTTTCTGTCATCTTCATTGCCATACTGATGCATTGTAAGCTGGGTCATAATAAATGGCAATTCCAAATCCCTAAACGCCTCTCTCCATTCACGAATAAGACGAGTCAATAATTTATAATACATTTCAGGCTTATGGTCATCACTTTCACCCTGATAGAAAATTACACCACCAAGCGTATATGGAATAATTCTCTTAAGCATGCATTCCCAAAGTCCCGCTGGACGATATGGATTCTTTATATTCATTGGGCCAGGGTATTGGCATGGTCCAAGTATTTCTTGAACTTTTTCCCAAGTCATTTCAGGATCATTTGCATACAATTCAGAACATTTAGGTTCCCAATTTGCATGAAATTCTACATAATCATCGTAGGCTTTTTCCTGCTCTTCTACTGAAATTCCTTCGCATGCTTTTTCATATTCTTCAACATAACTTGCAAGGTCTTTATCCTCTAACAATGCTTCCTTGCTAACCCAAGTTGAGGCACTTGTACCGCCCCAGTTACACCCAATCACACCAACTGTAATTCCACCTAAATCTCTACTTAATTTTCTTGCAAAATAATATCCAACTGCCGACCAGTTTGCTGCATTTTCTTTAGAAAATATCTGCCAGCTACTATTTTCCTCTGCTTCAAAAAATTCCTTTGTTTTGTAGGAATTCTTTGGTGTGTAATAGAAACGTACATTTGGATTTTTATCATTTTCCAATGTTTCTTTTCCACCCTTACAATTTTGCAATTCAAACTCCATATTCGACTGACCACCAGCAAGCCAAACTTCACCAATTGCAACGTCATCATATTTATATGTCTGTAGTACATCATTTGTAATATCATTTTTTGCTTCTACTATCAAAACACAACCTGTTTGCGCCTTTTGAGCAGGAAGAATAGCACACCATTCATTTCCTGATATTACAGCATCTGCACTAACTTCATTTCCATTTTCCAAAATCAATTTTACTACTACATTTGTTCGTTCTTTACATTCTCCAAAAATACGAATATTTTTATTTCTCTGCAACACCATATGATTGCTAAACACATTTCTAACCCTAAAATCTATAGGTCTTTCATAATACTGAGACATTCTTCTTTTCCTCCAATACATTATTCCGTAAGATTATAGCATTTATAAAAACAAAAAAACAACAGCGAAATCTCTAGAATTTCGCCGTTGTTTTTAGTTATATGTGATAAAAACTAAAGTAATGACTCATATAATTTAGTAATGTCTTCAACACTTGTTTCCTTTGGATTACCAGGACGACAAGCATCATCATAAGCTGACTGAGCAAGGAAAGGAATATCCTCTCTCTTAACAATATCTTTCAAATCTGCTGGAATTCCAACATCCTGTGATAACTGCTTAACTGCATCAATAGCAGCCTTTCTGTATTCTTCAACACTCATATTTTCTGTGCCTGCAACGCCCATAGCCTGTGCGATGTATTTGTACTTATCGCCTGTAGCTTCAGCATTGTATTCCATAACCGTTGGAAGAATAATAGCATTAGCAATACCATGTGGTGTATCATATAATGCACCAAGTGGATGTGCCATCGAATGAACGATACCAAGACCAACATTTGAGAAGCCCATACCAGCAACATACTGACCAAGAGCCATACCCTCACGTCCTTCTGGTGTATTATCAACTGCACCTCTTAAAGAACGAGCGATAATCTCAATTGCTTTTAAGTGGAACATATCTGATAATTCCCAAGCACCTGCTGTAATATAACCTTCAATAGCATGTGTCAAAGCATCCATACCTGTAGCCGCTGTTAATCCTTTTGGCATTGTAGACATCATATCAGGGTCTACAACTGCAACAACAGGAATATCATGTGGGTCTACACAAACCATCTTACGATTCTTTTCTACGTCTGTAATAACGTAGTTGATTGTAACTTCCGCTGCTGTACCAGCTGTTGTTGGAACTGCAATAATTGGTACACACTTATTCTTTGTGTCTGCAACGCCTTCAAGACTTCTTACATCTGCAAATTCAGGATTGTTGATAATAATACCAACTGCCTTTGCTGTGTCCATAGAAGAACCGCCACCGATAGCTACAAGATAATCTGCTCCTGCCGCCTTAAATGCAGCAACACCTGCCTGTACATTTTCAATAGTTGGATTTGGCTTAATCTCCGAGAAAATCTCATAAGCAAGACCTGCTCCATCAAGTACATCTAAAACCTTCTTTGTTACACCAAACTTAATAAGGTCAGGGTCCGAGCATACCAATGCCTTCTTAAAGCCTCTTCCTTTTGCTTCGTCTGCAATAGCGCTAATTGCGCCTGCTCCATGATAAGATGTTTCATTCAAAATAAATCTGTTCGCCATAAATTTATTACCTCTCCTTTACATTATTAAATTATATATCACGACAAATATATTAACTATATTTTCTTATTTTTTGAGGCAAATGTCAAGCAAAATAAAAATTATCTTTATCTCTTCCTTATAGCATCAATCGGTCTCTTCGCCGCAATCTTCTTAACAGGCAAGAAACTTGCAATAAATGCAACTCCAACACTTATTACAAATACAAGTGCAATCTGTCTAATTCCAAATGTTAAGACAGTAACTAAAACTCCCATTTCCTGACGGAATACATTATTCAACACTGCTGTAATTGCACCTACTCCCACAGATGATATTGCAAATTAATAAATGCAATAACAAAACTTTCTGAGAAGAATATTCTAAATACGTCATTGCTTCTTGAACCAATGGCACGAAGAATACCAATTTCTTGTTTCTTGTATGTAATACTTGTACTAATGAAGTTTGCAAGCATCAACGATGCAAATACCGCAAAACCAATACCAATGTACATAAATATTTTAGCTAAAATCTTTAAACCTTCATTTACTGTATCAAGTTCATAACTTACTGCATTTTTTGCATGGTACTGAATAGTTGCATCTTCATCATAGCAAACTGAAAAAATATCTTCGATTTCATTTCTATCATTAGGCATTGCACCAACAATATATTCAAATTCTCCAAAGAAATCTTCTTCTCCATATAATTCTTTATAAAAATCATCATTAACAACTATAAGTTGCTCGAATCTTGTGCTAGTCATGTCAGCGTTTATTATACCAACGACCTTATAGCCAGACTCCATTTGAGACTCAAATTCAAAATCACGTGTCAAATCCATCTGGAAAGTTTGATTTTCAATATCTAAATCAAGCACTGTTGTATATGGCTTTTCTCCAAAATAATGGATACAAGAGGCATCAACAATAATTTCCTTTTCACCTAATTCTGTTTTTTCGCCATTTAACCAAGTAATTTTTGCCTCTGGAATATCTGATAATTTTGCCACATTATATGGGTCAATATTCAAATCTTCACCATTCATAAAATACATCCAGAATCCTGTACATGGCACCATTCTTGGCATTTCTTCTACAATTTTATCAATCTGGCCTTTACCTAACATAATACAAGAATTAAGTCCTGAATATGCTTCTTCACAATATTCACTATACAAAGCGTACATTACAAGTTCTTCTCCTGAAGACACATATGTCTGCTCATCCATAAGTGAACTATATCTTTCCCAATCCATATGAGTATCAATAATTGCTGTTACAACGTATTCTCTGCCTTCCTCACCAACAATTATCTTCTTACCTATCATATCTTCATATGATTTTATCTCAATAAACTCATCTGTTGCTGGTTCTATGCTCTTAAAACCATCCTGTTCTTTAACCATCATTTCACGGTATTTTGCCTTTTCAAATGTCTTATATACAAACTCGCTGATTGCTATTTCATTTTTACTTCCATCAGGCAATTTTCCAGCTAATACCTCATAACCAAAAGACTCAATATACTCTTCATCAATTTCTACATAACCTGTAAAGAACTTTGTATATGTATCAAACATTGTTGTCGAAAATTCAGTTGACCTATCAATGTTATACATACTCATTTCGCCTCTATTAGTGCAAACAACACCTGCAAAATCAATTCCAAATTTATCCTCTAACTCTTTCATCGTTTCCTTGTTCATATTAGCACTATCCCAATATGACTCAATCCCATCGCCAACCTTAATATTTTTTTGCAATGATAAATGTCCAATATTAGTATCAATTATAGATTTCGCACTAGTTTTCACATGATTATACGATGCAAATGTATCCGCCAAACCAAACAAAACGAATGCAACACAAGATAACAAGATAGTAATAGTTAACCTAATTTTCTTATGCTTCAAACTACTTACACCAATCTTAAATGCATTTTTCATAGGAAGTTTCGACTTAATTAATTTAAATTCCGAACCATCCTCCATCTTAATGTCATCCTGATTAGTTTCTTTAAATCTAATATTTCTTCTTGCAGCAAGCCCAATTTTTAAATTCTTTCCTTCTTCCTGCAATTTATCAATATACTCATTTATAGCAATTCTATCTTCTTCTGTAAGATGGTAACCCTTCTTTACTTCAACAATATCATCTAAATAGTTGATATTTTCTTCCTCTTGAACAACCGAAGTATCAAGTTCAACATCACTTATAACATTACCGTCTGAAAGTTCAATAATTCTATCGGCATACAATTCAGAAAACTCTCTATCGTGAGAAACGATAATAACCAACTTCTCCTTTGAAAGTTTCTTCAATGTATCAAACACCTGACGGCCTGTATTAGAGTCAAGCGCTCCTGTTGGCTCATCGGCCATGATAATCTTTGGATTCTTTACCAATGCTCTTGCAATAGCAACTCTCTGCTTCTGACCACCTGAAAGTTCATTTGGTTTACGATTGCCGTATCCCTCCAAATCAACTTCCTTCAAAATATTATTAATATCCTCATCTGTTGCCTTCTTTCCCTGCAATTCAAGGGCAAGTGCAATATTTGCACCAACTGAAAATTCTTCTAAGATATTGTATTCCTGGAAAATAAAACCAACATATGTATTTCTATATGAATCGAAATGTGATTGCTTAAAGTCCTTTGACGATACACCCTTGATTATGATTTCACCTGAATCATACTTATCGAGACCTCCTAAAAGATTAAGCAATGTAGATTTACCACTACCAGACTTACCTAATAAAAATACCATTCCCTTTTCGCCAAACTTAAGAGAAACATTATTAAGTGCTGTAACTGGCACGCCCTTTTTGGGTTTGTAGACCTTGTGTAGATTTCTTGTTTCTAACATATTTCCTCCCTCTAAATCCTTTTATTTGTAAAAAACAACTGTACTACTTTAGATAGTACAGTTGTAATAGTATCACTATATATATGTAATGTCAATAAATTATTTGAACAGTTTTCCAAATATACTGCCAATTATACCACCAAGTCCATTACTTGATGAAGAAGCCGCCTTTTTCTTAGTAGTTTTCTTGCTTGAACTGCTGCCTGAAGAACCTGTAAGTAAATCTACTAAATCAACATTTTCAACCAGCGAACCAACTAATGAACCAATATCCAAGCCCTTATCTTTATCATCATCTGCCTGCTGACCTAATAAACTCATAAGCAATGGCGCAAGTGCAGATAATACACTAGTTGTATTAGATTTTGAAACTCCTGTGCTTTTAGAAATTGCATTTGTAACACTTTTCTTATCCGAGCCCAAAAGATGTGTAATAATCTTTGAACCATCCTTCAAATCAATATTTCCAAGGAAACTTCCTAAATCTGATGTGTCTGATTTAGCATGGTCTGCAAGTGCGCTGGCAAAACTTTTCGAAGTACTCTTACCCTTTGCCTGCGAAGTTGCGCCATCCAAAAGTGATGGTAACGCTTCCTGTAAAACACTCTTTACATCCTTATTTGATACACCTGTAGCCTTACTTAACCCTTTTACACTCTCCGAACTTAACAATGTGCTTGTGAGTTTTTTAATATCCATGTTTATCTCCATTCCGAAAGTAATTTTGCGATTTTCTCGCTTTATCTTAAATTTTTATATTAATATTATAGTGGTATTTTCTAAAATAAGTCAAGAAAAACACTAGTATCATCTTAAGTTTTTTCTCGTATTTTCCGATATAATGTATTATAAAATAATAATTTCACAAAGGAGAATTATTTATGGCAACCCCTAAGAAAAAAAGAATTGTGTCTGCTGACACAGGTAAAGAAGTAGAAGCTGGTTCACGTAGAAAAGTTAAAGAAGCAGCTCCAGTAGGTAACTCTGTTGGTTTAAGAATTGGCGCCGTAGTATTATGGGTAGTAGCTCTTGCTCTTGAAATCGTAGCATTATTCATATTTACAGGCAAAATCAATCTTACATTTATGCCAACATTATATCAGATTATTGCAGCATTAGTTTTAGATTTAATCTGTGTAATTATCGGCTCACAACTTTGGAAAAAGGCTAATCACATTAAGCCTGCCAGCGAAAAGAATCCTTTCTTATTCTGGTTGTGGAATAATATGGGACTTATCGTATGTGCTGTAGCATTTATTCCTTTTGTTGTACTTGCTTTAACAAACAAAGAAGCTGACAAGAAAACTAAGGCAGTTGCATCTGTTGTTGCAATTATCGCTTTACTTATCGGTGGTTTGGCAAGTTATGATTTCAACCCTGTTTCTAAAGAAGAACAGCAGGCAGCTATGGACGCTATTCAGGATGATGTATACTGGAGTCCATTCGGTAAAGTTTACCACACACATGATGATTGTTCAGCATTGAACCAGAGTGACGAACTTACATATGGTACAGTAGAACAGGCTATCGCAGCAAATCGTACACGTTTATGTTCATTCTGTGCAAAGAAGGATGACATCACAGGCGTTGTTACAGATGATAATGACGAAGTTCTTGAAGATTCAAACGATTCAGAAGATACAAATGAAGATTCAGAAGAATAATCATTCTTTTTCCTCACAAAAACAGGTCCGAAATTAATTTCCGGACCTGTTTTATATTACATTAACTAATCTTAGCTTCCATCTTAAGCCAAGCAATTTCATCTCTAATTGTTTCAGCATATGATCTTGTTGTGTATCCTAATTCTTTTTTTGCCTTGCTTGAGTCGAACTTATTGTTTCTTGCAAGATTATATACAGAAAATGTTGTCATAAGTGGCATTTTGCCAGTCTTCTTTGCTCTTTTTTCAAGCACAGATGCAATCATATTTGCAATCTTTATTGGTAAAAACTTATTAATTGGCTTACATCCTGATTCATCGCAAACCATCTTTGCAAATTCTCTAAAAGATACTTCTTCATTTCCAAGAATGTAGCACTGGCCCTTTCTACCTCTATCTGCAGCTGCAATAGTACCTGCCGCCAAATCTCTTACATCACAAAGATTGAACGAACCATCGATACCCATAGGCATTTCACCATTGATAATATCAATCAATGTCTTTGTTGTTTCGCCAACCGCATAGTCTTCTGGTCCTAAAATACCGCTTGGGTGAACCACACAAGCATTTAATCCCTGTGTCTTAACAGCGTCCATTACAGCCTGTGTAGCAATAGCCTTTGAACGACTGTAGCAACCTACTACCTGGTCCTCATCAAAGTAAGATACTTCCTTAATCTTTCCTTTCTTTAACTCAGGAATAGCGCCTGTACTGCTGCAATACACCATCTTCTTACATTCTTCCTTTTCCAATGCAAGTTTGATAATATTCTTTGTTCCTGTAACATTTACATCCATTACAAGTGGATTATAATCTGGTGATACTGTGACAATACTTGCAATATGAAGAACTATTGATTCCATTCCCTCTGGCACTGTAAAAAACTTTCTAACCGATGCCACATCACATACATCACCTTCACATATTTCAACTTCTTCTGGTAAATATTTTACTGATTTATCTCCTGGCAAAACAAAGCCTCTAACCTTTTCACCTCTCTCAACTAACTGTCTACAAATTGTGCTTCCTAAAAATCCTGCTGCCCCTGTTACTAAATACATTGTGTTACTCATAATTTTAACTCCTTTTCTTTGTGTTTGTTTATTGATTATGAGTGCATTATATAGTCACAATGTTTTTGAGATGTTTAGGAAATGTTAAAGTTTTATTAATATGCATCTTTGCTCATATTATAAATTGTTTCCTTAAGAAGTAATGGTAAAAATGGCTTTGTAATAAAGTCATCGCAGCCATATTCAGCAAATTCCGTTGCTGCTTCCAATGTTTTATCGCTAGTCATCAATACAACTGGCGTATCATACTTTTCACGAATCAATTTCAAAGTTTCCATACCATTCATTCCAGGCATCTTTACATCCAGAAGAATCAAATCAAATTTCTGTTTTTCAAGTATGTCTAGCGCATCATATCCACTTGTCACCGAAATTATTTCGTACAATGGCTCATCTTCCATAATGCGAGCAATAAGTTTATTGTTCATAACCGTGTCGTCAATCGTCAATACATACTTCTTATTTCCGTCACTTTCTTTCATTTGATATTCTTTATCTTCAGCCATAAGTTCAAGCATTATATCTGCAATTACTGGATCAAATTGAGTTCCCTTGCCTTTTTCAATCTCTTTTCTAACTACATCCTGAGGCAATGCATTACGATAACTTCTATTACTTGCCATTGCGTCATACGCATCTGCAACACCAAGAATTCTTGCAATTTCAGGAATCATTTCGCCTTCAAGACCATTTGGATATCCATTGCCATCATACCTTTCATGGTGGTACTTTGCGGCAACTGCAATTTCATTATCGTCAGAAATACCTTTCAAAATGTGGTAGCCCGTAACAGGATGAATTTTAATAATATTATATTCCTCATCAGTAAGTTTTCCAGGCTTATTGATAATTTCAGCCGGAATTCTAATTTTACCAATATCATGAAGCAAGCCTGCTCTATAAATCTGTTCCTGCTCTTCTTTTGATTTTCCAAGCTTACTTGCAATCATCTTTGCATACTCTGCAACTCTATTTGAATGACCGCTTGTGTATCTGTCCTTTGCATCAACAGCCTCACTAAGCGCCGTCACTGTCTGCAAAAATAGATTTTCGAGTTTTTCCTGCTGAGTATGAATTTCTCTTGTTTTTTCCTCAACTTCTTCCTCCAAACAAGAACTAAATTCCTCTATGGTATTATAGTATTTCTTCTCCATAGTTCTATCATTAAATTCAAGAAGATAACCTACATTTTTGCCATGTCCATTGGTAATATATTTAACTTCAAGCTCATAATATTTATCCCCTGAAGTAACAAACTTTTTGTTATTTTCCTTTCCATCCCACTCTAACATATATTTAACTATTTCCGTATAAACATAATCATTTGATGGTTCTACAGACTGGTCCACCACCCACTCATTAATTTCAGGGAACATATTCTTTACATTATTATTTGCTGCAATGTATCTGTATTTTCCATCAAATGCAATGTATCCAAATTGGTCCTTTTTCTCCATTGCATTAATAATATTCGTCGACATATCATACATATTTATTCGCTCAAAATACTTAATAAACAATGCGGTCGCCAACAAATATCCTATTAACAAGAAATCAATATTCAAACTAAAGATTTTTTCAATCAAATACAATGCAAACACCAAAAATCCCATCGCACTCATGGTCACGACAGTATAGGTAGAAATGTTTTTACGATTCTTTATTCCATAAATAACAAAGAATGCCATAATGCACACATAAAGCGCCATCATTAACACATACGCCGCGTGCATCGGACCATACTCTTTAATTAAATAATAATAACCGTCACCCACGCCCAACTTAACACTCTTATAATAAAGTTCTGTGTGTCCTATAGTCATTACCGAAGTCATTACCAAAGTCGAATATGCAAACAAAAATGCGACTAGTGGTTTTGGCATTCTCAATTTACACACACTTGCTAACAACAATACAAATGTAAAAGGCGTGTAAGTCGCTCCCACATACAAGATTTTGTTCGCTACAATGGCTACTTCTAAATCGCCCGAAACGGATAGTATATATATGCCTGCACTATTTATGACTATCAAAAGTATTGATGCTATAAGCAAAGTATCTACCTTTTTATTGTCAAATAATACTCGACCTAACATCATTAATGCGGCTATAAAAACTAATAAATAGAAATAAGAAACCATATCTTCACCTCCTGATAGCTATTTCAAACTCCTTCATTTTAGCTTCAATGTAATCCTTAAATGATGCATTTCCCGTTGTACTCTTAAGCCCTTCTGAAGACGAATTATCAAACTTAAATTTATGCCACTTGGCATTAGAAAATTTTTTAGAAGGCGTAGCATCATCCTTGTAATTCTTATATGCAATTTCATAGACTTCATCAAACTTATCAGTAGTAAGCCATTTACTCTTTGCCACCTCATTTAATGCTTCTACATACTCATCAATATATAATCCACCTTCATCAACTGTATGGATGAACAATGGATTTTCTTGCTCAACCTTAGCTCCATCTGCCATAGTCGAAAACGGATTAACACCTGTCATTCCATCACCCGATGGATTCCATTCCTTTGTCACGCCAAAACATCTATCGCTGTCATAGGGAATAAATATAGCCTTGCCATTACTTTTCAAAAAGTACACATAATAATTGTTATAATCATATCTAATATCATCCGGATTTCCCACAAAATATGACACAGTAGCAAACTTAATGAAATATTCCATGTCAATAATTTCTTCGAGCGATTCTTTCGTAACATTATCTTCATTAAGTTTTTTCAAAAGATTATTCATTAGTTCGTGTTTTGATGTCTTCTTATTATTCTTTAAATCATAATTATAAAACTCACCATTTTCCTCATCTTCGATGCCCACCGTCATATCACTTGTAAGCTTAGCTCCCTGCCAAGTCCAACAAGCCTTGTACAGATCTCCATCCCAGTCCTCTTCTGGCAAATTTCTCTCCAAAAATATCTTGTCGACAGGCTCCACTATGGTAAACACGCCCTCGTGAATCCCCGCCACATCGACCGAGGCCAAATTAGTATGCGGTGCCAAAATTCCATTGTCCCTAAAAAATTCATAAGCATAATACTCACGTATATAAGTGCTATCATCAAGCTTGTTCCATCTAATCTCCAAATGTTCAAGCCCCGCAAACTTTTCAGGAAACTCAATTCTAAAATGAATAAGATTATAGATGCCATCCTTGGCACTATAAAAATCGGTTCTAGAAGTATTGCCCTTCATTCGTATTCCTACATTTTCAAAATCATATTTTTCAGAACCTTCGTTCGTAGTTATGGTAATGCTAAGTGCCGTGTCACGATATATCGGCGACTTTGACCCCATAGCAGCATACTTCTCATAGTCCGCTTGTAATTTCGCAAGTTCTTCATCTGTAATATCGATTTTTATTTCGATTTTGTTGTTGATGTCGAAGAGTTTGGTGTAGATGTCATCAAAATCGGTGTTTGTTTGGGTGTTGTCCTGATTTCCTGATGTCTGTATATTTCCGCCATTCTCTTGTGTTTTTGTTTGTGAATTGTCAGTGCTATTGCAGGCTGACAGAAATAGTGATACCAGAAGTATCGTGGATAAAATTATTAGTAATTTTCGTTTCATATGTAGCTCCGTTTCTATAATCAATAATATTTTAGTATAAAATACTTGAAAGCATCGAAATCCATAGCACCATATAATACACGTTAACACTGATGAATGTGTAAATTATAAACTGTGCCTTCTTTCCTTTAAAAAGTTTTCGATAACTTATGTTTAAAAACAATATTTCGCCAACAAAATGAGCAAGCACTAATATCAACAGCCATATGTTTCCCAAAGGTTCAACCTCAAATTTTTCGCTTCCTGGAAGTGTCATAGCGTAGGCTATTTGTAATAGTGCGCCAATAAAACTGTATATTAAATTTAATATACAGCTGATTGTTATATAAAATTTTCTTTTCATAGTTTTGTTTCTCTCTTACTAACATATTAATGAGTTGATTATAGCATAAATTTCATCAGCGAACAACCTGCAACCGAGAACAGGATTAAAAAAGCCAGACGCATCCAGCTCCCTGACTGAGAGCTTCCATTCCGCTACGCCCTCATTCGGATTCCGCTTCGCTACATCCTCATGAAGGGCTGGCGCCCTATATGACACAAAATATTTCTGGCCATACCGAAAAGAGGGCAGGTGCCACTTGCCACCTGCCCGTCTTTTCTTAGCAACAGTTTTTCTACTGTTTTTATGTCTAATTTAGTTTTCCTTTTTTAGCACTATTCCTTTTTTACCAAAGTATAGTGCCCCAATTCCACTAACTAAAGCAAGGATAAACCATACATATGCGTTACTTGCATCTCCCGTATTTGGAACTTCGTCTTTTACATTATTATTCTGCTGATCAGCATACGCAAGGGCATATGTTGAAAATTGGTCGGTTTCATAAGAGATGGTTTGATTTGCTGCATCATAAGTACAAGGAATGACTGTGGCTACTCCATTGTGCACTTTAATCATCTGGTATGTTCTTGTTACGGATGAATTTAAATTGATAAGTGAACTCGGCACTTTCAGCGTAATTGTCACCGCACCATCCGTGTCTGTAATATTTACAGGACTGTCTGAGCCAATCTGCTTAAGCAAATCTATATCCAAGTACATTCCAATCGTAGTATTTCCTTTCTTGGAATCTATCAAATTTTTATCTGTCTGACTCACACTTGCAGAAATGTCCGTTGCTTCAATCCAAACCTTTACTTCTTCTCCATTTTCAAGTCTGGTCTTTTCTGCATCTGTCAATAACTTACTAATCAAATCGTCCGTAAGTTCTGCCAAATCTGCATTGCAGG
>JAGBHK010000010.1 GCA_017935565.1 Lachnospiraceae bacterium
AATAAGTTTATTAGAGGTACTTCGTAAGAGGTACCTCTTTCTTTATGACAACCTATGTCTTACGGCTTACTCCCTAATGGCAAACATCCTTATTTTTATATATAATAATCCTTGTAAATACAACAGTTTGGCACTACCAAACAGAAGGAGGATATATGCAAAACGACAAATTAATAGCTCTTTATTGCCGACTTAGTAAAGACGATGAACAAAACGAGGAGTCAGGCAGCATTATTCACCAAAAGAAAATGTTGCAACAATACGCTCTCTCCCACCACATGTTTAACACAAAACTATATGTAGATGACGGATGGTCTGGCACAAATTTTGAGCGACCAGCATTTAAGGAAATGATGAAAAACATTATTCAAAACAAAATTTCAACAATCATTGTTAAAGATCACTCTCGTCTTGGAAGAAATTACCTAGTAATTGGCTCTCTTATGGACACCTTCCAGCAAAATTGTATTCGCTACATTGCCATAAATGACGGCATTGACACTGCGAATGGTACCGATGAACTACTTCCAATGCGTGATTTATTTAACGAGTGGTATCCTAAAGACACCAGTAAGAAAATCCGTGCAGTACAACACTCTATGGCTCTTCGCGGTGAACACATTACAGGTTCTGTTCCTTACGGATACACTAGCATCACAATAAACGGTAAAAAAACCTATATCACAAACCCAGAAACCGCTCCAAATGTAAAGAAAATTTTTCAATTATGTATTGAAGGATACGGACCAACTCAAATAGCTCGTATTCTGCAGGAGGAACATATTATGAGTCCTGGTGCCTACTTATATCATAAGACAGGCAAATATAAAACTGCACGAAGAGAGAATTTTCCATACATTTGGGATAAATCTTGTATCATCCATATATTGGAAAACCGTACTTACACGGGTTGCGTTGTGAATGGTAAAACCAAAAAAATATCATATAAAAGCAAACAAGTTATTCGTCAACCTGAATCAGAACATATTATTGTCGAAAAAATGCACGAAGCCATTATAGATGACGAAACTTTCGAACTTGTAAATGCGCGCCGAAAGCAACGTCGTCGACCAACTCGTTTTGGCGACGTAGATGATTTTTCAGGATTAATTTATTGTAAAGATTGTGGTCAAAGAATGTACCATTGCCGTTCTACTTCCATTAAAACTGAAAACTATTATTATGTATGTAGAACTAACCTTAAAGCTGGTCAATCCTGCTCTTCACATTTCATAAGAAACAATATCATCAAACAAGAATTACTCAAAAAAATAAACCAATTGTCAAATTACATAATAAATAATGAAGACAAGTTCATATTAGATTATCTTCAAATGTCAAAAAAGGAAAAGAAAGAGCGTTTAGTTAAAATAGATATTCAAATTAATGAAGCAAACTCTAGGCTATCAATAATAGAAAATATGTTCAAACAAACTTATGAAGACTACAAAAATCATCTTTTATCTGATGAACATTACAAACTCTTAACATATAAGTATGATCAGGAGCATAACGAACTAAACAACAAAATTCAATTTTTGCAAGAAAAACTGGCATCTGAGCACAGGCAATTCGACGACTTACAGACCTTCATTTCAAAAATCAAAAAATATAATAATATCACTGAAATAAAAAGAGATGATTTATTCGCTCTCATTGAAAAGATATACATATATAAGCGTCCTCAAAAAAATTCAACAACCGTTCAACCTAAAATTGAAATTCATTTTAGACATATTACCAATCCAATATAACCACAAAAAACCCACAATGCACTGCATTGTGGGTTTTTCTTAATTACTATCTTTTTTCTTTACAACAATTATTGCATCCTCAATATGTTCAACCAACTCATATTCTTCACTCATAAGTTTCTTGGCATCTGTTTCATACTGACTTCGTGTACTCACTCTAGTTAAATCAAACACTACATAATCACAGCCTTCACCTGCAGGATAACGATATATTTCCTCTCGCATTGAAATATTTGGCATCATATATGTTGTAACCGATACAGAAGCCTCTTGAGGTATCGCTTCCAACACTTTTGCAATCTGTTCATTTCTATCCTTAAATTCCTTATAAGTATCAAAATAAGAAAATTTAGTTGTGACAAGCGCTGTAAACATTATCATTGAAGCCGCAACCATCCATATTCCTGTAGATACTTTTTCCTTATCAGAGTACTCACTTAAATTAACAACAACAAGGTATAACATAAGTGCCATACTTCCATAATAATACTGATGAGCAATGTCATACTGATATACATATGATGGCATTGCATTTATTACTAAAAACGGAATCAATAATATCAGCTCTTTGACACTCTTGATTCTAAATTGCATAAACATTACTGGTATCAATATCCATAAGAAATGCTTCAATTTCTCAACACTTAACAACTGCTTAAAGAAATATGCAGGATTCTTAAATATTGTTATTAGAATCTGATACACTCCGCTTTCAGAATTCCCAATAAAGTTTTGATATCTGCCAGTCATAGCTCCATCACCGCCAGAATTTAACCATCTGTATGCAAGTAGGAACCAAATTACAGATGTAATGAATATTATTGCTCCTGGGATTTTCTTTTTACCAATCTTTGTGGCCAAAATATACAATCCCACACAGGCAACATATATACCCGCATCTTCTTTAACCATAAGCACTAATATTGCAAAAATGTATATGCCTATTTGCTTATCTTTTTCCACAAAATACAATAACCATAATATTAATGTTGTCAAAAACTTATTTTCATGAAAATCATAGAATAATCCATTAATTAAAACCGGTGACAATAAGTACACCAACGATACGAGTAATGTCAATGTATTTGAAAACTTTCTGTTTCTACAAATCAAATACAATGGTATAACTCCTGATATAATAAACAATAACTGTACTATAATCAATGTTTCATTGTATGGGAATATCCAATATATCGGTAATATCAAATAAAAAATCGGTGAAACATGTACCGAGAAATGCGATAACAACTGACTTCTCTCACACGTTGTCATTGGCAACAATGTTTCTTTCATATTATAGAACATCTGCGCAAATATACCAAAATCGAATGTGCTGGTATAATACAATTTGTATCTAAGTACAGTGAGCATGCCCATTAGCACAAATACCGATAACGC
This sequence comes from Lachnospiraceae bacterium, assembly GCA_017935565.1. Taxonomy (GTDB): domain Bacteria; phylum Bacillota; class Clostridia; order Lachnospirales; family Lachnospiraceae; genus SVEL01. The sequence goes on from JAGBHK010000010.1 coordinate 3,153, forward strand.
AACCACACTAAGTCCGATAACTGCGACCTTTGTGCTGATCTGTACTTTAAGTAACTTATCTCCATATTTTTTTGTCACATAACATATGCATAATACAACACCTAATACTACTGTTGCCGCCAAATATACATCATTGTTTCTAAATACAGCATTTACACCAAAATACATTACCGACAATACATATACAACAATGTCCACATACTTGAATTTCATAAATCTCTCATAGATAAAATCCAACAATGAAATAAGTACAAATAACATTATCATATTAACAATCATATCTTTTATATCAATGAGTTTCGTACTGTTAAATGTATATAACACTTCTCTTGCTTTCCCTGATTCCATCACCGTGGAAACGCACCATACCGAAAATAATCTCAATATTAACTTTTCAATCAATCTACTATCTATCTTTTCTTTCATAATCATAAAATAATTACTGCCGCATGCAGATTTCTCAACAATGCGGCAGTCAAATTCATATTAACCGTTACTAAATTAAACTCTTGAAAGGTATTCGCCTGTTCTTGTGTCAATCTTAATCTTGTCACCCTGTTCTACGAATAATGGAACATAAACTGTAGCTCCTGTTTCAACAACTGAAGGCTTTGTAGCACCTGTAGCTGTATCACCCTTGAAACCTGGTTCTGTTTCTGTAATCTCAAGTTCTACGAATAATGGTGGTTCAATAGCAAATACATTGCCATTATGTGAACAAATCTTAACCATTTCATTTTCCTTAACAAACTTTAATGAATCACCAATAGCCTCTTCATTTAAAGCAATCTGCTCATATGTGTTTACATCCATAAAGTGGTATAATTCACCATCTGAATATAAATACTGCATATCATTTCTATCTATACGAGCCTGTGGGAACTTTTCTGTAGGTCTGAAAGACTTTTCAATAACACCACCACTTGTAATGTTTTTAAGCTTTGTTCTAACGAAAGCAGCACCCTTACCAGGTTTTACATGCTGGAATTCGATAACCTGCCAGATGTTGTTGTCCATTTCAATTGTTAAACCATTTCTAAAATCACTTGCTGTAAGCATAATTTTCCTCCTTAAATATATGCTCTTAACTTAATGAGAGCACAAACTACATTTATTCTATAATACCATAGTATTTTTTTCAACTATTTTTTTTAATTTTCTCCAAAATTTCCCTGCAAATGTCTGAGACCTGCATATCATCAGTATCAATTACGATGTCTGCAGCGCTTAAATAAAACTCTTCACGTTTTTTTAACATACCTGCAATATACTCTTCATTCATATTACCATTTAACAAAGGTCTGTTGGTTGTATCTTTCACTCTTTCATATATAGTTTTCGGTGTTGCTCTAAGTAATACCACTGTTCCGTTGTCCTTCATAATATCAACATTCTCACTTCTTAAAACAGTACCGCCACCACATGAAACAATATATTCTTTTTTTTCAGATACATTTTTTAAATACTCTGTTTCTAATTTGCGAAAAAGTTCTTCTCCACCTTCTGCAAATATATCATTTATGGACTTTTTTTCTTTCTTTTCAATGTAATCATCTAAATCCACACCATTATATTTTGTCAAAAAGGCCAATTTATTCAAAACCGTACTTTTTCCAGTACCCATAAATCCTATTAAATAAATATTACTTTTCATATTAATCTCCATAGATTTCATCTAATTCTTTCATAATAACACATAATTTATCAATTTGTATCTGACCTGGTGCTGAAGGCTTATCCACTGTAGCAAATGTCATGGCAGAGCCAAAAATTTGTCCCGCAATCCTTGATATAGCACCAATTTTACCCATAGACATAGATACAACTGTAATATCCTTATGATTGTCTTTTATAAATGCTGTCGCTTTCAATAATTCAGCCACATCTTCATTACTTTCAGGCATTACAGCAATTTTAGAAATATCAGCACCTAACTCCTTCATTTTAACCAAACGATTTACAATCTCATCAAACTTTGGTGTTTTATGAAAATCATGATTTGAAGCAATAACATAACATTTATTTTTGTGGGCATATTGAACGATTTCTTTAAACAAATCATCTCCCATATACAATTCAACATCAATTATATCTGCAGCCTTTGAATCTGCTATAATTTTCATTAATTCCTTATATGTATTGGCATCAATTTCTTTTTGCCCACCTTCTTGTTTCGTTCTAAATGTAACTAACAGTAGTTTATCGCCTAACACAGTTTTAATTTTTTGTAAAATATGATTTACAGAAACAAAATCAAATACATTTTCATAAAAATCTATTCGCCATTCAACTACATTGCAATCCAAATCCTTAATTTTTAATGCTTCTGCCAATATATCCGCTTCATTTACTTCCACAATAGGTACGCATATCTTTGGGATACCGTCACCAAATTTAATACCATTAATTGTTACCATTTTTACTCTAGTCTCCTACAAAACAAAATAAGCTATAGCAATTCCACCAATTACAGCCGCACATATAACACCAGCAATCAACCACCAGTAATCTGTGCACCATTCTTTGATTTTTTCTGCCATTGTCATTGGTATTTCTTCATTGTCATCTAATAAGTCTTCATCCAAGTCATCATATAATCCATCATACAAATCATCTTTTTTATTTCTATAATACCTATCTAGACGACTGTCATTTATATCATAACTATCAAAATCATCTCTGGTCCTGTGACCTACTGGACTATCCTTTACATAACGGTTGCCTCGTCCATTACGTTCTGTAAGTTGTCTAATACCAGCATCTATCATTTCTTGACGTCTTGCTTGTTTTACTCGCTCCCTAGCTTCTTCAATACGACGTCTCTCTTCTTGTTTTTCCTGGTATTCTCTCAACAACTCTTGTCTTTTTCTAGCATCCTTTGACTTTTTGACAATAAAACACACAACGATGCAGGCCGCAACTCCTATCGTTGTAATCACAACCACGTCCTTGCCGCCATCATCGTCATCATTTTCATACTTAGTACCTTGTTTTTGCGTGTCCATATCTACATCATCCCTACCACACATAGTAAGTGAAAATGCAACCAATATAAGCACCGCAAACACAAAAAGCACCACTAATACATCTTTATTTTTACCTTTGTCTTTTGTCTTTTTTTCTTTACTATTCATTATAATTTACAATCTCATCTATAAGTTTTGGCAACTGTTCGTCCATATTCTCATCATTAAACTGACATGTACCAACAGCTTTATGACCGCCACCGCCATACTTAAGCATTAATTTACCTACATCAACGTTAGAAGTTCTATTTAAAATACTGTAACCTACAGCTGCTGAACAACCAACTCCACCTTTACCATTTACAATCCATACAGAAATATTCTGCTCAGGATACAAACTGTAAATCATGAATCTGTTTCCTGTATAGATAGGGTCAACACCTCTTAAATCAGAAATGATAACATCCTTTTCTACTCTTGTATGCGCCTTAACCATCTCTTTAAACTTTTCAGTCTGTTCATTATACACTTCAATACGTTCAACAACATCTGGTAAATTCAAAATTTCTGCAGTAGACATAGTTCTACAAGCATCAATAAGTTGTTCCATCAACTGATAGTTAGAAATAGTAAAGTTTCTAAAACGACCAAGACCTGTTCTTGGGTCCATAAGGAAACCAACTAAAATCCATCCTGTAGGATTTAAAATCTCATCCAATGTAAGATTACCAGAATCTACCTTATCAACAGCTTCCATCATATCGTCAAACTGTGGAAATCTTTTCTTTCCACCATAATAATCATACACTATTCTAGCACATGATGGTGCAATTCTGCTTTCACCCTTGTACTTTCCTTCTAACTGATTACGTTCAAATTCACTTGAATGATGGTCAAACCAAAGTCCACATCCTTCTACATATGGTACATTTGCAAGACAGTCATCTTCATTGATTTCAATAAGTCCATCCTGTAAATCCTTTGGATGAGCAAACTTCCAATGATCAATCACTCCTGCTTCTTTCAATAAAGCACCACATGCTAATCCATCAAAATCCGATCTTGTTACTAATCTCATTTGTCACACCTCACTAAAAAAATTTCTATCTATTATTATACTAGTAACTGCGATATTTTTCAAGATAATCTTCATCGATTCACAAAGTGGATTTGACAATATCCCCAATTAGGAGTAAAATTTTTCATATATTTTTTAGGAGGATTTTTATGAATTCATATATAAATGGACACACTAAATTAACTGGTCTTTTAGGTAGCCCTGTTTCCCATAGCATATCGCCTCTTATGCATAATGAAGCATTTAAGCAATTAGGTCTTAATTATGTATATTTATGTTTCGATGTTAACACTGACAATCTCCCCACAGCCTTGGAAGGTTTAAGACAACTAGGAGTTGCTGGTTTTAACTGTACTTATCCAGATAAGGTTAGAATGTTTGAATTAGCTGACGAATTATCAGATGCCGCTCGTATGATGGAAGCTGTTAATACAGTGGTAAATGTAGACGGAAAATTCATTGGACACAACACAGACGGTATCGGTTATATGCAATCTGTAAAAGATGCAGGTTTTGATATTATCGGCAAACAAATGACACTTCTAGGTGCTGGAGGTGCCGCTACTTCAATCGCAGTTCAAGCAGCTATTGATGGCGTTGAAACATTGAATATTTTTGCAAGAAAATCTAACAGTTGGTCGCGTGCTGAGGCTTTAGTCGACAGAATAAAGAAAAACACTTCTTGCAATGTTAATTTGTATGACCTAAACGATAAAACTCTTTTAAAAGAAAGTATACATAATAGCGCAATATTAACAAATGGCACCAATGTAGGAATGGCTCCAAACTCAGATGATTCAATTATTACAGATTTGGATATGTTCCATGAAAACCTTATTGTTTCAGACATAATATATAATCCTAGAGAAACCAAACTCATGAACCTTGCAAAGCAAGTTACTCCTCATGTATTCAATGGTTTATATATGCTTTTATATCAGGGAAGCGAAGCCTTTAAGTTATGGACAGGAAAGGATATGCCTGTTGATATTATTAAAGAAAAGTATTTTTCATAAAATAAACTTATAAACGAAAAAAATCTCTTGCAATCGCAAGAGATTTTTTAATGCGGGAAAAGGGACTTGAACCCTCACTTCCTACGGAAACATGATCCTTAGTCATGCCTGTCTGCCAATTCCAGCATTCCCGCATGTCTGTGTCTGTAAACAACCGACTTGAATATAATATCAAATGCTTCGAATATTGTCAACAAGTTTTTTAATAAATTTCAAAAAACTTTTTTGAATCAATTTATTTGTTGAATTCTATGCATTTTGTGATATAATACTTCTTGCTTGCAGTTATGGCGGAATTGGCAGACGCGTATGATTCAGGTTCATATTCTTAACGGAGTGAGGGTTCGAATCCCTTTAACTGCATTTTATTTTATATAACTTCCATTAAAATTATAGACATTTACATTTAAAGCACTAGTTATATTATAAGGCATCATTGAAAACAATATATAATGATCATCATATCGTTCAAAAGCCATCCACTGACCATTTATCTTTGCTACATATATGAAATCATATACAAAACTGCCTTCGTCACTTTCACCCGCAATTGTAAATTCAACCTCTAATTCATATACTTTTCCGATTTTTAATTTATCAACCCATTTTTCAGCCTTCTCATACTGTTTTTCTAATTTTTTCTTTTCAGAAGAAGATATATTCAAGCCATTTTCTTCATAATATTCCACCATTTCATCCACTTCTAAATCTTCTAAAGCATCAGAAAAATATTCATAAATACAGTCTTTAAAATCGTTTAGTTTCGAACCATTAACTCTTTCTTTGTCATTAATCTCATAAGTTAATTCATAATCTTCCCCAAATCTATTTTCAAGAGCAGCTAAATCTCTATCGAAATAATCGCTATCAAAAACATCATCTCCATACAATTCCTCTTCATATTCCTGATACAGTATATGCAATTCGCCAATTGGTCCATAGTTAGAGGCTTTCATATAATCTGTCCACTCAAACTCATGCTTATTCGCATACTTAACTACATCATCTATTGGGTCAGTCATTTTACCACCTAAAAATACTTTCACAACAATAATAGCTATTACAACAACTAATATTGTACTTATCCCTGCAATCAACCACGACTTTTTAAATTTTCTAGTAGTTTTTTCCGTTTTTTTATCCTGTCCATTTTCATTTTGAATATAATTATTATACAACTGTTCGTACGATTGATTATTTTCTCTTATATACTGCTCAGTGTTTTGTTCTATTTGAGGATTAAACACTGGTTGACTCATCTGTACTTTTTTTGCAGTATCACTGCCATCTCCATAATCAAAATTTTGAAAATAACTATAGTCGAAACCCTGATTATTGTTTTGATTATTGTTTTGATTATTGTTCATAACCCACCTCCGATTTATCTATAAAGTTTTGCAAGTTTTGCGTACACCATCTCTGGCGTCAACTGATTATGCAATATATATTCAACAAATTCGCCATAATCATGTTCATTTACAAACAACCATTTACCATTAATTTTCGCTATCATTATATCTTCAATGACAAATTCATCCCAGGATACACTTCCGCTTATTTTGCACTTCAATTGCACCTTATATACCTTTGTCACATCAACATCCTTGTATGCTTCAATATGCTTTTCATACGCTTTGCAGAGTTTTTCTACATCCTTCTCGTCGACATCCTTTTTTTCGCATTTTTGTTTCAATTCTTCCAAATTTGCATCTTTAGTTTCTGACATAATCTCATAAAACTGAACAAAAAATTCTTCTATGGCTTCACATTTCTCTTCGTCTAACTCTTCAGCCTCTGCAATTTTGTACTTCACCTTGTAATTTTCTCCATACTCTTTATTCAATCCATCAATATAATCCTTTTGCGACACATAGTATTCTGTTCCTAGCAATTCTTGCTCCATCTCGTTATACTTAATTGTCTCCTTAAATGAAGCATGCTCCCCATATTGGAGAGCATCTTCACATTTTTTATTAATTAAATTAAATGAATTCTTAATCGGGCCTCTGTAACCCCAATATGAAATTACATTACAAAGAGAAATCACCGCAATGATAACCAATGCGATTAAAGCATATCTTACATATCTGTTTTCACGAACATTATATCTAAAGTTCGCAAACAACTCCTGTAATCTGCTCATCAAACTTCTCCTATATATGTATTATTAGTCAGCCATTGTGTTCCAATATACTGTAGTAGGGTTGATTCCACCGCCGAATGCGTAAAGATCTTCACCAACTTCACTTACATATACCCATTCACCATTAACTTTAGCAACGATAAGGTTCTTAATCTTGAAGTCATCTTCGTCTTCTTTACCCTTAATTGTTACTTCTAACTTAAGTTCATATGCTTTAGACACTTTAATCTTCTTAAGATCTTTGATGTATGCTTCGTATGCTTTCTTAAGCTTCTTGAAATCCTTTGAAGAAACATCTTCTTCATCACATAATTCTTCTAAATAATCAAGACTATCATCTTCATTATCTACTGTAGACTCATAATAATCTTCAAGACCATCTGCGATATCTTTTCTATCATCTTTGTCTAATTTTTCTTTATCAGTAATCTTAATCTTAACCTTGAATTTAGAACCGAATTCATCTTCTAACTCTTCGATTGTTTCTTCGTAAGCATCTTCATGATCATCTTCGTCTAATAATTCATTCTTAAGTTCAACATATTCACGATATGATTTTAATGAAGTATAATCAGCATATTCATAACTATCGATTTTGTGCTTATCAAGAGCCTTATCAGCAGCCTTAATTGGCTTCTTATAACCGCCTCCGAACAATACGCTGAACACTAATACAACAACGATAATCGCTACTAAAGCGCCTACGCCCATTACAGCATACTTAACGATGTTGTTGTTTCCATTATTATTGTTACTTAAATTCTGGTTTTGATTGTTAAATTGTAAATTGTCCATTATTATCCTCCTTGTACAACCTAATCTTTAAGTTTTTAACTCATTCACAATTTTATCACATTTATTTTCATTTAGCAATATATTAATTATATGTCTTTTCAAAAATATCGCCCTTTACGATGTAGATATCATGTTCGTCTGTTTCTGAAATGCACAAATAATCTCCTATTTCTCCATACATATACTTTTCGTAATCCCATTTACCAAAAACCTTTGTATGCTTTTCAATACGTCTAGCATATACCCTGCTTCCTGGCAAAGCTATACACTCCCTTGCAAATGGCATTATACTTTTAGATCTATTTTCCTTATAACTAAATACTGATGGGGAATATTCAAACGTTTCCTCATATGTATTACCTGTAACTTCATACTTTCTTTCGAAATCTTCCCTAGATATCGGATATGCGCCGCCAAACCAGCCTATCATAAGGTATGTATCTGGTGAACCAGTGATTGAAATATCACCTTCGAAAGTCCTAAGTCGCACTTCCTCGTCGCCGTTAGTTATATCCTCACTCTTTACGAAACCATATCTATAAGGCAACTTTTCATACAATTTGAATTCACTCTTATCTTCGATACCATCCTTTGAATATATAATTTCAAACTGATTGTAATATTCATCAACTCTATTGAAAAAGTATGTTTCAATACTCATTTCACCATATTTTTCAACAAACTTTTTCTTACTTACAAAGCCACCTGCCTTATCGTAGTGTCCGCCCCCATTTCCAATGTCTTCAGTAAGAAATGCGACCATATCGTTCACACCAATTTCAGGTATACAACTTCTTAAAGACAACTTATATCCATCTGGACGTTCATTGTATATTATACTCACATCAATACTGTCAACCTTAAGCACCATATCACCGATTACACCTAAAATATTAGGATCACAAGGTTTAGAATGAATAATAGACAATCTCTTATTTTCATCATAGTTAAATCGGATAAGTGCAATTCCAGCCGTTTCCATTTCCTGAATAGAAAAATTATTATGTATAAGTTTCTTAATTAATTTTTTATCATACTTTAAACAGTCAAGCATATCCCTCTCAAGTGGATGTCTAAGTTCTGACATTTCATTACTATCCATAAACATTCCGTAATATAGTGCTGTCGCTACATTTTTGTCTGAATTCACATCAAAGCCCTCGTCTTTAAGCATGTCAAAGCATACTGTGGCACAACTTACAATATGACTTCTAATTTCTTCCATTTCTCCAGACTCTCTACCTGTATTGTGATGGTCAATAATTGCAATATTCTCAGCTTCAAAACGTTGCACATTGCCCTCTCCATATTGGCAATCTACTGTGATTAACAATTCTGGCTTATCTAACTTATCCACATACTCTACAGGAATATCAAGTTTCTCTATCATAAGAAGCATATTACTTTTTCTTATTTTCATTGGTCCGCCATATACAAGCCTTACATTTTTTTCCTTTTCTTTAAAATACTTATATAATGCAAATCCGCTTCCTACCGCATCTGCATCAGGATTATCATGCATTTGAATAACTATATTATTAAATTTATCTAAAGTACTAAGTTTCATTTTTTTCACCTTTCAAATATAATACTTTATTTAGTATAACACACTCCCATTCTCATTACCACAAAAAAATCGAGCAGGTAATCCTGCCCGATTTGATTGATTTTACACTCTAATCCAAACACTCATTTCATTTTCACCACGGTTAGCCCATGCATAATAAGGAATCAATGTTATATCCACATCATCATATTCTGCTTTCTGATAATTGTTATAAAGCAAATCACCTTCAACATTTCTTTCTTTCTTACCTTTTGCTAAAAGTGCTGGAAACTGCTTGCCTTCAATCATAACATTACAATTCTTGATTTCTTCTTCAGTGCACAGTTTATACAAATGCAAATCTTTAGAATTATCATTTTCTTCCATACAATATACAACAGGTCCGCGCATAATCGCAACCTTACCAACATTTTCTCTAACCCTTGAATCTGCTGATAAAATTCTTGTTTTTAACGGAGTTGTCAATTCAACAACATCACCTTTTGACCAAACGCCTTCAACATAAACATATCCATCAATTTCGTCACTGTGAGTCTTTTCATTTGCATCATCTCTGCTACTTGTAAGGTACCATTCATCTGCCCATCCTGGAATTCTTACGGCCAACTTCATATTAACATTATCTTCACCCACATATTTAAATGAAACATTGCCATTCCATGGATATTCTGATGTAATCTCAAATTCAGCCTTCTTACCATTAACATCTTTAACAATGTTACCGCCTACATATAAATGTGCAAACAATGTATCTTCATTTTCTGTGTAAGCATACGCTGGCAATGAACTAATAAGTCTTGCAAGATTTGGAGGGCAACATGCACAGCCAAACCATTTCTGTCTAACTGGTTTAACATGGAATTTTCTTTCATCTCTATGGCACGCTTCAGGTAATACCTCCAATGGATTTACGTAGAAGAAACTCTTGCCATCAAGGGCCATACCAGCTAATACAGTATTGTAAAGTGCCTGTTCCATAACATCTGCATATTCACCTTTGGCTTCAACTTCAAGCATTCTTTTTGCCCAGAACATAAGACCAATTGATGCACAAGTCTCTGCATAAGCAGTATCATTTGGTAAATCAAATGGATAAGAGAAAGCTTCGCCCATATGAGTTCCACCAATACCACCAGTTACATACATCTTATCTCTTGTGGCACTCTTCCAAAGATTCTTGCAAGCCTCCCACATCTTCTCATCCCCTGTGATTCTCGCCATATCAGTCATACCAGAATAGAGATAAACCGCTCTAACTGCATGTCCAACTGCTTCTTTCTGTTCTCTAACAGGCTCATGAGACTGATGATAATGATGATTTGTCCAATTATCATGCTTCTCGATTTCAGAGAAATAATAAGGTTTCTTACCTCTTTCATCAAGGAAGAACTTGCTTAAATTCAAATATTTTTCATCATTTGTAACTTCATACAAACGAACTAACGCCATTTCTGCAATTTCGTGTCCTGGATAACCTTTGCATTTTTCCTCATCTGCACCAAAATAGTTATCAATAAAGTCTGCAAAACGCATAACTGCCTTCAAAAGTTTATCCTTACCTGTAGCTTCGTAATAAGCCACTGCACCTTCTGCCAAATGTCCAAAACAATACAATTCATGATGGTCTCTAAGATTTGTAAATATCTTATCCATACCATTTATAATGTAATATGTATCAAGATATCCATTCTCCTGCTGTGCAGCACATACAATGTCAATAGCTTCATCTGCAATTTTTTCAAGCTCTGCATCTGGATTATTCGCCAACGAATATGCTACTGCTTCAATCCACTTAGAAAAATCGCTATCCTGGAAAACAAATCCATAGAATTTGTCCTCTAAATTATTCATATCCTCAGGTAATGCTTCAAATCCTCTAAATGTATACTTTGGTTCTTCAAATGCTGCGCCCAATTCCTTCTTTTCTTTCATTAATTTTCCTGCAATCTTAAAGTTTCTCATACAAAAACTTGGAGCAGCTTCTTTAACTCTGTCATTTAATATCTCCCACTGATAAGGGATAACTTCTTTACGAACTAATTCCATCTCGTTCTTCCAAAATGGATCATTTACTTTAAAATTCTGTAACTTTACACTTTTACTAATTGTTTTTACTGCCATAACTCTAATCCTTTCTGTTCGATTCATATTATGAAATGATTCTAACATTTCTACATACACTAAACAATCTTAAAAGGTAAGATAATGTGTGAAAAAGTCTTATACTCTTTCTGCAGCAATTCTCGCAGTCTCATTGATTGCCTCCTCGTGTCCTGTAAGCGCCGCAAAAGGTGCAAACTGCGCAGCTCTATCATGAAGAGACATGTGCTTACGCTCCTTTGACCTATGATGTGGCATATCAATTATGTCATCATATTTGTGTTCATCCTTATAATATCCACTCACGCCTTATGTCCTCCTATCTGTCCATTACGCTCTATCGTCATCGCACCTTCTTCTAAATTCATTCCCTTAAGCAATGAATTTTTACCATATTTCTTTTGTATATCTAAAATGGCATGCTGTATATTTTTTTCTTTTTCCATTTCCTTCTTTTCTTCCTCGCGTTCTTTCTCTAATGCCTCATAATCAGTAAGGAAATCAAGCTGCTCATATTCTTTTTTCTCAATAACTTCAGCCTCAGGACATACTCTTGACGCAGTAATATTTATTCTTCTAACAAGTAAATCCCAATTAATAATTCTGTCATACAACTCCTCAACTGCACTCATAATAACCTTTGTCGATGAAGTATATTTAGGTAAATTTGTTGTACCATGAGCATGTTTAGGCACCATTCTCCCGTAATAATCCTTTGTAACTTCTCCATGATATTTTTTGTTTATCTCAGGGTCAGTTAAATTATCTATATCATACCCTATAGTAAGCACCATTTGGTCCGTAACCAACTTCTTATCAACCATATCTAGAACTAATAAATCTGTCATCTCCTTTACAATCAACTTAGCTCTTTGTGCAGTGTAAGCACTCTGTAACACTTGTCCCGAGCCCAAACTGTTTCTTTGAGGTTTATAAGACTTAATCTCTTTGATAGTTGTAGGTTCCCACCCCCACGCATGGTCTATGAGAAGTTCAGCATTAATTCCAAAAAGTTTATATAACAATGCTTCATTATGGTATTCATTCTTTCCGCCTATGGAACATCTGGCAATATCTCCCATTGTGTACAGACCATTATCCATAAGTTTTTTAGCATATCCATGACCAACCCTCCAAAAATCTGTAAGAGGTGCATGATTCCACAATAGTTTCCTATATGACATCTCATCAAGTTCTGCAATTCTTACTCCATCTTCATCGGCAGGCATCTTTTTAGCAACTATATCCATGGCAACCTTACAAAGATACATATTAGTGCCAATTCCAGCCGTCGCTGTCACTCCAGTTTCACGCAACACATCCTTTATCATTCTGAGCGCAAGCTCACGAGCGCTTATCTTATAAGTATTCAAATAAGCTGTCGCATCAATAAAAACTTCATCTATGGAATATACATGCATATCCTCTGGTGCAATATATCTTAAATAAATATCATAAATCCTAGCGCTATATTCAATATAATGCGCCATTCTCGGAACCGCTGTAATATACTTAACTTCCAATTCAAGCATTTTATTAAGTTCATCTATATTAGCAGATGAACCATTAAATCTTCTCCTAGGTAATCTTGATAATCTTTGAGCATTAACTTCTCGTATCTTTTGAACAACCTCAAATAATCTCGGTCTACCTGGAATCCCAAAACTTTTAAGTGAAGGTGACACTGCAAGACAGATAGTTTTCTCAGTTCTACTGGCATCCGCCACAACCAAATTCGTCTTCAACGGGTCAAGCCCTCTCTCCATACACTCTACAGAGGCATAAAATGATTTTAAATCTATAGCAATATATATTCTATCTGTCATTTTCAGCCTCCTTTCGAACATATGTTTTGTTTTATTGTATCAAATTCTCATATTTTTTTCAATCACTTTTTTAAATACGCATTTTTAACTGCCAAAGCAACAGCTTTCGATACTCGTTTATCAAAGGCATCAGGAATAATATATTCAGCCTTTAATTCATCATCCGACACCAAGTTAGCGATAGCACTAGCCGCAGCAAGTTTCATTTCATCATTTATCTCTTTTGCACCAATATCAAACACGCCTCTAAATATTCCAGGAAATGCCAATACATTGTTTATCTGATTAGGAAAATCACTTCTTCCTGTCGCTACCACACGTGCACCAGCATCATACGCCTCCTGCGGATAAATTTCAGGTGTTGGATTTGCGCACGCAAAAATAATAGCATCCTTTGCCATCGAAGATACCATATCATAAGTCAATGTATTTGGTGCACTTACGCCGATGAATACATCTGCATCCACTAAAACATCTGCCAAAGTACCGCAAACACCATCACGATTTGTAATTTCTGCCATTTCTTCTTTAACAGGATTCATCCCTTCTTTTCTTCCTGCGTATATGGCACCTTTCGTGTCACACATTGTAATGTAATTTATTCCATATTTAATCAATAATTTCGTAATAGCTACTGCAGCTGCACCTGCTCCATTTACAACAACTTTTATATTCTCTTTCTTCTTTCCAACTAGTTTCAATGCATTGATAAGTCCTGCCAAAGTAACAATCGCAGTTCCATGCTGGTCATCATGAAATACAGGAATATCACACTTTTCCTTTAATTTTTCCTCAATTTCAAAGCAGCGCGGCGCTGAAATATCCTCCAAATTAATTCCACCAAAGCTACCAGAAATGAGTGCAATTGTATTTACAATCTCATCAACGTCCTTGCTATTGATACATAAAGGAAATGCATCCACATCACCAAATGTCTTAAAAAGCACACATTTCCCCTCCATAACCGGCATAGCTGCCTCCGGTCCAATGTCCCCAAGTCCTAAAACAGCAGTTCCATCAGTTACAACAAGGCAAAGGTTCCAACGTCTGGTTAACTTAAAGGATTTAAGCCTGTCCTTCTCTATTTCAAGACAAGGTGCCGCCACCCCAGGTGTGTATGCCAAAGACAAATCTTTACTTGTTTCTACCGGAACATTTGGCACCACCTGAATCTTTCCTTTACAATTCTCGTGTAAAATCAAACTCTCTTCACTATAATTTCTTTTCTCGCTCATAAACCTACATTTCTCCTAATAATTTTTACTATTATATTTTATGAGCAATATATTAAATTTATTCACATTTCATCAAACGAACAACTAGTCGCACCAACACTTTGAACGACTTGTGCAGCTACCCTGCATGCAAATTTTCCACATTCTTCTATACTTTTGCCTTCAGATAAAGCACTCAAAAATCCTGCTACAAATGAATCTCCTGCTCCCGTCGTATCAATAGGTTTTTCAACTAAATATGCAGGAATTTCATAGAATTCATCTTTTGTTTTGATAATACAACCTTTTCTACCACATTTTATTACCGCACATTTCACGCCCGCTTCAACCAAAATTTCTGCATTTCTTGTAGCATCCTTAATTCCTGTAAGGAGTGCAATTTCTTCTTCATTTGGAAAAATATAATCAATATACTTTAACAAAGGCTTAATATCTTCTAATTTCTCACCATTCTTTGCTTTTGTCATATCCGCAGTAAGTATCCTGCCATCTTTATTCTTAATATTTTTAAAAACTTCCTCCATATTCTCTATGGTGAGCATTGAAGAAACAAATATACTCGCAAAACTTACAATATCAGCAAATTCATTAACATAAGGCAATATATTCTCCTTATCAAGTCGTCTTAAACTACCCTTTGGATTAGTTAAAAAACTTCTTTCTCCATCTTCACTAATAAGAACAATATTCATTCCCGTAGTCAAACCATCTTCTACCGCGATATACTCAGTCATCAAGCCATTTCCTTTGACAAAATCAATAACTCTTTCTCCTGCCTCATCATTTCCAACTTTTGAAATTAGCTGAACTTTTTTTCCTAGTTTTGATAATATAATCGCTTCATTTAATGCGTCACCACCAAAAGACATTTTTGTATATTCAACTGGGCATGAACCAATTGCAAATATATTATTCTTAACAGGACCAACCAATATATCTATGATTGCGGCGCCAATTACTGTAATATCCATTTAAACCTACTCCTTTTTATTTCATCAACAACAATTACTGGAAATAGTTTAACATAATATACTATTTGTGGGCAAGCACTATTAACGCTATCGCCACGCCTATTCGCTCCTTGGCGCGCTATCGCCACGCCTATTCGCTTCACTTGCGTTTCGCTCATAGACGGCTGTCGCCGCATATAATTAAGCATATAAAAAGCTCCAAGAAAATGTAAACACTTCCTCCGCGCTATCGCCACGCCTATTCGCTTCACTTGCGTTTCGCTCATAGACGGCTGTCGCCGCATATAATTAGGCATATAAAAAGCTCCAAGAAAATGTAAACACTTTCTTGGAGTTTTTAATACCTAATTATGCGTGGCTCGTAGCTATACTAGTTGCCTGCCATCTGCTTTGCAACTTCTTCTGCAAAGTTTTCTTCCTTCTTAGCGATACCTTCGCCTGTTTCGTAACGAACGAATCCCTTTAATGCAAAGTCTGAACCTGTAGCCTTAGCAACTTCTGCAACGTACTGTGCAACTGTCTGCTTGCCATCTTCAGCCTTAACATATGTCTGATCTAAGAGAACGATTTCCTTTAACTGCTTAGAAACACGACCGTCAACAAGACCTAAGAAAATCTTGTTTTCTGAGATTGCTGCCTTATCTGCTAAAGCAAGTTCTGCTAATGCAGCCTTACCTTCTTTAGAAATAAAGTTTGGTAAATACTTCATGTTCTTCTTATTTTCTTCGTAAGCAGCAACATCTTCTGCGCTCCATACACCATCAACAGCCTTAGCAAGTAAGCCGTTTAAGATTGGCATTGGAAGTGTAAATGTATCATTTAATGCGCTTTCTACTGTAATTTCTCTAATCTTAGCAAGTTCGTCAGCTGAGATTTCATCTCTGCTTGTGTACTGTGGGTTAAGAGCTGCAATCTGCATAGCGATGTTCTTAAGAGCTTCCTTAACTTCATCACTAGCATTAGCTGTTGTAGCTTCAACTAATGCGCCAATTCTACCACCAGCGTGGATATATGGAACAACTACGCCATCAGTTGTGATTTTTTCAAATCTTCTGATTGACATATTTTCACCAATAACTGCGATCTGGCTAACTAATTCTTCTTTAACTGTCTTTGATTCATCTTTGATGAACTTTTCTTCTGATAATGCTTCTACTGTCTTTGCATCTGAAGCAATAATCTGAGCTGCGATATCAGCTACGAATGTTCTAAACTTATCATTCTTAGCAACAAAGTCTGTTTCTGAGTTAACTTCTACGATTGCTGCCTTATTTCCATCTACTACTGCAAGAACTGTACCTTCTGCTGCAATTCTACCAGCCTTCTTAACAGCTGTTGCTTCACCTTTTTTTCTTAAAACTTCAGCAGCTGCTTCAAAATCACCATCTGTTTCAACAAGAGCATTCTTACAAGCCATAACACCTGCGCCTGTCATTTCTCTAAGCTCTTTTACCATTTTTGCTGTAATTTCCATTACATTGCCCTCCTATTTTTTGATATGAAACTATTCAGAGCCAATAAAATTGACTCTGAACAATTATATAATACATATATTAATATCTAAATTATGCTTCTTCTACTTCTTCAGCTTCTACAGCAACTGCTTCTTCACCCTGATTAGCTTCGATAACAGCATCTGCCATCTTAGCAACGATAAGCTTAACAGCTCTGATAGCGTCATCATTACCTGGGATAACGTAATCTAATTCTTCTGGGTCACAGTTTGTATCTGCAATACCGATAAGTGGAATACCAAGTGAATGAGCTTCCTGTACACAGATTCTTTCCTTCTTAGGATCTACTACGAAGATTGCATCTGGAACTTTCTTCATGTTCTTGATACCACCAAGGTTCTTTTCAAGCTTTTCCCATTCTTTCTTTAATTCAATAACTTCTTTCTTTGGAAGTACATCAAATGTACCATCTTCAGCCATCTTTTCGATTGCTTTTAATCTTTCGATTCTTGACTGGATTGTCTTGAAGTTTGTGAGCATA
>JAGBHK010000011.1 GCA_017935565.1 Lachnospiraceae bacterium
ACCATATGAACAGGAATACGAACGGTTCTTGCCTGGTCAGCAATTGCTCTTGTAATAGCCTGTCTAATCCACCATGTCGCATAAGTACTGAATTTGTAGCCTAATCTATGGTCGTATTTTTCAACAGCCTTTATAAGTCCTACATTTCCTTCTTGAATCAAATCAAGAAATTGCATCCCCCTGCCAACATATTTCTTTGCAATGCTAACAACCAATCGAAGATTCGCTTCAGCAAGTTTTTTTCTAGCTTCTTCATCCCCCTCTTCAATCTTAATTGCTAACTCAATCTCTTCCTCCGCATTAAGCAAAGGAACTTTACCAATATCTTTTAAATACATTCTTACAGGGTCATCCATATTGATTGTATCTGGGATAGTAATATCCTGTTCAATTTCTACGCTATCTGTATAATCTTCTTCGCTTATAGAAATAACATCAATACCACTCTCTTCAAGTTTAGCCAATATGAATTTGTAATCTTCATCAGAAAGAGTTACACCTTCAAAAAAAATGTTAATCTCCGACTTATCAATTATACTCTTTTGCTTCTTAGCTTCTGCTACAATTTTTTCAATGCCCGTACCAAGCATTTCAGATTTCTCCATCATTTACCTTTTTCCTCCATACATACCGTAATTCCGTTCTACAAATCTATCTTAATCTTAACATTCTTAAAACTATCTTTTTCTTTTTGAATATTAAGGAATTCCTTTAAATCCGTCTCATTTTTAGACCTATAATCTAAACTGTTTGCTTTAACCTTCTCAACCGCCTGTACCAATCGTTTGATTTTTTCCTCTCTAACCAAATCCGCTCCAATATTAGCATTGAACAAACCTGCCACCTGATTTTGTTCTTCTTCACTGCCAAAATAATTTATTATCTTTGCAGGATTGATTTCTCCATTTTCCAATTGCTCAAATAACATCTCTGCAACCTTTGCATAAGGTTCTTCAACAAAATCCTTTTTAGTAATATAAGATTTTATTTGATTATATACACCTTGCTCCTCTATAAGCCATGTAAGAAGGGTCTTTTGAGCCTCACACCCTGCACTCATAGGAGTTTTTTCCTTCTTCACTTCTTCTTGCTTTATAGTAGATTCCGTTTTTTCACCATCATATGTCAATGCCAATGTATTAACGGTTTTTGTAAGACTATCTTTTGGAATCATAAATTCCTCTGAAACCGCATCAATATACACATTTCTCTCCAATGCATCCGAAAAACGAAGCAATCTTGTTGCAACTTCCTTTTGAAATTTAGCCTTTTTATCCGGGTCATTTTCATCTGTTTCTTCCCTAAGCTTGTCCACCTCAAACATAAAAGAATTTCTAGCATTCTCAATACGTTTCTCATATTCTTCGGCGCCAAGATTCTTTATAAACTCATCTGGGTCCTTATATGGCTTCATATTAATAACCTTTGCTGAAATTCCTGCCTGTCTAAGTATTGGCAATGCTCTAAGCGCAGCCTTAACACCTGCACCATCCGAGTCAAATGTTAAATAAACATTTTCCGTATATCGCTTCAATAAACTTGCATGCTTACTTGTGTACGCTGTCCCCAATGATGCAACCGCATTATTAAAGCCTGCCTGATGTAATGCAATTACATCCATATAGCCTTCACAAATGAGTATACTGTCTTTTCTTGATGACCTAGCCACATTGAGCCCATACAAGTTTCTACTCTTATCAAACAACATTGTTTCCGGAGAGTTTAAGTATTTTGGTTGTCCGTCACCCATAACTCGTCCACCAAATGCAATAACTCTATTATTTATATCCATAATTGGAAACATTACTCTATTTGAAAACTTGTCATATACGCCTTTTTCAGAAAATGTAAACAAACCACTTTCCTTTAAAACCTCATCAGTATACCCTTTTGACTTAATATACTGATACAAATCATCTTTATAATTACTTGAATAACCAAGTCCAAACTTAGTGATAGTTTCATCACTTAAGCCTCGATTTTTCAAATATTCATAAGCCCTTTGCCCCTTCTCGCTTTTGAGAAGTCGATAGAAATATTTCGCAGCCTCATTATTCACCTGCAATAACTGCATCTTTAAATCAGCCTTTGCCTTTTCTGCAGCCGTAAATTCGCCAACAGGAAGCGTAATTCCAGCTCTATCTGCCAGATTTTGAACAGCCTCTGTAAATGAATAGTTTTCATATTTCATCATAAAGGTAAATACATTACCACCTTGTCCACAGCCAAAACAATAGTACATCTGTTTTGCCGGGGTAACTGAAAATGAAGGCGATTTTTCATTATGAAAAGGACAAAGCCCAAAATAGGTTCCGCCTTTTTTTTGTAAACGCACATAAGAAGAAATGACATCAACAATATCATTACTACTTCTTACTTCTTCAATCAATTCATCTGAATAATACATACTTTACCTCTATTTACTCTTCCAAAATGTAGGAACAAATTCCTCCTCAAATTTGATAACCGAATACTGGTCACTCATTCCTGCAATGTAGTCGCAAACTACTCTTTCAGGACTCTCACCCAACTCATTAATAAAATACAAAAACTCTCCCGGCAATTTATCTGTATGTTCAAGATAATGCTCATAAAGGCTTGTTATCATACTTTCCGCCTTTGATTCCTGGCCTTTAGCCACAGGATTAATATAAACATTACCAAACATAAACTCTCTTATACCTTTCATAGCCTTTCCAATTTCTTCAGACATAATAATGTCTGCCTTGTCAATGCTATTATCAACAATATCACTAATAAGAGTATTTAGTCTTTTTTTAGTACTATCTCCAAGAACGTCTCTATAATACATAGGAATATCACTTTCAGAAAGTATTCCTGCTCTTATGGCATCATCAATGTCATGATTTATGTATGCAATCTTATCTGCAAGACGAACAACCTTACCTTCAAGTGTTGATGGATTTCCTGAAGTTCTGTGATTTAAAATACCATCTAAAACTTCTTTCGTAAGATTTAATCCTTCTCCAGATTTCTCCAATATACTAACAATTCTCACACTCTGTTCATAATGAGAAAAACCATATTTACATATTCTATTTAATGCTCGTTCTCCCGCGTGCCCAAATGGTGTATGACCTAAATCATGTCCTAACGCTATCGCTTCAGTTAAATCCTCATTTAACTTCAATGCTTTTGCAATAGAACGTGCAATCTGCGATACCTCTAGTGTATGCGTAAGTCTGGTTCTGTAATGGTCTCCTTCAGGTGCCAAAAAAACCTGCGTTTTGTGCTTAAGACGACGAAATGCCTTACAGTGAATAATTCTATCCCTGTCTCTTTGATACTCGGTTCTCATAGGACACTTTTCTTCATCACGCTCTCTTCCCAAAGTTTTACTACTATGAGAAGCGTACGGACTCAACACTAAATCTTCAATTTTTTCAAGTTCTTCTCTGATAATCATTAAATGGCCATTCTATCCTTTCGTAATACTATATGCTACAAGTCACAAAAGTATGACTAAACTTCCAAAGCCAATTCCATCATTTTAGTAAATGACTTCTGTCTTTCTTCTGCTGTAGTTACCTCACTAGTTACAAATGAATCTGATATTGTCAATATACATGCTGCATTTTTTCCGAGCACGGCTGCATTATGGAATAATGCAAAACTTTCCATTTCAACGCCTACACAGCCCTTTTCTCTATGCAAATCCTTGTAATATTCTCCATCGCCTTCACGATAAAAAACATCCGAAGAATGTATACAACCCTTGATAATAGGTATATTAAGTTCTTTTGACTTTACTTCGATTTTATCTGTCAATTCTTTTGATGGATATGTTTTATCCTTATCATATCCTGACTGTGTTTTTGCAAATGAAGACTCTGAATATGCTTCCGTTACTAAAACAACGTCATAAACTTTAGCTTCTTCGCAATAAGAGCCTGCTGAACCAATTCTTATAATGTTCTCAACTCCATACTGTGAAAATAGTTCATAAGAGTAAATACCAATGGATGGCATTCCCATTCCAGAACCCATAACTGATATTTCTTTTCCTTTATACTTACCTGTATAGCCAAACATATTTCTAACAGCATTAAACTGCTTTACGTCCTCTAAATATGTTTCTGCTATAAACTTTGCTCTAAGCGGATCTCCCGGCATTAAAACCGTCTTTGCAATCTGCCCAATTTCAGCGCTATTATGCGGTGTTCCCATATGCACTCCTCCTTCTAACTATTAATACGTACACTAATGGCATCATAATGTATTATTATACCACATTTTTCTAATTTAATCTACTGAAATTTGCTTGAAAAACCATACACAAAAAAAGAGCATATTTTCATCAAACTGAAAACACACTCTTTTACCACTATCTTCTTAATATCTTGTCTCGATTCTTTCTATAATACAAATACGATGACAATACACCAGCGAATAAAACCAATGTCCAACCTGTACCAAATGTAAAATAACCTAATATTCCAAGAGTCATACCATAAACAATTGGCATCCAAATTGTATCAGTTATCACCATAACTAGTGCAACTAATCCACCAAAGCCTAGACTTCTAATAATACCTCCTGGCAATGTATAAAACACCTCAAAATATCCCTTTCCCTCACAATCAGGGCACAATTCCAAGTCTCCTGCATCATAATACGATGTCCATTGTTGTTTCTTAAAACAACTACGATAAGAAACAAACCATAATATAGACAAAGCCGCATAACCGCTCCCTAACACTTTCATTGTAAATTCCACGTTATCATCCTCCTATATCAATCCCATACTCTTCAGTATAAACACAATCAAAGTCATTGTAAATGCCGATAACACTGTTGTTAACATTACAATACTTGACGATAAAGTTCCCTCATGTCCCATGCTTTTAGCCATTGTATAACAACTTGCCGTTGCAGGTGAACCAAGCATCATCGTAATTACAATTAATTCTTCACCTCTAAAACCAAGTTTTATGGCTATTGGTAAAAAAACAATAACAAAGCCACAAAGTTTAATCAATGTTGCCACAACCGTAGGTTTAACCATTGTAAGTGCCTTTGCACCTTTAAATCCTGCACCTATTATGATAAGCGCCATAGGTGTTGCAAGACGTGCGATATAATCCACTGTTGTTGCAATCATTTTTGGAAACTCTACTTCCATAAATGCAAAGATAAGCCCAATTAAAATGCTTATAATCATTGGATTCTTGCATACTGCAAAAAACAACTTTCTTGCCGATACTTGTTCTGATTCATCTTTTTCAACAGTTAATATAATAACTGCAAACAGATTATAAATTGGAACCGACGCTGCAATCATTATTGCGCCCATTCCCGCACTTCCTGTTAAATTGGTAAGCAATGCTATAGCTAAAATAGCCGCGCTACTTCGATATGCACCTTGAACAAATTCAGCTCTACAGGACTTATTATTTTTAAAAAAAGGTTTAGCCAAAGCCCACACTACCACTATCGAAATAGTAGTTGCAATAGCACAAAAAAGAATAAACTTTACATTAAAATTATCCTTTATGCCACTATTCATCATGTCACGCACCAACAATGCTGGTAGCGTGACATTGAAATTAAATTTATTTGCACAATTTACAAAATCCTCAGTCAACATGCCATATCTTTTACAAGCGTACCCCACAATAATTACAAAAAATATTGGCATTGTTGCATTAAGACTATATATCAGATTACTCATCTACTTCAATCTTTCTGATTTCTTTTGTTCTAATTTCCTTGCAAATTTCATTGATGAATTCATCAAGTGTCTTCTGACCTTCATCACCTTTATATCTGCTTCTTACTGAAACTTTTCCTTCTTCCTCTTCCTTCTGGCCTACTACAAGCATATAAGGAACTCTTTCAAGTCTTGTTTCTCTAATCTTGAAACCAATCTTCTCTGAACGATTGTCAACTGTAGCTCTAATACCATTTGCGCGAAGTTCTTCAAGAACTTTTTCAGCGTAATCAGCATACTTTTCAGAGATTGGAAGTACTCTAACCTGCTCTGGACACAACCATGTTGGGAATAATCCTGCATACTTTTCAATAAGCCAAGCTAATGTTCTTTCATAGCATCCCATAGATGTTCTATGGATAATGTAAGGACGTACCTTTTCACCATTCTGGTCAACATAGTACATATCAAACTGTTCAGCTAAAATAGCATCCCACTGGATTGTAATCATTGTATCTTCCTTACCATATACATTCTTAGCCTGAATATCAACCTTAGGACCATAGAATGCTGCTTCGCCTTCTTCTTCCACAAATGGAATTTCAAGTTCTGTTAAAATACTTCTAATAGCACCCTGTGTTTCTTCCCAAACTTCTGCTGAACCAACATATTTTTCCTTATTGTTAGGGTCCCATTTAGAAAGTCTGTATGTTACATCTTCTTCAACACCAAGTGTTCTCAAGCAGTAACTTGCAAGTGCAAGACAACCCTTAAATTCTTCATACATCTGGTCAGGACGAACGATTAAGTGACCTTCTGAAATTGTAAACTGTCTTACTCTTGTAAGACCGTGCATTTCGCCTGAATCTTCATTTCTAAAGAGTGTAGATGTCTCACCATATCTAATTGGAAGGTCTCTGTAACTCTTCTGACTATTCTTATATACATAATACTGGAATGGACATGTCATTGGACGAAGTGCAAATACTTCCTTATCCTTTTCCTCATCACCAAGTACAAACATACCTTCTTTGTAATGATCCCAGTGACCTGAAATCTTATATAAATCGGATTTTGCCATAAGAGGAGTCTTTGTTCTTACATAACCTCTCTTTTCTTCTTCGTCTTCAATCCATCTCTGTAATGTATTAATGATTGTTACACCCTTTGGCATAAGAAGTGGAAGACCCTGTCCGATAACATCAACAGTTGTGAAAAGTTCCATTTCTCTACCAAGTTTGTTATGGTCTCTCTTCTTAATATCTTCAAGATGTTCAAGGTACGCATTTAATTCTTCTTTCTTTGTATATGCTGTACCATAAATTCTTGTAAGCATCTTGTTATCAGAGTTTCCTCTCCAGTATGCACCTGATGAAGAAATAAGTTTAAATGCTTTGATAGCACCTGTCTTCATAAGGTGAGGACCTGCACAAAGGTCTACAAATTCACCCTGTCTGTAGAATGAAATGATTGCATCCTCTGGTAAATCTCTAATAAGTTCAACCTTGTATGGTTCGCCTTTTTCTTCCATAAACTTAATAGCTTCTTGCCTTGGAAGTGTAAACTTTTCAAGCTCTGCATTTTCCTTAATAACCTTCTTCATCTCTGCTTCAATCTTATCAAGGTCTTCTCTTGAGAATGATTCACTGTCAAAATCATAATAAAATCCTGTATCAATTGAAGGTCCAATAGCAAGTTTTACTTCTGGATAAAGTCTCTTAACTGCTTCAGCAAGTACATGTGAACATGTATGTCTGTATGCAGCCTTACCTGCTTCATCGTTAAATGTAAGGATATTAAGTGAACAATCCTTATCTACAACTGTTCTTAAATCTACAACTTCGCCGTCAACCTCACCTGCACATGCCATTCTTGCAAGGCCTTCGCTAATGTCACTTGCAATGTCAATAACTCTCATTGCGCTTTCATATTCTTTTACTGATCCATCTTTTAAACTAATTTTCATGATTTCCTCCTAATTTTAATTCCATAATGTAGTCATCCATAACATATCCATTTCCAATATCTGCAACTTGAGTATCAATCACCTCAAATCCCTTTTGCTTATAGACTGCTATAGTATGCTCGTTTTGTTTGTTAACTGTAAGGTAAATGCTCTTTAAATCATTTTCCTTACAATAATTAATCAAAAATTTAAATGCCTCTGATGCATAACCTTTCCCACGGTTTTCCTTCAAAAGATATAATTTACTTAAAAACAATCTTTCTTCTTCCTTCTTAATTCCCGTGTATCCTAAAATTTTATCATCAGCAGTTATAAAATAATATTCATAACCGTCATTTTTCATTTGATTTTTCATGGCATCATATGACTGAAACTTCTCAACCATATAGTCAATCTGACCTCCCGTTAATATGCAAGGAAAGAATTCATGCCATACTATGTTTGCCTTTTCGGCCAATGTTTTTAATTGTTCATCTGTTTCAACTCGAATCATGGTCACTGTATCTGTTTCCAAATGCATCAACTCCTTTCACTCTTTGTGATTTGCGTCTCCTAAACGCAGAACGTCCCATTGTACCAATGGCACAATGGGACGATAATATCGCGGTTCCACCCATATTCCGACAGACCAATCTGTCGACACTTTATTTTGATTATAACGGAATCACCGGACCGGATTAGGGCCACTCCGAGGTAGTCTTCGGAATCAGACAAATAAGGCTCTCTCACCTACGGCCTCTCTCTTTGATTTGCTACTGAAACTTACTCTTCTCATCAACGTGTTATAAAAATATTTAATTTCCACCCTATTTTATAACTAAATTTATAAAATGTAAACATAAAAAATAAATTTTTTATAAATTTCCAAAAATAACTTATTTACACTTTATATTACTTTTTTATAAAAAATCTCTAATAATTAAATTGTAGATTATCCATATATTAAAGACTTTTCACCACTTTTTCTCATTCAACTATTTTTTGTTAAAATTACACCAATTCGAACTTTTAGTTATTTTATTAACCATAAAAAAAATGTATCATCTGTCTATCAAAAACATTTATGGAGGTTTTACAATGAAAAAGAAACTATTAACAGTTGCTTTAGCAACAACAATGGTCATCTCAAGTGCTATATCAGCATTTGCAGCAGATGAAGCAACCTATTATTTTGTAGACTGTGGTGACTTTGATACATCAACTGTATCAGATGGAGATGAATTTGGTATTTACAACAGTGTAACAGAACAACTTTACGGCACTGATGCTAACACAGGTAAAAAATGGGGTTTAGTTGATGGTGACTATTCACAATCAGGATCTTATGACGCAAACTACACAGGTACATACGGCATCAGAACACAATGGACATGGGCTAACGAATGGTGTCCTGCTATTGGCGATATTGAAGCTGGAACTGCTGAAAGAGATGGACATGCCAAAGAGTTTTCTAACAGATATACTCGTGATATGGTCGGCAATGCACCTGTTGAAATGACATACAAATTTGAATTACCAGACGGAACATATAATTTAGAAATCGGTTTCTGGAACTCATGGAGCAACGCTGGTTCGCCAAGCATTTACGTAAACGGCACAGCTATTGCTGAAAACTATGATGTAGCTGCTAACAATCTTTTGTTCACAGGTGAAGCAGCTGTAACAGGTGGAGAAATGACACTTAATGTTAAAGGCGGAGCAAATGATTTATGCGTTATCCTTTCATACATTAAAATTGTAGGTGAAGCTCCTGACACAACAGTTGATGAAGATGTTAACGACAACGCTAACGTAAATGACGACGCTAACACAAACGAAAGTGCTGACAACAATGCTAATACAAACGAAAACACTAACACTAACACAAACAATAATACTACACCTGACACTGGTGATTCATCAAATGTGTTAGCACTTTCATTATTAGGATTAATTTCTGCAGTTATCGTGCTTAAGAAAAAAACTATTTTTGAATAATAAATAAGAAAGAAATGGTCAACCACTAAAAGTGGCTGACCATTTTTTATCTTTCAATCACAACACTTCCCGAAGCAAATGTTTGCATTATACCATATATCATCACAATTATCATAGCGATAATAATCATATTTCTATACTTTCGCTGCTTTTGTGTAATATCTTCTGTCTCTTCTGGCTTTGGTCTATCTACTGCAAATTTCACACAAGGAATCTTGTACGCAAAATAGTATGCAACAAATACAATAACATCAAAAAATGCAAAAACTATTAATGCTGAATCGAAATTAGGAACTTTATTAATCGCAATAATTTCAACAACATTAAAAATAAGTACTAACAAAATCCCAAACAAACTCTCGAACTTACCTATAGACCAACTAGCATTATAATAATCATTTTTTATAATTTTTTCTTTCATAGTACCTTTAATACCTCCCTACAACAATATTTTATAATTATAGCATTATATAAGAATATCTACAAGAAAATATTTATTAATCTTCAATTCGCGAAGTATTTTTTATGAGTGATGATTTTTATTTGTTTTAATAACTTGTACGTATATCTGGAAGATTATGTAATTTTACAATCATCGGAAGATGATTAATGTAACTTCACAATACACTCTGTTTGAACAAGCGTAGCTTGTGAGTTTGTGTATGTGAAGTTTAATATCATTATCATCTTTCGATGATTAGGAAAATAATAATCTTCTAGTAATACGGGAGAGTTATTAAAACAAATAAAAATCTATCACTAAATAAAAAAATACTTCGCGAATTGAAGATTTTTTAATATTTTAGTGGTATATTTTCAAAATGTGGAGTAT
This sequence comes from Lachnospiraceae bacterium, assembly GCA_017935565.1. Taxonomy (GTDB): domain Bacteria; phylum Bacillota; class Clostridia; order Lachnospirales; family Lachnospiraceae; genus SVEL01. The sequence goes on from JAGBHK010000011.1 coordinate 10,447, forward strand.
AATATTAAGTTGAAATGAATACAAATTTTTCCTAACAGATTGGAGATTTAAAGTTATGGATAATAAAAAACAAATATTTGAAAAGTATGAATCCAACGTAAGAAGTTACTGCAGAAGCTTCCCTTCTGTTTTTTATAAAGCCAAAGGCCCATTCCTTTACGACCTTGATGGCAAAGAATATATTGATTTCTTCTGTGGCGCAGGTTCTGTAAACTACGGTCACAACAATGATTATATTAAAGATAAGATGATTAAATTCCTTGAAAATGACGGTTATATGCATGCTCTCGATATGATGACAGAAGCAAAGGCTGATTTCATTGAATTTTTCCAGGAAAATGTTTTAAAGCCAAGAGGATTAGATTATAAAATTCTTTTCCCAAACCCAACTGGTACAAACGCTATTGAAGCAGCATTAAAGCTTGCTAGAAAATATACAGGAAGAACCGATGTATGGTGTTTAATGGGTTGTTTCCATGGTATGACACTTGGTGCATTGGCACTTACAACAGACGCTGATAGCCGTGAAGGTGCTGGTGTTCCACTTAACAATGTTGTTCACATTCCTGCCCCATATATGTTTAGTGGATTGGATACAATTGAATATATGGAAACACTTATAACAGATGACCATTCAGGTTACGCATTACCTGCTGCTATCGTTATTGAAACAGTACAGGCTGAAGGCGGAATCCATGTGATGAGCAATGAATATTTACAGGCAGTCAGAGCCCTTTGTGATAAATACGGCATCTTACTTATCATTGATGATATTCAGGTTGGATGTGCAAGAACTGGTACTTACTTCTCATTTGAAAGAGCCGGAATCAAACCTGACATTTTTGTAATGGCCAAATCTATCGGCGGAGCAGGACTTCCATTTGCGGTAGTTCTCACAAAAGAAGAATACGATGTATTCACACCAGGCCAGCACAACGGTACATTCCGTGGCAATCAGCTTGCTATGGTAGCTGCAAAAGCAGGTCTTGAATATATGCTTGCCGAAAAGGTTGAAGAACAGGTTGCTAAAAAAGAAGCTATCGTTAAAGATTATTTAACTGCAAATGTACCATCCCAATTCAAAGTTCGCGGTATAGGACTTATCTGGGGTATCGAAGTTGCTGATGGCGCAATGTGTGCTAAGATTACAACAAAGTGTTTTGAAAACGGACTTATTGCCGAAAAGGCCGGCCGTGGCAATAATGTAGTAAAGATTATGCCACCACTTGTAATTGATGAAGAAACACTTATTAAAGGTTTGTCAATTGTGGTTGAGGCTATAAAAGAGGTTATGTAAAATTTAAAGCAGTGACATTTTTAATGCCACTGCTTTTATTATGCAATAATTTCACAATCAATCATCACACCTGGTTGTTCGGCAATAAAGGGGTAATTATCACCATTAAAAACATATTTTAAGCTATTGATAATCTTTTTATGTTTAAACCATATTTGATTGGATATACCATTTTTCAATGTAATATTTTCAGCTTTACCAGCTAATATAAAACTATCTTTCCAACCATAATAACATATCGTATCATACCCTTCATTTCTGACCCAATTAGGGCTATTTAAATCTCCCATAATCCAGGCCTTATCATATTTCTGTAAATACGAATCTGTATCCTTCCACTTTCTTATAAACGAAGATTTTTTATCATTATCTAAACCATAATGAATACAAAAGAACCATTCATCTTTATATTCTGCTGTGCGAACTCCAACAATTTTTCTTGCATTTTCTTTCTTTTCAATATCACCTACACTCTTTGTACTAGTTTCCAATATAGGGCTTACACTCATAAATCCTATGCCCTCCTCATATGCTCCATATACACTTTTTGTAGGCAGCCACGTCCAATAATACTGAATCCCCTTACTTTTCAATATTTCAACCGCTTTATAAATAAAATTATCCTCCTTTATCATGACCATGTTATCACAAGAAATATATCCACAAGCTTTATTAATGTTCATTTTATCACAATTCTGCTTACCCCCTGTAATGCTATCACTTGTGGTTTTTCAATTAAAATTGCTTCAACAAATTGTTCTGATTGTGTTTACAAATTATTGATATTATTACAATGAATACTAAACGAAAGTAATTTCACCCTATAACCTCCTTATACATTCCAAATTTCTCTATTATACTCTTCAATAGTTCTGTCCGAAGAAAAATATCCAGCATTTGCGATATTTATAAGCATTTTTTTAGACCATAATAATCTGTTTTCATAATCTTTATATGCTTTTTCCCTCACTTGAACATACTCATCAAAATCTGGAAATGTCATAAACCAGTCTTTATTTATCAACTCATTTTTTAATCTTTCAAGTCTTTCTTTATTACCAACTTTCAACATATTTTCGCATACGATAAAATCTACAATTTTCTTAATATCATTATTTTTTTCATAATATTCTCTGGCAATGTAATCTCCATTTTTATATCTTTCAACAACCACATCACTTGAATCACCGAAAATATATATATTATCATCCCCTACAAGTTGATGAATTTCAACATTCGCACCATCTTCTGTTCCAAGAGTTATCGCACCATTGAGCATAAACTTCATATTGCCTGTTCCACTTGCTTCCTTTGAAGCTAATGATATCTGTTCTGATATATCACATGCAGGAATCAATTTTTCAGCCCTTGTTACATTGTAGTTTTCTATCATAACAACCTTAAGATATTTATTAACATCATTATCATTATTTACAATTTGCTGTAAACAAAGAATTGCATGTATTATATCCTGTGCAATAACATAAGCCGGTGCAGCCTTAGCACCAAAAATGACCGTAATTGGTGTAGATGGCTTATCTCCATTCTTTATATCAAGATATTTTTTTATCACAAATAACATATTTAACTGTTGCCTCTTGTATTCATGAAGCCTTTTTACCTGAATATCAAATATTGAATTTTCGTCTACTTCTATACCTTGTTCCTTTAATATATAATCCTTCAATTCAGCTTTCTTTTCAGCCTTAATCTCAAGTAATTTTTTCAAAGCATTTTCATCATTCATATATTCAAGCAATTTTTTCAGTTCAAATGAATCCTTTTTGAATTCATCTCCGATTAACTGCTCAATATAATTTGTCAATTGTTTATTACTCTTAAGAAGCCATCTTCTAAATGTAATACCATTTGTTTTATTATTAAATTTATCCGGATATATCTTATAAAACTCATTCAACTCTTCATTCTGTAATATATCTGTATGTAATGATGCAACACCATTTACACTAAATGAATAATGAATATCAATATGAGCCATATGTACTCGTTCAACACAATCTATAATATATAATTTCTCATTAGAATATTTTCTTCTTATCTTATTATCCAATACCTCAATAATGGGAATCAACTGAGGAACTGCCTTCTTCAAATATTCCATTGGCCATTTTTCCAATGCTTCCGCCAATATAGTATGATTTGTGTACGCACAAGTTTTCTTTACAACCTCTATAGCTTCATCCATCTCTAATCCACGTTCACAAAGTAATCTTATTAATTCAGGAATAACCATAGTCGGATGTGTATCATTAATTTGAATAACTGCATATTCATTTAAATCTTTTAAATTACTACCCTTGGAAATGCATTCGTCAATAATAAGTTGTGCAGCACTTGAAACCAAAAAATACTGTTGGTATATTCTTAATATTCTTCCAGCCTCATCGCTATCATCCGGATAAAGGAATAATGTAAGATTCTTATCAATTTGATTTTTATCAAAACCTATGCCCTCTTCAATAATATGTTCATCAATTCCCTCTATATCAAACAAATGCAATTTATTTGTCTGATTGTTGTATCCAGTAACATTTATATCATACATTCTCGACACAACATTCTTATCCTTAAATTTAATATTATATGTAATGTCTGTTTTATTAAGCCAGTTATTATCAGATATCCATGCATCAGGCATAGTTGTTTGTGTATTATTTTTAAAAACCTGTTTAAAAAGACCAAAATGATAATTTAAGCCTACACCATCACCATTTAATCCAAGTGTTGCAATAGAATCAAGGAAACAAGCTGCTAGTCTGCCAAGTCCACCATTTCCCAATGAAGGCTCATTTTCAAATTCTTCTATCTCACACAAATCTTTACCTGCTTTTTTAAGTTCTTCCCTAACTTCATCATAAATGCCTAAATTAATTAAATTGTTTGAAAGTAACTTTCCTATAAGAAATTCTGCTGAAATATAATACAATTTCTTTTTTGCATTATTCCCACTTTTACATTCAGCCATTTGATTTACTAACTTTAACAAACCCACATAAATTTCTTCGTTTGTTGCTTCTGAAACCTTTTTTCCCAATTGGTTTTCAATACGATCTAAAACTTTCATTGTAATTCTCCATTTCTAATGTATTGTTTTTTTTCTTTTATTGTATTATAATCTTAATCAATATATTTTTTCTTGCATTATATGGATACATTTTTGCACAAAACTATCATTTTCAATAAAAGGGTACTATTATGAATAATATTCAATATGAGAATTATCGTGAAATAAAAGAGCATACTCCTATAGAATTTCCATACAATACATATTTATGTTCAATACCATTGGACTTTAATTCTGTTAAAATCCACTGGCACAATGAAATAGAATTAATTGTGATAAAAAAGGGTTGTGGAAAGGTAACTGTTGACTTAAATTCCTATGACGTCAACTGTGGTGACATTGTATTTATTTTTTCAGGACAGCTTCACTCAATAGAGCAAAAAGATGATAATATTATGGAATACGAAAATATCATTTTCAAACCTAGTTTGTTAAAAACAACAAGTCCGGACTTATGCAATGACAATTATTTAAAGCCTCTGTTTTTAGGCAGAATAAAAATTCAACCAGTTATAAACGACACAAAAATACATAATCTAATTGAAGAAATTGATGAATTAAGACAAAGCGAACCCTTTGGTTACCAACTGATTGTCAAAGCCAACTTGCTAACAATATTATTCAATTTATTGAAAAATTATTCTATTCACAATGACGAAACATATAACAATAAGTCATTAGAAAAAATGAAAACTATTCTTACATATGTTTCAGTTCATTTTAAAGATAATATTTCTATAGATGACATTGCCAAAGAATGTTTCTATAGCAAATCACATTTTATGAAATTTTTCAAGCAAAATATGGGGATTAGTTTTATAAAATATTTAAATGAATATAGATTAGACATAGCATCTGAATTATTACTAAAAAGTAATGATAATATCTTAGATATCGCCATCAAAACAGGTTTTGAAAATCTCTCATATTTTAATAGAATTTTCAAAGAGAAATATCACATTTCTCCTGGCGTATACAGAAAAAAAGGTGGTTTTCACTAACCACCTTTCTTACCACAACTTTATATTCCCAATCATCCATTCCTTCACAAGCGCCAAGCATTCCCTAACCGTAGAATTTGGTAATAAAATCGGCTTGGTATAAGCAGCCAATCCGCTTACATTTTCTATTTCCATATTTTCAGTCAACAACGTTGCTCTATACACATGAAAATTGCTTGTACATATGGCAATGCTAGCATTATTGCCAAACATTTCCTCTATTATCTCATAACTGAATTTAAGATTTTCCATAGTATTGGTAGATTTATCCTCCATGATAATTCTATTTTCATCCAATCCTTTATCTATAAGATAATCCTTCATTCCTTGTGCTTCCGTCATTATTTCATCGGCACCTTGACCACCCGAAACAATTATAACAACATCTTCATTGCCTTCTTCCATAACATAGTCATATGCTGCATCAAGTCTATCGGCCAATGCCCTTGAAACTGTATTTCCACGCATCTTTGCACCGAGAACGACTACAACATCAACTTTCTCTTGTGGTTTATCATTAAAACCTGTAATAACATTGATTAACAGCACGAGAAACAATAAAGCGCCTGCACCCACAATTGAAAGCACACATATTTTCACAACCTTAGGAATCTTATTTATCAACTTTTTAGTACGCGGTATTACAAAACATAAACCTAATAAAAGGCATACGACTGTTGCCATAATCCACGCTTCACTAAATGGAGTTGCAGTTCCTGAATAGGAAACTAATGCTATGTAGTATATTAAACATATTGCCCCGAGGGCGAAAAATAGTATAAACATTTGTTAACCTCTTTTCTAATAATGTAAGTAAGAACTACCCAAACATCCGTAAAAGCATACATTAAATACTCCATCTTTTACTTCCGTTATAAATACATGATACCCTTCACTAATTTCACCTCTATATAAAATCGGACCATCACTATCAGCATAGTATCTGTCGCCCTCTTTGTACCATGTATTTATGTGATACCATTTCTTAATCTGTGGTTCATTTGATTTTATTGAACAAGTCTTATTCCAACTAGAACAATCTTCATAACCTGAATATTCCAACATATCATATTGTACGCCTTCATATTGATTTAGAATATTTTCGTATTCACTTTCATCAATTGACAGTTTTGCAAAAAATGTCTCTTTTGAATACTTGTCTACTTCTTTTCCCCAAGATGATGAATACTCAAAATCCTTAATTTTAACATTTTCTGGCAACTTAGCCTCAAAGACTCTTTCTATGTATTCTATTTTTTCGTTATTAGACAACTCCGACTTTTCCTCGGTAAGTTTTTCAATAATTTTTCCTTTTTCATTCTTAACCTTATGTCCATCTAATAAAAACAGTTTATTGTCATATAACAAATATGTGCTTTTTGACATACGGTCAGATATAAATTCCATATCATCATCTATACTTTCAATCTTAGTCATTTTCATTTTATTTAAATAATAAACGTCTTCGTTAATACAATATACATCTTCTCCAACTAGACACAACTTTGATTTTCCCTCAACACTATCAATCTCTTTTGATTTTGTTGAATAATAATATAATTTCCATTCCTTATTATCTTTAGCCACATAATATATTTGTTTTCCATCAGCAGTCATTACCGCTTCACAAACTTCATCTGCTATTTTTTCTGATTTTGCATTTTCTCTTATATCGCTCATATACAAAGATTTCCCATCAACATCGTCATATTTATAGAAAATCATCCTTTTAAAATCAGCGCTTATTCCAACAATATTATAGTCATCTGACATTTCTACAAGTCCATATCTTCCAGAAACCAAATAACAAATTTCTTTATGTACTACCATGCACTTTGCGTAATCATCAATGTTTTTAAATAGACCTTTCTCATCCTCTTCATTTTCCTTACAATAAATATCACTGCTATTTACTTTATCTGTGATTAAAATACTTTTTTCCTTGCCGTCTTTAAGTATAATGGTTCCTTCACTAGAACTAAACATTATTTCCGTGCCATCATAATTAAGTCCATAAAAATCATATATTAAATCTGAAACTAGCGTTTTATTACCAGATTTATCATATGTAAAAAAACGCCCAGCCAATATGACACTATCAGATAATAATGAGTCTACATTTGCATTGTTACCATAAAATTCCAAAAATTTCTCTACTGCATCCTCATCATACTCCAATGCATACATAATATCTGCATCTTCTGATAAAAATGTTATAAACGCATTTTCAATTTTAGTTATATCTTCACTGTTAGTGCCCCAATAAGCATCACTATCAACATTGTAGGCAAAGGTTTTTCCATCACCAGAAATAGTGACATATGAAACCGCTTCATCTGTCACTAATTCCAAATCTGCCTTGTCAGCAATATATATGCTTCCATTAACATCTTTTACAAGTGCTTGTGTGGAATGATTTGCAATCTCTAATAATTGCAAACCATCATCCACTTTTTTTAATTCTTTGTCTTCAACATAATACAAATCGTCATCTACCTGCAAATAAAATACACTTCTATCCATATTGGATTTCACTACCGCTTTACCCTCAACAGTAGTTATAGTTTTTCCATTCAAATAAATAGTTGACTCATCTTTTATCACATCATATGTGGCTACAACAAAATCTATATCTTTATCAAAAATAAAGATTCCAACACATGCAAGCGCAATAACAATAACTGAACCAATAATCCCTAGATTGCGCTTTGTATGTTTTTTCTTCTCTACCTGATTCTCGTTCTCCATTCCCTTATCCCTTCACTATTTCAAACTCAAACTCTATTGGTTCCTCTGCATTTGTTCTATACTCATCAAATGGCAATGCTCCCCAGCTATCATCACCAGCTACACCATTAGCCTTTGCATATATCTTTACATATGTGTAGTAAGGTGCAGGCAATTCATGAATGTGCCACGCTTCCTCAAGCTGTGCTTCTGTGTAATTGAGCACTGTAAACTGGAATGGTTCCCCCTTCATTCTAAATGTAAGTTTATCCTCTCCATCTGTCACAGATACCCATCTTGTATTTGTTCTGTTACCACAGCCACCTGGTACATGATACTGTGTAAAGTTATCCTCTGCATTGCTTTCAAATATACCGTATTTTGCACCCATATTTCTATCAACATAATTTTCCATAGGTCCCATACCGTAATATTTGAAATTATCAAAATCCAACATAAGTGGGAACTGCATACCAAATACAGGCAATTCAGGAGCGCCCTTTATACCATCATACTTCATCTTAACATTAATCTTTCCGCTAATGTCAACAGTATAAGTCACATATACCTTAGATGAAACCGCACCATTTCCCTTTGTACCGGCATCATCGCCCTTTGCTGCCTTCTTATTTACAACTATTGTTGCATTTTCAGAAAGTGGCAATTCATATTCAAAATTGAATGTAACTGTTGTTTCTGTCTTCTCATATGAAGTCATACTGCCTCTCTGCCACTTTTCTGCATGAGCCCAAATACCACTGTCATACATATAATTGCTTCCCTTGTCATTATCAACAGAAGCTCTATAATAAGTTGGTTTTACAGTTCTCTTAATAAATTCTTTTCCATTAAGTTTTATCGATATGATTCCACCAAATTTTCTTGAGAACAAATATCCAAAATCATCACCATATACACCTACATTGTTTGAGCCATCAACAACCTCAAACTTACCAAATTCTTCAGGCTTTCTCATAATGAGAATGTCGCTGTCCGTTACTGTCCAAGGCTCTGCAATACCAAATGATACCACGTGGCCCTTATCAGCATACATTGTATCTTCTTTGAGAACTGCGTATGCCTGGATAATAAATTCACCAGCAATACAAGGCATTGCAATAGGTACATCAAAATACTTTTCTTCACCTGGAGCAACTACCACGTCAAGAGTGGTCACGAAACAAACCTCGCCATCACGAAGCATTTCAACCTTTAGTTCTATATCCGATGTATCCTTAAACAATCTTCTATTCTTAACCCATACACCACCCTTGTCAGGACGAAGTGTAACCTGTGCATAAACGTTCTTTACTTCCTGTGCCTTTGGTGTTATTTCTCTTGTAGCAAATACGATACCATTTGCACAGAATGAATCATCATTTGGTCTATCACCAAAATCTCCGCCATATGCCAAATATTCATCACCGTACTCATCTTCAGTCATAATAAGCTGGTCAATGTAATCCCAAATAAATCCACCCTGATACATTTCATACTTATCAAGTAGTTTCACATAATCATAAATATTTCCTGTCGAGTTACCCATTGAATGCTCATACTCACAGTTAATAAATGGCTTGTCAGGATTGTTATCAAGATATTTTTCAATATCCCAAACCTTACAATACATACGGCTTTCCATATCCGATGTTTCAGGGAATCTTCTATCAAACCAAATACCTTCATAATGCACAAGTCTGCTAGGGTCAATCTTCTTCATCAATTCGCTCATAAGCTTGATATTTACGCCGCCGTAGCTTTCATTACCACAAGACCAAATAAGTACGCTTGGATGGTTCTTGTCTCTTTGAACCATTGAATTTGCACGGTCTAAAACTGCATTGCACCATTCTGGCTTATCTCCTGGCACAGCAGTTTCAATAGAACCATCTCGTCTTGCCCATGTACCATGTGTTTCCAAATTTGCTTCGTCGATAAGATAAATACCATACTTGTCGCAAAGATGGTACCATCTAGAATCATTTGGATAATGACTTGTTCTAACTGCATTTATGTTGTGCTGCTTAAGGAATTTAATATCCCACATCATGTCTTCCATTGTAAGACATCTTCCTGTGTAGCAACTAAATTCATGTCTATCAACACCAAAGAATTCAATTCTCTTGCCGTTGATAAGCATAATTTTATCCTTCATTTCAAACTTTCTAAAGCCTACACTCTGGTAAATTGTTTCGATTTCATTTCCATTTTCATCTGCAACAACAATAGTCATATCATAAAGATTTGGCTCCTCAGCACTCCAAAGTTTAGGTGCTTTTACTTCATACTTCTTATCAAAAAGTTCGCACAATGGAACATCTTTATCTTCTATGATTACATTGTTTTTACTATCCTTAAGAACTAAACTTGCATATGCGCCAGCAATAAGTTCTGCAACATCATTGCAAATCTTCTCTTTAGCTTCATCATCAAATACTTCCTCATCAAGAATCTTTGAATAAGGTGTCATAACCTCCGCATCCATTGAAAGTACGGCATCTGTGTAATTTTCGTCAAGGTCTGTATGCACAAAAATATCGCCAATATGAAGGTCAGGTGTCGCATACAAATATACATCTCTAAAGATACCAGAATATCTCCAAAAATCTTGGTCTTCAAGCCAAGAAGCTGAGCTTCTCTGATACACTTCAACACCTATTCTATTAACACCTTCTACTACATAATCTGTAATTTCAAATTCAGAAGGTGTAAAGCTGTCCTCACTGTAACCAACAAACTCATCATTTACATAGAGATAAAATGCACACTCAACACCCTGGAATGAAATGTACAATCTCTTGCCTTTAAGTTTCTCATCAATGACAACATCCTTAACATATCCGCCAACTGGATTCACATCCATCGGAACATTTGGTGCCTTAACGTCAAAGATACCATCCCAAGGATACATGACATTAACATACTGTGGTATGCCGTATCCCTGTAACTGAATATGTCCTGGAACTTTGATGTCCGCCAATTTACTAATATCATACTCAGTCTTGTAAAAATCCTTCTCTCTTGTATATGGACTTTCAGAATATGTAAACTTCCACTGTCCGTTAAGACACTGCTTGAGTTCACTTCCTCCTACTGTGAATTTGTGGTCTGAATGAGCCTTTAATCTATTCACTGCAAAAACCTCTGGGTTACAAAGCCAATCTAATGTTGGTTTTAATTTATCCATTATAAAATCCTCCTTTTTACTACGCAAAAACATATGTCTATTTTACCAAAAAAGCATATATTTCTCAATATGGTATTGAAAAATATATGCTTTATCTTACTTACTCACCCTTACAGCCATCTCCATTGCAAGGTATATAAAAATGTTCTTTTCATCAACTTTAGAATTTTCCCCTAAGCAACGCGCATCCCACTTTTCTCCGTCAAGGCAATCAGCTGTATACAAAAACTGGAATATTCCCTTTTCACGGAATTTTGCAACAGCTGCCATAGCAGAGCATTCCATTTCAACACAAAGACAACCTGATGCAACCCTTTTAGCAACCTTTGCTCTTGTTTCCCTGTAAAAGGCATCCGTAGTCCATGTTTTACCTACAATATATGGATAATTTACCTCATCTAAAATCGCCTTAAACGTGTCAATATACTCAGTATTTACCTCCATTTCATCTGATGGTGGAAGGTAATGATAACTAAGCCCCTCATCTCTTACTGCCGCATTTGGAATGATAATTGCACATTCTGGTATGTTTTTATCAAGTACTCCGCACGAACCAAAAACAATTATCTTTTCAACACCTAGCGCATATAGTCCTTCAATTATACCTGCCGCACCAGCAGCCCCCTGATCCATCATAAATAGCGCAATATCCACACCTTTATAAGTTGCCTTATAAACCGGCCACTCGGCATTTGCATTCTTGGTTACAAAAATTTGTTCACCACCAAAGGTTTCAACCATCATTGGAAGCGTTTTCCTGCCAAAGCATGCAACCGCTACTTTAGGTACAATTAGCCCATTTGTAATCTCCTCTTTTATAATATCTGTCGGGTTAATAATGGCATCTTTATCATAATCAAATTCTTCTAATATCATACACTAACCTCCATTCCGAAACGTAGTGAGGAAGCGCAAGAGAAAGTCGCAAAGCGATTTCTCTTGTCGCATCAGGGCTTATTTGTGACGCTTCGTCACAAATAGCCGTGTGAAAAATCAGCACATCAGTGTGATTTTTCACGCTAACCTCACTTTCTACAAGCAAAAAACTCTGAATCATTTTCTACAACTATAACGCCATTTTCTTCAATTTCTTTTGCAAGCATATCCATAATCTTCGCCTTATTATCCTCAATCATCTTTTGGTTATTAGGATAACACTTACATAACTTATCAAAAGTTTCATCTGCATTATCAAATCTCATACTATTAGAGAATTTTACACTCTTAATTGTGTCAAAATATTTCTCAAGAAGTTTTATAAATTCCTGATGTTTTGCCTGCTTCTTATCAATAATATCCTTAATAAACTTTGTATCAACGCCTGCTTTTTCGAGCATATTTTCCCAATAGAAATGTTCCTTCTTAACCTCAGCATAGTTGCAAGAAAACATTCCATCTGCCGCCAAATGCTCTACCACATTTTTCAAAAGACTCTCTTTGTCTTCAATAAAATCAAATAAGTAGTGAGCAATTATGTACTGATAAGAGCCAGCCTTATCCCAAATTTCCCCTTCTTCAACGTTATCCCAATGCATATTCACAGTTGTACCTTTTGATAATTTATCTGTATTTTCAGGGACAAACTCTGCAAAATTATCAGCCCAACTACCCTTAACATCAACCGCATCAATCTTTACACCTTCTGGTATTCTATCCCAGTTATTTCTCCAAAGTTTTGCAAAACCACAGCCTAAGTCAAGGACATTGCTATCCTCATCAATATCAAGATACTCAAACAATCTTTCATACCAATCTTTATCCTCAGCAGTATATTTCAATGCGTAGAAATGTCTCTCGTCAGCCCCCTGGTCCTTTTGAATCATTTTCGCAATTTCAGCTACTGTATTCCAATCTGGCTGACCTTCAGTTCTTGCAAGCATACCTTTAATACACTCAATAACTCTCTCAATTTCAAGTTTCTTCTCTTCCATTATCTTCAATTGAGCATTAAGAGAATCAACAATATTAAGTTCGCTATCATTGATAAGATTATCCCTTATCTCCTCCAATGAGAAACCTATCTGTTTAAGTGCAATGATATTCTCAAGTATTAAAAGTGCTTCCTTGTCATAAAGTCTGTAATTTCCTTCTGAATACTCTGATGGTTTTAAGAGTCCCTTCTCATCGTATAATCTAATTGTTTTTTGAGAAACTCCTACCTTTTTAGCAATTTCTCCTGATGTCATTTTTTTGTCCATTGTAATCATCTCCTATATTGTTTTTCAAGATGATTTACGCTAGCAGTAATCACCTTATGGTCATATGATAAAGGATGCCCTTAGGGGAGAGTCAAGAGTGGATTTTAAATTTTTTCAAATATTTATATCTTATTTGTTTTATCTCCCTATCTCAAACTATCACCGTATGCCGATAACGCCTCAAAAAATTGTTCCACAAGCCACATAGCAATCGCCCACACAACAAAAAAAGTATAATTTGTAGGCATCAAAAAAATGCAGAGCAATTTCTCCTTCAACGTCCTTCCCCACTTTATTGACAATATTATATCTACAATGATAGATATAGGAAATATTAGGACAAAGCCTATATCGAAGCCATTTTTGACATCCATTACATTAATCAATGTCCACTCAATTGCAAAATATCCAATTTGAATTCCTAGTGTAATTAATAATATTTTTATGTATGTTTTCATCATTTCTCCTCATATGTATTATTACAATCTTATATGACAGGTATTATATCATATACATGATAAATTTGTCATCAATGTGAAATCATTATTCCATCCCCATCAACATCCACCATAACCTTATCCTTTGTTATGTGACAATTTTAGTACATCGATTATTTTATACTTAATTCAAGGAAATACAGAGGAGGTTAATTCAATATGAATAAAGAATCACAAAACGGTATATTTTGGGTAATTGATGGAACTTTACATACTTTTACTTTCGAAAATATGATTTTTCCATCTGCAGTTGCAAAATCAGGCAATACCTATAACCATAAGTTATTTTGGAAAAAGATAACTAACTCCAACTACTTTAACGGGTTACTCCCTAACATTAATTGTATAACCTACAACTACTATCCACGCGGCCGTGCTGTAGTGAATTCTAAGGGAAAGGTAACTATTTATATGAATCCCAATATAGATGAATCATATATAGACAGCTTAAAATCCGTATTTAGTCCCAATGCTGAAATGACAATAAAATACGACTATAGCGAGCACTATAAATGCCACTTGGATAGTGGGTGGAAGGCAGAGTATTAATATCTATACTTCAAAAACACCCCACATTAAAGTGAGGTATTTCTCTATAACCTATTTACAATATTTATTATTCTTTGCTGTTTCTTCTTTCTTTTTTCTCTTCCTTGCCACTTCAATCCAAGCTAAATTTTCCCATTCGATGTTGGAATCAAACTTGTTTTTATCCTCTAACTTGTTCTTTAATTCATTAATTTTTTCCTTGACATTATTTTGAAATTCAGAATAATCATTAGATGATTTCCATTTACTCCATGGCAATGATTTTTCTTCATTATAATTCCCCATACCACCATATTTCTCTTTATTAGGTATCTCAATGCTAAATCCATATCTATACTCATTTTCTTTTTTCACTTTCGACACACTCTCTAAAATGTAACTATCAATCGGAATATCTAGTTTCTTTTCAAGTTTATTAACCTTTTTGTAATATTTTTCAGTGTTCTTTTGTTTACCTAAAATAGAATATATAACACATAAATATTTCATTGTCATATTTATCCATTTTTGTGCAATTCCATATGTGAATTTGGTTCCCGAAGAAATATCAACTATATCATTATAATTATTTATTAGCATGGTGCAAGTATCTTTATGAAATTTCCCATAATCTTTTTCATCCTTTAATACCTTTATAATCTCTTCTTTCATTATAGATATAATATTTTTCTTCATCTTCCACGAATCCATTTCACTAACAAATGAAACCACCCGGTTGGTTGCATCCCTATACGCACGTTTAATTGCAGCAACAATTATTTCATCCTCATCTTCTATAGCTGTTGTTATCTCAAAATAACTGTATAATAAAAAGTCTAACGCATACTTTTTTCTCATATTCTCCTACCTCCTACTCATACACCTTCAGCGCCATCTTAAGTTCCGACTTAACCTTCTTCCTCAGTTCCTTCGGTTCTAGCACCTCCACATCTGGCGCAAAATTCTTCGCAAATTGTAGCATTGCCCTTTCATTTGCATTGGCAGACACCGTAACAAACTTTTCATCATTTCCCATAAACCACACGTCGTCACCAAATATATCAACAACATCACTTACCATCTCGCGTACAATTTTAAATTTTACACGAACATTTTCGCTAGAATACATATAAATATGTTCCTTCATATATGTTGACAAATCAAGAGGTTTACCGTCAGACCACTGTAAAGTTTCAAACGGTTTTACTTTATCTTTCAATATTTTGATGTCCGTAATGCGGTCAACTCTATAGTTTGACACATCCTCGTATTTATCATAATTACAAATCAGATAATACTTGCCTTCCTTTGCAGCCATCTGATAAGGATTTACAACATACACTCGTTCATTTCCATTTTTATCTTTTTTAATGCGTTTCTTTTTATCTGTTCCGTATTCCATATATTTAAAAGAAATCTTTTTCTTTTGGCAAATGGCTTCGTCTAGCAGCTCAATGTTTGAAAATATATTATTAAAATCGTACCTTTCATCTGGCATACGACAAATATAGCCTGCACGTGATTTAAAATACACATTTGATAAGTTCTCAAGTTTCTTAACCAACTTCTTACATTGACTATTTGGCACATTTCTAGAGAATATCAAACCATCAATCAGCAAACGTATTTCACCATCCGTAATCTCTCTTTTAAGATAGAAATCAGACCATATATCGCCACCTTCACGGCTTACCTCTTCATATTCTATTTCATATCCAAGTTCCATCAGATTCATAAGATTTCTGCGTACAGATTTGCGGTCAACGACCATACAATATTCATCCTTTAGCTTATCCAATATCTGCTTTTGACTTAGACGATGGTCCTTGTCTGTATATTTTCTTAAGATATCCAAAATATTCAGCATTAATAACTTCTTTGGGGGTATTGTGTACATATTCAGTTCCTCAACTTTCACGGATTTTAATACACCCATTATATCACGGATAAATGCATATCGCAACACAGGATGAGGCATTATTTACCCATCAATTACACTGGCAAACCCACTAACTTGCTCTTCAATCACCCTTCTTGTGGTTCTAAGCTCTAATTGTTCTTCAAACTGGTTTCTCATTGCACCAACTCCTTTATTTTATATATCTAATGGTCACATATATAAAGTACAATATGTGACGAGTAAAAAAAGGGGCATCTGACACAAAAATAACTTTATGCTTATTTACCGAATTCTACCCGAGGTACTGTAGCTATTTTCCATATCCTAGTACCTCGATTTTTTGACACTTTTTTTGCGTTTTTGACGATTTCGAGGTACCACAATGCTTGTAACATAACACAGTACCTCATTTTCATTTTTTTGCGAGGTACTGAAAGCATTTTTCTAATCCCTGTACCTCGGCTAAAAAACAGCGCCCTAAAACATAGCTTTTGACTCATCGACCTAACCAAAGACGGTACTTTTCTCATTTTTTTACACAATATAAAAAGAGCGTATCTTTCGATACGCTCTCATAATTTCACACTTACACGTCAACTGAATAGTTAGGTGCTTCCTTTGTAATATGAATGTCATGTGGATGACTTTCCTTTAATGAAGCTGCTGAAATCTTAACAAATCTACCTGTTGTCTTCAATGTCTCGATATCCTTTGCTCCACAGTAACCCATACCAGATCTAATACCACCAATTAACTGGAAGATTGTGTCTTCAAGTGTTCCCTTATAAGCAACACGTCCTTCAACACCTTCTGGAACAAGCTTCTTAGCATCTGTCTGGAAGTATCTATCCTTGCTACCATTTTCCATAGCAGCAATAGAACCCATACCTCTGTATACTTTGTATTTTCTACCCTGATACAATTCGAATGTTCCTGGGCTTTCGTCACAACCTGCGAACATGCTACCCATCATACATACGTTAGCACCAGCTGCAATAGCCTTTGTCATATCACCTGAGTACTTGATACCACCGTCAGCGATAATTGGAATACCATATTCCTTAGCTGCTTCGTAGCAATCCATAACTGCTGTAACCTGTGGTACACCGATACCTGCAACAACACGAGTTGTACAGATAGAACCAGGTCCGATACCAACCTTAACTGCATCAACACCAGCTTCGATTAAAGCCTTTGTAGCTTCGCCTGTAGCAACGTTACCAGCGATAACCTGAAGTTCAGGATATTTTTCCTTAACCATCTTAACTGTGTTAATGATATTCTTTGAATGGCCATGAGCAGAGTCAATAACGATAACGTCAACCTTAGCCTTAACTAAAGCATCTACTCTTTCCATGATATTCTGTGTAATACCTACAGCTGCGCCACAGAGAAGTCTTCCCTGCTCATCCTTTGCTGCAAGAGGATACTTAATCTGTTTTTCAATATCCTTAATTGTAATAAGTCCCTTTAAGTTGAAATCATCATCAACGATAGGAAGTTTTTCTTTTCTAGACTTTGCAAGAATCTCCTTAGCTTCTTCAAGTGTGATTCCCTGCTTAGCTGTAACAAGATTTTCACTTGTCATAGACTCTCTAATCTTCTTAGAGAAATCTGTTTCAAACTTAAGGTCACGGTTTGTGATAATACCTACAAGTTTGCCATTCTCTGTGATAGGCACACCTGAGATTCTAAACTTACCCATTAAGTTATCTGCATCCTGTAATGTATGTTCAGGAGATAATGAGAATGGATCTGTAATTACACCATTTTCTGATCTTTTTACCTTGTCTACTTCTTCCGCCTGTGCTTCAATAGACATATTCTTATGAATAATACCAATACCACCCTGTCTAGCCATAGCGATTGCCATTCTATGTTCAGTAACTGTATCCATACCTGCACTCATCATTGGAATGTTGAGTTTGATCTTTTTTGTTAAATATGTAGATAAATCTACCATATTTGGTGTTACTTCAGAATAAGCTGGAACTAATAATACGTCATCAAATGTAATTCCTTCACCTATAATTGTTCCCATTATAAATCCTCACTTTCTCTTTGTTTTTAATTGTATTTAAGCAATTATAAATGATTTGTGAAATAGTGTCAATAAATTTTTTCACAATTTAGAGTGTGAAACGATAAATTTGTTGTTACCACAAAAAAAGCACCAATTATGGTGCCTTTTTTGTGCAATTTTATTCAGTATATGTTTTTCTAGGAATATAATATTTAATTCCTTCAAATAACTTGTCATTTGGTTCTAAAAACACATTGTACATATGTGAATTAGAATTTACAACAAGTAAATAAACCTTTGCATTATCTTCACCTGATGAAAAGTTTTTAACAATATTGCTCTGATTGTGTAAATGATTGTGAACTCTGTCACTTTCAATCGGTGCAAATATTTCAGCCTCTCTTACATCAAACGAAATTAAAGATTTTCTTTTTTCTTTTCCGTAGATTGCATCAATTGTCAATTCGTTATTAACTAATATATACTCGTATTCAATCGAAGATATTTTAATAACGTATATTACAAGATATACCACAAAAAATATAATTACAAAACCAAATGCTCCAAGTAAGCCTATTGATATAAACGCAGAAAACACTGCCAATACCACCGCTACCACTCGAACAATCATAGATGTTGCATCATCTTTTTTGGCTACAATCTGTTCTACTCTTGTATTGTCCATATTACATCATTCCCATTCCAGGTGCGCCTGCTGGCATAGCAGGTACATCTTCTTTAATGTTTGCTACTACTGATTCTGTTGTAAGAAGTGTTGAAGCAACGCTTGTTGCATTCTGTAATGCACTTCTTGTAACCTTAGCTGGGTCAAGGATACCTTCTTCAACCATTGATACATACTTCTCTGTATATGCATTGAAGCCTGTTCCAACTTCTGATTCTCTAACTTTGTTAACAATAACTGCGCCTTCAAGACCAGCATTTTCTGCAATTGCAAAAAGTGGAGCCTCAAGTGCCTTAAGAATAACATTAGCACCTGTCTTTTCATCGCCTTCAAGTGTTTCAACAAGTTTAGCAACTTCTTTTGAAGCGTGAATGTAAGCAGAACCACCACCTGCGATGATACCTTCTTCTACTGCAGCTCTTGTAGCATTCAAAGCATCTTCCATACGAAGTTTCTTTTCCTTCATCTCTGTTTCTGTAGCAGCACCAACTCTAATAACTGCAACACCACCAGCAAGTTTAGCAAGTCTTTCCTGTAACTTTTCTTTATCGAATTCAGAAGTTGTTGTTTCAATCTGGCCCTTAATCTGATTTACTCTTGCATCGATTTCAGCCTTGTCACCCATACCATCAACGATGATTGTGTTTTCCTTCATAACCTTAACAGATTTAGCGCGACCAAGCATATCTAAAGTTGTTTCCTTTAAATCATAACCAAGTTCATCAGAAATAACCACACCACCTGTTAAAATAGCGATATCCTTAAGCATTTCTTTTCTTCTATCACCATATCCTGGAGCCTTAACTGCAACTACAGAGAATGTACCTCTCAACTTATTTAAAATAAGTGTTGTAAGAGCTTCACCTTCAACATCTTCAGCGATGATTAAAAGTTTTGCACCAGACTGTACAATCTGCTCTAATACAGGAAGGATTTCCTGAATATTTGAAATCTTCTTATCTGTAATAAGAATGAATGGATCATCCAAAACAGCTTCCATCTTATTCATATCTGTTGACATATATGCAGAGATATAACCTCTGTCAAACTGCATACCTTCAACTAAATCAAGTTCTGTAAGCATAGTCTTTGATTCTTCAATAGTGATAACACCATCATTAGAAACCTTTTCCATAGCGTCAGCTACTAAATTACCAACTTCTTCATCACCGGCAGAAATAGCTGCAACCTTTGCAATCTGTTCCTTACCTGTAACCTTACTGCTCATCTTCTGAATAGCTTCTACAGCAACATCTGTAGCTTTCTTCATACCCTTTCTTAAAACGATTGGGTTAGCACCAGCTGCAAGGTTCTTCATACCTTCATTAATCATAGCCTGAGCTAAAACTGTAGCTGTTGTTGTACCATCACCTGCTACATCGTTTGTCTTTGTAGCAACTTCCTTAACAAGCTGAGCACCCATGTTTTCGAATGCATCTTCA
>JAGBHK010000012.1 GCA_017935565.1 Lachnospiraceae bacterium
CGATTGACCAGAGAGAACGCTTCAAGGCACAGGAAGAACTTTTAGCTTTAGGTGATGCCGAGGCTAATACAACTGATGAAGACTTTATGAAGGCTCTGGAAATTGGTATGCCACCAACAGGCGGTATCGGCTTTGGTATCGACAGAATGACAATGTTACTCACAGATTCGGCTGCAATCCGTGACGTACTCTTGTTCCCGACAATGAAGCCGTTGGATAAATAAATGGCGTAAAATCAAGGTTTTCGAAGATTGAAAGACAAAACTTACGACCAATTTACGACCAAATAAGGAGAGCATATTCAAAAACAATTAAAACTGCAATGTTAGTTTGAAACTAATGTTGCAGTTTTTTATTTTCAAAAACCTATTGACAATTTCATTCTACTGTGGTAGAATGAAATAAACTACAAGTGTAGAATATATATTTTCGGGAGGTACTGATATGAACAATATATCCATTGGGGATGCAGAATTAGAGATTATGAAAGTTATCTGGAAAGCAAAGGAGCCTGTAACTTCTCTTGATATCGGAAAAGAAGTTGAGGATAAGGGGTGGAAAAAGACAACTATTGCAACCTTTCTTACAAGGCTTGTAGAAAAGGGTGCTTTGTCAGCAGACAAACAAGGTAAATTATATTATTACACACCTTTAATTACAGAAAAGGAATACAGAAAGTCACAGACTAAAAATCATATTAAGACCTTATACAATGGTTCTGTCAGAGAGTTTGCAGTATCATTCTTTGAAGAACAGAAATTATCAGACAAGGATATTCAGGAACTCAAGGCAATCTTTGAAGATAAGGGGGAATAATCTATGGCTCAAATATTTACAACACTTCTCCTTACTTCTGGGATAGGCACAGCTCTTGCCTTAATACTTACTTTGTTAAAGCCTATAACAAGGAAGATCTTTTCTGGTGGTTGGCATTATTATATGTGGTTGGTTGTACTTCTGGTAATGGTGTTGCCTATAAGATTAAATCTACCTGAAAAACCTGCAACTACACCACCCATTTCTGAAACAGTAACAATTACAGATAATCAGTTTGAAAATACTGAAACACCTATAATTGAAACACAGCCGGAGCAGATTATACAAGCACAGCCTACACAGCCTGAAAAGGTATCAACAGTTCAGGGCATAAAGGACTTTTTGAGTGGTAAAGTTATTCTGTTCTCTTTTATTTGGTTAATGGGTGCAGCTTTGCTATTCCTGATAAAGATAGTAAGTTATCTGATGTTCCTGATTAAAATACATAAACATTCAGAAATTATTTCTTGTCCAGAAGCAAAAGCATATACAAACAGGAAAATCAGAACAAGGGTAAGTGATACAATTTGCTCACCCCTTATGATTGGTATAATCAGACCTACACTATTACTACCTAAAACAAATATTACACCAGAACAATTACATAATGTGTTGGCTCATGAAATGACACACCTGGAAATAAATTATATTTTGTATAAATGGTTTGTCAGCATAGTCAAATGTGTTCATTGGTTTAATCCTGCAATTTATCTTATCAGTAAGCA
>JAGBHK010000003.1 GCA_017935565.1 Lachnospiraceae bacterium
CCTTAACTCCGGGTGGTGTTTCAGGCCATTTCCCTTCTCGATATAGTTGAACACATTCTTTTTTAAACTCATAAGAGTATCTCATAAAAATAACCCTCCTTACTGGATTTTGTCCAGCAAAGAGGGTACATATCAAAAAGTAGAGCCTCTTTTTAATTTTTCTGGTATAATTTCTTTACCCAATCTTAACCATTATAATGATATAATCCCTCGTGTAAGGGAGAAGGAGCGAATTTGAAAGATTACAGAAGAATTATTAAGGATATTTTAGTGACAATTATTATATTAGTCAGCCTCTTTTTATGCTGTCTTGCAGTTGATAATTTTGTGCATGAGCAGGCGATTATTCCAGCTGTATTCACATTAGGTGTGTTTATAATTTCTTTAATTACGAAGGGTTATATTTATGGAATATTGTCTTGTTTAGGAAGTGTTTTAGCAGTAAATTATGCATTTACATTTCCTTATTTTGAATTTAATTTTACCATTCAGGAAAATTTGATTTCAGCTATTATTATGCTTATTATTACAATAGTTACAAGTGCATTGACAACAAAGGTTCGTCAACAGGAAGAGATAAGAGTTGAAACTGAAAAAGAAAAGATGAGAGCTAATTTATTAAGGGCAATTTCTCATGATTTAAGGACTCCATTGACTACGATATATGGTTCTAGTCAAACAATTGTCGAAGGTGGAGAAAGCTTGTCTAGAGAGCAGATTTCTAAATTAGCAGATGGCATAAAGGAAGATTCTCAGTGGTTAATGGGAATGGTTGAAAATCTTTTAACAGTCACAAGAATTGATAATAATAATCTTAAAATAAAAAAGAATGATGTAGTTCTTTGGGAATTGGTAGATTCTGTTCTTATAAGATTTAGAAAGAGATACCCAAAGCAGGATATTGAGGTGGATATTCCAGAGGATTTTATAAGTATACCTATGGATGCGACATTAATTGAACAAGTCATTGTTAATTTACTCGAAAATGCCGTACAACATGCAAAAGGCATGAATTGGCTTGAACTTAAGGTTTTTACGGTGGGAAAAAATGCTATTTTTGAAATATCTGACAATGGATGTGGTATTGAAAAGGACAAGTTAGACCATATTTTTGAGGTGTATTTTGAAAAAAAGGAAAGACCTGTTGATAATCATAAAAATAGTATGGGAATAGGTTTGGCTGTGTGTGCTTCTATTATTAAAGCACACGAAGGCTGCATTACCGTAGAAAATAGAAAAGCAGGCGGAAGTTGTTTTAGATTTTCACTTTCTATGGAGGAAACAGGAGATGAGCAATAAACATAAAATATTGTTAATTGAAGATGAAAATAATATATCAAATTTTGTTAAAACAACGCTGGAAGGACAGGAATATAAAGTTATTGTTGCCGCCAATGGTTTAGAGGGAATGACTTTGTTTAATTCTTATTGCCCAAAAGTTGTGATATTGGATTTGGGCTTGCCTGATATGGATGGAGTTGAACTAATCAAAGAGATAAGAAAAAAATCTGATACACCAATTATTGTTTTATCTGCACGAAGTAGCGAAAGTGATAAGATTGAAGCGCTTGATTTAGGAGCTAATGATTATGTTACAAAGCCATTTGGAACAGGAGAATTATTGGCAAGACTTAGAGCGACTATACGAAACAGTCGTCATGCTGAAGGTGGCGGAGCGCCTAAAGATAAATTTGTCTTGAATGATTTATTAATTGATTATGATGCAAGACAAATATTTATTAATGGACTTGAAATCAAACTTACTCAGACCGAATTTAATATAGTTGAACTTTTGTCAGTACATGCAGGTAAAGTTATGACTTATTCTGAAATTTTGAAGAAAATTTGGGGATATTCGGACGTTGGAAGTATAAAGAAACTTCAGGTTAATATGGCCAACATAAGAAAGAAACTTGGAGAAAGACCTGGTGAGAATAAGTATATTATTAATGAACTTTCTGTTGGATATAGAATGAGAAATACAGAAAATTAATAAATTGATTGACAAATCGCCAAAATTTTGCGATGATTTAATGGTGTTTTAGATAAGAGTGGTAAGGATTACCATTTAATATATGGAGGAGAAATAATGGATATTTTACTTAATTTACTTTTATTAGTAGTAGGATTTGCTATGCTTGTTAAAGGAGCGGATTGGTTCGTTGATGGAGCTGCAGGTATTGCCAAGAAGTTTGGTATTCCGGAGTTGGTAGTAGGTCTTACTATTGTTGCTATGGGAACAAGTGCACCGGAGGCGGCTGTAAGTGTTACATCAGCTTTATCGGGAAATGCAGGAATTACAATAGGAAATGTTTTAGGAAGTAATATTTTAAATACTTTGGTTATACTTGGTCTTACAGGTACCATCATCGCTGTGTCTATTCAAAAGTCGACACAATTTATTGAAATGCCATATATGCTTTTGATTACAGGTGTTTTAATATTTATGGGTATGTCAGGTAATGAGATTACACGATTTGAAGGTGTGCTTCTTTGGGCACTATTTATTATTTATATGGCATATCTTTTCGTTATGGCTAAGAAAGGTAAGCAGGAAGAAGATAAACCTGAAACAAGACCAGTATGGATATTGTTGGCGTTAGGTGTGATAGGCGCAGTAATAGTTGTTTGGGGTAGTGATATCACAGTTGATAGCGCAGTTGCATTGGCAGAGGTAATTGGAATAAGTGATAGAATTATTGGCCTTACAATTGTAGCATTGGGTACATCATTGCCAGAACTTGTAACATCTGTTACAGCAGCGAAAAAAGGAAGCGCAGATATAGCTATAGGTAATATTGTAGGTAGCAACATATTTAACATCTTATTTGTAGTTGGAACTAGTGCACTTATTACTAATATTCCATATGCAAGCGGATTTGTAATTGATGGTATTATTTCTGTGGCAGCAGGTGTGCTTCTTTGGATTAGTACAGTTAAAACAAAAAAACTTACAAGGCCTTGGGGTATTGCGATGCTTTTATCATATGCAGCGTATGTTGTTTACTTATTAGTGTAAAAATAGAATATTGAATATACAAAAGATGAGTACATGACTTATTCGACATATTGGTCGAGTTTGGTCATATACTCATCTTTCTTTTAATTCTCTTAAATAACTGTCCAAATAAATCTTGTGGGCAATAGTTATGATAACAGTTCTCAACAAGACACGTTCTTTGTTGTTAGTTGAACCAATTTCTTTTAGAAAATCTTTATTACCAAAGACAAATTGAATTATATTTTCAAATTCGTCGCAAAAGTAATTATATGCGATTTCGGGAGTAAAATGCTCCTTTTGTAATGTGAAAATATTACTAATATCGTCAAGAGGCATAACAGTTTTGGCAAGTGCAATAAATATGAGATAACCGATGTGATCTCTTTGATACTGCTTCTTTACTGGTGCGGGAATGTATTTGTTTTTAACATAGTTGCTTACCATAGAAGGCGTTAGTTCGACATTCCCTAATTTGCCAATGTGTATATTTATATATCTGACGGTCTGCTCTAAAAAAAGGCCGACATCTGGTATTTCATTATAGCGTGGTAGATGAAATTTTTTTAAATCATCTTTGCACTGTAATTCGATATAATTCATTGGATTTAAACCTTTCGTAAGGGTAGTTTGATAACTAAAGTATAATGAAAAATAAACACAATGTCAATAATAAAAATTGCGATATAGGATGAAAGGTTTTTGAAAAACTCTTGACAGAGTTTGAAATAACATATAATATTGTATAGAGAATATAAAAGGAAAGAAAATGGAGATTAGTTATGATAGTAAGAGTGATTTCAGATTCGTCTAGTGACATTAAACATATGGATAATGTGGATTTTAGAATCGTTCCTTTAAGTATTTCTACAGATGAAAAAGAGTTTATAGATGCCGAAGATTTGGACGTTATTTCCATGACAGAATATATGGCTTCATACAAGGGTGTTTCGAGAACAGCATGCCCTAGTGTTGGTGCATGGCTTGATGCATTTGAAGGCGCTGATATTATTTATATTGCAACACTTACAGGAGGATTGTCGGGAACTTATAATTCGGCCGTAGCTGCAAAAGAAATATTTTTACAGGAGAATCCTAATGCGAAAGTAGCCATTTTTGACACATTAAGTGCAGGTCCTGAAATTAGACTCATTGTCGAAAAGATTGCAGACCTTGTGAATGAGGGCAAGGATTTTGAAACAGTATGTGAAGAAACTAAATCATATATGAGTAAAACAAGATTATTCTTTTCCCTTGAATCATTACATAATCTAGCGCAGAATGGTCGTGTGAATAAATTGGTTGCATCAGCAGTAGGCGTTCTTGGTATTAGAATTTTTGGAACGGCCAGTGATGAAGGTAAACTTGACCCTATTTCAAAGTGTAGAAACGAGAAAAAGGTTATATCTGTTATGCTCGAAAATCTTTTAAAAGCAGGATATGAAGGTGGGAAATGTTATCTTGCGCATGTAAATAATAGTGAGTTTGCTGAGAAAATAAAAAGTGCTATTAAAGAAAAATTCGGAACATTGGATTTGAATTTTAAGGTGTATTTAACAAGAGGACTTTGTGGTTATTACGCAGAACGAGGCGGCGTGTTGATTGGAGTCGAATGTTAATATTTTAGAAATGAATCGGGCTAGTGATAGCTCGATTTTCTTTTATATAATAGGAAATTCCGTTGGAACTTCCTATTATATAAAAAGTGCTCCGCAGGATGCGCACCTCGCGGCAAGGAAATAATTGCTTCGCAATTCCGCTCGGGCGCGAAGAGTTTGCGGAGCAAACTCTATTTTTATGATTAAAAAATTAATGATAAACGATAAAAAGTTGTTGACAAAAATTAAATTAGTGATAAAATATGTTTAACGATAAACGATAAAAATTTAATGATAGGAGAAAAAGTTATGAAAGAAAATTATATCGAAAAAATTAAAAAAATGGGTAAGATTGCAACTGTTATAGTGAATATAGCAAGAGTATTTGTAATAATTGGAATGGTTGGAGTTATTATCGCAGCAGTTGTATTTGCCGTGTTACCAAAGGACTTATGTAAGGTTAATGTAAGTGGTGCTGCTGAAGTAGAGGTAGATTTGTCAAAATTTGGTGTAAAATTGGATGACACAGATAGGGATGAGATTACCAAAGATTTCACAGACTCGATGGATTTTGAAATTAACAATGTTGATTATGTTGGTACAGATGTGAAAGTTGATGAGGATTCTATTACGATTAATGCGTCAGCAGATAAGTATACAATATATGTCAAGAATTTGTGGATTCTTATGTTAGTAGTATTTTTGTCTATGGCATTAACTTTGGTTACACTTATCTTTGCGGGAAAAGTTTCTAAAGCATTTAGAGATTGTGAAAATCCATTTGAAATGAATGTTATTAATAGTATGCAAAAATTAGCATATTCACTTATTCCTTGGGCTTTGGTTGGTTCGTTTAGTGATTCTTTGGCACAGTCTATATTCACGAATAATATTGATATTGTCCTTGGTGTTAATATGGAAACAGTGTTTGTTATACTCATTATTATTTGTTTGACATATGTGTTTAAATATGGTGCAATGTTACAGCAAGAATCAGATGAGACATTATAGGATGGTGAAAATATGGGAAAGATAGTTTTAAGATTAGACCGAGTTATGGCTGATAGGAAGATGAGTCTGAATGAATTGTCCGAAAAAGTTGGTGTATCAAATGTTAATTTGTCAAAGATGAAAACAGGAAAAATTAGCGCTATAAGATTTTCAACTTTGGAGGCAATTTGCGAGGTATTAGATTGTCAGCCAGGAGATATACTTGAATATGAGAAGGAAGATGGCGCCTAGGAGGATATAAAACGTGGAAGTATTTAATAATGTATTAACGAAGATCAATGATGTGATGTACACATACATTTTAATTATTTTACTAGTAGGGACGGGACTTTATTTTACCATAAGGACCAGGGGAGTACAGTTTAGATTGCTAAAAGATGGGCTTAAATCTATGCTTGCAAAAGATGAGGCTAGCAGTAAGGATGAGAAAAAAGTTTCATCCTTTCAAGCGCTTATGATTTCCACTGCGTCCAGAGTTGGTACCGGTAATATTGCAGGTATTGCTACGGCTATTGCAACAGGGGGTGCAGGTGCAGTGTTTTGGATGTGGATTACTGCTTTGGTGGGTGGTGCTTCTGCATTTGTAGAAAGTACACTAGCTCAGGTATATAAGGTGAAAGATAAGGACCAGTTTAGAGGCGGACCATCGTATTATATGGAGAGAGCATTGAAGGCTAGGTGGATGGGAATTATATTTTCAATTTTGCTGATAATTTGTTTTGCGTACGGATTCAATGGTTTGCAGGCATTTAATATGTCATCAGCTATGGAGTATTATTTTGTTGATTATAATAATTCTATGGGGCCAATGATTTTAGGAATTGTTTTAGCCGTTTTAACAGGTCTAGTAATTTGGGGTGGAACACATAGAATCGGTTTCATCTCGTCTGTTATTGTTCCGATTATGGCGTGTGCATATATTTTAATTGGTTTGGTTACTATGATTATCAATATTACAGAACTTCCTAGTATCTTTGCGACAATTATAAAGAACGCTTTCAATGTTAGAGCAATGATGGGAGGATTCGCAGGAAGTGCTATTGTTATAGGTATAAAGAGAGGTTTGTTCTCTAATGAGGCAGGTATGGGTAGTGCGCCAAATGCTTCAGCATCAGCAAATGTTCCTCATCCTGTAAATCAAGGATTGGTTCAGGTGGTATCTGTATTTATTGATACGATACTTATATGTTCAAGTACAGCTATGATGCTTCTTACATCTAATGTTGAAGGTGTGGCAGGAGAATTAGATGGTATTCCATATGTGCAACAGGCGATTAGTTCAAATGTTGGTAAGTGGGGAATTCACTTTATAACTGTGGCGATATTTGCATTTGCATTTACAAGCGTAATTGGAAATTATTGTTATGCAGAATCTAATATATTGTTTATCAAAAATAATAAAATTGTTTTAAATGTATTCAGAGTGACATGCGTATTGGCTGTATTTTTAGGTGCACAGGCTGATTTTACGCTTGCATGGAACCTTGCAGATGTAACAATGGGATTTATGGCTATTGTGAATATAATAGCAATTCTTATACTTAGTAACGTAGCCGTCAAGGTTTTGAAGGATTACGAAAAGCAAAAGAAAGATGGTAAAAAGCCGAAATTTGTAGGTGAAGATATAGGAATTGAAGGAACTGTGTGGACAAAAGAATGAGAAAAAGGAAGATGATTATGAGTCATCTTCCTTTTCTTCTTTCATTTCTAATATAGATTTAATTTTCTCTTTTATTATTCTAGAGTTTTCGCCAGATTGTATGGATAAAACCCCTTCTATGGTTAACTCCATAATGAGAGTTTCTTGTTCACTATTTTTTTCGAGTTTTCTAGCAATAGGGGTACAAATCCAATTAGCAATTACAGAACCGTATAATGTGGTAATTAGTGCTAAAGACATATTAGGACCGATTGCGTTCATATTATTACCCATAGATTTCATCATATTAATTAGTCCTAGAAGAGTACCGACCATTCCCCATGCTGGAGCGCAAGATGCAAAATCATTCCAAAAACGGATGTTTTTTAAGTTCCTCTCATTTTTGTGAAAGAGTTCGTTTTCTAAAATGTCTTTTACGAGGTCTGGGTCTGTTCCATCAACTATAAGTCGTATGCCTTTGTTTAAAAATGGATTTTCAATGGTTTCTGATTTTTCTTCAAGACTTAATAAGCCTTCTTTTCTAGCTATATCTGACATCTCTAATATTTTTATTGTAATATCTTCAGGTTTGGTGTTTGGAAGTTTAAAAGCATTTACAAAACTTTTAAAGCCTGATAAATAGTCATTGAAGGAGTCTGCCATTGTTAAAACGGCAAACAAACTTCCTCCTAATGTAACTAAAAGCGATGGGATATGTACAAAATTCATAATAGTCCCTATACCACCATTTGAAGCAATACCAAATAAAATAGCTAAAAAGCATAATAAAAATCCTGATAGTGCTGCTATATTCAATTAGTTATGCCTCCATTCATTCTTCATATAGTTTTAAACTTAATATTTTGCAAAATGGTAATAAAACTAATACCATAATTAAACTATATAAAATAGACAATATTGCAACAGCGAGATTTGGACCTAATAATTCTCGGTTTTCTAGTAAACCTAAAACGGTAACTACAGCTAATAAAGAAGATATTAGTCCTGATACGATAATGCTACAAATTCCTAATTTAATGGCAGAGTAAGCTCGCCTGATTTCGCATTTATTTTTAGAGGATTTACTAAAGCAAATTGGAAAAGCCCTAAAAAAATCTTTTAAAGAACCAGACATAATCATAATAATTAATGTGAAGGCTAGTATTGGAATAAAACTATAAATATCTAAAAACCAATATATAGAGCCGTTCATTGATATAACAAGTAACCAAATCCAACTTAATAGTAGAATTATTGAAATGGCAACAGTGATTGTTTTAGTAGTGGGATTTTTTGAATCTTTTATTAAATTTACCATATTTTCTTCCGCCTTTCCGTGATAGTCATCTATGGAAAGTTTCTCGCCGGAAAGTAATTCGTTTACATTAATATTTAAAATTTCGCACAATTTTAAAAGGATTGAATTATCGGGCATACTTTTGCCACATTCCCATTTAGAAACGGCCTTATCACTTATTCCAATCAGTTCAGCTAATTGTTTTTGAGTGAGATTTTTTTCTTTACGCATTTCGGCAATGAACTTTCCTATTTTAATTTGATCCATGTGAGATACCTCTTTTCTATATATTGTTGTACAACTTTGATAGCATAAATGTATCACATTTTTATTTAAGGGTAAACCTACCATTGGTAGAGTTGCGGTAGAAATAGAATTGCTAATAATATCTATTTGACGCGCGTCAAATAAAGTTGTATAATGATGTTAAAAAATAGTTGCTTTGGAGGTGATAAAATGAATCAAAAGGTAATTGTAGAGAAGCAAGACCTCACATATCTTAGATGGTCGCATGCAAGAAATTCAAGTGGAACAGCAGGGACATTTTTAAAGTCACAATCGGTATTATCTGGTGAAAAGATATATTATAAGTTGTCAAATTATGATAGCGAAAAAGGAATCATTGGACATGAATGCGTAAATGAAATTATTGTAGACCGTTTGCTTACTATTTTGGGAGTAGAACATTTAGAATATCAACTTATTCATGCAGATATAGAAATAGATGGGAAAATTTATGATACATGGTTATGTGCGTCAAGAGATTTTAAAGCTAGAGGAGAAACTAAAACTGCGTTGGATAATTATTATCAGATTAATAAGAAAGAAAATGAATCGCGTTATGATTTTTGCGTGAATAATGGTTGGAAGAAGTATATTGATACAATGCTGGTGATAGATTACCTGATATTAAATAGAGATAGACATGGTGCGAATATAGAAGTTCTTAGAAATGGGCGCAAGAAAATAATAAGAATTGCTCCTTTGTTTGATCATGGTTTGTCTTTGTTATGTTCATGTTATAGCGATGTGGAAGTTGAGAAGTTTGATATATTGGAAGATAAACCTTGTCAAAATTTTATTGGTAGTCGTTCTACTTTTGATAATTTAAATCTTGTTAAAGACAAAAGTGATGTGTTCCAATCTATATTAAGATTACAAGATAAAGAAACACTATTTGCAGATTTAGAATTGGTATTATCAGAAAAACATTTGAATAAGATATGGGATATGATATGGGCAAGGTGGTGTGAATATGAAAAGTTATGCAATTTATGATGAAGACTTGAATAGAACTTCTGCGGTGGGCTATTTATTTTATTACGAAAAGTCTAGTAGTTTTATAATAGAATTATGTGATGACCTAAATGAATGGGATGCTCCATTATTGTTTCAAAATTA
The DNA here is from genome assembly GCA_017935565.1 of Lachnospiraceae bacterium. GTDB lineage: Bacteria > Bacillota > Clostridia > Lachnospirales > Lachnospiraceae > SVEL01. The sequence continues at coordinate 9,945 of JAGBHK010000003.1, forward strand.
CGTAAAGCGAGGGATATATACTATTTCAAGAGATGTAAGTCTCATGTGGGTTAGGGAAAGAGTGATTCCCAGTGGTAGACAAAATATTGGAAGTATTTTAAAAAACCATAAACTAAAAAAATATAACGAAATGTCTCTTCTTTTGTTATCAAGGGGAAAATGTATACAGGATGGTTGCTATATCGTTCAGGCGGAGGATATACCGGAAGATATAAAGGAGAGAATGAAAAAAAATGTTCTGGATTGTTTTGTAACTGAAGGCAACCAACTTGTTTGTATGTTTAAAGATAATACTGTACGAGTGGTGGATATAGAAAAACTTATTGAAAAGTATAGGGATATTTCTTATGTTTTAAAAAAGAAAGAACTTATGGATAGTGTAAAAGTGGGTGTTGGGGGGTACAGTATTTTGTTTAATGATTCAATTGAAATTCAGACATATGATTTGAGGAAAATTGGTGTATTGTTGCCTTTATCTACAAAGGATTTTTGCAATTTTATTAAAAAAAATGTTGTTGATACATCGACCGCATGTGATGTGTTACAGTGTTCAAGGCAAAATCTATCATATTTAGTTAATGAGAGAAAAATTGAGCCAATTATTTATGGTACTAAAGAGAATTTATATCTAAAAGGAGAAATTGAAAGAGTTATGAATGAGTAGGTATAAAATCCCAAGATTTACAGATAATAGAACTAGAACAAAGAAAATGTTGAAAACTTGGTTCTTAGATGACATAGAAAATGTAAATGGAGGCAAAGTAAATGAAAGCAACAGGAATAGTTCGTCGAATAGACGAACTTGGTAGAATAGTAGTACCAAAGGAGATTAGAAGAACTCTTAGGATACGAGAGGGTGACCCTATGGAAATATTTACAGATACTGAAGGTAAAGTTATTCTCAAAAAATATTCGCCAATTGAAGATATTTTGGAACATGCTAAGCAGGCAGCAGAGGTTGTTGCAAGAATTACGGGGATGGGTGTTATTATTACTGACAGAGATCAAGTTATAGCGGTATCTGGCTCGGCAAAGAGAGATGATATTGGAAGAAATATTAGTAGTACTTTGGAAGAATTTATGAAAGAAAGAAGAAATGTTAATTCTACAAAGGGTGACAGAAAGATAGAAATAGTAGCTGGTGAAGAAGCGGTTGAGGGCGAACAAGTTATATGTCATATTCTTTCTGATAGTGATGTTATTGGTAGTATTATTATTGTTTCTAAAGATAAGACTATAACTGAAGTGGAAAGTAAACTTGCATTGATGGTTTCTATGTTTTTGGGAAGACAATTAGAGGCATAAAAAGGAGTGAAAATACTCCTTTTTACATAGCAAAATAGCAATTTGTTCAAAAAAAAGGCGTAAATTTCTCTAAATTTCACAAAATTTTTGAGAAAATGCGTTAAAATTCGTATTTTTTCTTGACAAATGCTTATAAAGAGTTTATAACTAGAGGTAGGGTAAGAGTTACATAAATGTACCCGTGACAAATTCACAGTAGTGTGAAAATAAATGAATTACACAGAGAGGAGTTCAATCATGAACAAAGCTGAATTAGTAGCAGCAATCGCTGCAAAGACAGAATTATCAAAGAAGGATTCTGAGAAAGCATTAAAGGCTTTCATCGAAGTAGTAACAGAAGAATTAAAGAAAGGTGGCAAAGTTCAGTTAGTTGGCTTTGGTTCTTTCGAAGTTGCTAAGAGAAGCGCAAGAACAGGTAGAAACCCACAGACAGGTAAGGAAATGAAGATCGCAGCTTCTAAGGCTCCTAAGTTCAAAGCTGGTAGAGGCTTAAAGGATGCTGTTAACGCTTCTAAGAAGAAAAAATAATTTAGCATTTAAAAATGAAGTGCCGCTTTTATAGCGGCACTTTCTATATGTAGAAAAGGTGATTAGAAATGAGATTAGACAAGTATTTAAAAGTTTCAAGACTTATAAAAAGAAGAACAGTAGCTAATGAAGCGTGCGATGCAGGAAGGGTGTTTGTAAACGACAAACCAGCCAAAGCATCAGTTAGTGTAAAAGTTGGGGATATAATTGAGATTCAGTTTGGTACAAGAAATGTTAAGGTTGAAGTTACAACTGTGGCTGAAACAGTTAAGAAAGAAGAAGCAAAAGAAATGTACAGGGAATTGTAATATTTCATAATGAATTTGAATATATTTAAATTAAATTATTAGGGCAACATAGAGGATTAATATGGAGGAAAAAATTGAAAAGAAGGGGCATAAATTGCAACTGAATGATAGGAAGCAGGGCATAATATCTGGGGTTAAGGATGTTATTTCTTTTGACCCAGAAGTTGTTTTGTTGGATACATATTTAGGTTTGTTGACTATTAAAGGAAAAGATTTGCATGTAAAACGACTTACGCTTGAAAGAGGAGAAGTCGATATTGAAGGAGAGATTGACAGTTTTCTATATACCGAATCAAAGAGCGCGAAGAGAGCTGCATTTGCCTCTAGATTGTTTAAATGATGGGCGATTTTATAATAAATGATGCAATGTTATTTTTAGATGCTCTGATATGCGGAATGATTATTGCAGTTGCATATGACATTTTGAGGCTTTTTAGAAATATTATTCCACATTTAATATTTTTTGTTAATGTAGAAGATTTTGTATTTTGGAATATCGCGGGTATTTATTTTTTTGCAGTGATGTTTAGTGCAAATAATGGTGTTTTGCGGGGCTTTTTCTTGATTGGAACAATTTTAGGTGCGTATGTTTATAAAAAGTCGTTTGGTGAATTATTATTTGGATTATTGACCTTGGGAATTAATTACATTATTAATAATCTATTGAAAAAACCTATCAATAAAGTTATAATAAAAGCTATAAAAGCAAAGGAGTTATCTGATGGCGGAACAGAGAAGAAAAAAAGCTGTGAGCACAAGAGTTGCCACAAGAAAAAAGAAATCAAATAAATTAGGCATTTTTGTTACTGTTGTTGCATCTCTCGCCATTGTTGTAGCGATTTCTTTCCAAAACAATAAATTGGAGCAAAAACTTGAAAAACTAAAACTTGAAGAAGAAAATTATCAGGAATTATTAGATAAAGAGCAGGATAGAACAGCTGAACTTGAGGAAAAGGCCAAGTATGTTAAGACTAAAGCTTATATAGAAGAGACGGCTAAAAAGCTTGGTTTGGTTTATCCTGATGAGATTATATTTAAACCTAAAAACTAGGACGGCAAGTAATTTACTTGACCGTCTTAATTTTTTTTAACTGATTAAATTCGATTCAAAAGTATTATTCTGATTGAAAATGTCTTGAAAAAATCATATTTATCCACTTTCGTTTGACAAAAAAAGTTTTGTACAGGATATATAATTTCCAACGAAAAATTTATTGCCAAGGGCAGAAAGGTGGAAAAATGAAAGAAAAAATTATTAAGTCAACAATTTTACAAATGATAGGTTTTGGTGCAGCACGGGTTGTTATTTATAATTATAATCCTATTGGTATTGCATATTACATAGCGTTAAGTTGTAGTCGTATTATAAGATGGCCGGCATTTCCAATTATGCTTGTTTCTATGTTTATGGTTATGGATGTACTAACTGTTGCAAAATACGCATTGATTATGATGGCAATTTCCATAATATTTTGGATTTTTGAAACGAGAACAAACAGAGTTAATATTTTGGCAGGAGCCTTTGTTGGTGCTGGAATAATGTTATTTATGGAACTGACGGATGTGTTCCTTAAAAATCAGGGGACGCGAGAAGGAATGCTAGCAATGACTACATCGGTGTTAGCATTTTCATTGTCAATAATTCTGTATAATGTAATGTTGTTTTTTATTTCTGGTGGTAGTAGAAAAAATGATTCCTATAAAAAACAAAAGAAAAGGCATACAGATATGGTAAATGCCTATGAAGAGCGAATTGGACATGTGTCAAAGGCTCTTGAGCGAATGGGAAAATGTATTGAGGAATTAAAAGACGATTATGAAATGAAAGAAATAAAATGTAGATGCAATGAGTGTAAAACATTGTTGAGGCAAAATCGAATATATAGGAATAAATTGAATGAAAGTAAGAAGGTGATTTCATTGCAATTATATGAAATTTCAAAGGTATTAAAGAATTTTTCGTATGATTGTTATGATATGAAGCGAGTGGAAGAAGACCAGGAAGAAAGGCTGAAGGATGAATTATTGCAAAAAGGTATTATTTTGAGACGAATTGTGGTTTTATCAAGTAAAAAAGGTATTGATGAAATTATAGTAACAATGCGAGCTAAAAGAGGAAAAAATGTTGCAATTAGAGAGATTGAAAAAATCATTGGTAGGGTCTTTGTAAAAAATGTAAAACTGGTTAATGATGAATATCGAATGGTTAATTCGGAGGAAATTACGTATCGATTTAAGGAAGAACCGAACTTCATTGTGTTACATGGAATCGCAAAAAATTCAAAGGATGAGGAGGTTTCTGGGGATTCGTTTAGTTGTATTGAGTTGAATTCGGGGCAAACTATTTTAAGTATTTCGGATGGTATGGGCACAGGATTAAAAGCTTATAAAGAAAGCGAAATGGTGGTTGATTTACTGGAAGAGTTCGCGTATGGAGGATTTGATGAAGAGGTTGCTCTTAGAATGATAAACAGTATTTTTACATTAAATGGAGAAGAAACGGCCACAGCGACGGTAGACATGGGAATAATCGACAGATACTCGGGGGTGTGCGATTTTGTAAAATTAGGAGCTGCCTCAACATATGTTAAGCGTGGAGATTGGTTAGAAGTTATAAAGTCAACTTCATTGCCTATAGGTGGCGAGGAATTTGTTGATATGGAAAGCACAAGTAAGAAGTTGTACGACGGAGATTTTGTAATTATGATGTCAGATGGGCTTATGGAGGCTGTGGAAAGTCAAGAAAAAGAGGAAGCCCTGGGGGAAATTATTATGGGTATAAAATCGTTGAAACCTAAAGAAATGGCACATGAAATATTGTCTAGAACACTTGAACTTACAAAGAGTAATAAAAGAGATGATATGACGGTTATGGTTACTGGAATTTGGGATAAATATGCTTGATTTTAGAGATTTTATCAAGTATAGTAGATAAATGGAGGAAAAAACATTGTTAGATAAAATTAGAGAATACATAAAATTTAATAATTTGATAAACGATGGTGACAAAGTTTTGGTGGGCGTTTCCGGTGGTGCGGATTCGATGTGTCTGCTTTCGGTTCTGTTGGACTTTTCTATTGATGTATGTGTTGTTCATATTAATCATATGCTTCGTGGAAAAGATGCCGAAGAAGACCAGCTCTATGTGGAAAACTTTTGCCGTGATAAAGGTATTAAATGCTATTCATTTTCATATGATGTAGATAAAATCGCAAAAGAGAAAAAAATATCATGTGAAGAGGCTGGAAGAATGGTGAGATATGAGGCTTTTAACAATGTGTTAAAAGAGGAAGGTTGCCAAAAGATTGCGGTGGCGCATAATGCTGATGACAATGCGGAGACGATTCTACATAACCTTTTTAGAGGCACGGGGTTAAAAGGTCTTGTTGGAATTGCACCGAAGCGAGATGTTATTATTAGACCGCTTTTGGAAACTACAAGAGCCGAAATTGAAAGCTATTTAAAGGCTAAAAATATTGAATTTAGAAGTGATGCTACAAATTTTGAAGATATATATACACGAAACAAAATTCGAAACGCGGTACTTACTTATGCTAAAGAAAACATTAATGTAAATGTTTCGGGACACATTACAAATACTGGTAAAATGCTTGGCGAAATAGATGATTTTATTGAGATTGAGGGAAATAAAGCATACTGCACAACGGTATCTGAAACAGATAATGGTATACTGATTTTAGATGAAGGCTTTGAAGAGTTACATATTGTAATTAAGAGATATATCGTAAGAACTGTCCTTAGTAAGGTTTCGGGAAGTTTAAAGGATATTACCCACAGACATATCGAGGATGTTTTGGGATTGTTTAATAATCAGGTATCAAAGAATGTAAACTTGCCATATGATATGGTTGCCAGAAGAACTTATGATGGTGTTGTTGTTGAAAAAATCATTGTTAATAATGTTTCTAATGCTACATATGATGAGATAAAAGTTTGTAGATTTGGTGAATTTTTATTGGGACCGAATGGGAAAAAACTTGTAGTTTCGCCATTTTCTAAAGAAGAGTGGGAAACTAAGGAAAATAAATATGAAGAAAAAATGTATACTAAATGGTTGGATTGTGATATACTAGAGCGTAATTTGGTAATTCGTACCAGAAGGCCTAAAGACTATATTGTGGTCGATGGTAACGGTTCTAAAAAGAAATTAAAAGACTATTTTATAGATTTGAAGATACCAAAAAATGATAGAGATAGTGTATTATTACTAGCCGATGGGGAAGAAATTCTGTGGGTTATCGGTTACAGAATAAACTATAATTATAAGATTACAAAAGAAACTAAAAATATTGTTGAATTTAGGTACATAGAATAAAGGAATAAGAGGATAAAGAGATGAGTGATAAGATTAGAACATTGATTTCTGAATCGGATGTTAATAGGCGTATTGCAGAGATTGCAGAGCAGATTAATCAAGATTATGCAGGTGAAGAGGTTAGATTGATTTGTATTTTGAAGGGTAGTGTGTTTTTTACATGTGAACTTGCAAAGAGAATTAATTTGCCTGTAACCATTGATTTTATGCAGGTTTCAAGCTATGGCAATGGAACAACTAGCAGTGGAAGAGTTAGAATTGCAAAGGATTTAGATGAGTCGGTTGAAGGTATGAATATTATCGTTATTGAAGATATTATTGATTCTGGAAGAACTCTTAGTTATCTTATGGATATTTTAAAAGCTAGAAATCCAAAGTCTATTAAGCTTTGTACTCTTTTAGATAAGCCAGACAGAAGAGTTGTTGATATTGATGTTGACTATACAGGTTTTGAAATTCCAGATGAATTTGTTGTAGGTTATGGATTAGATTATGCACAAAAATATAGAAATTTACCATATGTTGGAGTGGTAGAATTATAGTAATTTAGGAGGAAATGTAATGAAGAAGCAGACAAAAGGTTTGGGATTTTATTTTGTAATCATTATGTTGATTTCTCTTATCCTTTATATGGTTGCAACCATTGGAGCTAACAAGTCGGAATATAATTATACAAAATTTATAGAAGACTTAAAAGAAGAGAAGATTAATGAGATAACCATTAGCCAGAATATGGAGGTCCCAACAGGTTATTTAATCATTAAGTTTGATGATAACAATAAGGAAACATTGTATGTATCAGATGTAAATGAAGCTATAGCAGATATGCGTAGTTATGATTTTGATGATTACACATTGGAGGACGTAGAAGGAGAAAATATCTTCATAGAAGTAATTCTTCCATTTGGATTTGCCATAGTTGTTTTATTTATCATTTTAGCAATGTTAAACGGAAATGGAGCTGGCGGTGGCGGCGGAAAGATGATGAATTTCGGTAAGAGCCGCGCTAAGATGTCTACAGATAGTAAGACGACATTTGATAATGTTGCAGGTCTTGCAGAAGAAAAAGAGGATTTGGAAGAAATCGTTGATTTCCTTAAATTCCCTAAGAAATACATAGAAGTTGGTGCAAGAATTCCAAAGGGTGTTATTTTAGTAGGTCCTCCTGGAACAGGTAAGACACTTCTTGCTAAGGCGATAGCCGGTGAAGCGAAGGTGCCATTCTTTAGCATTTCTGGTTCGGATTTCGTAGAAATGTTTGTTGGTGTTGGTGCATCAAGAGTAAGAGATTTGTTTGAAGAAGCAAAGAAGAATTCACCATGTATCGTATTTATCGACGAAATCGACGCAGTTGCAAGACGTCGTGGAACAGGTATGGGTGGCGGACATGACGAAAGAGAACAGACTCTCAATCAGTTATTAGTTGAGATGGATGGTTTTGGAGTGAATGAAGGCATTATCGTTATGGCTGCAACAAACAGAGTTGATATTCTTGACCCTGCGATTTTACGTCCAGGTCGTTTTGATAGAAAGATTTATGTTGGAAAACCTGATGTTAAGGGTAGACAGGAAATATTACAAGTACATTCAAAGGATAAGCCTTTAAGTGATGATGTTGATATGGAAAGAATCGCCAGAACAACAGCAGGATTTACAGGTGCTGACCTTGAAAATCTTATGAATGAATCAGCTATTGCAGCTGCTAAGGCTGATAGAAAGTTTATTACACAGGAAGATATTGATAAGTCATTTATTAAGATTGGAATCGGCGCTGAAAAGAGAAGTAGAATTATTTCTGAAAAAGAAAAGAAGATTACAGCTTACCACGAGGCTGGTCACGCAATATTGTTCCATGTACTTCCAGATGTTGGACCTGTACATACAGTTTCTGTTATCCCAACAGGCAATGGAGCAGCAGGTTATACAATGCCACTTCCTGAAAAGGATGAAATGTTTAACTCAAAGGGCAAGATGCTTCAGGATATTATGGTAAGCCTTGGTGGACGTATTGCAGAGGAAATTATCTTCGAGGATATTACAACAGGTGCTTCACAGGATATCAAGCAGGCAACAGCTATGGCTAAAGCAATGGTTACAAGATATGGTATGTCAGAAAATCTTGGTCTTATCAGCTATGGCAATGATGATGACGAAGTATTTATTGGAAAAGATTTTGCTCATAGTTCAAGAGGCTATGCAGAAGATACAGCTTCTAAGATTGATGCAGAAATTAAGAACATTATAGATGATTGCTACAAGAAGGCGAAAGACCTTATCTTGAAGCATAAGAATGTTCTTGAGAAATGTGCAGAACTTCTTATCGAAAAAGAAAAGATTGGAACAGAAGAGTTTGAAGCATTATTTGAAGAAGTTTAGAAATGGTAAAGATTTAAATTATTATGAATAAATTGTTGATTTTTTTGACATAATTCATTATAATGCCACTTATAACTAAATTAATTCCTATACAAAAAGGGAGTAGTTGCATATAATCATAGTAGATTATATGTCCTGGTTTTCGTCAGTACGTTTGCTTTTGCAGACCGGAGGCTAGGGAACATAAAGATGTTAAACGAGACTTTTTGTGTGTGTCTTTTTGATACACACAAAAAGTCTTTTTTGCGCGAAGCAGTGAGCCAAGCGACGATAGTCGCTAGAAACAATAAATATAAGGAAACTTTTGCTTGCAAAAAAGTTGACTTATATTTATTGTTTCGATGACGGGAACCGTCATTTGGCGAACGCCGCGACAGCGAGCAACTTATGTTGCGAGCGGAAAGAGGCGGTGAAGCGAACGCCGCGACAGCGAGCAACTTATGTTGCGAGCGGAAAGAGGCGGTGAAGCGAACGCCGCGACAGCGAGCGACGAAAGTCGTAAGAAAGGAAGTATAGTATGAAAGAAATTTATCAAACATCTAAAGAAGAACTTTTAAAAGAAGTTGATGTGACCAAGGGGTTGACAGATGACGATGTCTGTCTTTTGTTGGCCACAAAGGGTGAAAATGTATTGCAGGAATCTGAAAAAAAGAGTGGATTTCAGATTTTTTTAGAGCAGTTTAAAGATTTGCTTGTAATTATATTAATTGTAGCAGCTGTAATCTCAATGATTTCAGGAAATGTTGAAAGTACAATTGTTATTTTTGCAGTTATCATTCTTAATGCAATTTTAGGTACAGTACAGTATTTAAAGGCTGAGAAATCATTGGAATCTTTAAAAGCATTGTCATCACCACACACAAAGGTTATCAGAAATGGTCTTACACAGGAAATAGATTCAAAGAAGGTTGTACCTGGTGATATTTTATTGCTTGAAGCGGGCGATATGATTGTTGCAGATGGTAGAATTATTGATAACTTCTCATTGCAGGTAAATGAAAGTTCACTTACAGGTGAGTCAACAAATGTTGATAAAAAAGATGAAAACATTGAGATGGAAGTTCCATTGGCGGACAGAATCAATATGGTTTATTCAGGAACATTAGTTACTTATGGTAGAGCAAAAATACTCGTTACAGGTACTGGTATGGATACTGAAATGGGTAAAATTGCCACACTTATGAATAATACAAAAAATAAGAAAACACCATTGCAGGTAAGTTTAGATGATTTTAGTAAGAAACTTGCAATTGTTATTATGACTATCAGTGTTTTGGTATTCGGTCTTAGATTGTGGCAGAATGAACCAGTGCTTGATTCTTTGATGTTTGCAGTTGCATTGGCAGTTGCTGCGATTCCTGAAGCATTAAGTTCTATTGTTACAATTGTACAGGCTATGGGTACAAGAAGAATGGCTGATGATAACGCCATAATAAAGGAATTGAAGGCAGTTGAAAGTTTAGGTTGTGTGTCTGTTATTTGTTCGGATAAGACAGGTACATTGACACAGAATAAGATGACTGTAAAAGAAATCTATGTGAATAATGAACTTTTCAAACCAGAAGAACTTGATTTGAAGAATAGACTTCACAGATATTTATTATACACTGCAATATTGGATAATGATTCATTTATCAATGATGACAAAGGTGTTGGTGACCCTACAGAATATTGTCTTCTTACAATGGCAAGACAGGCGGGACTTACAAATGCCGGTATTTCTGAAACTGACATTAGAGAAATGATGCCTAGAATGGAAGAAATTCCATTTGATTCAGACAGAAAACTTATGAGTTCAAAATACAGAATACATGGCGTACCAACAGTTCTTACAAAGGGTGCTGTTGATATGCTTCTTGACAGAACAGTAAAAATCTACACTGCGGATGGTGTTAGAGAATTTACTGCCGAAGATAAGGAAAATGTATTAAAACAGAACCAAACATTTTCAGAAAATGGACTTCGTGTGCTTGCATTTGCATATAAAGAAGTTGATGAAGATGATGTTCTTACACTGGAAAATGAAACCGGATATACATTTATCGGTTTAGTATCGATGATTGACCCACCTAGAGAGGAATCGATGGAAGCTGTTAAAGATGCTATTGGTGCAGGTATTAAGCCAGTTATGATTACAGGTGACCATAAGGTTACAGCTACAGCTATTGCTAAACAGATTGGTATTTTCAAGGATGGAGACACATCTGTTACCGGTCAGGAACTTGACGCAATGACTGATGAAGAGTTAGATGCTAAGCTTGCAGATATTTCAGTATATGCAAGAGTTTCGCCGGAAAATAAGATTAGAATTGTTGATGCATGGCAGAGAAAGGGAAATATTGTTGCTATGACAGGTGATGGTGTAAATGACGCACCTGCGCTTAAGAAGGCTGATATCGGTATTGCAATGGGTATCACTGGTACAGAAGTATCAAAAGATGCTGCGGCAATGATTTTAGCTGACGATAACTTTGCAACAATTATCAAAGCTGTTTTAAACGGTAGAAATGTTTATAGAAATATTTTAAATGCAATACAGTTCTTATTGTCAGGTAATCTTGCAGCTATTTTTGCAGTATTATATTGTTCATTCTTAGCTTTGGGAACACCATTTGAACCAGTGCATTTATTATTTATTAACCTTTTGACCGACTCATTACCAGCCCTTGCAATTGGTATGGAACCAACAGATAAGAGTCTTCTTAAGAATAAACCAAGAGACGCAAAACAGGGAATATTTACAAAGAAATTTGCTGGAATATTAGTGGTTTACGGTGCATTAATTGCAATTGTTACAATGATTGGTTATTATATAGGCCTTGAAGAAAGTGCAAAATCTGCCACAACAATGGCATTTGCAACTCTTACATTGGCTAGATTATTCCATGGATTTAACTTAAGAAGTGAAAAATCTATATTTAAGATTGGATTTATGAGCAATAAATGGAGCATTGGAGCATTTATTTTAGGTGTATTATTATTGGCGTTAGTATTATTTGCACCATTTATGCACAAACTGTTTGTAATTGATCCTCTTAATGGTTCACAGGCGTTAAGTATTTTAATATTAGCGTTTATTCCAACAGCAGTTATCCAAATTGTAAGATTGTTTAAAAAGAATTAAGTTAGTATAATAGTTGTAAATTAGTAGTTATTGATAGGAGACTTTATGAGAAAGACAAAAATAATATGTACGGTGGGACCAGCGTGTAGAAACGATGAAATTTTTACAAAAATGTGTAAGGCAGGTATGAATATTGCTCGCTTGAACTTTTCGCATGGCGACCATAAGGAGCAGCAGGAAAATATGGATTTGGTTAAGAGAGTCAGAAAAAAACTTAACCTTCCAATTGCTATAATGCTTGATACAAAAGGACCAGAGTACAGAATTAAGACTTTTAAGGATGGCAAAATATTTTTAAATGACGGAGACAAATTCGTTTTTACAACCGACGAAATCGAAGGCGATGAGAAAAAAGTTTCCGTTAATTATAAGGATTTGACATCGGATTTAAGCATAGGTGACAGAGTATTAGTTAATAATGGTTTGTTGATATTTGAAGTTACAGAAATAGTTGGGAATGATGTTATTTGCAACACTATTGTAGGCGGTGAGTTGTCTAATAGAAAGAGTATGAATTTCCCAAATAAGGTTATGAATCACAAGTTTTTAAGCGATAAAGACAAAGAGGATTTACTTTTTGGTATTGAAAATGGTGTTGATTTCGTGGCTGCTTCATTTGTATCAAGAAAACAGGATATGCTTGACATGAGACAATTTCTCGATGACCATGGCGGAAATGAAATTGAGATTATTGCTAAAATTGAAAATAGAGCTGGTGTTGAAAATATTGAAGAAATATGCGAAATTGCTGATGGTATTATGATTGCAAGAGGCGACCTTGGTGTAGAAATTCCATTTATGGAATTACCTTCAGTTCAGAAATACCTTATTAGAAAATGTAGAGAGTTGGGTGTGCGAGTTATTACTGCTACAGAAATGTTGGAATCTATGATTCATAACCCTCGCCCTACAAGAGCTGAACTTTCAGATGTTGCAAATGCGGTTTATGACGGGACTTCAGCCATAATGCTTTCAGGTGAGACAGCAGCAGGTAAATATCCTGTTGATGCGGTTAAAAATATGTCAGATATTGCTGAATTTACTGAAAAGGGCATAGATTATGCTAGAAGATTCAAGGATAATGATTACGAAATTAAGGGTATTGTAGGTGCTATTTCGCATTCTACATGTTCTATGGCTATCGATGTAGGGGCAAAAGCTATAGTTGTAAATTCTCTTAGTGGTAAAACGGTTAGAAATGTAAGTAGATTTAGATGTCCTATAGACATCGTTGGTATGACGATTTCAGAAAAGGCATGGCGTAAACTTAATTTAAACTGGGGTGTTACACCAGTGTTAAGCGAAAGATATGATACATTAGAAGACATTTTTGACAATGCGATGGAAAAGGCACAGGAAATATGTGGCTTGCAGTCCGGTGATAATGTGATACTTACTGGTGGACTTATAAATGGACAAACAGGAAATACAAACATCATTAAGGTTGAAAAAGTGAAATAAAAAGGTATTTTCGGTCTTTAAGAGGGAAATGAAGTGAAAATTGTGCAAGTTGCACAAAAGTTAATGTAACTTTTTGTAAACTTTGTGCACACTTAATTGTTGCAAGGTGTTATACTACGTAATGTAAAAACCCCCCAATACATTATATAGTTTTTGCTACACCCCATAAAAACGAAATACCTTCTCCTAAAGAGCGGCAGTTAAACTGCCGCTCTTTAACATTCGTGAAACATTGAGTCGGGCAAAGGAAGAAATACATAACGGCATAGAAAACTTGCTCGCAAGGTTTTCGATGCCGTTATGTATTTCTTGCTTTATGCGACGAAAGTCGCGATGACTGACCGAAGGTCAGGAATTAGCCCGACGAAGTATGTATATGCGACGAAAGTCGCGATGACTGACCGCAGGTCAGGAATTAGCCCGACGAAAGTCGCGAATCTTACCCGCAGGTCAGGAATTAGCCCGACTTTACACGGAATCTACTTGCTAAAATGCATAAAATCATATAAAATTGATATATAATATTTATGGAGGATATCCCTAATATATAGGGATGTAAGATATATGTTATCATCGAGAATGTCATTTAACGATAAAAAACTTATGTATATACAGAGTATGAAAGGTCTTATGAACACTAGTGTTATTTTCAGTGATTGTACTGAGAATTTCCTTAATCCTTGTGAGCCAGAACCTTTCGATACAATTAGAATAAAACTTAGAACATCTAGAGCAAATGTAGATGCGGTATTCTTGTGTATAGATGGAACTGAAATGCCTATGAAGGTCATTGAGTCTGATATGGCATATGATTATTATGCGTTTGATTATAAACTTGCAGATAAGAAAGTAACTTACTATTTCAAGATTATAAATGGATTTGAAGAGTGTTACTATGACAGATTTGGATGCTACGCAAGCGTGAGAAATGAGTACGCCTTTGCCATAACTCCTGGTTTTAAAACTCCGGATTGGGCTAAAGGAGCCGTTATGTACCAAATATATGTTGATAGGTTTTATAATGGCGACAAGACAAATGATGTATTAGATAGAGAGTATTCATATATTGACGATTATTCAGTACAATGTAAGGATTGGTACAAATACCCTGCAGCTATGGGAGTTAGAGAGTTCTACGGTGGAGATTTGCAAGGCGTTCTTGATAAGATGGAATATCTTGAAAAACTTGGGGTTGAGGTTATTTATTTTAACCCATTGTTTGTGTCACCATCTAATCATAAGTATGATATACAGGATTACGATTATATTGACCCTCATTTTGGTAAGATAGTAGTTGATGAAGGGGATGTATTGCCTGAGGGCGAAATGGATAATGCGAAGGCTACAAGATTTATTACTAGAGTTACCAGAAAAGAAAATCTTGAAGCAAGTAATGAACTTTTCGCGAAAGTCGTTGAAGAGGCTCATAAACGTGGCATAAAGGTGATAATTGACGGTGTATTCAATCATAGCGGCTCATTCAATAAATGGATGGATAGAGAGCGTATTTATGAGAATCAGGAAGGCTATGAAAAAGGTGCTTATGTATCTAAAGATAGTCCTTATAATACATTTTATAAGTTTACTGTAGAGGATAGTAAGGAATGGCCATATAATAAGAATTATGATGGCTGGTGGGGGCATGATACATTACCTAAGTTAAATTATGAGGCCTCTGATAAGTTAGAAGAATATATTTTGAACATTGGTAAAAAATGGGTATCACCACCATATAATGTTGATGGTTGGAGACTTGATGTTGCAGCAGATTTAGGACACAGTGAACAGTATAACCATGAATTTTGGAAGAAGTTTAGAAAAGTTGTTAAAGAGGCTAATCCAAATGCAATAGTCCTCGCAGAACATTATGGAAATCCTGAAAGTTGGTTGCAGGGTGATGAATGGGATACCATTATGAACTATGATGCGTTTATGGAGCCTTTGACATGGTTTTTGACGGGTATGGAAAAGCATAGTGACAGAAAAGAAGATAGTTTACGAGGGAATTCAGAAAACTTTTTCAATACTATGAAGCATTATATGTCAAAATTCCAGATGCCATCTTTGTTGGTTGCGATGAATCAGTTGTCAAATCATGACCATTCAAGATTCTTAACAAGAACAAATAGAACTGTGGGAAGAACAGCTTCACTTGGTGCTGCAAAGGCTGATGAAGGCGTTGATAAGGCTGTTATGAGAGAAGCAATAGTAATGCAGATGACATGGCCAGGAGCACCTACGTTATATTATGGTGACGAGGCAGGATTGTGTGGATGGACGGATCCTGATAATAGGCGAGCTTATCCATGGGGACATGAAGATGTGGATTTGATAGAGTTTTATAGAGAACTTATTGCAATTCATAAACGTCACGAGGCATTGAAAAAAGGCTCATTTATTGAATTGTATAGAGATGTAAATGTGATTTCTTATGGTCGTTTCTATAAGAATGAAAAGATAATTGTTATTGTAAACAATAATGATGAAGAAAAACATATTGAGATTAACACACTTCCAGTGGGGATATTCTACGAGTCAAATGTCGAAAGACGAATACTTACTACAGAAAGTGGATATAATGCAGGTAAACTTAAAATTCACATCAGTAATTCTGATTTATCCGTGGATATGCCACCTAAATCGGCGGCAATATATGTGAATATAGTATAAAAAAGAGAACCCTTCCAGGTTACTGGAAGGGTTCTCCCATGTATGAGTGCGTTCATACATGGAAAGGAGTATGTATATGAAAAAGGGATAATAAGCCTTTTTATACCTAAACCTTAAATTTTTCTAAAAGTTCTGTTAATTTAGAAGACCTGTCTGATAACATATTGGCAGCATTACTTAAATCTTTGATAGCACTATTCTGAGCTTCAACTGTTGTTGAAACGGATTCTGAACAAGCGGCCGTTTCAGCTGAAACAGAAGATATGTTTTCAACTGCTTCAAGAGTGATATCTCGTGAACTTTCAATGTTTGCAACGTTTTTAGTGATATCATTTAATGATACAAGCAATGTATCGATATTTGTCTTCATTTCGTTAAATGCTTCTGTTGTATCTGCAACAGAACTCTTCTGTACTTGAACAATTTCGTAAGCTTCTTTTGAAATATCAACAACATGATTTGTTTTATCAAGTATTTCGCCAATAATCTTTTCAATCTGGTTAGCAGATGATAATGATTGTTCTGCTAATTTGCTGATTTCACTAGCAACAACTGCGAAACCACGACCTGCTTCACCAGCTCTTGCAGCTTCGATGGAAGCATTGAGAGAAAGGAGGTTAGTCTGTTCGGCAATTTCATTGATTGCATGAATAATGTTAACAATAGAACGTGATTTTTCTTGTAATTCTTCAATAGCATCAATAACATTACCAGTAATGCGAGTTGTTGAAATGGTACTTTCATTAACTCCTTCAACAGATGTAATACCAGCGGTAATAGAATCGTTTGTAACTTCAGCAATTCGTTGAATTTCATTTGTGTTATCAGTAACTGTGTGAATCTTTTCAGATAATAAATCCATTTGTGATAAACAGTTATCTGAATCTTCGTCGAGTTTGCTTGTGCCAGTCATAATCTCATCAACCGAATTATTAATATTCTTTGATGATTCCATAAATACTGTTGATGTGTTGTAAACATTGCCTGCGGCTTCAACTAATTCAGTATTTACGTCTTGAACATTTGTAATAAGGTTTCTAACATGATCAACAGTGTTGTTAACCGCGTCGTTTATAAGTTTGAATTCATCTTTTCGTTTATTTGTAATTTCAACAGTGAAGTCGCCTTCAGAAACCTTTCCAAGGGCATTAATAGTATTATTAATTGCACGAGTGAATCCTGTTGAAATGAAGATGGCGACTGCAATAGCAATGATAACGGCTACAATTACAATGAATAAAGTCATAATCTTAATATCGTCAACTTTGCTTATAAGAACATCTTCAGCAATTAAGGAACAAACCATGTAACCTTTTCCGTCTATTTTAGAGAAGATAAACTTATAGTTTTTTCCGTCTAATGTAATATCAGTGCATCCGCTTTCTTCTTCGGAATCGATAGCTTCTTGATAAAAATCTTTACCAAAGAAGACTTTTTCGTCAGAAACGGTTTTTGTTGAATATATTTCAGAACCGTCAACTGAAACTAATGCAACAGAACCGCCTTCACCAACATCTAATGCATCGAGCGATGATTGAATGGTGCTCTTACTAATATCAATTACAAGTAAAACTTTGTGATCATGGAATTTTCTTACAATACGCATGCCGTATTTATTACTGTCATATCCTAATTTTTCGTCCACTTCACATGAGTTACCAAACCAATGATTTTCAAATGGAGCCGCGCTAACAACTTTGCCCAACTCGGAATTCATCAGTGTTGAGTATGGCTTATCTGTAGATGCAGGAATTGTTATTGTACCGATAGAAGGATGTTCGTCGGAAAGTAACATCAAGTTTACAATCAACTGGTCGGAATTTACATGATTGTACATCTCGTTTGAGTATGTAGTTTCCACAGAACCTTTTTTGCCAGGGTCTGACTCTAATAAATCAAATGTACCTGAAAAATACTGTTTGATTTCTTTGACATTCAAGTAGCCTTTGTACCTTGACATAACAGTGTCAGTAACAAGAGTTAATTGAGTGTCAATGGCATCTACAGTCTGTTCTGCAGACATAACATAACTGTCAATAACGGAAATAGACGCCTTATTAAACGAGATGATTCCTAATACAATTATACAAATGATAGGAAGTGAAAATCCAGCAATAAGTCTAAATTTAATGCTTTTGAAAAAACCAATGCTTTTCTTTGTGTTCTTCGTTTTCTTTTTCATACCTTGTCCTCCATAAATGTATCTAAAAGTAAAGACAAATATAGACAGAACTGTCTCTATATATTCAATATTTAGTTTTACTTTACGTACTTTGCTTGTTCTTCCTATTATACTATATATTCAAGAAGAAGTCTAGCGAAAAAGGATGTTTTTTAGGTGATTAAAAAAATAAAAAAACATCCATAATGTGGATGTTTTTTTGAATAAATATAATGCCGGCGACCGGAATCGAACCGGTACTGTATTGCTACAACGGGATTTTAAGTCCCGCGCGTCTGCCTGTTCCGCCACGCCGGCAGAACTATAAAGGTAAGAATTGTTATACAATTCACTTTAGTGCGTGAACCAAAAGGTTCTGTTACCAACAAAATGGTGTTAGACATGCGCCAAATTTCGAAGAAATTTGTGTGCATATCCATGAATCACAAAGTGATTCACTTTAGTGCGTGAACCAAAAGGTTTCACCACCGATAAAATAGTGTTAGACATGCGCCAAATTTCGAAGAAATTTGTGTGCATATCCGTTATGAGTCGTTTACGACTCATAATGGATGGAGGTGGATTCGAACCACCGAAGCAAGTTGCAGCAGATTTACAGTCTGTCCCCTTTGGCCACTCGGGAATCCATCCAAAAGCAAAACGCTCGATTTGCATTATACAATACAAAGGAGCGTTTTGCAAGAAGAAAATTTAAATAATGAAAAAAATTATTATAAGTAAATATTACTTACTTTGTAACATAAGTTAAATACTCTTTAAGAACCTCATTAGACGATAAAGCCTGATCGTGTATCTTAAAGTCTGAAATTAAACCAGCAAAACTATCCTGGTAAATATCACCGCCAAGAATTATTCTAAGAGGTGTATTCATAAATGGTACATCTTGTCTTGAACCAAACAATTCGCCATTGAAATATAAACAAGAAATGTTATGCTTGGTGTTATATGTAGCAACAACATGGTACCATCTACCTGGCTTGATATTGATTGCACCACCTGTATCATGCCATTCGTCAAGGGCGTTATCCTTGAAACGCAATGAAGGTCGTCCATCGAAAGCATGAGGCAAAATACTACAAAATCCTCGTTCGAACGATGCAAAGAACAATGATGTCCAAATGCTAACAGTATCAGGTTTGAACCACATCGATATTGAAAAGTCCGAAATAGGGAACAATTCAGTAGGTAATTCTAATACATTTGTAGTAAATGTTCCGCCAGGCAAGAAGAAGGCTTTCATATTATCTAATGGACCATCTTCATATCTTATAATATCACCATTGTATCGTGCAGTGTATGTACCTGTAGAATCACTAAGTGAATCATTAAATGGAAAATGAATAACGTTTGCTTTACTAACGAAATGTTCCATGGTGTATTCGTCAAATTGTTTCTCAGGCAACGGTTTACTATAGTAATACCCTTGGAAAATGTTACAACCAAGTTTATATAGCATATCACATTGAGTTAGATATTCGACACCTTCACATAAAACAGAGATATGTAACTTTTTAGCCATTTCAATGATAGAAGCCAAAATGATGAGCTGTTTATCATTTAAAATAGCATCTGATAAGAATACTCTATCAAGTTTTAAAGTATCGATAGGAATGCTATTCAATACGTTTAGCGATGAATAACCTGAACCAAAGTCGTCCATTGATATTTGGATTCCAAGTTCTGATAATCCTTCCATCAATTCAAGAACTTTGTCCATATTTTCCATATAAATACTTTCTGTTAATTCGAATTCCAAGTATTCTGTAGGAATTTCGTATTCATCCAAAAGCATTTTAATATATTCGATTAAGGCGTCATCTAAGAGATGAAGTCTCGAAATATTCATGGATATAGGTACAACTGGCAAATTCTTATCGAGTCTGTTGCGAATATATTTAAATACTTCACGATAAACAAAATAGTCCAGTTCGATAATAAGACCATTGCTCTCATACAATGGAATAAAATCACCAGGGAAAATCATCGAACCATCCGGCTTAATCCATCTGATTAATGCTTCTGCACCACATATCTTGGTTGTACCACTTTCTATTTTTGGTTGATAATAAACTACAAATTCGCCATTTTCTAAAGCAGAGTAGAAATCTGCAGATAATTTCATATTTGTAGCCAATGCATTCATCATATTTGTATCAAAAAGAATGCAATTTTTTGTAGGATTAAGTTTAGCTTCTTTACGCGCTGTGTTTGCGTTTGAAACAGCTGTCTCCAAAAGGATGTCTTCGTCTTTGTCAATAATGTAAACACCGGAAGAAATGCTAATCTGTGCATTGAAAAATTTTTCATGAATAGCATCTTCAGTAATTCTATTCTTTTCAGCAACTGCATCTAAAAATTCTTCATTGGTCATACTATCATCTAGCAAGACGGCAGATAAAATATTATCTGAATAAACACGAGTCGCTGCAATAAAAGCAATATTACGCTCTAGGGTCTTTTCAACAAAGAATTTGATTAATTCGTCACCAACTGAATAACCATATGTTTCATTAATATATTTAAAATGCAAAATATCAGAGTAAACCAAAGCAATTCTGCAAGGTCTTGGTGCTACCATAAAAGGCTGCATTTTTTCATGAAAATAGTCATATTTTAAAAGTCCAGTTAACGAATCGTGAGCATTCATCTGCTCAACCAAAGATTCAGTTTGATTTAAAGCCCTCATATTCATCAAGTAAGATGAAATAATACGACAGAACATCTTCAATGTACTAATATCCTGTGTTGAGAAATTGACATTTTTAGTGAGGTCAATGAAGTCAATACAACCAATAAATGAATTGTCTGAATAAATTGGAACCTCCATAAATGTTTTGAAATGTCCAGGATAATCCATAATATCGCAATCAAGAGGAACTTCGTCCGTTGATTGCCACAAATAATAACCATTACTGTAATGGGATAACATTGTATTCCAGTCTTTTTCTGAATAATTCCATACCTTGCCTATAAGAGGGGCTTTTTTTACATCTTCCTGAATGTATTCGTAAATGTATTTAAGAGTGTATGGCGATTCAGTTACTTCACGTATGGCGATTAACGAAATACCATAGTGATTTGTAACATTTCTCAAGAGGAGGTTAATAGCATTATCAACATCCTTAGAGTCTTCCATAATTTTGAATGTGAAATCCATCAATTCATAAGCGTATGTATTGATAGCATTAGTTTTCTTCTTGTTAAATGTAGTATAACCTTCGTCGTTTTTCTTACTACGACCACCAGAAGTTATGTTTTTGTTATCTGGTGAATATATAGTGTAACCGTCTTTGCCGTTGTTTTTGTTAAAATACATGGCGTTGTCAGCTTTTTCATAAAGAGTAGAGAAGTCGGAACCATGTTCGTTGAATAAAGAAATACCAACGCTTACAGAAACCATATAATTACCTTCGCCAACATATGTATTACGAATAGCGTGTCTTAAAGAATTTGCTTTATCAACTACATCTGAAAGTTGTCGATAATCCTTCATAAGAACCATAAATTCATCGCCACCTATACGACCGACAATATCGGAAGACCTAAATGTGGATTTGATAGCAGAGGCGATACTTGTCAAAACGGCATCACCAAATAAATGTCCATTGTTATCATTAACTGATTTGAAATTATCAATGTCAATGACAAATAATGCACAATTTGAATTTGGATAATCAAACAAGTAGTTGCTAATCAATTGTTGAGTATGCATTTTGTTTGTTAAACCAGTTAATGAATCTAGTTGTGTCTCTGAATGAGTATAGTTAAAATTAGCAAGTTTTTTGCGATTGTTGCTACTAACACTATGAACCCTTCCTGTAACGGTCTTCTTCATAGTAATCCTCCTGTAATCCTTTGAGTATATATCAATATTTTGTTAATTCACACAAATAATTTAATATATTTTACCACAATAATTATAGATTATCTACATTTTTTAACAAATTTTTTTAATTCTTTCTTGAAAATATAATAATTAGGGATATACTTGTAGTTGTAGATTAATAAAGAAAAGGAATATATTGATTATGAAAGCATATAAAGCAGTGGTTTTTGATTTGGATGGAACATTATTAAATACATTGGAAGATTTGTGCGATAGTACAAATTATGCGTTAATGCAAAAAGGATATCCGACAAGGGATATTGATGAGGTTAGAAGTTTTGTTGGAAATGGAGTGGAAAAATTAATTGTAAGAGCTTTGCCAGAAAATACTTGCGAGAGTGAAGTTGTAGAGGTTCTTAAAATATTTAAAGAGCATTATAAGGTTAATTCTAAAAATAAGACCAGACCTTATGAGGGAATAATGGAACTTCTTAAAGAACTAAAGGATAAAGATTTTAAGATGGCTATTGTTTCAAATAAATTTGATTTGGCTGTTAAAGAACTTAATAAGGAATTTTTTGGAGAGTACATTGAATATGCTTATGGTGAATGTGAAACTATAAGAAAGAAACCTAATCCAGACGCTGTGTTTATGGCATTGAAGGATTTGGATGTATTACAGCATGAGGCAGTTTATGTAGGTGATTCAGATGTTGATATATTAACTGCCCAAAACGCTGGGTTAGATTGCATTTCAGTAACCTGGGGATTTAGGACTAGAAGAGAACTTGAAATGAGTGGCGCAGTATCAATAATAGATGAGCCAATAGATTTAATGGATATTATTTATAAGTATTAATTATCTTGCGAGTTAATGTGAAGTGTGATAAAATGTATTCGAATTGTGCTATGGAGGTAAAATAAAATGGCTAAGACAGCAATTGTGACAGATAGCAATAGTGGAATTACACAGGCTGAGGGAAAAGAGTTAGGGATTTATGTGTTACCGATGCCTTTTATTATTAATGATGAAACATATTTTGAAGATATAAACCTTTCTCAGGAGGAATTTTACGAAAAACTCGAAGGAGATGCTGATATTTCGACTACTCAGCCAAGTCCTGAACAGGTAATGAATATATGGGATGATGCTCTTAAGGATTATGATTATGTTATTCATATTCCAATGTCTAGTGGACTTAGTGGTTCTTGTTCTACAGCGATAATGCTTTCTCATGAGGATGAATATGAGGGTAAGGTATTTGTTGTGGACAATCAGAGAATTTCAGTAACACAGAGAAGAGCTTGTCTTGATGCTAAAGCGATGGCGGACAGTGGAATGGATCCAAAGTCTATATATGATAAACTTATGGAAATGAAACTTGAAGCAAGTATTTACATTATGGTTGATACTTTGAAGTATTTGAAAAAGGGTGGAAGAATTACAGCAGCAGCGGCTGCATTGGGAACAATTCTTAAACTTAAACCCGTTCTTCAGATTCAGGGTGAAAAACTTGATGCGTTTTCAAAGGCAAGAACGATAAGTATGGCTAAAAACATTATGATTGAAGCTATTATGAAGGATATAGAGACAAGATTTGGTGGAGATGTTAAAAACGTTCATATTGCGTTTGCGCATACTAAGAACGAAGAAGAAATTTCGAATATGAAAAAAGAACTTCTTGAGAAAATACCTGGAATTGATGAGGAGAGTATTGTAATTAATCCTCTTTCATTGAGTGTTTCATGTCACATTGGACCAGGAGCGCTTGCTGTTGCAGTTGAGAAGAAACTTAATGCATAAGAAATGGAGAGTAGACAATGAATGAATTGAACTCTAAAGTCTATAGAATTGTAAAAAATGAATTGGGTTCTGTAAAGGTAATGATTATGGCCATAATGATATCATTTGGCTTGGTGTTATCGATTGCAAATTTTGTTATTAGTGTATTTAATTCAGCAGATGTAGCTAATAAGGTCAAAGAACTAATACAAAGTCCTTACGATGCTCAAACAAATAATGCTCTTAGCCTTACTATTTTGGTGGTAATGGTTATTGAAGTTTTATTGTTTTTAGTGAATTTTATACCTTTGGTGCTTATGGCTTTTGGTATATATTTAATATATGAAAATGCCAAAAAAACTGATGGTATGGTAAAGACAACTGGTTTGAAAATTGTTGGTGGCGTAATGAAATATCACGGTATTGTGTATTTTGTTTATGTTGGATTATTTGCGATTGTGGCTATAGCGCTGGTTGTATTGACTCATGGATTTACTGATAAGGTTGCTTCCTTCCTTGGAAGTGATGACATAGAATTTATAGGAAGTATCAAGGTTTTATCGGTATTTTTATTGTTTATTGTTGGTATTGTAGCTTTTGTATTGATAGGAATTGGTGTGATATTTTTGTCATTATCCAAAACTATGAAATTTGTCGCAGGGACCCAATACGGTAAGTTAGAAGGTAAGATTTCAGGATTTGGTGTTGCTATAATGCTTTTGGTTGGAGCACATAATTTAACTTCAATTTTTTCGGGATTTTCAGCATCGGCGATGAGTCAGGAAGATATTCAAATGATGGAAGAAATGTTTGGAGGTACGGTGGCAAATATTATTGTAAATATGATGCCTTCTGATACAATACAGTTTGAAATGTTAGTTATTTCAACAGCGTATGCATTCTTTATTGGTGCGACACAGCTTTTGGGAGCAATAACGCTTGTGAATATGAGATCAAAAATTAACAGAGCAATACAGGAACAGGAATTTAATAATTATGGTGGAGACAATTTTATTGGTGGCAATCAATGCTAAATATATTCATTCTAATTTAGCAGTACATAGCCTAAAGGCGTATTCGAAGGAATATGCAGAAAAAATTCAAATTGCAGAATATACCATAAACAACTTAATTGAAGATATTCTAGACGATATTTATTTGAAAAAGCCGGATGTTCTGGCTTTTTCGTGCTATATATGGAATATTGAATATGTTGAGAAGTTGATGGTTGAATTGAAAAAATTACTTCCAGACACAGATATTTGGCTTGGTGGTCCGGAGGTTTCTTATAATGCGCAAAAATATTTTGAAGAATTTGATTGCGTTAAGGGTGTTATGGTTTCAGAAGGTGAGGAAACTTTTAAAGATATTGTGACAAATTATGTCAATGGAAATGATGATTTTGAGAGCATTGCAGGAATCATTACAAAAGATAAACCTATTGCTGATGTTAGAAAATGCGTAGATATGTCAAAAATTCCATTTCCATATGAAAACCTAAAAGAATTTGAGAACAGAATTATTTATTACGAAAGTAGTAGGGGCTGCCCGTTTTCGTGTAGTTATTGTTTGTCATCCATAGACAAAACTTTACGATTTAGAAGTCTTGAACAAGTTTTTGAGGAACTCAAATTTTTTATGGACAACAAGGTTAGTCAGGTTAAATTTATTGATAGAACATTTAATTGTGACAAAAATCGCAGCGAAAAAATCTGGCAGTATATATTAGAAAATGACAATGGAATAACGAATTTTCACTTTGAGATTTCGGCAGATTTAATTACTGAGGAACAGATTGAGATATTAAATAAAATGCGCCCAGGATTGGTACAACTTGAAATTGGTGTGCAGTCAACCAATGAAAAAACTATCGAGGCTATTCGTAGAAAAATGGATTTGGAGAGATTGAAAAATGTAGTATCAAAGATTAAAAGTGCTAGAAATATCCATTTACATCTCGATTTGATTGCAGGGTTGCCATATGAAGATATCGCTACATTTAAGAAATCATTTAACGATGTGTATGCCATGGAACCAGATGAATTGCAACTGGGATTTTTGAAGGTTTTACATGGGGCGTATATGTATGATGACGCCAAGGAATACGGTATTGTTTACAAGAATTTCCCACCATATGAAGTGCTGTATACTAAATGGTTGAGTTTTGATGATGTGCTCAAATTAAAGAAAATTGAAACGGTTCTTGAAATATATTACGGAAGCAATCAGTTCAGAAATACTGTTAATTACTTAATAAGTTTTTTTGAATCACCTTATGATTTTTATGAGGTTCTTGGAGATTTTTATGATGAAGTTCATAAAAAAGGAGAGAAACATTCAAGAATTGAAAGATATAATTTACTTTTAGATTTCGTAAAAAAGGTGGAAGGCGCCAATGAAGAGGTTTTAAAAGAAGTTATGACATTGGATATATATTTGCGTGAAAATATGAAGACAAGACCTTCATTTTCTGTGGATATGTCTGCATACAAGGATGCTCTACGAGTGCTTGTTAAGGATGGCACTATTAAGAAAACTGAACATATCGAGGCGATTTCATTGGAGGTAGCAAAGGCATATCTTGATATAGAATGTTGCGAAAATTGTGAAAAGATTTTCGTAAAATTTGATTACGATAATAGAAATCCTATAACTTTTGATGCGTCAGTTTCGATAGTTGGAAAGGCGGTTGAAAATGCTTAATTCATATATTTTATTGGATTTAGAAACCACGGGACTTAGTGCTAAAGAAGATGCAATCATTGAGATTGGTGCGTTAAAAGTGGTTGATGGAAAAATTGTTGATAAAATTGAAACTTTTATTAATCCAGCAAGAAAAATACCACATCGAATAACAGAAGTTACTGGGATAAACGACGAAATGGTTGAAAATGCACCATATATTGCAGAAGTGATTGCGGACGTTGTGAAGTTTCTTCAAGGATTTACAATAATTGGTCACAATGTGATGTTTGATTATAGTTTCCTAAAGCGTACAGCGGTTAATCACAAGTATACGCTAGAAACTAAAGTGATAGATACACTTAAAATTTCGCGACAATTGCTTACAGATTTACCAAAAAAATCGTTAGAATATTTGTGTAATCATTTTGGTATAAAGGACGAGAATCACCATCGCGCGATTAATGACGCGTATGTGGCGGGTGAATTATATAAGCTTTTGTGTAATGAATACGAGGAAAACAATCCAGATGTATTTGAGCCAAAGGAAGCTATATATAAAGTGAAAAAAGAATCGCCTGTTACTAAAAAACAGGCGGAATGGTTAAAAGCACTTGTGGCTTATCATAATATTCAGATTGACTATGATATTGATAAATTGACTAAAAACAGCGCATCCAGATATATTGATAAGATATTGGCAACTTATGGAAGATGCCCTAAATAATATTGCTATATTAATGCTTTTTCAATGCATTAATATAACCGATGATGCTGTTTTTGTTTAAAGAATCGAGTTTATTTGCAACTTCTAACAGATAATCGAGTTTGCCAGTTTGATTTTTTTTAATATAAAGGTCTGCTAATAACTTGTAATTACCGCTTATATCTGTTAAAATATCAATGCCGAATTCAAGTACTTTGATGGCATCGTCAGTGTAATTTAAGTCATTTAATCTTGTTCCATACATATGAATAAGTTTGACTAATTCGGTATAATTGGTGTCATATTCATCCAAAGCAGTGATGTTTGCTGGGCCGAAATTCATTTTAATGTCGGTAACAGTTTTGCCTGTGAGATTAAATATACGTTTATTTTGTAATTCGATAAGTTCTTCGTTACATTTTAATAGTATTTTATCGTCAGTATCTTTGGCTGATAATCCTGAAAGGAGAATAGCGTCAGGCACCTTTACATATTCAAGGGAGTCGAGGGGAACACGACGAACACCGTTTGCTTCGTTTTCGCGTTTCCAAAAGTCGTCCTCTTTTCGTTTTTCGAGTTTTGACGCTTTGTTTCTTTCATAAGTAAACCAAGCGATAAAAATTAAAAATAAACCAAATATTGGATAATAAAAATTCATAATAGTAAGCCTTTCTTAAAAGAATAGCTTCGGATAGGAGGAAATATGAATATCTACAACAAAAAAACACAGAAGAAACTTATTACAGTTATCGCTATTATTCTTGTTGCATCTATGATATTACCACTCATCGTTGCTGCATTATAATTGTAAGTGAACGAAACAAAAATGTCAACAAATAGGATTTGATTAACTAGGAGAGAGCAATGAAGATTGGAAAACTTTCAGAGTCGACTCTTAAAAGAGCGATTTTAAAGACAATTAAATATCGTGACAGAAAGCGTACCAAGATTGCTTGTAATGTTGGCATTGATGCATCGAGAATGGATGTGTCTGATTGGGGTGAGATGCTAGTTTCTACTGAGACACTGGCAGGCCCTATTGACAAGATGTATAATAGAGCTATAATTCGCGCATGCAATAATATGTATGCGGCAGGAGGAATTGTTGAAGCAGTTTCATTTGCATTTACATTGCCTGAGTATGTTAAAGAAAAACATATCAGGCAGATTATGGATGCTCTTTCGGATTATTGCAAGGAGCATAGTATTATAATAAGTGGTGGACATACGGAAGTGTCAAAATATGTGACTGAACCAGTGGTTACAGTTACAGCTTTTGGAAGGGCTGTAAAAGATTTGTCGTATAAAAATATAGAGCCTGGAATGGACATAGTGATGTCTAAGGCTATAGGCCTTGAAGCTACAGTGTTATTAGCTGAAAAAGAAGAATTGAAGGAGAGATTTTCTCCATCATATATTGAAAGAGGTAAGAAATATATAGATTATCTCGATATCCGCAGTGAGGCTGCAGTCGCCATTAAGCATGGCGTAGCTGCCATGCATGATGTGTCGGAAAGTGGCATTTTTGGTGCGCTGTGGGAAATGGGTGAAGCTGGCAATTTTGGATTGTCGGTTAACCTTAAGGATATTAATGTTTATCAGGAAACAATTGAATTTTGCGAATATTTTGGACTTAATCCTTATATGATATCATCAGCAGGGTGCCTTTTGATGGTAACTAATGACGGTGAAGGGTTGGTTGCAAGTCTTGAAGAAGAAGGAATACCTGCCTTTGTTATCGGTAAAATTACATATGTTAAGGATAAAGTTGTCGTAAATGAAGATGAAAATAGATATTTGGAGCCACCAAGAGGGTCCGTAAGTTTATAGAAAAGGAGAGAATTCTATGGAGTTAACAAAGCTTAGAAGAGAGATTTTACAGGTTTTAGAAAAGAACTGTAAGATTGAATTAAAGGATTTAGCCGCGATGAACGGCATTTCAGAGGCTGAGGTTGCCAATGAAATTGCCAAAATGGAAAAAGAAAACATTATTTGTGGTTATCATACAATGATTAACTGGGACAATGCTGGCGAAGACAAGGTTGTAGCTATGATTGAGGTTTCAGTTGTGCCACAAAGAGGTGTTGGCTTTGATAAAATTGCAGAAAGAATATATAATTTCAGCGAAGTTGAAGCAGTTTACCTTATGTCAGGTGGATTTGATTTCATGGTGCTTTTAAAGGAAAAGACTATGAGAGACGTTTCAACATTTGTTGCTGAAAAGTTATCGTTTATAGAATCAGTACGTTCCACATCAACACATTTTGTACTTAGAAAGTACAAGGATCATGGAACGATACTTGTTGAGAGAAAAGAAGATGAAAGGATGTTGGTGACACCATAATGAGAGATCCATTATCAGAAGTAGTAAAAGAAATGAAACCATCGGGAATTAGAAAATTCTTCGATATTGTAACAGAGATGAAAGACGCTATATCTTTAGGCGTTGGTGAGCCTGACTTTGCAACACCTTGGCATGTAAGAGAGGAAGGTATCCACGCATTAGAGAGAGGCAGAACAGTTTATACATCAAATTCAGGTCTTATGGAACTTAGAGAGGAAATTTGCAAGTATCTTGCGAGAAGATTTAATGTTCATTACGACCACAAAAAGGAAGTTATCATCACAGTTGGTGGTAGCGAGGCAATTGATATTGCACTTAGAGCAATGGTAAATCCTGGAGATGAGGTTATTATTCCTCAGCCAAGTTATGTTTCATATTTACCATGTGTTCAGCTTACATACGGTGTTCCTGTTATTTGTGAACTTAAGGAAGAAGACAATTTCAAGCTTACAAAGGAACTTTTATTGTCTTGTATTACGGACAAGACAAAAGTACTTATTTTACCTTTCCCAAATAACCCAACCGGCGCTATTATGGAGAGAGAATACCTTGAAGAAATCGCAAAGATTTGTGTGGAAAAGGATATCTTTGTTATTTCGGATGAAATTTATGCTGAGTTGTCATACAACGGTACTCACGTTTCTATTGCGGAAATGGAAGGAATGAAGGAACGTACAGTTTTAATCAATGGTTTTTCAAAGGCATACGCTATGACAGGTTGGAGACTTGGTTATGCTTGTGCCCCTGAAAAAATTATGGCTCAAATGACAAAGATTCATCAGTTTGCAATTATGTGTGCTCCTACAGTGAGCCAGTATGCAGCTATCGAGGCTTTAAGAAATGGTGATGATGATGTTGAAGAAATGCGTAAATCATACGACCAGAGAAGAAAGTATCTCATCAAGACATTTAATGAGATGGGTATCGAGTGCTTTGAGGCAGCAGGCGCATTTTATGTATTCCCTAACATTAAGAAGTTTGGTATGACTTCAGATGAATTTGCAACAAAGCTTCTTGAGAAGGAAAAACTTGCAGTAGTACCGGGAACAGCATTTGGTGACTGTGGCGAAGGTTTCCTTAGAATTTCATATGCATATTCAATGGAACAGTTGAAGGAAGCGTTATCAAGAATTAAGCATTTTATTGAATGCTTGTAACTATTCAGAGCCATGCAAATTTTTAATAAATATGGACATTATGCTTGCATAAATGGACATATTTTTAAAAATTTATATGGCGAGAATGCCTACATGAGCAAAAGGAAAGCCTCGTAGAGGCGATTTTGCGAAGGAGGCTTTGAATAGTTACTTAAAATTTATAATAAAAGGATTAATTAAGAGATGTTAAATATAGTTTTACACGAACCTGAAATCCCTGCAAATACAGGCAATATAGGTAGAACCTGCTGTGCTACAGGCACAAGGCTCCACCTTATTGAGCCTATGGGATTCAAGATAAATGAAAAATCCGTAAAGAGAGCAGGACTTGACTATTGGGATAAGTTAGATGTTGTGATTTACGACAGCTACGCAGATTTTGTAGAAAAGAATCCTGATGCCAAAATTTATTATGCAACTACAAAGGCACCACAGTCCTATGATGAGGTGTCATATGAAGAGGATTGTTACATAATGTTTGGTAAGGAAAGCGCAGGAATTCCTGAAAGTATCTTGGTAAATAACGAGGAAACCTGTGTTAGAATTCCAATGAATCCTGATATTCGTTCACTTAATTTGTCTAATTCTGTGGCTATCATATTGTATGAGGCGCTTAGACAGAATAGTTTCAAGGGAATGGAGATGGAAGGGAAACTTAGGAATTACGAGTGGAGGAAATAAGATTACTAATGAATAATATTAATTATACCAAACAAAAAATATGTCCATCCTGTGGAGCACCAGCAGTATCGGAAATTTGTCCTTATTGTGGGGTTAGGACAGGACTTAATACAGCATTGGCGGATATGGAATATCCTGTTTTGGAATGTAAGGAAGCGAGTTTAAGTTTTTGGAATGTAGTGTTTCCTTTGTTCTTTGTTTTTAGTTTTGGATTTTCTGGTTTATTTACGGTAGTTTTGGGGGCTAAGTTTACAACAGGTGTAATATTCATAGGTTTTTTTCCTTTGTTAATAAGCATTGTGGCTTTGAGTTTTGTAATTAGATCGTTGTCTAGATATATGAAGGTTAAACAAAAAGGCAAGGTAATGCTAGCTAAAGTTTACGGCTACATGGATGATAACGTACTAATCAATGGCGTACCAACACAGGTTGTGAAACTACTTGTTCAAACACAGATGGGCCCTAGATTTATTTTATACAGCCTAGGAAAAACGATTAAACCATATGGTATAAATGACAGTATAGAAGTTATAGCATACGAAAATTATTTCCTTATTCTTAAGAATAAGGAAAGTGTAAAATGGTAGAAGTGTGAGAAATGCTGATAAAAGGAGATGCCAATAAGGTATCTCCTTTTGTATTACTTAAACTCCGCAATAGTCACACCTGTATCACCTTCGCCAAAGGCTCCAAGTCTGTAACTACTAACATATTTCAACCTCTTCAAATGCTGATGTACAGCGTTTTTTAATGCTCCAGTACCGCGACCGTGAACAATTCTAACCTGTGGTAGATGTGCAAGGTATGCGTCATCTAAATATTTATCAAGTTCTGAAATTGCCTCATCAACAGTTTTTCCTATAAGATTGATTTCAGGGGAAATATTTAAAGATTTTGACATCTTAATCTTTCCGCTAGAACTCTTTTGCAAATTAGGGCCTGTGATAACAGGTACGTCAACAAGAACTAAATCCTTGATATTTACTTGTGAGCGAAGGATGCCCATCTGAACAAAAAGCATACCCTTGTCATTTGGCATAGAAGAAACAGTTCCTTCAAGATTCATGCTTAAAACCTTGACAGTGTCGCCTATACGGATATCTTTTGCTGTAAGATTACCTGTTTTAGGTTTGTTTTCTTTTACCTTCTTTTTCTTGTCATTGGCGTTAAGTTTTTCACGTGCGCCTGTACGAAGTTTTTCAAGTTCTTTTATGTCATTGCCAGCATTATTGATATTTCTAATGGTCTCGTCGGCAAAAGTTTTGGCTTCTTGTAAAATCTTTTCAGCTTCTTTTGTGGCATCGTTGATAATGCGTTCACGTCTATCATCAAGCTTTTCATATTTTTTCTCAAGTGCTTCTTTAAGACTCTTAACTTCCTGCTTGTATTTCTCAATTTCTTCTTGTTCGCGCTCTATTGTAAGACGGCTTTCTTCAAGGCTTGTAACAACATCCTCAAAAGATTGCTTGTCTGTGTCAATGAGTTTTTTTGCATCATCAATAATATATGATGGAAGTCCTAATTTGCCTGAAATTGCAAATGCATTACTCTTTCCTGGGACACCAATTAAAAGTCTGTAAGTAGGACTTAAGGTTTCTACTGAAAATTCGCAAGAAGCATTTTGAACACCTTCGGTTGAAAGTGCAAATATTTTAAGCTCACTGTAATGAGTTGTAGTCATTACTTTGGCACCGATATTCTTCAAAAATGTCAACATACTTATGGCAAGGGCTGCACCTTCTGTAGGGTCTGTACCTGCGCATAATTCATCGAATAGACAAAGTGAATTGTCATCGGCTTTATCAAGTATTTTGATAATATTTGTCATATGTGATGAGAAAGTACTTAAACTTTGCTCGATACTCTGCTCATCACCAATGTCTGCGTAAATTTCATTAAATACATTTAAGGTTGAACCTTCATCGCAAGGAATATGAAGGCCTGCCTGCCCCATAAGGGAAAGTAAACCAGTGGTCTTCAAAGAAACAGTTTTACCGCCAGTATTAGGGCCTGTTACAACAAGCAAATTATATTCGTCACCCAATGTAATGTTGATTGGAACAACAGTTTTTTGATTTAAAAGAGGGTGTCTTGCGCATTTTAAATTAATAATGCCATCGCCGTTAAAAATCGGTTCGCTGCATTTATATTCCTTGGAGAGCGCCGCTCTTGCAAATATAAAGTCAAGTTCTGACAAAATCAAGAAATCATTGTAGATTTCTTCTGAGTGTTCGGCGGTACTTGCAGAAAGAGTAGCGAGAATTTTTTCTATTTCCTCATTTTCTTTAATACTTAATTGTCTTAATTCATTGTTTAAGTTTACAACGCCCATAGGTTCGATAAATACAGTTGAGCCTGTTGCCGACTGGTCATGGACCATACCTTGGAAATTGTTTTTATATTCAGCTTTAACAGGTAAACAGTAACGACCGTTACGCATGGTTACAACAAAGTCTTGGAGCATTGTTCTAGTTGTCTGTGAATTAACCATTGCATTTAAAACATCATGAACCTTCTGGTTAATATTCTTCATTGAACGTCTAATTGAATTAAGGGCGCTGCTAGCGTCATCAGCGATTTCTTCTTCTGAAATGATACATCTTTTAATCTCATTGTTAAGAGGGCTCAATGGTTCGAGCGCACTAAACATTTCTGAAAGGGAATCATTGTAATCCTCGCCTTCCGTGTTTTTAGAGAAACTCTTAATTTTAAGCGCCACATTTAATACAGAACTGATATCAAGCAATTCTTTGGCTGAGAGATTGCTGCCAACTTCGAGTCTTTTAATGTGCTCTGCAATGTCTCGTGTACCTGAAAAGGAAACGCTTCCTTTTTGCCAAAGTCTTTTTAGGGCGTCGCTGGTTTCTTTTTGCATTGCCATGATTTTTTGAATATCATTTATTGGTTCAAGCTCGTTACATTTCTTTTGACCAAGCGGTGTGCTTGAATGTGCTGCGAGCTTATCTATAATTTTATTAAATTCAAGGGTTTTTAATACTTTTGAATTCATGTTATCTGCCTTTCTGCATTGAAATATGTTTGCATTTGAGTTAATAATACATTATAATATTAGAAAATTCAATAAAATTTGAAAGGTTAGAAAAAATGAAATACATAGAAACTTTACGCGAAGGTGAAAAAATTCAGGAGATATATTTTTGTAAATCAAAAACAACAGCGATGACAAAGACTGGAAAGCAGTACGATTCTGTAGTTTTGCAGGATAAAACAGGTGCTGTTGACGGTAAAATATGGGACCCGAATTCCCTAGGAATAGATGATTTTGATGCTATGGATTATGTGGATATTGTGGCAGAAGTTACGGTGTTTAATGGAACTACACAGCTTAACATTAAGCGAGTTAGAAAGGCACATGAGGGCGAGTATGACGAGAGAGAATATTTGCCAGTGTCTGAAAAAGATATTGATACTATGTACGAAGAACTTAAAGGTATTATCGGCACTGTGAAGAATGAATATCTTAAAAAATTACTGGAAATGTTTTACGTGGATAATGATGGTTTGGTAAAGAGAATTAAGAATCATTCAGCGGCAAAAAGTGTTCATCACAGCTTTGTAGGCGGACTTTTAGAACATACACTTTCAGTTACAAAAATTTGTGATTGTTTTGCAAAATTGTATCCTATAATTAATAGAGATTTATTGGTAACTGCAGCCATATTCCATGACATAGGTAAAATCAATGAATTGTCAACATTCCCAACAAATGATTATACAGACGAGGGACAGCTTTTAGGTCACATTGTATTGGGATATCATATGATTGCAGATGCTATTAAAAAGATTGACGGATTCCCAGTTAAACTTGGAAATGAATTGAAGCATTGTATTTTGTCGCATCATGGTGAGTTGGAATTTGGTTCGCCAAAGAAACCAGCATTGATTGAAGCTATTGCGTTATCATTTGCTGACAATGCGGATGCAAAGATGGAAACTGCAAAAGAGATTTTAAATAGCACACAGCCACCAGAAGGTACAGAATGGCTTGGCTATAACAGATATATTGATAGTAACATTAGAAAGACTTCGGTGTAATATGGTAAATAAAAATGACACATTTACGGTAGATATAATTGATATCGGCACAAATGGAGAGGGTATTGCGAAATTGGAAGATGGCTATACGCTTTTTATTAAGGATGCGGTAGTTGGCGATAAAGCATTGGTTAAGATAATGAAAACTACTAAGTCCTATGCTTATGCTAGATTAATGGAAGTGATAGAACCTTCGCCATTTCGTGTGGAACCAAAATGTCCTGTAGCGAAGCAATGTGGAGGCTGTCAGATTCAGGAAATCGATTATAAAAAACAACTTGAATTCAAGGAAAATAAAGTTAAGAATAATATTATCCGTATAGGTGGTATAAAAGAGCCGTCTATGCTTCCTATTATTGGTATGGAGAAACCTTGGCAATATAGAAACAAGGCTCAATTTCCTGTGGGGATTTCTAAGGATGGGCAAGTGATTTCAGGTTTTTATGCAGGGCGAACACATTCTATAATTGAGTGCGATACTTGCGACATTGGTATAGATGAAAACCGTGAAATTATGAGCATTGTTAAGGAATTTATGAAAGAAAATGGCATTAGCGCGTACAACGAAGAAACGGGCAAAGGACTTGTACGCCATGTGCTTATTCGAAAAGGTTTTGTGACTGGACAGGTGATGGTTTGTCTGGTTATTAATGGCGATAAATTGAAAAACGCTGATGTACTGGTTGATACATTGTTAAAGATTGAAGGTATGACTAGCATTTCTTATAGCATAAATAAAGAAAATACAAATGTAATTATGGGCAAGACTATAGTGAATTTGTATGGAAATGGGTATATTACAGATTACATTGGAGATGTTGCTTTTAGAATATCACCACTTTCATTCTTTCAGGTAAATCCCGTGCAGACAAAGGTTCTTTATGGAAAGGCTTTAGAGTTTGCAGAACTTTCCGGCAAGGAAAATGTGTGGGATATGTACTGTGGAGTTGGTACAATTTCGTTGTTTTTAGCGAAAAATGCATTGAAGGTGCGCGGAGTTGAAATTGTTCCAGAAGCAATCGATGATGCAAAGAAAAATGCAGAAATAAATGGTATAGAAAATGCAGAATTTTTTGTAGGAAAAGCAGAAGATGTGCTCCCAAGCCATTTTGAAAAAACAGGTGAAGGTGCAGATGTAATTGTTGTCGACCCGCCAAGAAAAGGTTGCGATGTAAGTGTGCTTGAAACGATGGTTAAGATGCAACCGAAAAAAATCGTGTATGTAAGCTGTGATTCGGCTACATTGGCAAGGGATTTGAAGTTTTTGACAGAGAATGGATTTAAACTTGAGAAGGTGCAGCCTGTGGATATGTTTCCGCACAGTGTGCATGTGGAGTGCGTAACACTGCTCCAAAGGAAAAATACCTGAAACTCCTTGAATTTAGGCACTTTGAGCGACATATACTGTTCTCCCAAAGTGACCGAAAAGAGAAGAAAAAGGCAATTTCCAACGGAGTAAACGTCC